>JBOFRL010000056.1:0-1715 GCA_051650965.1 Vibrionaceae bacterium
CGACAAAGATAAGAGAGCTGCGAAGGTGAGCAGGTGAACATTTATGTGAAAGCCGTGTGAGGGAAAACCTCATGCACGGAATTGAAGAGGGGTCGCTGGATAAGGGAAAACCGAAGCCAGTGACCTACTCTACTTATAACAATTTTATTTAAATTTATAAAAAAAATAGTGGCGTGTGGCTTAAAGTACTCGCCGTTTCTCTCATATTTAGATCTGTTGTGACCATCTATTTCGTTCGCCCAAGTTATTTGAGGCATTTAAAACAGGCCGATAATGCAGTAAATCTGTTAGGCGAAAAAGTTAAACGTCCTTTTTTACTGGTGAATGCCACTGTGCGACAGGCTAGTGCTGATTTTTTGGTGCCGTTAACCACAGCCAAAAGCACTAGATTGAAAAAAGTGCTGCAATATGAAGATCTCACTGCGCCGGCGCTCTCTATGGGCACCGCCATCTATGATTGCGAAAGCAAAGCGCCAGTCTCTATAGCGCGCCCCGATTGGATGGTCCCTTACAATGCTGATGCGGTGAAAGAGCTAAAAATTGATGCTCTTTTTGAGGGGCACCACAAAACGGAACTGCAAAAAATCTTGCGTGCGCTACGCGATGAGCGTACAGGAGATCCGACAGAAACGGGCAGATTGCTGGCATATCGTACGCAGCAGCTGGTTGATATGGCACAAGGTTCAGAGCTAGGGGATTGGCCAAAATTCGATAAGCTTGTCCGACGAGCCAAAGATTATAAAGCACCAAACAATGAAGTTTTTGAGCCGATGGAAACCAGATCGTATGATGAGATGCGTCAAGCGGAGGCTGCTTGTCAGTCGCAAGTGGCAAGCGCCGAGCAAACAGAGCAGAAACCGATAGCAAAAAAGCCGCCAAGCAAATTGGTGACACAGCAGATCTCTTATGCAGCAATGGCAAAAGCTAAACCGCCGAGTGAGCCGCGCGCTGAAAGTGAAGCCGGTGCTGAATCTCCCAAAATTGAGCCAAAAACCTCTGCTCTCAATGACCAAACCGGCCAAGATGACAAGATAAGCCGCCTCGCCGCTCCGCGGTAATCCCACATTGTAAATTTTGTTGTTAAATCAGGGCATTTTGCATTAATTTATGCGCATTATGCTTGCTAAAAACTCCCTCCAACAACTATTTGCAGATCACTGGGATGATGTCGTCGCCAAACATGGTGACAAAATTCGGCCTGTGGTCATTGAATCCGTTGAAAAAATGCTGTGGTGCTCCACATCTGTCTATGGGTCAAGACGGTATCAATGCGAGAATTCGGCTTGTTTGCGCATTGAATACATCCATCACTCGTGCAAAGGTCGTGCGTGCTCGTCATGCGGCACCAAAGCTACCGAAATGTGGGTCGCTAAACAGCAACACGTTCTGCCGCACTCTGCTTGGCAACATATCACTTTCACCTTGCCTGAAGCGTTTTGGCCTCTGTTTGCTGCTAATCGTCAACTATTGGGTCAGATTTTTACTCTAGCAACCAACACGTTGCAAAACTGGGCTGCCAAAAAAGGCATCGAAATTGGTATTTTTGGGGCGCTACACACTTATGGGCGGCAATTTAATTGGAATGTGCATTTGCACATATCTGTCACCGCTGGCGGATTGTGCCAAAAGAGCGGCCGGTGGAAGTCGATCTATTTTAAAGCGGCTCTGCTCAAAAGCTGTTGGCGTACGGCGATATTGACCTTTTTTCGTAAACA
>JBOFRL010000057.1:0-20537 GCA_051650965.1 Vibrionaceae bacterium
GCAAGAGCAATGAATCCAAATCGCTGGTCCAAAGAAGCTAGAAACTGGGATCGTGTTGGCGATGTGGAGCTAAATCCGGAGAAGAAAAAAGAGGCAGCTTAATAGCTCAGGCGACAACTACCTTGAAAAACGCCGATAATGGACAAACCGCTTATTATTTATACATACCACTTAAAGCAAGTGGCATCCTATTTTAGGATGCCAACAGTTGGTTTTTATTGTAATTAGTTATTGTTTTTACAATATTCAACACGTGCTTTTAATTTTTGCCCAGGATGAAAAGTCACAACTCTTCTGGCTGAAATGGGAATATCTTCACCTGTTTTGGGGTTTCTTCCAGGCCTCTGATTTTTATCTCGGAGGTAAAAATTACCAAAACCGGATAGTTTTATCTGTTCGCCACTTTCCAGCGCTTTGCGTATTTCTTCAAAAAACGTCTCGACAATTTCCTTGGCATCCCGCTTGTTCAATCCAACTACTTCAGACAGGGTCTCAGCCAAATCGGCCTTGGTGAGTGCCATAGGTTATTCCCTCAAGATATTGTTAATAATAATGATAAATATATCGCCAGTAAGCTGTTAAATGAGTTATTTAGTTCTTATTACACTAATTCAAACATTCACAGCAACTTATGCAATATTGTATTTCAACTAGCTGATTTACGCTAACTTTTTTCTATCTAGCAATTAAGAATAATGTAGCAACGACAAGAAAAAAACAGTCAAACTATTAATTTACTTTTAAAAATGCGGCAAGAAAGGGTTAAAAGGGGAGCTGATCTGCTTTTTTTAGCGCTATGAATGAAGCTAAAGCGATTAATTATCAGCAAGAACTTTTAAGCAATATAATATGCTGTTGTTTATTTGTATTGTTTAAATTTAAATATATTTGCAAAAAAGCAAACAACTTTAAATAAGGTTAGATTTTCAGCGTTTTTTAGCGCAGGTTATTTTAGAAAATATTATATAGCACATTGTTTAATTTAAAAAAATCTCATAAAAATGCCAGAAAGTGGCCTTTTAGCCACTTTCTGTTGTTATTGCTTAATCACGCAGCACTGCGCCAAAGCGTTCTTGCAAATGTTTTACAACATTATCAACAGCTTGTGTGATCTCTTCTTCTTCTAGCGTCCGCTCATTTGACTGCAAGTTTAGCGCGATAGCTAAACTTTTCTTGCCTGCGTCAATGTTGCTGCCAGCATAAAGATCAAACAGCTCTGCGCCTTTGATCAACGCACTCTCTGTCTGTAAGCAAGCTTTAACCACATGATCGGCATACACTTTTTCATCAACGACCACTGCTATATCGCGGCGATTTGCTGGGAATTTCGAAATCGCGTTGATTTGCGGCAATTTGCGTGAATTGATGGCATCCCATTCTAATTCAAAGACAAAAGTATTGCCGTTGAGTTCAAACTTGCGCTCAAGCTCAGGGTGCAGCGTACCCAAATAGCCAACCAGCTTGTCATCAGCATAAATTGCTGCGGTTTGCCCAGGGTGTAGCGCGGGATGCTGAGCGGCTTCAAAGCGGTAGCGTTTTTGATCAGAGCAGAGTTGCAAAATCGCTTCAACATCCGCTTTTAAGTCAAAAAAGTCCGCCGCTTTGCTGCGCACATCCCAATGCTCTGCAAAATTGCCCGTTAACACGCCGGCTAACATCGGCTGCTGACGAATACCGTTTTCTGCCGTCGGATCAGGAATAAAGCGCAGGCCGCTTTCAAATAGACGCAGATGTGGCTGCTGCCGTTTTTGATTGTAAGCGACTGTATTTAAAAGCCCCGGCCACAAGCTTAAGCGCATGGCTGACATTTCCACCGAAATTGGGTTTGGTAAGATCAGTGGCTCGATATCGGGCACGATAAAGCGCTGCAAATTCGGCTCAACGAAGCTGTAAGTAATGGCTTCATAAAAACCGCGCGCAACCAACAGATCTCGCACGCGTTTTAGCGCAATGTCAGCCTCTGGTGCGGCGTTAATTTTGAGATCGGCGTAGGGCGCTTGCATCGGAATATTGTCGTAGCCGAAAAAGCGCGCCACTTCCTCGATCAAATCTTCTTCGATGGCCAGATCAAATCGCCAAGATGGCGCTTGTGCCTGCCAGCCTGACTCGGTCGATGCAATTTTGCAGCCAAGCGCTGTTAAAATTTGCTCAACTTGTGGCGTTGCGATGTGGTAGCCAAGCAGCGCATCCAATTTTTCACGGCGTAAAGTGATGGTTGGCGTTTGCTGCTCGTCCTGTGCATTACTTTCAACGATTGTTGCTGGCGTACCGCCGCAAATTTCGAGGATCAGCGCAGTGGCGCGCTCAAGTGCATCGCGCTGCAGCTGAGGGTCGACGCCGCGCTCAAAACGGTGTGACGAGTCGGTGTGCAGGCCATAAACGCGCGCGCGGCCGCGGATTGCGTCCGGATTAAAGTAGGCAGATTCCAACAAAACATGTTGAGTGGTTTCACTGACCGCCGATGTTTGTCCGCCAAAAATGCCGGCCATGGCGAGCGCTTTTTCATCGTCAGCAATGACTAACGTGTTGCTTGTAAGCGCAACAGTGCGCCCGTCAAGCAAAGTCAAAGGCTCTTGCTCGTTTGCCGTGCGCACGCAGATATTGCCAGAAATTTTTTCTAGATCAAACGCATGCATTGGTTGGCCCAGCTCTAACATCACATAGTTTGTGATATCAACGATGGGGTCAATGCTGCGAATGCCGCAGCGGCGCAGCTTTTCTTGCATCCACAAAGGCGTGGCGGCTTTGATGTTAACGTCTTTGATCGCGCGGCACGCATAACGCGGGCAGGCTGTTTTGTCTGCGATAGTGACCGCAACTGGCGTTTTTTCGCAAGCTGCAACCGGCGCGATAGTTGGCACGTTCATGGGCAATTGATTAAGCACCGCGATTTCACGCGCAATGCCGCGCAGGCTCAAACAGTCGGCGCGGTTGGCGGTCACGTTAAGATCGATGCTGTAGTCGTCAAGCTGCAAGTAGCTGCGCAAAGAGGTGCCGATGGGCGCATCGCTGTCAAGCTCAATGATCCCCGCAGAATCGCAGCTGATCCCAAGCTCGCTGAATGAGCAGAGCATGCCGTGTGAAGGCTGGCCGCGTAATTTCGCCGCTTTGATTTTAAAATCGCCCGGCAGTACGGCGCCCACTACGGCGACCGCCACTTTTAGCCCTTGGCGGCAGTTAGGCGCGCCGCACACGATATCAAGCAGCGCTTCGCCGCCGACATCCACTTTTGTCACACGCAATTTGTCTGCGTCGGGATGCTGCGCGCACTCAACCACGTGGCCGATCACAACATCGTTAAAATCGCCGGCAACGGGATCTTGGGCATCAACTTCTAAACCTATCATGGTGAGCCGATGCGCCAGCTCTTCTGTGCTCAGCGCAGGGTTGACCCACTCACGAAGCCAAGATTCACTAAATTTCATGAAAAACTACCTCTATGCCTAGTTAAATTGTTTCAAAAAACGCAGATCGTTTTCAAAAAATGCGCGTAGATCATTAACGCCGTAACGCAGCATAGTTAAACGCTCAACCCCCATTCCAAGGGCAAAACCAGAATATTTTTGCGGATCAATGTTGACCGAGCGCAGCACATTGGGGTGGATCATGCCGCAGCCAAGCACTTCTAGCCATTTGCCGTTCTTGCCTTTTACATCCACTTCGGCGCCAGGCTCGGTGAAGGGGAAAAATGACGGGCGAAAACGGATTTCCAGATCTTCTTCGAAAAAGTGACAGAGGAAGTCGTGCAAAATGCCTTTTAACTGGCTGAAAGTGACATTTTCGTCGACAAGTAGCCCTTCAACTTGGTGAAACATCGGGGTATGAGTCTGATCGTAGTCATTGCGGTACACGCGCCCTGGCGCGATGAAACGCAGCGGCGGCTTTTCCAGCGCCATGGTGCGAATTTGCACGCCAGAAGTGTGGGTGCGCAGCATTAGCTCAGGATTGAAGAAAAAGGTGTCGTGATCGGTGCGCGCAGGGTGATCGGCGGCGATGTTGAGCGCGTCGAAGTTGTGAAAACTGTCTTCAATTTCAGGACCTTGCTTAATTGCGAAGCCTAAATCGCCAAAAAATTGCTCAATACGCTCGATGGTGCGCGTGACAGGGTGAATGGCGCCGGTGCGCTCAAGCGCGCGTCCTGGCAGCGTCACATCAATTGTCTGCGCGCTCAGTTTTGCAGCAAGCTCGGCTGCGTCAAGGGCACTTTTGCGCTCATTTAATGCTTGTTGCACCGCTTGTTTCACTTGGTTGATGGCGGCGCCCGCTTCGCGGCGCATTTCAGGTGAAAGCGTACCTAACTGCTGCAGCTGAAGTGTCAGCAGTCCTTTTTTCCCAAGGTAGTGAACTCGCACTTCATCAAGGCCTTGCGTGCTGTCGCACTTGGCAATTGCCGCGGTGGCCTCTTGGAGGAGGTGATCTAGTTGCTGCATTATTTCCTCTGTGTGATCTTTGTTCTAAAGCGCTAGCGTGAAAGTGGTTATAGTAAAGAAAGCGCGCACTAATTCCAAATTGAAAACGCAGTTAGCCTTTAAATGACAGTATGTTATTGCCGATTGAACGTTTTTAGTTGCGACTGATTATTTTGCGTGACGCCCCTTATCCGCCGGCTAATTTCACTTTGTAGCCCTGTTTTTCGAGCGCCTGTTTAATTTGATCGCGCTTATCGCCTTGAATTTCAATGACAAAATCTTTTACTGCGCCGCCGCAGCCGCACACCTTTTTCAGATCTGCCGCCAGCTTTTTAAGTTCGCTTTCACTAAGCTCAAGGCCGCTGATCAGGCACACGCCTTTGCCTTTGCGCCCTTTGGTTTGTCTGGTTATGCGCACGATGCCGTCGCCTTTAGGTGGCATCTGTGGCACTGCTTGCTCGGTAATTCGCCCCGTTTGCGTGGAGTAGACGAGCCGAGAATTTTCATCAGACATAATATCCTCTTTATCAAGCTAATTTTTGCTAGCGAAATTAATCGCCAAATTAGGAGCGGTCAACTAAAAAAGGTGACAAATGTCGCGTCTAGCGGTGAAATTGCCAGCAAAAAGCGACGTGCAGGTGAGGCGTTGCTTCCACCTCGCGGTGATGGCGCGCGAAGCAAATTCGATTTACGGCGGATTTTTGGGTAATATCTTGATCTAAATCAACAGCTTTACCTATTGTATGTCCCAAGAAAAGATCATCGAGCGGCGCGCAGCAAGCGGTTGTGTTATTCACTGCAAAGAGTGCAGTATTAGCCAGCTTTGCATTCCATTCACCTTAAATTTGAATGAATTGAATCAATTAGATCAGATAATTGAGCGCAAAAAGCCGATCCAAAAAGGGCAAATTTTGTTTAAGACCGGCGATCCGCTGCATTCACTGTTTGCTATCCGCACCGGCACGCTAAAAAATTACACCTTAACCGAGCAGGGCGACGAGCAGATCACCGCTTTTCATTTAGCGGGGGATCTGGTCGGGTTTGACGCTATCGACAGCATGAAGCACCCAAGTACCGTACAAGCGCTTGAAACTTCTATGGTTTGTGAAATTCCGTATTCGGTGCTGGATGACTTGTCGGGAAAAATGCCCAAGTTGCGCCAGCAGCTGATGCGTTTGATGAGCCATGAGATCAAAAGCGACCACGACATGATTTTGTTGTTGTCAAAAAAGACCGCGCAGGAGCGGCTAGCGACGTTTATCTATACGCTGTCGCAGCGCTTTTTAGAGCGCGGCTTTTCTGCTAAAGAATTTCACATGATCATGACGCGCAGCGACGCCGGCAACTATTTGGGGCTCACCGTCGAGACGGTAAGTCGCCTTTTAGGGCGGTTTCAAAAAAGCGGTCTTATTGCGGTAAAAGGCAAATACATCAACATATTAGATATGGAAGAGCTAAAAAAATGGGCGGGGACTTTGCGTTAACCTCGCGGTGATGGCGTCGCTTTTTTGATCGGTAGAACAGATTGAACAAAAGAAGTTATGCATCACGTATTTTTTACAGTATAAAAGGCTTGATATCTGTGATTCATTGCTAACCTAGATTTAGCCACTTCCTACAATTTTGGAGATCACATGAGCCAATATGTTAATTTGCTTGTCGCAGTAAGCTCGGGAGAGTCGCAGCCCGCGTTAGAGCGCGCGATAGAGCTTGCTAAATGCAGCGCTTCTCCTGTGACCATCACGCTGTTTCACTCGGTTTATGATTTTTCTTACGAAATCACCTCGCTGCTTTCGTCGCAAGAATTAAACAGCATGAAAGAAAGTGTGATCCAGCAGCAGACCGAGTGGGTACAAGGCATCGCTGATCGCTATCGCAGCGCGGATCTGGCATTGCGTCTGCATGTGGAGTGGCACAAGCGCCCTTATGAGGCGATCGTGGCAAAAGTGCTTGCAGATCAGCACGATTTACTGATCAAGGCGCCGCAAAAAAGTGCCGCTTTGGACTCCATCATTTTTACTCCTGAAGATTGGCATCTGCTGCGCAAGTGTCCGTGCCCGGTTTTACTTGTGAAAGAGCAAGGACTTGCGGCTGGTGGGAAGATTTTGGTGGCGGTTAGCCCTGCGAGCGAAGATGACGAGCATCAAGCGCTCAATGATAAGCTGATTTCACATGCGCAGCTGTTAGCAAAATCAATCAATTCCGAAGTTTATTTGATCAATGCGTATCCTTCAACGCCGATCAATATCACCATTGAGCTGCCAGAATTTGACCCTATTGCGCATACCGATGCGGTGCGCGGGCATCATCTGTTAGAGATGAAAAAGCTGCGGCAAAAACACCACATCGATGAGGCGTACACTTTCTGCGAAGAGGGGTTGCCTGAAGATGTGATCAGCAATATCGCAAAAGAGCTGCCGGCGGCGCTGGTTATTTTGGGAACGGCTGGGCGCGTTGGGCTGTCGGCGCTTTTCATTGGCAACACGGCTGAGCGCACGCTTGACCAGCTTAATTGTGATATTTTGGCAATAAAACCAGATGGTTACGTAAGCCCACAAGCAAGCGTCAATAAATGACGTAACGCTTGGCATATTGTCTCTGGCATCGCGCTGCAAAATCGGTATGATACGGCTCCATCGCTTCATATATGGACCGTTTTATGCCTGATTTTGATAACAACAGTGCAAACAAATACAATTTCAATAAGCTACAAAAAAAACTGCGTCGCCAAGTTGGCCAAGCTATCGCTGATTTCAACATGATAGAAGAAGGCGACCGCATCATGGTCTGCTTGAGCGGCGGCAAAGACAGCTACACCTTGCTGGCGATGCTGCAAAGCTTGCAAAAAAGCGCGCCGGTCTCTTTTGAGCTGATCGCTGTTAACCTCGACCAAAAACAGCCGGGTTTTCCCGAGCATGTGCTGCCTGAATATCTGGAAAATTTAGGTGTGGAGTACAAAATTGTTGAGGAAAATACCTACGCCATCGTGCAAGACAAAGTGGCGCCTGGCAAAACGACTTGCTCGCTTTGTTCAAGGCTGCGCCGCGGTATTTTGTATCGCACCGCTAAAGAGCTTGGCGCGACGAAAATTGCGCTTGGCCATCACCGCGATGACATTTTAGAAACGCTGTTTTTAAATATGTTTTATGGCGGAAAAATCAAAGGGATGCCTCCTAAGCTGGTTTCCGACAACGGCGAGCATGTGGTGATCCGCCCGCTTTGCTACAGCAAAGAAAAAGATATTGAGCGCTACGCCGCGCAGGTCAATTTCCCGATCATCCCTTGTAACCTCTGTGGCTCGCAGCCTAAGCTGCAGCGCCAAGTGATCAAGCAGATGCTGCGCGATTGGGACAAGCGTTTCCCAGGCCGCATCGAAACCATGTTCCGTGCCATGCAAAATGTGGTGCCTTCGCATCTGGCTGACTTTGAACTTTTTGATTTTAAAGGAATTAATAAGAATTCAGGGATCATTTCTGGTGGGGACATGACGTTTGACACGCCAGAGTTTGAAGATCCGGTTGCCGACGAAGATGATGAGTTTGCCGTCGATCCCGCGCTCAAACTTGATGTTGTACAAATGTACCCGTGATCAAGAAAAAGACAAAAAGCAGCGCAGGCTGTTTTTTGTTTTTTGGCGTGTTGCCTAAATCACGCGACAAGATCAATAGAGACCCATTCAAACTGAAGATATTTTAGGCAGTAACTGAAAATTGTCGTTGATCTGAGATGCTAAACGGCTACCAATATCCGGCAATGTTTCCTTGAAATATTTTGTCAGCGTCGCTCTAAAATCCTGCTTGCTTTTGAAGTAAACATCATGGCTATCACTCACCCTTTTGGAGTGGAATTAAAATGCGTTAGCTGTGTATATTAAGGACATTATTTTTAGAAAAACACACCAGTATTTTTACTATCATTTAATTTCATAATGCTATGGTTGATCCGCAGACAATGATTAGTCATCATAAGCTAATTTTTTAATTGAAATTTCTGTCATTATATTGATTATGTTAAACAAATATAAAAAAATTTCATTTGTCTTTATCAACGAAATAAAGAATTGTTTTATTATCCTTTTAATTTTTCATTATTTTTCATGCCACAACAATTGCAATTAAGTGCATACTTTTGTCGCTAAATAGCCCTCCTTTAGCAATTAGACTATTCTATTGATGTCTTGTATCTATTTGCGCAGTATTTTGGCTTTTTTTAAATCAGATTTATTATTGCGACGATTATAGTAATGCGTTTGTTAAGTAGCTTTGTTTAGTCGCTTTGCTCAAAGAGATGGGTGGCTGCTAACATGATTCCAGTTAAGATTTCTTGAGCAAGGAAAGGTATAAGTTATGAGTAGTTCCAGACCACTAGCAGGACTTTTTAAAACAGTCTACAAATACGATGCCACAAAACTAAGCGATATCATGAAAGGAAAAAAAACAGGGGCTGACTATAACCATCCTAGTTTTGCAAAAATGATATATGCGATAAGCAATACAAAAGATAGGCCTAAAACTCACGGTGCTTCAGCAGGCCAAGCACAGGTGACGCCGACAGACCCTAAAATTGTGCGGCGTCTTCAAAGTGCCATTGACTATAACAATCGGAAGATTGCTAAGATTGAATCCAAAATGGAACAAGCGGCTGATGCTACGACTGCTAGTCAGAACGAAAAAGCACAAAAAAGAGAGGCGAAAATTGCGGATATCAAACAAAACACATACCAGATTACCGCCGTTAAGAACGCTATCGAAACCGCTCTACTTGCTATCCGTAGTGATGAGGGACATTCAACCGAGCTGAGTCGTATCGGAAGGAATGACTATAAAGCAGCACTTACGGCTTTAGGCGAGGAAAGTTATCTCTCTGAAGGTGTAACAAAATTGTGTATTCCAACTCCCGCTCCTGATAATTCTCCATTTAGGTTTTGTGAAGATCCTAAAACATCAATCGCTATGGTTCATTTAAGTGACAAGCTAAAGACTCATGGTGTGCTGACAAGCTCTTTGCCTGAAAAGCAGTTAGCAGCATTTCAGCATACGAATTATCTACTAAATCAAATTATGAACCACTGGAGGACATATTCATTTACTAGCAATTTAGAATTGTTGTTGGGTACAGAGACCGCTCACTTATTTGGATTTGGAAACCCTAGCGTGTGGGATATCGTACGTATTGCTGCGGCATTAGTGCAAGGCAGTGATGATCTTGCAATTAAAGCCACAATGGATAACTTGCTTAATAGTGCCTTAGATGGTTCTGGATGCACATTAGGTTCTTTGCTGAACTACGATAATAACGCGGAACGAGTTTGGTTCGCAGAACACTACAATCACAATCCAGCGGATCCAAATGCGCCGCTGGTCAGCAAAGTGGCAGTGCTTAAACTGGGAAAGAGCATACTATCTCTGCAAAAATTATTGCTCGAATGCATGAAAACAAATCCAATTGTACTCGATGCTCAACCAGCACAAGATGATCAAGCTTCCACAAGTTCTGCAGACGCAGCAGCTACATCTTCTAGGGCTGAGCAGCGTGAAAGGGGACGCGATCGTGAAAGGAGACGCGATCGTGAAAGAAGAGAACAACAAACAGGAACAGACGCAGCCTCAACTGCTGGCAGCACCAGCAGAGGAAGATCAACAACAAGACGGAGTGCCTCTGAAAACGCGGATCGCCCAAGAAGCAGCTCTCGGCATAAAGAAAGATTTTACAACGTCTTGACTTTAGGATGGTACAAACGCAGTAAATCTGCAGACGCTTCCAACACAAAAGACATAGAGATTTCCAACCCAACAAACTTTGTTCATACAGGGTCAGGGTCAGCTGACACTCAAGCAACCACCACGCCGCCGGCCTCAATAGGCAGAGCAGGAAGAACCGAAAGAAGAACAGACAGAACAGCCCAAGACTCTGGTGCCACTGGCTCGAGCACAAGATCTAGACTGCAACCGAGAACATCAACGGGAGGCGATCAAGACGCAGCTGCTAATACAAGCAGTCGTAGAAGAGCAAGCAGTACCAGTTCCTTACAGTGGCCAGAAACGACAGGGAATGCGTCAGGAAATGAGGCTTCACCGATAGTGCCGCCGCGGCGACGAAGGCCTGCAGAAACAGCTCAAACATCACCAACGGACGCTCCTCCGGTTAACGAAGGCAGTGCTACCTCTAGCACGACTGCGCCAACACCGAGGCCGCTACCTCGTAACCCACTTAGAATACAAAATGCAACGGCAAATACGACTCAAGGTGCCAATGGCTCAGTTCAGACAGGTGATGATAATAATATAGATGAGGCAGATTAAAAAAAGGTTGTGACGATAAGCTTCGCTTACTCACAAGCAAATGGAATTATCTTTGTAGATCAGCTCTCACCTCTTAATTGACTCCCTGCAGCAGCTCGCCGCTGCTCAGGGAGCTTTGCTTCTAACTTGTCGCGAAAATTTACCACTTTTTATTTCGCAAATAAAAAATTAATGATCAGCAAGTTGCTGATCATTAACTCATTTTTCAAGACTTCAAGGCAAGCCGAAAGCGGCTTTAGCCAGCTTTTAATTGCTTACAGAGCTCTTCACTACACGACTTGAGCTGCGCGAGCAGTGAATTGTCTGGCACGCTTTCTCCTGCATGTCCCTCAAGGATTTTGCAAATTTCGGCGACGCTTTCTGCGCCGATCATTAACGCAGCGCCCTTCATTTTGTGTCCTAACTTTTTGATCTGATCGACATTTTTTTCTGACCAGACTCGCTCTAACTCAGCAAGATCAACTTGTTGCGACTGAATAAATTTGTTGACAAGAAGCTCTATCAGCTGAGGATCATCCCCTGTTGTCTCTTTTAACACTGAAAAATCAAAGGGTTTGCTCTGTGTAGAGCCGCTTGCGCTTGCTTGAGGCTGACTTGGTTGTTCCATTGCAATGCTCTCTTCTGGCTGTATATATTTATTCATTAAGGCAATCAGATCCTGCTGACGGAAAGGTTTGGAGATATAATCTGTCATTCCTTCTTGTAAACAGCGCTCTCTATCACCGACCAACGCATTTGCGGTCATCGCGACAATGACTTTCGGGGCTAAATGCTTCTCTTGCTCGTGCTGCCTGATCTTTCGAGTTGCCTCGAAGCCATCCATGATCGGCATCTGGCAGTCCATGAATATAAGCTCATAATAATTGGTTAAAAATTTGTCGACTGCGATTTGTCCATTATCGGCAAGCGTCACTTCACAGTCCAAATTTCCTAACACCGTTTTGATCAGCTCTTGGTTCACCGGATGATCTTCTGCAACAAGCACTTTAACGCCTTTTTTATTCAAGACTTTTTTCAGCGTCGGAGTGTGGCTGTCGTGTTGCATGCTGTATTCATGCACTTGCGCGCGTGATTTTCCTTGCTCGGTAAAATCGTACATCACTTCAAGCTGATTGGTTATCGAATCAAAGGAGTAAGGCGCAATCAAAATAGATGAAATTGCAATCTTGTGTTCCGTCAGCGCGCTTTTTAGATCAGAAAGGTAGAGCAGATGCTGGGTTAAAGCGGTATTTTCAATTTCAGGCACTAGCAGTTCGAGGTTAACGGTATTGTCGGCGATAGTAACAAAGAAATCGCCCTGCTCTTGCAATATGTCTTTGGCCGCTTTTTCATCGGATAATGTCGTGATCGCAGTGGTATGATTGGCAACGTAAGCCTTAACATGTTCAATTTGCTTACTACTTTTCGAGAGCAGCAATACTTTCTTGTCTGCTATTTTTTCGCTGCGGCGCAGCGTGAATTTAGCTTCCTCAGCCACAGTTACAGGCAAAGTAATGGTGAATATAGAACCTTTGCCAATTTCGCTGTCAGCAATAATATCGCCGCCCAATAAGTGAGCAAATTTTTTACAGATCGGCAAGCCAAGTCCGGTTCCTTGATATTTCCTTTTGCTGGTATTATCAATTTGCACAAAGTTTTCGAAAACTTTGCTGATATTTTCTTTTTCGATACCAATTCCTGAATCAGAAATAACAATTTTCAACTCTATTTTGTTATTTTCAGCACTCGTTCCTGTAGAAATAAATATGTCAACAAAACCTTCTTCAGTAAATTTGGCTGAATTACCTGCGATATTAACAATGATCTGCCTTATTTTAGAAAAGTCGCTGATCACATGAGTTGGTAATTTAGGATCAATGTATGAGGTAAAATTAACTGATGGTTTGATCCTTGGCGCCACAATATGCAATGCGTTTTCCAATAAATTAATAATTGAAAAACTCTCTTCTCGAAGCGCCATTTTACCGGCTTCAATTTTTGATAAATCTAATACGTCATTAATAATATCAAGCAGCGCATTAGCAGAAGTATAAATAGATTGATTAAATCGGTTCTGTTTTTGCGATAAATTAGTTTGCTCAAGCAGTTCTGACATACCAATAATGCCATTTATTGGCGTCCTGATCTCATGGCTCATCATCGCTAAGAAATTAGATTTAGCTTCATTGGCAGATTCTGCCTCTTCTTTCGCCTTAAGCAAAGCAGAGTGCGCCTCTTGATTTAATTGCGCCTGTTTATCAGCATATACCATACTGCAGATCCCTTTGATGATCGGCGTCACCCAAGAGATTATTTCTTGCGTATAAATTTCTGTGCGTCCAGCCAAAACGATCACGCCAACAGAATCACTTTTAGTAAATACAGGGATAAAAACGTAGTTCTCATAAAAATCAGTATCACTGTTTTTTTCATCATAATAATTAGATGAAAATTTGGTCTGATTTAAACTAATTGCTGTTTTCGCATAAACTAATAATTGCTCTGGCAAAGCGTTAAATGTACTGATCTCGTCACCCGAAGCATTTATTTCATATTTGCACTGTAAAGATTGCGCATCATTATTAATCGAAATAATGGCAGCAAGTTTACTTTGTGTGTGGTAACAAAGAACCATTAATGCTTTAGCAAAAGATATAGCTGAATTTGATGTGGTTAAATAAAGATCTTGCACCGCATTAAAAATAGAATAAAGCTCGTTAGTTTTACTTAGCTCTTCTTCTATCGCTGATTGCAACGTAATATCCCTTATCATTATTACCGTGTAAAGACGCGATGCTATTTTTTGCTCTTTTACTTTTATAGTAAGGCGCGCTTTGGTTGAATTAATAATGATGTTGGTATTTTTGCTTATTTCGCCTTTTGTTTCACTCTCTTTTTGCATTTCGATCAAAAGATCTATCAGCTCTTGGTTGCTAGGTTTTTTTAAGGCTGAAATTTCTTTAAATTTTTCAGCTGAGCTGCTAAGCCCCATAAATATTTTAGCTCTTTGATTTAATGAGGTAACCAATTCCTTATCATTAATAATGATCACGCCATCATCATAGTTTTCCAAAATAGAATCTAAATACAATTTATTAAAAGTGATCCTTATTAAAATATTTGAGTATCTAAAGAGGAATAAAAATAGTGCGATAAAAAATGCAGCAAAGCCTAGGGAAAAGTAAAATTTTGCCTTTTGTGTCAGTAAGAGCTCTTGATCTTTATCCGCTTCAATCACAGTGCAAAATTTCAAGCCTTCATTGCACTGCCAAGCAAATATATCTTTTGCATCCAAGCCGTCTTGGAAGAAATTTATCTTTCCTTTTTGCTGATAAAGGAAAGCATCTGGGATCATTTTTTTAATGCTTAACATCTGTGAATTGTTTGCGTCACTTAATTTTGATGGAGATAAAATGTCCCCTTTTTCATTAAGCAAATAACCTTTTCTTACTTTATCCGCAACGCTGTTTGCTAATAATGCATCTAGTTCATCAGCATTTTTAATAAATAAAATGATCCTTTTGTCGGCAAAATCTTCTTTTACTTTTGCCGACAAAAGGATGTACTTATTATTTTTATCATGAGGAAATTTGGTTGGTAAAGAAATAAAAGCATCTGCTGATGAGATGTTTCTTAGGTGAAAAAGATAGATATCATTTGCAATGTTGATATAACTTTGATTCGCAGATGCTATCAACTCACCATTACTTGAAAACAAAAATGCATTTAAGGCATTGAGCTCTGCCAATGCTGTTTTCATCCATTTATTTATTTTTGCCAGCTCTGCTGGATCATTAATATTGTTATTAGATTTTAATACTTCCTGCTCAGCAGCAAGCTTTAATAACGCTAAATTATTATCATTCCAATATGTAATTTTTTTCTCGATGTTATTAACATCTTTTTCTAAGGAGATCTCTAAATCCCTTGAAGTCGAATTTTCAACCATCTTATAAAATAAGAACAACGAAAAAAAGATCACAACCGCAGTAAAAATACCACTGGCGATAAGTTGTCTGATCATTGCTCTTGATTCAGGTGTTGAAAGCTTTTCTCTTTTTTTCATAGGTGACTACCTACTATTTTTCAGTAATGTTGCATATTTGCAGTCTTCTTGGGTAATGTGTTTTACCCATAAAAAGCGCAGAAATTTAAAAAAATCTATCGGATAAAATCGTGCATCCGCTTGGCATTTCAATAAAACAAACTCTGCTTGCTTTAAAAGCTCATTATGCATTTCTAAATGGCTTTTTACTTGCGGGTATTGAGAGTCTCTCAAAATCTTTTCTTCTTGTATAAAATGTGTTTCTAAATAATTTCTCAGTCGCGTCGCCAATTTATCAAACACTATTTGACTGTCTTTAGTGTTATTTATTATTTCTGCATATGTTTCGTTTATTATTGCCAATAAACTTTTATTACCTTCATCTAATTCAGCATGACAAACTGAAAATTTATCTTGCCAAATAATATAATTCCCACTTTTGCTTGGGTCATTTTGTTTGGCAAGCTGCTCGGCCGTAGGCTGACCACTATCCACTGGCGGCGCTTCTTTTTTGGCCGGCTCAGCTTTATCCATCGGAAACTCAACGGATTTATCTAACCCATTATTTTCCAATAATTTTATATAATATTCCGGACTCTTCTTAGGCTTGGTTTTCTGCGTTACAAGCGCAACACGCTCTTGCAGCAGTTGGCGGTTAACAGGCTTAACGAGGAACCCGTCGACGTCAAAAGCAATGCACTGCGTGATGATCGATTCAGCCGCATTACCAGTAAGCACAATGATGGGAATTTTATTGGGCAGGCCATATTTCCCGCAGCGGATGAGGCTGAGCATATCGAGACCATCGATAGGATCCATCTGCAAGTCAGTGATAATAAAGCTTGGCTGCAAATGGTATATTTTTGATATCGCATCTGCGCCATCCGTTGCCGTAACGACTTCTTTAAAGCCTAAGACGCTCGCCATCATGGCAACTGCATCTCGGATCATTTCATGATCATCAACCACTAAACATCGCTCTAACATGCCGCGAACCTATTTTAACCACTACTGACTTACAATTGATGTAAATAAGCCAACCTGCAATAAAAGGAACTGAGAATAAGCAAAAACAAAATAAGATGTTGTCGCTTGTTTCATTTGCACGACAACGTCATGTTTTTTAAATATTTATTAAAACGACGGATATAAAAAATGGCGCTCTATTTAAAAGCGCCATTTACAAAAATTTTATTTATAAACAATGTGTTAATTTTTATTACTGATCCAGCTCAACACCTTTACAGCCAAATAACAGTGTCACAATAAAACCTGCAATATAAGCAATCATCAGTCCCGCACAAAAGATCAGCATGCCAGGAAAAATCCCTTTTACTGATGTCATAAGTGGAATAGCCACCAGCCCTGATGGACCAAACACCGTATTTAAGCCTATCGGCATTCCCAAATAAGAAAGCAAGCCGACAAAAAAACCACCACAGGCGCCGCCAATACAAGCGGTGATGAACGGTTTTACGCGCGGCAAAGTGACGCCATAAATAAGCGGCTCACCAATTCCTAAAAATCCCGGCACAATCGCGCCTCGTACCTGCGCGCGCAGACGCGAGCCCTTCGCCGCCTTCCAGTACAGCGCCAGCGACGCGCCAACTTGGCCAGCGCCAGCCATAGCTAAAATAGGAAATAGCGAGTTAAACCCTTGCGTTTCAACCAACGCAAAATAAACCGGCACAAAACCTTGGTGGATGCCAAACACGACGGAAATTAAAAACAATCCAGCCAGAACGGCAGCGCCAAAAGGATTATCATTTAAGTTAATGAATAACCAAGACATTCCTTTAAAAAGCACGGCGCCAATTGGCATGATCAGCGCAAAAGTCAGCGCGCCCATCACCAGCAAAGTGCAGACTGAGGTTAAAATCATGTCCAAATCATCTGGCATATGTTGGCGAATTTTGCGCTCGACTTGCGCGCCAATAATGGACGCGAGCAGCACGCCCACAATATTGCCACGCGGATCAATGCTTAAGCCAAAAAAATCACTCATGCCGGAGTAGATCCCGCTGCTCGCATCCGGCGTGTAGCCGAGCACAAATAGCGACGCCAATATCGCGCCATTAACCCCCGAGCCGCCGAACGCTTGCTGCGCGTTGTAACCAATCAAAATACTTAAAAAGGCGAATAGCCCTTTACCAAAAACCTTCATGTATGCAATCAGATCTAGCAAAAATGGCGTAGCACTTTGATCGGTTACAAAAATTTGCTCAAGCAGTGTCGCAAAACCTAAGAGCAGCCCTGCGGCGATAAAGCCAGGGATAAGCGGTGTAAAAATTGTGGCAAATTTACTCAAAAAACGCTGAATTGCGCTGGTCTGTTTTGCCTTCATCTGCTTTTTTTGCGATTCAGCAATGCCGGCGAGATCGGCGCCATCAACTTGTAAATTATGCTGGTCGCCTAACAGAGAGTTCATTAACTCAGCCGCTTGCTGCGCTTTGCCTGGTCCTAAAATGATCTGCAACTGACCGTCACTTTCAACAACGCCCATCACGCCCGGAATGTTTTTGAGCTCCTCTTGCATAACTGCGCTGGGATCAAGCAGCGATAAACGCAGCCGAGTCATACAGTTACCGCATTTTTTTACATTACGCGCCTCACCCACCGCGCTTAAAAGCTGCGAAATCAGCGCTAAATCTATCTTTGCCATTGTTTTTCCTTAGAATTTACGCCAATCACGCCTTCAATTTTTAATCGCGAAATCATTTAAGGCGCTGCGAATAAAACCTTTATGCGCACTGAGTTTTTCTTTTGCTTCCTGCGCAGTTAAGCCCGTTAGCAACATGAAAATGGCCGTTTTGCAATGCAGATCGCACGCCTGCAACGCTTGCTGCGCCTGCTCAGGTGAAGCCCCTGTCGCCTCAACCACAATGTTGATCTGCCGCTGCACAAGCTTGGCGTTGGTCGCTTCCACGTCCACCATTAAATTGCCAAACACTTTTCCTGTTTTAATCATGGCGCCCGTGGTTAGCATGTTGAGCACCAATTTTTGCGCCGTGCCTGCTTTCATGCGCGAAGAGCCGGTGATCACCTCAGGGCCTACAACCGGAGTGATTGCAATGCTTGCAGCAGTCGTGATGGGTGAGTTGGGGTTACAAGCGACCGCAACGGTTGTGGCGCCCACTGCTTTTGCGTAAGCGAGGCCACCCAATACATAAGGCGTGCGCCCACTCGCGGCAATGCCGACAACCACATCTTTATTGGTTAAGTTAAGGGATTTTAAGTCGTTTTGCGCGAACTCTTGGCTATCTTCTGCATTTTCCACCGCAGAGAAAATGGCGCGCTCTCCACCGGCAATCAGGCCGACAACTTGCTCAGGCGCGCTGCCGTATGTCGGCGGACATTCGCTGGCATCCAAGATCCCAAGCCGGCCAGACGTGCCCGCGCCCATGTATATTAGGCGGCCATTTTGCATAAATGCTTGGGCAATCGCGTCCACGGCGCGCGCGATATTGGTAAGCTCTAACTGCACAGCCTGCGCCACTTTTTGATCTTCTTGATTAATGACTCGCAACATTTCAACAGTAGACAAGGTATCAATGTGCTGACTTGCCGTATTTCTACTTTCTGTAATTAACTGAGTTAAATCGATTTTCATTTTTTTCTCGCAATAGTTTGCTCAACAGCTACTGCATTATATGGACGATTTAACTTTCTGCTCTGATCGATATCATGCTTTACCTTGCGCCGCCTAAAAATACGCCAACCTTTTTGAGCTAAAACGCCTATTTGTACAACGTTGTACAAAAAAGCCGCAATTTCACACACACGCTTTAATTCTTTAAATAAATCAAATCTCTTTGCTTATAAGAATTAAATTCTTTTGCTTGACGTTAATTTGAAGCATTTAACTTAAAGTGAAATTAATTTTCAAAAAATAGCATTAAATGTACCCAATAATTAAGCGCACTTTTTGTATATAAAATTTAATTAATATATTGAAGCATAAGGAATAAATTATAGGATTTCACATGACTTAACTAGCCAACCTTTCTAAAATTTTTCATATTTTCTTTAAGGACATTTGATTGAGCATGGGCTATTTACGCACCTTTTTTCTCAGTGCATTACTGGTATTCGCTTATTTAACTGGTTTTGAAAGCGAGGGGTTACAAGCCGCTCAGCCTGTTAATACAAGCAGTTATCCAAGAATTCCCACTATTGCTCAAAGCCAAACCCTCACGCCTGCGAGCAGAGACTCGGCGTCGCATTCGCTTGAGCGAATTCGCCAGCGCATTATTCAAGAAACCGATAAAGCCGCTAATGCATTGATGAGTTTGAGTAGCGATCCTCTCCATCAGTCACGCGCTGCACTTTGGCAATCGTCCGTTCGCGAAGAGATGCAAGCGCCGCTCGGGCACTCAAACCCGCAAATGGCGCTGATCAACTACTGGTATTACACCAAAAAAATTGACAACTATTTCAAAAGTAACGTCGGTAAAAATGCATTTGGCCGCTATCACTATGTTGCGGTCGGAACTACACAAAACCTTGATAAACGCATTGATAATATTGCGAAAAAAATGCTTACCGAGCAAGAATACAAGCGGGTCTACAACCTCGTGGATTACCATGCCAAACTGCGCCCATTTCACACTACACGCTTTATATTGACGCCGCTGTCTGCAAACCAAATTAGCACTTGGCAGGATCCTTCCACGAAAAAAGCCAGTAGTCCGCCGAAAAAACGCGCCAGCCCGCAGCCCCGCAGAAGTAGTCCACCTCCCGCAAAAAGCGCGCCTCTTACAGAGGGACCCGAGCAGCCGATGAGTAGCGACACTGGTGATAGCGCTCCTCGCTACAACGTGCAGCAAGTGCCGCTCAAGCCGCTTCAGCCGGTGACGCAACCAAACACCAAAGATTCGCGAAAAGACGCGCAGCTGGTCAATGTCGACAGTTCGTTTTTTGCGCAGCAAGAGGGCGCACAGAATGCGGGACAAAGTCAGTACGAGCAGATGAATTTGCGGCTTCTTCATGAATCGATTCAAAAAGTGGATGCCAATTTGCAGCAGCTGTCGACAACACAGCTTGAAGTGAAAGAAGCGATGATCCAGCTTGGCAATAAGCTCAACCCGCTGGCTGAGAGCATTGACCGGCAAACTGAGCAGATGAAACAGAACATGGCGGACGAGCGCGCTAATACTGACGCGATCATTAAGCGCGAGCGAATTGCATTCGGCACGCTCCTTAATGCAGAGCGCAATAACTTATTGGATGGCTTACAAAAAACCGGAAAAATTACGCCGCCAGAAACGACAACTAAACAGGATCATTTTGCGCAGTTTTGGTACGGTGCAATCAAGAGATTACCCAATATGACATTCTATATAATTGTTTTGCTTTGCATTTTATTTTCTTTACCGTTTTTTATCGGCTACACGATCGGTAAAAAACGTCGTGAGCCGAATTTCACGATAATAAAAACAGAAAAAGAGTCTAAAAGTAAACTGAACAAACCCTTTTCATAATTTTGCTAAGCTGTTGTTATCTATCGCGAGTGCTATTTCTAATTGAGAATACCACTCGCGTTAATTTATTTTTCTAACCTCATGATTAAGCTGCTCTAAAATATTAACAACTTTCAAACTGGCATCTTCCATAACGTTAAGTTGTTCATTCATCACAACTAAATCATTTCTCTGCCACGCTTCATAACGGCGTTTTTCAAGGTAGTTGTCGCCTGAGCTATTAAGCTGCCTCTTTTTTCTTCTCCGGATTTAGCTCCACATCGCCAACACGATCCCAGTTTCTAGCTTCTTTGGACCAGCGATTTGGATTCATTGCTCTTGC
>JBOFRL010000058.1:0-55206 GCA_051650965.1 Vibrionaceae bacterium
GGCGGCGCCTACAGGGGTTTGCGCTGCTAAAGCTGGTAGTGGATAACGTGAAATTCAAGGATGGAATGCAGGTGCTGGATGAGTCAGACAGGAATGCTGCCTAACCGACCCCATACACCAGATTTGACAATATCTCCGCATGCAATGCATAGCTGTTTAACTAATTTTCGCGAGCAAGCATCGCTTTAAATTTATCCCAATCAAACGCATTGCCAGGGTCCGTTTTACGCCCGGGCGCAATGTCGCTATGTCCAACAATATGATCCAACGACAATTTTGGGTAGGCGCGTAGTAAATTTTGCGTAACTTGGCAAAGCGCCTCATATTGCGCCTGCGTGTACGGCAGCTCGTCCGTGCCTTCAAGCTCGATACCGATGGAAAAATCGTTGCAGCGCTCGCGTCCTTGAAACTCAGAAACGCCCGCGTGCCAAGCGCGTTTATCAAAAGGGACAAACTGCACCACCTCACCGTCACGCCGGATCAAGCAATGGGCAGAAACTCGCAGGTCCTTGATTTGAAAAAAGTAAGGATGTGCGTCGCCGTCAAGTTTTCCTTGAAAAAAATCCTCGATAAAGCGGCCGCCAAATTCGCCAGGGGGCAAGCTGATGTTATGGATCACCAGCAGTGAAATATCATCCTGATCAGGACGTTCATCGTAATGCGTGCAAGTGCAGCGGCGAGCGAAAGCTAATTGGTGTTCAGTCATTTTTAACTCTATTTTTTACCAATACATGACGAATAACTTATTTTGTAAGAGTAACAAATTCAGGCTTGTCTTATAAAAAACTTCTTATTCTAGATAGGGTTAACTAAATTTTTTCGTGTAGGGCGGCAAAAACTTTTTCATCTCGCCTTTTTTGTCTCATGTTTGAAAAGATTGTGTTTTTTCCTCTAAAAGACACCTCTTTTGCGCAAATTCTAATTTATAACTGCAAGATTACTTTGCAAAAGTGCTAAAAAATCAATTACGAGGAAAAAGTCAAGAGCTTCTTGAAGCAGAGCACCTCAAAAAATTCGTTTCACCAATCAACTTAAATTTTTATTCGCACATATTCAAAAATTAAATTGCACTTAAGGAGAGCAACACATGCACAAAAAATCTGGATTTAGCTTAATTGAGCTGATGATAGTGGTCGCTATTATCGGTATTTTGAGCGCTATCGCATTGCCCGCCTACCAAAACTACATTAAAAAAGCTGAGCTTGGCACAGCGCTTGCCACACTCAACGCGCTAAAGGTCAACGTTGAAGAGTACGTTTCACGTACCGGCACTTTCCCTTCAAGCTCGGAGCTAACAGATCTTGGAACAGCAAGCGACGCTTTTAAGTTGGGCGCAATTAGTATGACACCAGTAACTGATGGCGATGGCGCAGGCTCTCTTAGCGTCGCTTTTGATGAGGGCGACAACTCTACATCTGTCTTTAAAAGCACAGGTGCCACGCTCACACTTGCACGTTCAAGCGATGCGCTTTGGACATGCTCCATCAGCGTTGGGGGCATTACTGCTGCCAATGACGTAGGCGAGCTCTCCACTATTGCACCAAAAGGCTGTACTCCCGTAGCTGCGCCATGATCGCGCATTTTTAAACAGAACAAATAAATTTAGACAGCGCCAATAAGCGCAGCGGCAGCACTGCAGCGTTGCCAAAATAATTTCAAGGAGAAAAATATGCGCAAGCAATCTGGCTTTAGCCTCATCGAGCTGATGATCGTCGTCGCGGTGATCGGCGTGTTAACCGCAATTGCACTACCTGCTTACCAAAATTACACCAAAAAAGCTGAGCTTGGCGCAGCATTAGCGTCTATCAACGGCATAAAAACAAATATTGAAGACTATATCGTCACTTACGGTGCGTTCCCCACTACTGGCGATACCGCTGTTTCTGCGTCAAATACTGTGACATTTACACAGCTTGGCTTAGCAAAAAATGCATTTAAATACGGCTCATGGACAGCTGAACCGATTGCATCTGGCGCTACAGCTACAACTGGTGAACTAGCCGTAACATTTAATAGCACCAGTGCTGTTGGTGATACAAGCAAACTGAGCATAAGACGCTCCGATAGCGGCCGCTGGAGCTGCTTTGTTTCTATCGCAGGGACTGCTGCAAGTGCTGCAAAATCTATTTTACCAAACGGTTGCGCAGCAGAATAAGTAATTTATTTTTTACAATCAGATGGCTAGCCTTTAATTAAGCTAGCCGTTTTCATTAAACAATTTCATTGATATTGAATTGCAACATGTTATTAAAAAAGAAAAACATGATAACTATAAGAGTTAAATACTTATTTTTATTATCGCCTCTTGATAATAATTTTTTAACAAAAAGAGATAGATATTATGTTATTTGACGCGCTGGTATTAAGTGGCTATTTGACAAAAGAGCAAAGGGATAGCTTAACTGTTGAGCCAAATAATAGCGCGCCAGGTGCATTAATTGCTGCAGGTTTTTTTACCAGCAGAGAATTAGCAGAAATTTTATCTGAGCTGTTCAGAGAAAAAATATTTAATATACAAGACTTTAATTATCAAGCGCCCGAACTTTTAAAACTGCGCAATCTCGCGTTAAAGCATCAAGTCCTGCCACTGACAATCATCAACAACAAATTGCTGCTCGCCGCAAGCGACCCAACCTGCAGCGACGCGCAAAATGACTTTCACTTTAGCACTGATCTTAATGTGCAAGTGTTGCTCGTTGAGCATGAGCAGCTCACGACCGTCATTCGTAAGCTATACGGCAAAGAGACCAACGCCAACGCCACCGGCATGAACAACATTGCCGTGCAGGAATCTGATCTCAATTCGCTTGATGATCTCGACATTACCGAAGGCAACGAATCGCTAAGCGATAAAGCGCCGCTCAGCCGTTACTTGCATCAGGTTTTGCTCGATGCCGTTGGCCGCCAAGTGTCTGATATTCATTTTGAACCTTTTGATGGCAGCTATCAGATCCGCTTTCGCCAAGATGGAATTTTGCAAAAATATGGCGAGCCGCCTGCCGGAATTGCAAGACGCATTGCCGCGCGACTCAAAATTTTGGGCAAACTCAACATCGCGGAGCGCCGCTTGCCGCAAGATGGGCGACTCAACCTGAAACTGTCCGACCAATATGAAGTCGATATGCGCATTTCCACTTTGCCCACTTTGTGGGGAGAAAAAGTGGTGCTGCGAATTTTAGATAACAGCAATATGCCGCTCGACTTTGATAAGCTCGGGTTTTCGGTCAAGCAAAAAAACCTTTTTAAACAATCGCTTGATTCGCCGCAAGGTCTGATTTTGATCACAGGCCCGACAGGAAGCGGCAAAACGGTTTCACTCTACACCGGACTCAATTACCTCAATTCGCCAGGAAGAAACATCTCCACCGTAGAAGATCCTATTGAAATCAACCTTTTTGGCATTAATCAAGTCAACGTTAACCCCGAAATCGGCCTCAACTTTGCGGCCGCGCTGCGCGCTTTTTTGCGCCAAGATCCCGACGTGATCATGCTAGGGGAAATTCGCGATTTAGAGACGGCGGAAATTGCGATTAAAGCGGCGCAAACCGGCCACCTAGTGCTCTCAACGCTGCACACCAACTCTGCGGCGAAAACCATCGCACGCTTAACCAACATGGGCGTTGCACCATACAACATCGCTTCGTCGCTGCTGCTGATCATCGCGCAGCGCCTTGCACGGCGCCTTTGCATGCGCTGCAAAGAGGTGCAGCCACTCAATGAAATTGCGCATGAATTACTTGTGATTTATCCGCAGCTTACAGCTCAGCCTCTGTTTCGCGCCAATAAAAGTGGCTGCCAACACTGCAACAATGGCTATCTTGGCAGGATCGGCATTTATGAAATGATGCCCGCAACTCCCGCTTTAAATGAAACGATCCACAACAAGGCAAACGATCACAGCGAGCTGGAAAGTACGGCTTGCCGCGACGGCATGAAAACATTACAGCAAGACGGCATTGAAAAAGTGTGCGCAGGGATCATCAGCCTCGATGAGCTGCTGCGTGTGGTCCATTTTTCGCTAGAGCCGCCTAAGGTGAAGCTAAGTACTTGTTAACTTAGCCATTTTCTTTTTGTAAACAGTTTGGATAGACGCATGATAAAAAAACGCTCAACATTACAAGAATTTACATGGAAAGGGATCAACGGCAAAGGGCTTCCTGTCAACGGCCAAGAATTCGGCTACAGCGAGCAAACGGTAAGAAACGCTATCAGCGATAACAACATTTTCGTCACCCAAATGAGTGCGCGCCCGCTTTCGTTTTGGAAACAGCGCAGCCACAAAGCGACCAACAAAGACATCACGCTTTTTAGTCGCCAAATGGCAACCATGCTTGAAGCCGGCGTTTCGCTGAGTGAAACATTGCGCCTGATCCGAATGGGGGAGAAAAAGGCGCAGATGCGGCAGATCATCGCGGAAGTGCAAGAAAAAATCGAGGATGGCGCGACGCTGCATCACGCGCTGCAAAGAAGCTCGTCCCTTTTTACCCCCTTTTACTGCTCGTTGATCATGATTGGTGAGCAGACCGGCCGCCTGCCGCAGCTCTTTGCGCGCCTCACCACCTATCGCGAAAAAAGTGAGCAGCTGCACTCGCAGGTGATCAAAGCGATGATTTATCCGATGGCGATGCTGTGCGTCGCGCTTGCCGTCTCGCTGGTGATGCTGATCTATGTCATTCCCTCTTTTAAAGAAATTTTTTCCTCGTTCAATTCAGAGTTGCCATGGTTTACGCAAAAAGTGCTCAATCTGGCCAGTTTCGTGCAAAAGTATGGACTTTACGCGCTGATAGGCAGCGTGGTGGGATTTCTTGCCGCGCGTTCGTACATTGCGAAAAATGAAGAGCTCAAACTAAAACTGAGCTTTTACACTTTGCAGCTGCCGCTGTTTGGGGAAGTGCTGACCAAAGCCTGCTTGGCGCGTTTTACGCGCACGCTCGCCACCACTTTTAACGCCGGTTTGCCGCTGCTCGCAGGCTTAAACGCTGCGCAAAAAAGTATGAATAACCTCTATTTTGAATCCGTGATGAATGAGGTGTACCAGCAAACCTCTTCAGGAAAGCCGCTGTCACGCGCCATTGATGAAAGCGGCGCATTTCCGCACCTTGTCACGCAGATGATCATGATAGGCGAAGAGTCGGGCGCGCTTGATGACATGCTCAACAAAGTGGCCACTATCTACGAGCAAGACGTTGAAGACACCGTCAGCAATTTAAATAAAGTTACTGAGCCCCTTCTCATTGTTATTATTGGTGTTTTGATTGGAACCTTGGTGGTTGCCATGTATTTGCCGATGTTTGATCTGGTCGGCTCGGTGTAACTGCTGACAAACGCGGCGCAAATATAGCCGCCATGGATATATCGCGGCAAATTGTGCGTTAGCTTTTATTTCATTTATTCTTTTAAAAGCAGTAACTTATAGCAATACTTGATAAGACAAACTTTCTGTGTGCTTATTTTATGTAAAAATTGGCGCGGTTTGTTTTGCCTGTATCCATTTAACCTTTAACAGATCTTATCCAACTTGAGGAGCGAATAAATTTGCCAACCCTTATTCTCATTGCTGAAAACTATGTCTTTGTTGTAGCAATCCTCAGTCTTATGATCGGCAGTTTTCTTAATGTCGTGATTTATCGCTTGCCGAAAATGCTAGAAAAACAATGGCAAGCCGAGTGTCACAGCGTCTATCCCGAACAAATCGCCGAGCCGAGCCAAGAGACGTTCAACTTGAGTTTGCCGCGCTCGCACTGCCCAGTTTGTAAAAATAATGTGTCAGCTATCGACAATATTCCCGTGCTCAGCTGGCTGATCCTTGGCCGCAAGTGCCGCCATTGCAAAACGCCAATTAGCGCTCGCTATCCGCTGGTTGAGCTGCTCACCGCCGTTTTAGGCAGTATTTGCGCGCTGACCCTGCCGTTTTCTGCGTGGTCGGTGGCCGTCATTATCGCAACCTATTTTTTGATCACTTTGTCTTTCATCGATTTTGATACGATGCTGCTGCCAGACGATCTCACGCTGTCGCTGATGTGGGGCGGCATTTTACTCGCACTGGTCGGTATTTCTCCGGTCAGTTTGTCAGATGCGGTGATTGGCGCGATGGCCGGCTATCTTGCACTTTGGTCTGTTTATCAACTATTTAAGCTGATAACCGGCAAAGAAGGGATGGGTTATGGTGATTTTAAACTGCTCGCAGCGCTCGGCGCTTTGCTTGGCTGGCAAATTTTGCCGTTGGTCATTATTATCGCTTCCGTTACAGGCGCGATTGGCGGGATAATCACTTTATTTATCAATCGCCAAGAACAAAGCTGCCCCTTCCCCTTTGGTCCCTACCTTGCGATCGCAGGCTGGATCAGCCTTTTGTGGGGGCAAACAATCGTAGACGGGTACCTCAACTATTTTGTATAGCAGATGACTTTTACCATTGGATTAACCGGCGGGATCGGGAGCGGCAAAAGCACCGTTTCCGCCATTTTTGCGCAGCTTGGCATCGAAGTCATCGATGCCGATGTCATTTCACGTCGCCTTGTCCTGCCAGGAACGCCGGCGCTACAAGCCATCGTCCATCAATTTGGACCCGCCATTTTAGAGGATGACGGAAGTCTCAATCGCGCCGCGCTGCGCAGCGTTATTTTTAGCCAGCCGCAGCAAAAAGAGTGGCTTAACTCGCTGCTGCACCCTTTGATCCACAAAAGCATTATTGAGGAGATCGCCGCAGCAAAATCGCCATATTGCCTTTTGGTGGCGCCGCTGCTGATAGAAAATGGTTTGCATCATCTGTGCCAGCGCATTTTGGTGATTGACGTCTCGCCCGAGACGCAAATTGAGCGCACCTGCCGCCGCGACCACGTGCCAGCGCAGCAAGTGAGCGCCATTCTCGCCGCGCAACTCTCGCGTGAAGCACGCTTATCCTACGCGCATGATGTGGTAAAAAATGAGGCGAACGCTGTATCTTTATATATACAGATCAAAGATTTACATGCAAAATACCTCACACTATCCAAAAATCCACATAATGACAATGAGCAGTGAAACTTTTTATGAATTTCCGCTAAATCCCAATGTTCGCACCTATCTACGCGTTGAGTCATTGTTTAGAAAGCTAAATAACAACGTTGAGCTGGGCAACGAAACGCAATGGACCATGTTTTTTCACAGTCTGTTTCAATTGTGCGATTTATTAGGACAAATTCATGTACGCGGTGAGCTGGCAAAAGATCTGCTAAGACAACGCGAAAAATTGATCGCTTGGCGCGACAACCCTTATGCGCATATCGAGCATCTTGATGACATTTTGCAACGCAGCCATGAGCTACAGCAGCGCCTGCTGCAAGTGCCGCGCCTTGGCCAGTCGCTGCGCGACGATGTGTTTTTGACCACATTTCGCCAAAAATTTGATATTCCAGCTGGAGTTTGCCCGTTTGACACGCCGCACCTGCACCACTGGCTGCATCTGCCAAAAGAGCACCTGCTTTCGTGCACGCGTGGCTGGCTGGACAGCTTTCAGGCGCTCGAGCAAGCGCTCGACTTTTGGCTGCAGCTCACGCGCCAAGGTGGACTTGAAGATGTCGCGCATGTAAAACGCTCTGTTTTTCAATACGATGCGCCAGATGGCCTACTCGTGCAGATCAAAATTCCCATGCAGCATAACTTTTTCCCTATGATCAACAGCTACAAATCGCGCTTTACGCTGCGTTTAGTGCCGTTTGACGACAACCCATCCCCGCAAGATATCACCCTGCCGTTTACGCTTTGCTAGCATAAATGCGTGCTCAGGTGGCCTGCTTAAGCCTGCGTCAGCAATAAAAAAGTTAAAAAAGACAAAGGCTTAACACGACTGATTGAAAGAAATGATAATAACTTGCCAGCCTAGCGCGCCAGCATTACTATTTAGCGGTCAAATTATTGAGAGGCCGCTATGACTGCTGTGCAAATGATCGCTTGCCCCACCTGCAAAAAACAGCTCAGCTGGGACAGTTCAAATCCGTATCGCCCGTTTTGTTGCAAACGCTGCCAGCTTATCGACCTTGGTCAATGGGCTAATGAAGAAAACTGCATCCCTGGCAGTACGCTGCTCGATGAGCATTACGACGATACTGTGCAATAGCGGCAAAAAATCATATTTTCCCGTGAGTTATTGTAGCGGTGCGGGCTCGCATTGCAGCGCTTGCAGCACCCGCTCCAACACTACCACATTCGCCTGTGGAAAAGAGAACTCGCGCAGCCGTGCAACATCAACCCACTTGATTGCTTGACCTTCTTTCCCCTCGGGTGTGCCTGAAAAACGGCGTACCCAGAAAAAATCAAAATCTATCCACAGATCTTGATCTTGCCATGCAAAAGATAAAAAGTGCTCATGCTCGCGCGCCGTGATCCCAAGCTCCTCGTGCAGCTCGCGCACCAGCGCCTCCTTGGCCTTTTCGCCCGCTTCAACCTTGCCTCCGGCAAACTCCCAAAGTCCCGCGGCCACTTTCCCCGCTGGGCGCTGCGCAAGCAAAACCTGCTGGCCGTCTTGTGACAAAATCACTCCTGCTGCAACATGGATCTTTCTCATACGATCTCCTTTCGATCAAGACAAAGGCCACTATTGTGGCCTTTGGACAGTACATCTCTTTTGTTAGCCAAGCTGGCCGTGGCACTGCTTGTATTTTTTGCCCGAAGCACAAGGACATGGCTCGTTGCGACCGACTTTACGCACCGTTTCTTGCGCCGGCATTGCCGACTCTTCGCCAGCCTCATTTTCACTCAAGGCTTCAAATGAAACGTGGTTCATTACCTGCTGCGCTGCCATTTGCGCCGCCATTTCATCGCGCTGCGCTTCCATTTTGTCAACTTCTTCAGCTTGCTGAACGCGCACTTTGCTCAGTGTGCTGATCACATCGGCTTTTAACACATCCAACATGCGCTCAAACAGGGCAAACGACTCGCGCTTATACTCCTGCTTAGGATTTTTCTGCGCATAACCACGCAGATGGATCCCTTGACGCAGGTGGTCCATCGCAGCCAGATGCTCTTTCCACAAAGTATCCAGAGTTTGCAGCATGATGGCTTTTTCGAAGTGACGCAGCACCTCTTTGCCCGCGTGCAACTCTTTTTGCTGATATTCTTCCAGCAGCACTTGCAGCACTTTATCGCGCAGACCCACTTCATCAAGCTTGTTGTCTTGCGCAAACCACTCTTGCACCGGCACTTCAAGCTCAAAATCATCTTTTAGACGACGCTCAAGCCCCACCAAGTCCCACATTTCGACAAAAGATTGCGCAGGAATATACTCGCTGATCACCGCCGTTATCACATCTTCGCGGTTAAATTGGATCATTTCGCTGATATCGTCGCAGTCCATCAGCTCATCACGCAGCTCATAAACAACGCGGCGCTGATCGTTGGCGACATCGTCAAACTCAAGCAGCTGCTTACGAATGTCAAAGTTGCGCCCTTCCACTTTGCGCTGCGCGTTTTCGATAGCCTTGTTCACCCAAGGATGCTCAATCGACTCGCCCTCTTCCATGCCAAGCTTTTTCATCATGCCGGTGACGCGATCTGAGGCGAAAATACGCATCAAAGGATCTTCCATCGACAGATAAAAACGGCTTGAGCCTGGGTCGCCTTGACGACCAGAGCGGCCGCGCAGCTGGTTATCGATACGGCGAGATTCGTGGCGCTCAGTGCCGATAATGTGCAAACCGCCAGCCTCTTTGACTCGCTCGTGCTCTTTTTGCCACTGCGTTTTAATGTGCGCGATGGTTTCCATGCTCGGATTGTCAAGCGCGGCAATTTGCGCCTGCCAGCTTCCGCCAAGCACGATATCCGTACCACGGCCAGCCATGTTGGTAGCGATAGTTACAGCGCCCCAAGCGCCCGCTTGCGCGATGATTTCCGCTTCTTTTTCGTGGAACTTAGCGTTGAGCACCGCATGCTTAATGCCGGCCTTGTTAAGCGCATTTGACAGCTGCTCTGATTTTTCTATCGACACAGTACCGACCAGACAAGGTTGCCCTTTGCCGCTGCGCTCTTCGATCTCTTTGATAATTGCACCAAATTTTTCACGCTCAGTCATGTAGATTTGATCGGTCATGTCAAGACGCTGCATCGGCCTGTTGGTTGGAATAACCACCGTGTCCAAACCGTAAATAGCTTGGAATTCAAAGGCTTCTGTGTCCGCGGTTCCCGTCATGCCCGACAAGCATTCATACAAACGGAAATAATTTTGGAACGTGATAGATGCTAAGGTTTGGTTTTCATTTTGCACCTTAACGCCTTCTTTCGCCTCAATCGCCTGATGCAGACCTTCAGACCAGCGGCGGCCTGGCATGGTGCGGCCGGTGTGTTCATCAACAATGATGATTTCGTCGTCTTTGACGATGTAATCAACATTTTTTTCAAACAGCACGTGAGCACGCAGCGCGGCATTGATGTGGTGCAACAAAGTGATATTGGCAGGCGAATAGAGCGCGTCATTTTCGTCCATTAGGCCGTGACGCTTGAGCAGATCTTCAACAAATTCTTGACCATTTTCAGTCAGATGCGTTTGCTTACTCTTCTCGTCAACCGTGAAGTGACCTTCACCGCGATACTCTTCGCTGTCTTCTTTGTCTTGCTTGATAAGCTGCGGAATAAGCTCATTAATTTTTGCATACATCACTGAGCTGTCTTCGGCAGGACCTGAAATGATCAGCGGCGTACGCGCCTCATCAATCAAAATCGAGTCAACTTCATCGACAATCGCAAAATAGCGCGCGCGCTGCACACGCTCTTCAGGGCGAAACGCCATGTTGTCGCGCAGGTAATCAAAGCCAAATTCGTTGTTAGTGCCATATAAAACATCGGCTTGATACGCCGCTTGCTTATCTTGGTGCGACATTTGCGAAACGTTCACGCCCACCGTCATGCCCAAAAACTCAAATAGCGGACGGTTAGTTTCGGCATCGCGGCGCGCCAGATAGTCGTTGACAGTGACCACGTGGACGCCTTTTCCGGCCAATGCGCGCAGGTAGGCGGGCAGCGTTGCGGTAAGGGTTTTACCTTCACCGGTACGCATTTCTGCAATGCTGCCTTGGTTTAACACCATTCCGCCGATCAGCTGCACGTCAAAGTGGCGCATGTCATAGACGCGCTTTGATGCTTCGCGCACAGTGGCAAAGGCTTCTGGCAGCAGATTGTCGAGCTTTTCACCTTGCTCAAGACGCTGGCGAAATTGCGCAGTTTTGGCTTTTAATTCATTGTCCGTTAGGCAAACAAATTTAGACTCTAACGCGTTAATTTCATTAACTTTTTTCTGAAAGCGCTTCAACGTTCTGTCATTGCGACTTCCAATCACTTTAGTAATTAATTTTGATAACATGATGTTGCCATTTCACTCTTTTCTTTGGCAGGCTGCCAAATTTTTTGTTGGTTTATACAATAGGTTAGAGATCTCCGACAGCCGTGGAGCATAACTACCTACCATGATGTAGTGCGCATTGTCACCGGTAGAATTAAAAGACAAAACACAAGTAAACACTTTATCATCAAACAATGCGATCTGCAGGTATCGCTGCGAATTAGATCATATCTAACGCAAATCATGCTCCATTTTGCAATGGTTTTTCAAAGAAATAGCTGCAGCGCTTGCAATTTTTTATTCCGTACAACGTTTGAACAACAGAATGGCATATGGTTCTGCGTGATACTTTAACTACATTGGGATCAAGGTGTTAAATAGCAACTGCCTGATTTATATTGTCTTACAATCGCACCTGTTTTAGATTACCCAGCGATTTACTGTAATAGAGAAAACCATGCGAGATCATCAGCCGCGCTCAAGCGCATCACTATTAAACATCTTTGCAAACGACCTTTGCACTCAAGCGATGCGTCTGTCACAGCTTGATCAAAAGATCAAAACGCTGCTCTCTCCCGCGCTCGCAAGCAATTGCCGTGTGGCCAACTATCGCCATAATACGCTGGTTATTCAAGTGAGTTCAGCAAGCTGGGCCACTCGATTTCAATATGAACAACAAACTCTACTCAATCAGCTGCGACAAAGCAATTTACCGCAGTTAAACCAGATCAAAATTACCGTTAATCCGGAGCTTGCGCTGGCGCAGATAGAGAGTTTTCGCTCATTACATAAAAAAAAGCAAGTGCAATTAAGTGAGCAAACCGCTGACAATTTGCTCAAACTTGCGGCGCATACCGATGAGAAGGTAAGCAAGCAGCTGCAGCAAATCGCTTCTCTGATCAATTCGGCCAAAAAAACGTTTAAAGGTTAGAGTTATGGCTAATAGCAAAAAACCGAAAAGCAAGCTTTTCGGTTTTTCTAAGCAGATGAAAGAAATTACTGCTGCAATAGTAGCCCTGTCAGCGCAGGAGTAATTGCAGTCATAGATTTCGCCTGCTCTTCAGTGAAGGTCACAAACTCCCAAGCAGTTTGATCCGCAAGCACAGCGCGCAGCAATTTATTGTTCAAGGCATGGCCTGACTTATAAGCGCGCATCTCGCCAATAATGCTGTGGCCACACACGTAAAGATCGCCGATGGCATCCAGCATTTTGTGGCGCACCAGTTCGTTGTCGAAACGCAGGCCGTCTTCGTTCAAGATGCGGTAATCGTCAAGCACGATTGCGCAATCAAAGCTGCCGCCTAAACAGAGGTTTTGCGACTGTAGATACTCAATGTCGCGCATAAAACCAAAGGTGCGCGCGCGACTGATCTCTTTAATGAACGATTGTGCAGAAAAATCTAACGCCAGATTTTGCAAGTCAGCATCAATGGCCGGATGGTTAAAATCGATTGCAAAATTGAGGCGAAATCCGTTGTATGGAAGTAGCTCAGCCCATTTATCGCCATCTTCTATGCGAACCGGCTTTTTGATCTGCAAAAAGCGTTTTGGCGCATTCAGTGTTTCAATGCCCGCAGATTGCAGCAGATAAATGAAAGGGCTTGCGCTGCCGTCCATGATAGGAATTTCCGGCGCATCTACTTCGATAATAATATTATCGATCCCCATTCCAGCTAATGCGGCATTCAGATGCTCAACAGTTGAGATCCGCACGCCGTCGTCATTAACGAGCGCGGTACAAAGCATTGTATCGCGCACAGAATTAGGATTTGCGTAAAAATTAACGGGCTCTGGCAAATCGGTTCGCCGGTAGACAATACCGGTATTCGCTGCCGCTGGCCGCAAAGTCAGTGATACTTTACATCCAGAATGCAAGCCAATCCCTGTTGTCTGGACGATGGTCTTTAACGTTCTCTGTCTGATCATACCACCCCCTAACCGACGATTTTATCCATTAAAATTATTCCTACGCATAGATTGCGCCGTGTACATATTTAGAACTGTAACACAACCATTATGACTGAGCAAAATTAGGTTAAAGATTAATCTGCCTGTTTTCGCAAAAACGCAGGAATATCTAAATAATTTTGCTCACTGTCTTGCCGATGCTTCGTTACAGGTGCAACAGAGGTCGGTTCCATTCCGCGGTTAACCGTCATGCTGTTAGCGCTTTGCTGCAAAATTTGTCCTTTCGACATGTTATTTTGCGTGCCAGACATGAGCATCATGTCTTGTTTGCGCTCATTGCCGATACCGGTTGCAACCACTGTTACGCGCAGCTCGTCGTTCATGTCAGGATCAAGCGAGCTACCAATAACAACTGTAGCATTATCAGAAGCAAATGCACGTACCGTGTTACCAACTGTCTCAAACTCATCCAAACGCATGTCAAAGCCGGCCGTGATATTAACTAGAACGCCGCGCGCGCCAGCTAAATCAATGTCTTCTAACAGTGGGCTTGAAATAGCCATTTCCGCAGCTTCTTCGGCGCGATCATCACCTGAAGAGATCCCGCTGCCCATCATCGCATGACCCATTTCCGACATAACAGTGCGTACGTCAGCAAAGTCGACGTTGATAAGGCCTGGGCGCGTGATAAGCTCGGCAATACCTTGCACCGCGTTTTTCAACACGTCATTGGCTTTAGCAAATGCATCGAGCAGCGAAATACCGCGACCGAGCACTTTTAGTAATTTTTCATTCGGAATTGTGATGAGCGAGTCAACATGCTTTGACAGCTCCTCAATACCTTGCTCGGCAAAAGCCATGCGCTTTTTACCTTCAAAGCTAAATGGCTTTGTCACTACTGCAACGGTTAAGATGCCTAGCTCTTTAGCCACTTCAGCAATAACAGGCGCCGCGCCAGTTCCGGTTCCACCGCCCATACCTGCCGCGATGAAAACCATATCCGCACCTTCAAGCTCAGCTTTGATTGCGTCACGATCTTCCATCGCCGATTCGCGGCCAACCTGAGGGTTTGCGCCGGCACCAAGGCCCTTTGTTACATCACTGCCAATCTGGATAACAGTACGAACAGCTGTTTTTCGTAGCGCTTGGGCGTCAGTGTTAACGGTGATAAATTCAACACCTTCAATAGATTCACGGACCATGTGTTCAACAGCGTTACCGCCACCACCACCAACGCCAATTACTTTAATTACTGCTTCGTTAGTTATGTCCATCATCGGTTCAAACATGAGTTCTCTCCGTTATTCCTGTTCTTATCAGGTTAAAATTCTTTTTTAAACCAGCCACTAAGCTTACTGAACATGTCTGTTACAGATCGTTTAGCTTCCGGTTCACTCGTTTCATTAAATAAATTTTGCTTACCATAATGCAACAAACCGACGGCTGTTGCGTGATAAGGAGCACTAACATATTCCGTTAGGCCTGCTAAATCAGATGGATAACCTATGCGGACTTGGTTTTGGAATACGCGTTCAGCACATTCCACAAGCCCTTGCATTTGCGCGGCGCCTCCGGTTAACACAATTCCTGCGGCTAATTGGTGTTTCACACCTTTAGCACGAAGGCGTTCTTGTACTCGTTCGATCTCAGTTTGCACCAAACCAAGTAACTCACTGCATCGAGGCTCTATCACTTCGGCCAGCGTTTGCCGCTGCAAGCTTCGTGATGGACGCCCACCTACACTTGGCACATTGATTTTACTGTCTTTGTTAACCAGCTCACTCAAAGCACACCCATGCTTGACTTTAATTTTCTCCGCATCACTCAACGGCGTTCCAAACGCATAAGCGATGTCATTGGTGATCACATTTCCAGCATAAGGAACAACAGCGGCATGGCGCAGCGCCCCGCCAGTCCAAATTGCAATATCCATCGTGCCGCCACCAACATCGATGACACAAACACCCAGCTCTTTTTCGTCTGGAGTAATAACGGCATAACTCGCAGCAAGTCCTGAAAAAATCAGCTGATCAACTTTTAAACCACAACGCTCTACTGCTTTTTCTATATTTTTTGCCGTATCGTTATGACAAGTGATCAAATGGACGCTCACTTCCATTCGCACGCCGGATAAACCAACCGGATTTTTGATCCCCTCTTGATAATCAATTGTATATTCTTGAGGGATCACATGTAATACCCGTTGCTCATCACTGATCTTTACCGATTTTGCAGTATGAATAACGCTATCCACATCATCAGTCGTTACCTCTTCATCGCTGATGGTGCCCATACCACGCTCGGTTTGGCAATGAATGTGCTTGCCTGACAAGGACAAAAGCACTGAACGAATTTTATAGTCTGACATCAATTCAGCGTCATTAATCGCACGCTCCACCGAGCGCACAACAGACTCTAAATCGTTAACGCCGCCTTTATCCATCCCTTCAGACGGTTGGGTACCCACTCCCAGTACGTTAACAGTTCCATCTGGTAATATTTCACTGACCAGAACTGTCACTTTAGACGTTCCAATGTCCAATCCAACAATCAGCGGTCTATCCGTTATCTGTTTCATGATATCTGCTCTTGATTTAAGGCTGATTGCTCCCCATCGCCGGTTTCGGTTATTAGCTTCCAGCCAATGGCTGCGCCGGTATCATAACGTAAATCAACATACTCAATCGCACGTTTTGCGGCTTTAATATCGTCAAACAGTTCGACGAAACGCTTGAGCCGCTCTTCTTTAAACGTGCGCCCCAATTCAATGCGAATACCGTTCGTTGTGGTAATGCGCCAAGCGCGTCTGTCATTGACAGCAAGCTCTGCGATCACAAAACCCGTCGGTTTTAATATTGCATTCAATTGCAGCAACGCCGCCACGACTTCATTCTCGCTACCATTAGGACCATACAAGGAAACAAGATTTTGTTCTTTTACATCTTGCGGATCTGCGTTGAAAACCGTGTTATTGCTATCGAGCAATTTATCGCCATTCCAAATTGCCTGCACTTTATGCTCAACGACATGCATTTTTAATGTATCTGGCCACTGCTTGCGCACCGCTACATGGCTAACCCAAGGTAGGGCGACGACAGCTTTGTGGATCTCATCTACATCTTGTAGCATAAAGCTTTGCAAAGGGCCAAGCTCATTGACCGCGTCCCGAATTTCTAGTGCAGAAACGCGATACAATTCACCTTGAACCGCAATTTTCGATAACGGCAGTTGATTTTCGTCCGACATCCAAGTCACAGCCCAATAAATCGCCCAGCCGGTGACTAAAACGACAAGCAACAAGAACGCTAACCCAGACCATCTTTTTTGGGCAGAACCAGCATCTGCCTCACTTAAAACAGTGATTTCCGTTGCCACAGACTCTATCTCTTTATTTGCAATGTGTTAATAAACCTACCAATGTAATAAAGAAAAAAGTTAATTATAACTTTATGTTTATAAAGGCTCTATTTCTTATTGCAAATGCATTTTTATTTTGCTGTGACAGATTCTATAGCCGGCGTCCATCAAGAGCAATATTACTTACCCCCGCTCACGCAAATATTCCTAAATCATTATCAGTTAGGAGTTTGTCTTCATGGCGAAGAATAAGTTCCAATATGAAAATTATCCAAAAATCTTAACAGGAATAGTTAACAACGCCCAAAAAAAAGTTTTCTTCCTTCTCTCCTGCTAATAGTTTCTTATCTAATTTCATTTTTGCTAATTGGTTTGCAACTTTACTAATATCACCAGCGCCTTGCGTTAAAATGAGATCTTGCTCGCAAAGTACTTTCGATAATATTTTCGGAACCGTTTCTAAATCCGGAATAAAAATAGGAACGATTTTACCGCGTCGTGCAATATCTTGGCACAAACTTGCGCCGTCCGCGCCAATTATCGGCGTTTCACCTGCACTATAAACGTCGAGCATCAAAAGCACATCCACTTGCTCTAAAACTTCAATAAATTCATCATACAAATCGCGGGTGCGGCTATAGCGATGCGGCTGAAAAATCATCACTAAGCGATGCGCGGGCCAACCTGCGCGCGCCGCTTTAATGGTCGCTGCAACTTCGGTCGGATGGTGGCCATAATCGTCGATCAGCAGCGCTTTGCCATTATCCACCGCAAACTCGCCTAAACGGTCAAAACGGCGCCCAGTCCCTTCAAAAGCGGCCAGTGCGCGCACGATTGCGCCATCGTCAATACCATTTTCCCAAGCGACCGCCACTGCTGCCGCCGCATTTAACGCGTTGTGACGCCCTGGAATATTAAGCTCAATGTTGAGCTCTGATTTATCGGCACGGCAGAGGGTGAACATGCATTTTGCTTGCTGCTGCGAATAATTTTTGAGGCGCACCTGTGCGTCATCAGAAAAACCATAAGTGATCACCGGCCGGCCAATTTGCGGAATAAGCTCGCGCACCACCGGATCATCAATGCAGACGACGGCAAGTCCGTAAAACGGCAATTTATGCAAAAAATCTAAAAACGTTTGTTTTAGAACAGAAAAACTGCCGCCGTAGGTGTCCATGTGATCAGCTTCGATATTAGTCACAATCGCGACCATCGGCTGCAGATGCAAAAATGAAGCGTCGCTTTCATCGGCCTCAGCAATCAAATAACGGCTGCAACCAAGGCGCGCGTTAGTGCCCGCACTTTTGACCAGCCCGCCGTTGACGAACGTCGGATCAAGGCCCGCTTCTTGATAAATCAAGGTGGTCAGCGCGGTGGTCGTCGTTTTGCCGTGCGTGCCCGCAACAGCAATGCCGTGGCGATATCGCATTAATTCTGCAAGCATTTCAGCGCGTTGCACAATCGGAATGCCTTTTTTATTGGCCTGCTGGCGCTCAGGGTTGTCGGCCTTAATAGCGCTTGAAATCACAACCACGCTGGCACCCTGCACGTTTTCTTCATGGTGGCCAATGAAAATTGTCGCGCCCTTGCTTTGCAAACGGTCCGTCACCGCGTTGGCGACCAAGTCAGAGCCTGAGATCTGGTAGCCTTCATTTAGCAAAACTTCAGCAATGCCGCACATGCCAGCCCCGGCGATGCCCACAAAATGGATTTTCTCAACCCGACGCATATCTGGGATCATGGCACGGATTTTTTCTAACTGTTGGCTAGCGTATTTGCCCATTACTTTATCTCAATCTTATTTAGCAATCTGTTTAATCGCGCATGCAACTTGCTCTGCGGCATCGAGCACCGCTAAAGAGCGCGCTTTGGCGGCCATCGCATTAAGTGTTGCGGCGTTTAAGGTCTCTAATGTTTGGGCGAGTCGCTCGGCGCTTAACTCGGTTTGCTCAATCATTAGGGCAGCATTGCTGTTAGTTAAATATTCTGCGTTAAGCGCTTGCTGGCGATCTTTGTGCTGAAAAGGAACAAAAATAGCCGCAACGCCAGCCGCTGCAATTTCGCTGACGGTCAGCGCCCCAGAGCGACAAATCACAAGATCTGCCCACTGATAAGCCTCTGTTACATCATCAATAAACTCTAAAAGTTGGTACGTTACCGATGCAGGCAAATTCGCTGCGTGATACTGCTGCGCTGTAAACGGTTCATTTCCTTTGCCAACTTGGTGGCGAACTTGTACAGGTCGCGCAAGCTTGCTTAAAGCGTGCGGCAAGGTTTTATTTAAGATCTGCGCCCCTTGGCTGCCGCCCATCACCAACACTTTGAGCGGATTGGCGTCGTCATAGGCGGCGTGCGCAGGCAGCTCGCACACATCTTGGCGCACGGGATTGCCGACAACTTGCGCGTTAGAAAGCGCGCCGGGGAACGCTTGCAGCACTTGGGTGGCAATTTTCGCCAGCCAGCGGTTCGTCAGCCCCGCGACGGCATTTTGCTCATGCACCAGCAGCGGCACATTACGCAAGTAGGCTGCCACACCGCCAGGACCGCTCACATAGCCGCCCATCCCCAGCACAGCGTGCGGCTGATACGCCTGCATGTGCTTGCTCGCCTGACGGATTGCCGAAAACAGCATCCACGGTGCACGCAATTTTTGCATCATGCCAGAACCACGTAGCCCCTTAACACTAATAAAATCAATTTCAATGCCATTTTGTGGAACCAGTTCAGATTCCATGCGATCCATTGTGCCAAGCCAACGAATTTGCCAGCCGCAAGCCGCAAGCTTTTTTGCCACTGCCAGCGCAGGAAAAATGTGCCCGCCTGTGCCGCCAGCCATCACTAATAAGCGCTTATTATTTTTTTCTTCTTCTATCATGTGCTGAGATCCGTTGATGGGCCTGCGCTCCGTGCAGGCGATATTCATGGTCGATGCGCAGCAGCAAAGCGATTGTCACCGCCATCACCACTAAGCTTGAGCCGCCATAGCTGACCAAAGGCAGCGTCAATCCTTTGGTCGGGATCATGCCTGCAGCAGCGCCAATGTTTACTAGGGTTTGAAAAGAGATCCAGATCCCGATGCCAAACGCTAAAAATCCGCCAAACATAAATTGACCTTCAAGGCAGCGCTTGCCGATCAAAAGGGCGCGCGACACCAAAGCAAAAAGCAGCGCTACCACGACCGTCACGCCGATAAGTCCAAGCTCTTCGGCGAGCACCGCGCTCACAAAGTCAGTGTGCGCTTCAGGCAAATAGGCGAGTTTTTGCACCGAGTTGCCAAGTCCCTCTCCCCACAGGCCGCCACGGCCAAACGCCATCAGCGATTGCGTTAGCTGATAGCCGCTGCCAAACGGGTCTTGCCAAGGATCCAAGAACGCGGTCACACGGCGAATTCGATAAGGCGCAGAGATGATAAGACCTGCAACCACTAACGCTACGCAGCCAATAATGCCAACAAACTGCCACAGCTTCGCGCCAGCAATAAACAGCATGCCAAGCGTCGTGACAAAAATAACCACGGTCGAACCCAAATCGGGCTGCAGCAACAGCAAAATGGCAAACAGAACAAGCAAAAACAGCGGCTTTAAAAAGCCCAGCACGCTATCGCGCACCTGACCATAACGGCGCACCAAGTAGCCCGACATGTACAAAAGCAGCGCAAATTTAGCAAGCTCTGCTGGCTGAATGTTGATAGGGCCAAGCATGATCCAGCGCGACGCTCCGTTCACCGTGTTGCCAATCAGCAATACCGCCACCAGCAGCACCAGCACCATGCAGAGCAAAAACCAGCTCATCTGTTGCCAGCGCGTGAGCGGCACAAACAAGGTCGCCATCGCCGCGCCCAGCGAGATCACAAGATAAATGCTGTGGCGAACAACAAATCCATACGATTGCCCGCCCAGACGCGTCGCCTCGGTAATTGACGCCGATGAAACCATCACCAGCCCAATCAGCATCAAGCTCAACGCAATCCATAAAATTTTGCGGTCATACAACACAGAAGGCGTAGTGTCAGGATCTTGCAACCAGCGTGGTAGGCTAATTCTCATAGCAAACCTCCATCGCTAATTTTTTAGCAAAATCAGCAAATTGCTCGCCGCGCTGCACAAAGCTGGTGAATTGATCCAAGCTTGCACACGCCGGCGAGAGCAGCACCATATCACCTGCGACAGCGTGCGCGGCCGCTTGCGCCATCGCTTGCTCCATCGAAGCAAAACAGCGCGAATTTTCATGCAGCGCCGCCAGCTGCTGGCCATCTTTGCCAAAGCAGTACAGCGCAATATTTAAGCGCGCTAAAACTGGCTGCAGCGGCGCAAAATCGGCGCCTTTGCCATCGCCGCCCAGCAATAAATGTAATTTGCCAGCCAACGTCAGGCCGCTTAACGCCGCGAGCGTGCTGGCAGGGTTGGTCGCCTTAGAATCATTGACCCAGACAACTCCCTGATGTTCAATTACTTTTTGGCAGCGGTGCGCAAGTCCGGCAAATTCACGGATGGCTTGAAGCTGAAACTCGCGGCCAATCCCCACGCCATCGGCAAGCGCCATCGCGGCAAGGCAGTTGGCCAAATTATGCTGGCCGATCAAGCCCACCTCGCTGCTGGGCAACACATTGTGGCCGCGCACATTCAAAAAGAGCTGCTCCTGCGCGCACTGTAAATTGTATTCACAGCGCAGCTTCATCTGCTGCAAGCGGCTTGGCTCCGTCAAGCTAAACGCCTTTAAATTCGGGTGAAAATGCGGCCACGTTTGGGGATCGTCGCCATTCACTATCGCAAGCTGCGCGCGGGCGAAAATCGCCAATTTGGCCTGTTGGTATTCGCGTAACGATGAATACCTATCCATATGATCTTCTGAAAGATTTAAAAAGGTCGCCGCGGCAAGGGTGAGCGACTTCGTCGTCTCTAATTGAAAACTCGACAATTCTAAAACGTAAAGCTGATAATTTCTATCTAGCAAATCAAGCGCTGGCACACCAATGTTGCCGCCCACCGCTACGTCAATGCCAGCGGCTTTGGCCATTTCACCAAGCAGCGTGGTGACGGTGCTTTTGCCGTTAGAGCCGGTGATGGCGACCACAGGCGCCTGCACATGGCGCGCGAAGAGCTCAATATCGCCTATGATTTCCACGCCATTTTCCGCAAGCGCGGCCAGCGGCGCGCTGTGCAAGCTAAGGCCAGGGCTTAGTACCACCAGCTGCGCTTGCGAGAGCCACTCCTGCTGCCAGCCGCCGCAGTGCAGCTCGACGTTTTTTGGCAGCTTGTCGGCGTTACTCGGGTTTTGCCGCGTATCGATAACGCGCACAACGGTTTGCGGATAGCGCGCTTGCAAAAAATTCACAACCGACAAACCGGTGAGGCCAAGCCCCACCACAACAACATTTTCGGCAGTGATCATGTTAGCGCACCTTTAACGTTGCAAGTCCAATCAACACCAGCATCAAAGTGATGATCCAAAAACGCACAATCACGCGCGGCTCCGGCCAGCCTTTCAGCTCGTAATGGTGATGGATCGGCGCCATGCGAAAAATACGCTGGCCACGCAACTTAAATGAGCCCACTTGCAAGATCACCGACATGGTTTCAATCACGAAAATGCCGCCCATAATGAGGAGCAAAAATTCTTGGCGCAGCAGCACCGCAATCGTGCCCAGCGTGCCGCCAAGCGCAAGCGAACCCACGTCACCCATGAAAACTTGCGCGGGATAGGTGTTAAACCACAAAAAGCCAAGCCCCGCGCCGACAATCGCGGCGCAAACAATGACCAGCTCGCCCGCATGCGGCAGATAAGGAATGTGCAGATAGTTAGCAAAGTTGACGTTGCCCGTCGCCCAAGCTACCAGCGCAAAGCCGCTCGCCACCATCACCGTTGGCATGATGGCAAGGCCGTCGAGTCCGTCCGTCAAGTTCACAGCGTTGCTCGAGCCAACAATCACAAAGTAGCTAAAAATGATGTAAAACAGCCCCATCTGCGGCATTACATCTTTTAAGAACGGCACAACCAGCAGTGTCGCGTTGGTGTCTTTGCCGTACGCGTACAGCGCAAACGCCACAACCAGCGCAATCACGGACTGCCAAAAATATTTCCAGCGCGCCACAAGGCCTGCGGTGTTTTTGCGCACCACTTTGCGGTAATCATCGATAAAACCTATCGCGCCATAACCGAGCGTCACAAACAGCACCGCCCAGACATAGGGATTGCTCAGATCGGCCCACAACAGCACCGTCACCGCGATGGAAAAGAGGATCATGATCCCGCCCATCGTCGGCGTGCCGCGCTTGCTAAAATGCGACTCGGGGCCGTCGTTACGCACAACTTGGCCAATTTGCAGCATCTGCAGGCGCTCAATCAGCTTTGGGCCGATGGTTAGCGATAAAGCTAAAGCGGTCAAGACGCTTAAAATTGAACGAAAAGTGAGGTAGTTAAACACACGAAACGCGGGGATCTGCCCCGAAAGAATATCTGATAACCAATCTAACATTGTGTTGCCTCTTCTATGGCTTTGACTACATTGGCCATTTTCATGCCATTCGCCCCTTTAACTAACACTGAAATAGGACCGCTTTGCTCGATCAGCTGCAGCGCATGGGCAATCAGCTCAGGCTGCGTCGAAAAATGGGTACCACCGCACAGCTCGCTGATCACCTGACTGTGCCGGCCATAAGTTAATACTTTGTTTAATTTTGCTTTTTGCGCGTAACACGCCAGCTCATGGTGCACCTGCGGCGCGTGTGGCCCCATTTCAGCCATGTCAGCCACGATAAGCAAATTGTCGCCCGCAAAGCTGCTGAGCAGGTCGATACCGGCTTTCATCGCAAGCAAACTGGCGTTGTAGCTGTCGTCAATCAAACGCAAAGTGGGACGTGGGAAAGTGATCCGGCCGCGCCCTGCAACCGACTGCGCGGCGCTTAAGCCTTGCGCAACCACGGATAAATCGGGCGCCATCATGTGCGTCGCCGCAGCGCTCGCGAGCAGTGCATTGCAAACTTGGTGGCGGCCGGGAACATTCAAACTAATCTGTTGTTGGCCAAACGGACTGTGCAAGGTGAACTGATAACAGCCGTTTTCCTGCATTACAATCTCGGTGGCGTGAAAATCGGCGCGCGCATTGCTTTCGCTGACAGTCACCACTTTTTTACCCGCGAGCACAGTTTGCCACTCGCCATGGCTATCAAGGTTGATGATCGCAACGCCATCTTCACTTAATCCTTGAAAAATTTCACCTTTTGCCCGTGCAACGCCTTCAAGCGAGCCAAAGCCTTCTAAATGCGCCGCAGTCAAATTGGTAACCATCGCTACGTCCGGACGCACCAGCGCAGTGGTGTAAGCAATTTCGCCGATGTGATTCGCGCCAAGCTCGATCACGGCAAATTGATGTGACTCGTCAAGGCGCAGCAACGTTTGCGGCACGCCAATGTCATTATTCAAATTGCCGCTGGTGTATAAGGTATTGCCTTGCAAGGATAAAATCGCCGCAATCATCTCTTTAACGCTGGTTTTGCCACAGCTGCCGGTCACCGCCACCGTTTTAGCGTGTGTGCGCTCTTTTATCGCAGCGCCAAGTTTGCCTAACGCCAATTTCGTATCTGCAACAATAAGTTGCGGAATATCGCAGGCGACAGGCTTAGTCACAACGGCCGCAAGCGCGCCTTGTTTTTTAGCCGCCGCCACATAATCATGACCATCAAAATTTTCGCCTTGCAGCGCAACAAACAGAGCGCCAGCGCAGCTATTGCGACTGTCACTCGTTACCGCATGGATGGTAAATTCAGCCGGTGCATCTCCCGCCCATTGAGCATCAAGTAGCGCAGATAACTGATTTGATCCTGTTGAAATCATTATGCATTCCCTAATAATTGATCCACCGTTTCAATATCCGAATAGTGCAACGTTTGCGTGCCGACGATCTGATAATTTTCATGCCCCTTTCCGGCCACTAAAATCACATCTTGTGCGCCTGCATGCTGCAAAGCATACCGGCAAGCTTGCTCGCGCTCATGAATAACACGCGCATTTTGCGCAGAGATCATCCCTTTTTGCATATCAGCGATAATCGCTTGCGGCGATTCTGAGCGCGGGTTGTCGTCAGTCAAAATCACCTTGTCAGCGAGTTTCTCCGCCACCGCCGCCATCATTGGCCGCTTTCCAGGATCGCGGTCGCCGCCGCAGCCAAAAATGCACCATAAATTGCCTTGGCAATGACGGCGCAGCGCGTGCAACACATTTTCCAGTGCGTCGGGCGTGTGCGCGTAATCGACTACCCATAACGCATTGTTTGCACGAGTAAAAGTCTGCATGCGTCCCACAACGGCGCGCAATTGACCGGCATGAGCGAGCAGCGCCGCTTTATCTGCGCCAAGCGCCAACAACGTTGCCAAACTGAGCAGCAAATTCATTACGTTAAATTCACCGACCAACGGCGCGCTAAATTTACCCGCGCCCCAGCTTGAATCAAATGAAATCGTCACGCCATTTACGGCGTAGGTAACGTCAGTCAGCCACAGCGCCCGCGCCGCCGCAGGTTTTGCTCGCAAAGAGACCGCGACCGCCTCCGGCAACTCTTGCAGCCACTCTTTGCCGACCTCGTCATCTGCATTCAAAATGGCCAGCTGGCAATGCGAGGCGTCAAAGAGGCGCCGCTTTGCTTGCGCATATTGTTGCATAGAGCCGTGATAATCAAGATGATCGCGACTTAAATTGCTAAAAACCGCCGCAGCAAAGCGCAGCGCCTGCACGCGATGCTGCACGAGGCCATGTGACGAGACTTCCATTGCGACATGCGAGGCGCCTTGCGCGTGAAAATGAGCCAACTTCTGCTGCACGCTCAGCGCGTCTGCGGTCGTGTTGGCTGCGGGCTGCAAATTGTGCAAAAAGCCGTTGCCGGTGGTCCCCATCACGGCGGCGCGCTGCCCAAGCAGCTCAAGCCACTGCGCGATGAGCTGAGTGATGGTGGTTTTGCCGTTCGTGCCGGTGACGCCGATCAGCGTCAACTGCTCACTTGGATGCTGATAAAAACGCGCCGCGATGGCGCTTAAGAGTTTGGGCAGCTCTGGCAGCACGATGATCGGCGCGCCATCTTGCAGATAAACGTGCCCGTCTTGGCCGGCATCAGCCTCAGCCAGCACTGCCGCCGCGCCTTGCGCTATCGCCATCGCGATAAGCGTGCGCGCATCAAATTTGTGCCCCTTAAGGGCGATAAAAAGATCGCCCGTTTGTAATGTACGACTATCAAGCGTTAAGCCCGTTATCTCCATAGAAGGAGCGCTGCACCAAGGTGCAACCAACATTGCAAGATCAATTCGCCTCACCATTTATTTTTATTATCCTTGCCTAACGGCAGTTAACGATTCACTGACGACACAGCCTTATCTGGTGCCACATTCAAAATCTGCAAGGCGCTTTTCATCACTTCGGCAAAGATTGGCGCTGCCACCTGCCCGCCATAATATTTGTCCCCTTGCGGCTCGTTGATCAAAACGACCAACGCAATGCGCGGCGCGCTGATTGGGGCAATCCCTGCTGTGTAAGCCAAATATTCGTCGCCATAGCCGCCCGCGACGGCCACTTTCGCCGTTCCCGTTTTGGCGCCAACGCGATAACCGTCCACCTTGGCACGATGCGCACTGCCGCCCTCTTCGGTCACGCCTTCTAGCATTTTCAAAAGCTTAAGTGCATTTTTCTTCGATACTACTTGCGTGCCGGGTACCTGCGCCTCAGTTTTTAAAATGGACAGCGGGCGATTGATGCCAAGGCTGCCAAGCGTGGCGTACACGCGCGCGAGCTGCACCGGCGTTATCGACAAACCGTAGCCAAAAGAGAGCGTGGCGCGCTCAAACTTCGACCAGCGGCGATTGGTCGGGAAAAGCCCTAGCGACTCGCCAACCAGATTGACGCCCGAAGCATCGCCAATACCAAAGCTGTTGTAGATACCGAGCAATGCGTCCACCGGCATTTCAAGTGACAACTGGCTAACGCCTATGTTACTGGATTTTTTAAGAATTTCGCTAATATTAGCTTTGCCAACTTTGGTAACGTCACGCACGCGCGCGCCGCCAATTGACATGATACCGTTGCCGGTGTCCAAAACGGTGTTTTCGTCCGCCACACCATTTTCCAGCGCCGCCAGCACCACCAGCGGCTTAATGGTTGAGCCCGGCTCAAAGACGTCGGTGATGGTGCGGTTACGCATTTTAAAACTTTGCAGCTCGCTACGATTATTCGGGTTGTACGACGGCGCATTGACCATCGCCAGCACTTCACCGGTCTGCACGTCGACCATTACCAGCGAACCTGATTTTGCGCGATAATCGGCGACCGCTTGCTTGATCACGCGGTACGATATCGCCTGCAGGCGCTGATCAATACTCAGCTGCAGCTCTTTGCCTTGCTCGCGCTCTCGCACCGCGATAGTTTCGACAACGCGCCCATAGCGGTCTTTGCGCACCGTTCGCGTGCCAGGCTCGCCGCTCAGCCAGCCATCGTAGCCGCGCTCAATCCCTTCAAGGCCGCGTCCGTCAATACCGGTCACGCCGACAAGGTGAGCGCTGATTTCGCCGGTGGGATAAAATCTGCGCGACTCTTCGCGTAGCCCCACCCCAGGCAGTTTTAATCCTTTGACATAATTGGCCGCAACCGGCGTAACTTGGCGCTGCAGATAGATGAAGCGCTTTTTGCGCTCTTGTTCGATGCGTTTAAACATGCTCGGTCGATCCAGCTCGAGCACGTCAGCGAGCGCGTTCCAGCGCGCTTTGTCGACAAGGCCGCCATTTTCAAACAGCACGACCGGATCAAGGTAGACCGCCTGCATCGGCACGCTGATGGCCAGCGGCTCGTTATTTCTGTCGCTGATGGTGCCGCGCGCCGAATGGGTTTTTTGCACGCGCAGCGAGCGCCGGTCGCCCTCGTAGCGCAGCCTGTCTGGCTCAATAACTTGAATGTACGCGATCCGCCCAAGCAGCAGCACAAAGAGCAGCCCGAGCATGCCAAATAAGCAAACATATCGCCAAGAACTCAGAGTAGGATCAGCGGTTTTTTTTTTCGTGGCGGACACTTTGCGGACAGTTTTTTTCTTGATTTTGTCTTTTTGCACTATCGACTCACTATGACTTGCTGCTTATTATCAGGACGAACCATGCCAATATCATCACGTGCTATAGCTTCAATGCGGCTATGCTCAGACAAGGCGTACCCTTCTAGTTGCAAATTGCGCCACTCCACCTCCAGCCGCTCCATTTCGACCAGCAAGCTGTCGTGATGAGCGACCGCCGCGCGCGTTTTATGCGTCACATAGACGATCGAAAGTGAAGTGATCAAAATAAGCACTAAGCACAGCAGCTGAACGCGCGCTACATGCAGTAAATCATCGCCAATATGACGTAATAACGCTGAACTTGCTTTCATCTAGTCACCTGTTCGCGCCGCCACTCTTAGCATCGCACTGCGCGATCGCACATTGTTGTTGATCTCATCTTCGCTAGGCTTGATTTTGCCAAGCGCCTGCAGCGGCGGTTTACCCATTTTTGCAATCTGCACGTCAGTCAGCGGCAAGCCTTTAGGCAGCACCGCAGCCTGACTGTTACTTTTGATAAAACGCTTCACTAAACGGTCTTCTAAAGAGTGAAACGTTATCACCGACAAGCGGCCTTGCGGCGCAAGTACCTGCAGCGCACCTTGCAGCGCCTGCGTGATCTCATCAAGCTCGCTGTTGATATACATGCGAATAGCTTGAAAGCTGCGCGTCGCTGGATGTTTATGCCGCTCTTTGATAGGCAATACAGTCGCTATCAATTTAGCCAGCTGTAGGGTGCGGGTTAAAGGAGGAAGTTCACTATTTTCGCGATGTGTCACAATCGCGTTAGCAATTCTTTTAGCAAAGCGCTCCTCGCCCAACTCTTTGAGCACCCAAGCGATTTCGTCGCTATCTGCATTTGCGAGCCACTGCGCGGCAGATTGTCCCGACTGCGTGTCCATGCGCATGTCGAGCGGCCCATCGCGCATAAAACTAAAACCGCGCTCAGGATCATCAAGCTGCGGCGATGACACGCCTAAGTCAAGCAGGACGCCGTCGATCTTGCCGAGCAACTCGCGCTGCTGCATGTATGTGGCCAAATGTGCAAAACCACCTTGAATGATCGTAAAGCGCGGGTCGGTGATGGCGTTAGCCGCCGCAACAGCCTCCCAATCTTTATCGATCGCAAATAGCTGCCCCTGCTCTCCTAAACGGCGCAAAATTTCACGGCTGTGCCCACCACGACCAAAAGTAGCATCAATGTAAATTCCGTTAGGTTTTAAATCCAACGCGGCAATTGACTCATTAAGAAGAACAGAAGTATGCGAAAAGGGTTCTAACATCATTTGTTAACCAAGGTTTATCAAAAAGAACCAAATCAATGGCTTAATTATTAACGGGCCAAATAGGCAGACTATTTTACCCAAGCAAAATCAAAAATGTCTTGTATTCATGTTGTTATTACTATTGAAATTTTTACTGGCGCAGCAAAATATTTTATTTTTTCTATTTTTAGCTTTGTTCAAACAGATAATTGCAATTGACGCGCTGCGTTGATAAAGACAAGTGAAGTAGCTTACCCCTACCTTTTATGCATATCAATGCAATAAAAACAGCTAGCTAACCAAGATTTCCGATAAGAAGACGACAAAAGAGCCGCCTAGGCAGCAAAAAAGCGAGCCTAAGCTCGCCTTTGCATGTGGTGGAGTCAGCCTGTAAGCCGGGTTCTGTACCGTAAAACGGCGGTAACCATTCGTCTAGGCCAGCAATCGCTCACTGGCTCAAGCAACCTACCCGCCCCCAACGCGGGCCGCGCCAATGGGGGCCTATTTGGTCTTGCTCCGGGTGGAGTTTACCGTGCCACGAACTGTTGCCAGTCGTGCGGTGCGCTCTTACCGCACCCTTTCACCCTTACCTGATCCTGCTACTCTTGCGAACAACAGGCCATCGGCGGTTTGCTCTCTGTTGCACTGGTCGTAGGCTTACGCCTCCCAGGCGTTACCTGGCACCCTGCCCTGTGGAGCCCGGACTTTCCTCCCCCTGCTTACGCAGGCAGCGGTTACCCAGCCGACTCGGCGACGATTATACAAGACACATTTACAACAAGCCAGCTTTTTACCACAGCTTACTCTTGCGCAGATGCAGCTAAGTTATCGAGTCCCCAGCGATATAAATCATTTTTCTTGTACGGATAGAGCTGCGCCACAATGGCCGCGGCTTTTTTTAGCGGCAATTCCTGCGCAAGCAAAATGAGCGCCTTAAGCGCCTCTGGCGAAATTGCGCAGTGATCAACCACAGCTCCCGCCACCATCACCACCATCTCGCCGCGCATGCGGTTGCTGTCTTGCTGCAGCCACTCAAGCAGCGACGCCAGCGGCGCGCCATGGATAGTTTCAAAGGTTTTAGTCAGCTCGCGCGCGAGCACCACGTAACGCTCATCACCGAACACTTTTTGCATATCTAACAGCGACTCTAAAATGCGATGCGGCGATTCGTAAAAAATAAGCGTGCGTGGATCGGCTTGCAATTGCGTAAACTTGTCTTGGCGCGCCTTAGTTTTGGCAGGCAAAAATCCTTCGAAACTAAAGCGGTCGGAAGCAAGCCCCGAAGCGCTCAGCGCAGTAATGGCCGCGCACGCCCCTGGCAACGGGACAACGCGAAAGCCGGCCTCGCGCGCGCAAGTGACAAGATGGTAGCCTGGGTCTGAGATGAGCGGCGTTCCGGCGTCGCTCACAAGGGCGACATTTTGTCCTTCCGCAAGCATTTGCAACAAAACGTGACTTTTTTGTTTTTCATTATGATCGTGCAAAGCAAAGGTGCGCGTCTTGATGGCAAAGTGCGCGAGTAACTTTTGCGTATGCCTAGTATCTTCGGCAGCGATCACGTTTACATGCTGCAAGATGTCCAAGGCTCGCTGAGTAATGTCGCCAAGATTGCCAATTGGCGTAGGCACAATGTATAACGTGGAACATTGAACCAAAGTTGGCGTTGAAATTACATCAGTCATTTGTTTCAAACCCCTCGGGCGATTAATATAGTAGATTGGCTAGTACGGATTGAAGGTATCCATGCGCAAACAAAAAACAAACAATAAATTATGCAAAATAACCGCTGCAATTGCGCTGGTTATAGCCATCAGCAATGGCTGTAGCCACCAAGGCGGGTATACGTATAATACAGAGCCCATTACGGCCGCTGCTCGTTACTCTCCTAGCTATTACTTAGAAAGAGCAGCAGACAGCCAAGAAGCTGGGCAAAAGGCGGACTGGTATCTGCTCGCAACTAAAGCCTATATCCAAGAAAATCAGTTTAATGAAGCCTCTAACTTGATTTTACGTCTTGGAAAAATGCAGCTTTCCACCTTGCAGCTCTCCGAGTGGCAGCTCAGTCGCGCGGAAATTTTAGCACGACGCGGCAACCCGCAGTCGGCGCTTAGCGGGCTAAACTTTGCGCCGGAGTGGCAGCTTCCTGAGCAGCAGTGGCAGCGCTATTTTACGCTACAAGCCAACCTCTACAAGCAACAGCGCGATCTCAGCAATGCCATGATCGCTTATGCCAACTTAGGCAGTTATGTTCCGGCCAGCAGCCAGCAGCGTCTTTCGGATGAAATCTGGTCGCTGTTAGAGCAGATGACGCCCGCCGAGCACAAAGCGCTAGCGAGTATCAAACGCGCTGAAATTGCTAAATGGCTGACACTGTATAGCATGGTGAAAAAAGGGTATACAGCGCAGCAAAAACAACAACAAATCAACAGCTGGCGCGATCAAAATGGCGACCACTTTGCGGCAAAATATCTGCCAACAGCGCTGCAAAATCTTAAAGATAGCGCGCCAAAACCGATAACGGCCGCGGGTAAAATAGGGGTTCTTTTGCCATTAAGCAATCAATTTGCTTCACAAGGCGAAACAATTCGTAACGGTTTGTTGCAAGCGATGCTCAATGATCCTAGCGCCAGTAAACCGGATGTTCTTTTTTACGACACCAACTCCAAGCCGATGGCGCAGCTGCTAAGCCAGATGCAGCAAGATGGCATCGGCCTTGTTATCGGTCCTTTGGAAAAGAACAAAGTCGAAGAGTTTATCGTTCAAAATCAAGGCAGATTGCAAAATTTGGCGCTTAACTCGCCCAAAAAAGAGCTTATCGACAGCGGCAGCTGCTTTTTCACCCTTGCTCCTGAGCAAGAGGCGCAGCAAGCGGCAGTGCAGATCGCCAAACGCCATCGCTATGCGCTGGTCATTGCCCCGCGTAATGAGTTAGGCCGACGTGTCAGCAGCGCTTTTAGCAGTAAATGGAAAGCGCTGGCAGGCCAAGATCCTAGCGTAGAATTTTTTGACTCCACCGCCAGCATGCAAAAAACGGTAGAAAACGCGCTTGGTCTAAGCAGCAGCAAAACGCGCATTTCGCAGCTGAAAAGCTTGCTTGATCTTAAGCTTGAAAGTGAAGCGCGCAGCAGACGCGACATCGACGCGATTTACCTTTTTGCCGACGCCGGCGAGCTGACGCTGCTTAAGCCATTTATTGAAGTCGCGATAAACCCTGTCGCAACTGCGCCCAAGCTGTATGCCAGCTCACGCGCCAATAACTTGGTACGAGGAGGCGCGGCGCAAACTAATGATCTCAATGGCATTACGTTCTCCGACGCACCATCGCTCATTTCGCCATCCATCAGCCAGCAAGTCCAATTCCAGCAGTGGCCAACGGCAGACAATAATCTGGCGCGCCTCTATTTACTGGGCATGGACGCGTATCAGCTGATCACCGCACTTCCGCAAATGCAAAGCACGCCGCAGTACCGCGTCCAAGGGCAGCTGGGTTCGCTTTATCTTGAGCCACCTTGTCTTGTGCAGCGCGAATTAGAGTGGGGACAATTCACAGCTAATGGCATAAATCCCGTTGGATCGACGAACTAAGGGGACACAATTTGAGCTGATTGCTCAACAGTATCTTTGTCAGCAAGGGTTGAGGCTGCTTGATACACAGGCTCGCTTTGTCAGCGGCGAGCTCGATCTTGTAATGCAACACAATGATTGCATTGTGTTTGTCGAAGTGCGTTTTCGCCAAAATGACCGTTTTGGCGGCGCCCTCGCCAGCATTAGCCAATCCAAACAACAAAAATTATTAAAGGCAGGCTATCTATGGCTGGCAGCACAAGGAATGCCAGCGTCTCACACCCAATTTCGTTTTGATGCTGTTACCTTTGACGGCGATCTGCATACGATAAATTGGATACAAAATATTATTGTGGAAACGTAAAAGATGTTAGATCAAATCAAAGATGACTTTACTGAGAGCATTCAAACCCAAATCGCAGCGCTCGATACGTTGGCCGAGCCTATCAGCAAAGCAGCGATGCTGCTGGTTGAGCGTCTCTTAAACGGCAACAAAATTCTTTGCTGCGGCAACGGCGGATCGGCGGCCAATGTGCAACACTTTACCGCGTGTCTATTAAACCGTTTTGAAACCGAGCGCCCAAGTTTGCCCGCGCTGACGCTTGCGCCCGATCCCACCATTTTAAGCGCGATCGCCAACGATTATCACTTTGACGAAGTGTTCTCAAAACAGGTGCGTGCTTTTGGCCAACCCGGCGATATTTTGCTAGCGTTATCAACACACGGCAACAGCGTCAATATTATCAATGCGATGCAAGCTGCCGTGACTCGTGATATGGCTATTATTGCGCTGACTGGACATAACGGCGGGGAGATGACAGGACTAATTGGCGAACAGGATGTTGAAATTCGTATTCCGTCTTCGCGCCCAGCCCGTATCCAAGAGAGTCACTTGATCACATTGAATATTTTATGTGCTCTGATTGATAGCCACCTTTTTCTCGCTCACGGAGTATAAAGAATGAAGCGCGCGCTATTTTTTGCATTTTGGCTCAATTTATCTGCTTGTTCTACTGTCTATCAACAAGATCCGCGCACACCCAGCACGGAGTGGCAAGATAATAAAATAACGGTACAAATCGCCGGGATCAGCAATAAACCATTCTATTTTGGCAAAGTGCGCATCAACGCTGTAACTTATCAAGGCAACGTGATATTAATGGGTCAAGCAAGCACGGCGCAGCTCAAAAATGCTATCGTCAAGCAGATCAAAGGCGTCCCTGGCGTTAAGCGCGTGTTTGATCAAGTGCGGATCATGCCACCTATCACGCTAACCCAAGTGAGTTACGATACTTGGCTGACAACAAAAGTTAAAGCTACACTGATCGGCAGTAAGAAGCTTATTAACTCAGATATCAAAATTGTTACCGAAAACAACGAAGTATTTTTATTTGGCTATGTAAAACCACATGAAGCGCAAGAAGCGAGTGAGCTTGTTCGTCATGTGAGCGGTGTTCGACACGTTTATCAAGCTTGGTTTTAATGCGTCACCTTTTGTGCAGCTAAACTGAGCGTAATTCCTGATTTTAATAACCAAGGAGCTAACAGTGATCGCAATTAACCAAAAGCTACCCAATGCAAAGTTGAGCCAATTAACCGCCGATGGCATGGTCCACCATCAAACGCAGCAGCTGTTTGCGGGCAAAAAAGCGGTGCTGTTTGCCGTACCCGGCGCGTTTACACCTACTTGCTCTGAGGAGCACCTGCCAAGCTTCATCATTTTTGCCGACAAAATCAAAGCCAAAGGCGTTGAGCTGATAGCTTGCGTTTCTGTCAATGATGCGTTCGTCATGAAACACTGGGCGGACACGCAAAATGCGCAGGAGCTGCTCATGCTAAGCGACGGCGACGCGAGCTTCACCAAGCAGCTTGGGCTTGAGCTTGATACCGGTGCTTTTGGCGGGATCCGCTCTAAGCGCTACGCCATGGTCTTGGATAATGGCGTGGTAACGCACTTGCACGTTGAAGCCGATACCGGCATGGACGTGAGCAGCGCAGAAGCTATTTTAGCCTGTTTGTAATGAAAAACGTGGCCTCGCATTAACGCGCGGCCACTTTAAACCCATTTCATACATCTGGCGCAAAAAAACTGGCAGCCAAAGCCGCAACAGCTAAAAGCAGCGCCACCACAAATACCGCATGAAATCCAGCAAACTCAGCCACAACACCAGCAATTGCCCCCGCGACAATCGAGCCGGTACGCGCGCTATTGGTGAACAGCGTTGTCGCCATTCCAGGCCTGTCGGGGATCACATCTTGAAAATAGGACATGCCGATACCCGCCACGATGCCAATAAAAATCGCGTTAAAAACCTGCAGCAATAACAACTCGGTTTGACTTTCAAGCGCAATCAAGCCGCCATAAAATGCCACGCCCGCCACAATCGCCACCAGCAGCATCGGCCTTTTGCCCACGCGCGCCGCATAATATCCGGCCAGCAGCATCACCGGCACCTCTAACGCCGCGGCAGTGCCCATTAAAAAGCCCGCCCATTGATCGTCAAAGCCAAGCTGCTTGGTGACATAAAGCGGCATATTGATCAGATACATGCTGTTGCACGTCCAGCTTAATGTGGACGCAAGAAACAAAACGCGCAGCCGTGGCACTGTACGGCAGTTGGTCTGCTCGCCCGCCGCCTGCGGCGCTTTTTGCGGCAGCGATGGCAGCCAGCGCCACACCACATAGGCGCACAAAAGATAAGCGGCAGTCGAGGCCAAATACATCCACTCAAAGCCATAACCAATCGCGAGCGAAAAAGCGATTGGCGGCCCAATCACCCATGCCAGCGAAAACTGTGAGCGCATGATCGAGTTAAAAAAGTCTGCACGCTTATTTTGCTGCGCAGAATATTCGCGCGCCAAGGCAAACAGCTGCGGACTTGCAGTCGCAGTCAGCGCGCTCAGCATCACTCCCAGCGTTGCGAGCAGCCAATAGTTACGACACCAAGCGAACAAAAGCGAAAGCGCGACGCCGGCAAAGCAGCAGCGCAAAATCAACATCTTACGGTCACCGCGGTGATCCGAGCGCTGCCCAAGCCACTGGCTCACCGCAATCCCTGCAACGGCATTAATGGTGTAGAAAAGGCCAATCAAAAAGGGGCGCACTTGCACCTCTTGCGCCAAAAAGAGGCTGAGCGTTGGGACTTGCAAAGCCACGGCCACACCAGTAATAAACGTGACGGCCAAAAAGGAGAGCGACGCGGGGTCGACGCGATGCGCCATAGCGATTGAGGATCTCATAAACATTCCATCGGCAATAAAAACGCACCAATGCAAACAAGGCGGCACAAAGGCCACCTGTCAATTCACCTTGAGAAGCTCAAGGTGCAATGCGTTACGCTGTTTGTATCGTGCGCACTAAAATTACAGCTTAAGTCTACACAGCAAAAGCGATCATTTCACGATGGTCAATGTTGGTGGACCCTTTTTGCGATCTTGCGAAGTTTTACTTTCGCCGTCGCCCGCCGCGTCATCTTGTGCTAAGCCATCACCATCAATCACGCCCATAACCGGCTGCTCGCGCACGCGGCTGAGCTGCTCAAGCAGATCGTCGTAATAGCTTTCAGGACCAAATTCGGTGCCCATGCCATTTTCGCGCGCATAAATCGCTTCTAGCGCATACATCGGCACCACGATATGCATCGGTTCGCCCGAAAAGCGCGCATTAAAGCTGATAGATTCGCTCGTTATGCGCAGATCGCCCAGAGCACGCGGGGCAATGTTGAGCACAATTTTGCCGTCACGCACATATTCAGGCGGAACCTGCACATTAGGCAGCGTTGCATCCACCACAATGTGCGGCGTGAGCGTATTTTCCACAAGCCAGTCATAAAAAGCCCGCAGCAAATGAGGGCGGCGAGCGGTAAAATTCTGCTCCATGATCACTGCACCAGACGCATTTCGCGTTCAGCTTCAGTCAGTGAAGCTAAAAACGAGTCGCGCTCAAATACGCGTGTCATGTAATTTTTCGCTTCTTTAGAGCCTGGACCGCTTAGCTCAATGCCCATGATCGGCAAACGCCACAAAAGCGGCGCAAGGTAGCAATCGACCAAGCTAAACTCTTCGCTCATGAAGAATGGGAATTCAGCAAACACCGGCGCAAGGCTTAAGATTTCGTCACGCAGCTTGCGACGCGCCATGGCCGCTTGTTCCGCCGTACCTTTAAAAATGATATCGACCAGCGCATACCAGTTGCGCTCGATGCGGTGCATCATTAAGCGGCTGTTAGCGCGCGCCACTGGATAAACAGGCATTAATGGTGGATGCGGGAAACGCTCATCCAAATATTCCATAATAATGCTTGAGTTATACAGCGCTAATTCACGATCCACTAAAGTAGGAACGGAGCCGTAAGGATTTAATTCTTTTAAATCATCAGGTAAATTAGCTGGATCAACCAACTCAATTTCGTACGTGACTCCCTTTTCAGCGAGCACAATTCGCACTTGATGGCTGTACATGTCTGATGCGTCTGAATAAAGCGTCATCACCGAGCGTTTATTGGCAGCAATGGCCATAACCCCTCCAAAATTGTTCACCGGGATAAAAACAAAGGGCGAAGCCACTTTGCCTATTTAACTGTTTAGGGTACCGTATCCGCGCGCATCGCGCCATTACTCTTTTTTCGGATAAAGCAGGCCTGCTCAGGCGCTCTCGCCTGACAAGCGCTTTTGACAGCGGCGAGCCAATTTTTTCAAGCGCCTCTGTCACGTTTTTTCACATATTCACCAGCAAAAGATTGATCAGCATTGCAAATATTTTCGATGCGCGATTTTTGTAAGCAGCAAAATTTGCGCAAAAATAAAAAGCGCCAAAGCGCCCCGCACGTAACAAACCCCAAAAAAGAGCCTTGCAACTTAAGCGCCTGCCTGCTGCCTTATTTTTGCAAAAATCGGGCAGATCCTAAATAAAATGAAAGTGAAGCGCCGTATTTATCGGAAAAGTAACGCGGTCATGAGTGTGCGCTTAAAGCGCGCCAGCGAGAAGAAAGCAGACAAAACGAGGCAAAATAAAAAAGCCCAGACTCGCTGGGCTCTTTTTGTCGAAACAATACAATAAATTAACGCTTAGAGTATTGTGGACGACGACGTGCTTTACGTAGACCAACTTTCTTACGCTCAACGCAACGCGCGTCACGAGTAACAAAGCCTGCAGCGCGTAGCACTGGACGCAAAGATTCGTCATATTCCATCAGAGCACGTGTGATACCGTGACGGATTGCACCTGCTTGGCCAGAAATACCACCACCAGTTACAGTGATGTATAGATCCAATTTGCCAACCATTTCAACAAGCTCTAGAGGCTGCATTACCACCATACGTGCAGTTGGACGACCAAAATAAGTCTCCAGTGAACGTTGGTTGATGGTCATGTTGCCGCTACCTGGCTTGATAAAGACACGAGCAGAAGAGCTTTTGCGACGACCTGTGCCGTAGTATTGTTGTGCCATTGTCTAAGTCCCCTTAAATATCTAGTACTTGCGGCTGTTGGGCCGCGTGCTTGTGAGCAGTTCCTGCGTAAACTTTCAGCTTACGGAACATCGCACGACCTAGAGGACCACGTGGCAACATGCCTTTCACAGCCAATTCAATCACCATTTCTGGTTTTTTAGCGATTAGCTTTTCAAAGCTAATTGACTTGATACCACCTACATAGCCTGTGTGGCTGTAGTAGATTTTGTCAGTCGCTTTAGCGCCAGTCACTTTTACTTTTTCCGCGTTGATAACAACGATGTAATCGCCAGTGTCAACGTGTGGAGTGTATTCTGCTTTGTGCTTACCGCGTAGGCGTGAAGCAATCTCAGTTGCGATTCGCCCCAAAGTTTTGTTTTCTGCATCAACGATGTACCAGTCGCGTTTTACGCTTTCTGGTTTAGCAACGAATGTTTTCATGCTAATCAATATCCAATAATTAACGATTCACTTTAAGGAGCGTGCGCTCCCACTGTTAAGAGCCATGCAACATCCCTTCGAATGGTGTGCCCTCGGCCTAAGCCTTGTAACAGCTACGGTGGGTCGCAAGATTATAAAGATCGCTGCAAAAAAAAGCACTCTCTATTTTTACAAAATGATTTTTTATCAATAAAGCGCAGCTTCACAAAAAAAACCGCTGCGGAAAAACCCATCTAAGCCACTGTAAATAAAGGTAAAATATAAAACATGGCGGGGATTCATCGCCGAGCGCTATTGAACTTTTTAATTTTGCCCTCACTCTTAATAAGTAATGATTAGGAGGGACAAATGAAAAAACGATCGTTAACAGCCTTCACCGCGCTAGCCATTGCCGTTAGCTCCGTGCTCTCTTTTCCTGTTACCGCAAGTTTACCCACAATTGTAGCTGGGCAACCAATGCCGTCTCTTGCGCCGATGTTAGAAAAAGTCAGCCCAGCGGTGGTGAGCATTTCGGTACAAGGCAGCCATGAACTTCGGCAACGTATCCCAGAACCCTTTCGTTTCTTTTTTGGCCAAGACGCGCCACTTGAGCAAGTGCAAGAGCGCCCGTTTCAAGGTCTTGGCTCAGGCGTTATCATCGACAAAAACAAAGGTTATATCATCACCAATAACCATGTGATTGATAATGCAGATAAAATTCGCATTCAACTTTTCGATGGCCGCGAATACGACGCAAAACTTATCGGCAGCGACAGCCTCTCCGATGTTGCGCTGCTCAAAATTGAAAAGGCCGAAAACCTCACTGAAATCAAGCTGTCCGACTCGGATCTGCTGCGCGTTGGCGATTTTGCGGTCGCTATCGGCAACCCATTTGGGCTTGGGCAAACCGCCACTTCCGGCATAATTTCAGCGCTCGGTCGCAGCGGCCTTAACATCGAAAATTTTGAAAACTTCATTCAAACCGATGCGGCGATCAATAGCGGCAACTCGGGCGGCGCCTTGATTAACCTCAAAGGCGAGCTCATCGGCATGAACACGGCCATTTTAGGGCCAAATGGTGGCAACGTCGGCATCGGTTTTGCCATTCCGTCCAACATGATCAAAAGCATTTCTGATCAAATCCTTGAATTTGGTGAAGTGAAGCGCGGCGTGCTTGGCGTGATTGGCGGCGAACTCAATACCGAGCTGGCTAAAACCTTTGGTTACAAAACCAATCACGGCGCCTTTGTCAGCCAAGTGACCAAAGACTCCGCCGCAGAGGCTGCGGGCATTCAGGCAGGCGACATTATCACCGCGGTCAATGGAAAAAGCATTCGCAGCTTTAGCGAACTGCGCGCCAAAATTGCGGTGATAGGCGCAGGCAAAACAGTCAAACTTGGCTTGATCCGCAACGGCAAAAGCTTGGATGTGATGGTGACGCTAAAAGAGATGGCGCAAACTATCACCAATGCGCAAAACCTGCACAAAGCCTTTACTGGCGCGGCGCTAGAAAACCACAATAAGGACGGTTTGCAAGGCGTGCGCATCAGTCAGGTGCAAAAGGGGTCGCTCGCGGCACGCTACGGCCTTAAAGAAAATGACATCATCATGGAGCTTAACCGCGTTCCTATCAAAAATATCGACGAGCTACGCAAGCAAATTAATGCTACGAAAAACAGCATCTTGGCGCTGCAAGTGGTGCGCGGTAACACCAATCTCTATTTAGTTATTCGCTAAATTGACCAGTTATGCATTGCGGCAGCCTGTATTGGCTGCCCTTTTTCTATAACGCTCGCTTTCCTTATGCCCTCAATTTATTATCATTTTCCTAAGCGCGCCGCTTCTTTGTCCGTTTTATTCTAATTTATCAGCCGATTGACTGAATGCGCTGCTCTTGCCTACTCATTACAGCTTTAAAATGCTATTCTTCACCCGCATTTTAAACCACTTAATACCAATTAAGATGAAAGAGGAAATGAGAAGATGGGGTTTTTCCTGCGCTCTGTCAGCTATGGAATTGTTATGGCTGCAATTTTTCTAATTGCATTTCCAACATTGCGCACGTCGCGCCCCTTTTTTGCGGCCGCTTCTTCTTTTAACGCGACGCAGCCACCGCTTTCCTACAACTATGCAGTGAGCCGCGCGTCGCCTGCGGTAGTGAATATTTATTCACGTCATTTCAGTAATGAAAACCGCCTGTACCTGAATTCTGAAGGACTCGGCTCGGGCGTGATCATGGATGCGCAGGGCTATATCGTCACCAACTATCACGTGGTGGCAGAGGCCGATCAGATCATCGTTGCCTTGCAAGATGGCCGCATCAACACGGCGCAGCTGGTTGGAAAGGATCTGCGAACAGATCTTGCCGTGATCAAGATTGACGCCATCGATTTGCCCGTGATCCCGCTGCCCACGCAATATCAGCCGACGGTCGGCGACATTGTGCTGGCGATCGGCAACCCGTATAACCTCGGGCAGACCACCACTTTTGGCATCATCTCTGCAACTGGCCGCTCGGGCATGAGTTTTAATCAGCGCCAAGATTTTTTGCAGACTGACGCGGCGGTTAACAAAGGCAATTCCGGCGGCGCGCTCGTTAACACGCTTGGTGAGCTGGTTGGCATCAACACCGCTTCATTCCAGCAAGGGCAAGACATGGAAACGTACGGGATCTCTTTTGCGGTTCCCTACGCGCTCACGGTCAAAATCATGAATAAGCTCATCGCTGATGGACGCGTGATCCGTGGCTATCTTGGTGTTGAGGGGCGTGAAATCAATCAGGTAATGGCGCGTCAGCTAAAGGCGGGCGAGCTGAGCGGCATTTTAGTGACGGACGTGGTCAAAGATGGGCCGGCGGCGGCGTCAGGTATCGAGCTTAACGATCTGATCATCGAAATTAACGGCAACACGATCCCAAACTTTCGCTATATTCTTGATATTGTTGCAGATACAAGGCCGGGCACGCAGATCCCATTTAAAGTGCTGCGTAAAGGAAAGCCGATTGATATTTTGGTGACCATTGCCGAAGAGCCCAGTTACAATTAAAAGCGCCATGAATTCATGGCACTTTTGCTTGCAAAAATTAGTCTTCGCACGGCTCTTCGACGCTAAAGCGCTCGATTTTCACGCCAAGCTCGGTCAATTTCGCTTCGATTTTTTCATAGCCACGGTCGATGTGATAAATCCTATCGACAATCGTTTCGCCTTTAGCAATCGCGCCTGCGATCACAAGGCTTGCTGAGGCGCGCAGGTCAGTCGCCATCACTTCGGTGCCGCTCAGCCCGTCGCAATCAAGGCAGATCACCGTGTGGCCTTCAATTTCAGCGTTCGCGCCCATGCGCTGCAGCTCTGGCACATGCATGAAGCGATTTTCAAAAATCGTCTCAGTGATCACACCAGTGCCTTTCGCCATCATGTTCAGCAACGTAAATTGCGCTTGCATGTCGGTTGGAAAGCCAGGGTGTGGCGCGGTGCGCACGTTAACCGCTTTTAGAGTGCGGCCTGTCATATCAAGTTCAATCCAATCTTCACCGGTGGTGATTTTGGCGCCCGCTTCTTCAAGCTTCGCAAGCACCGCTTCAAGCAATTTTGCCGACGTGTTTTGACAACGCACTTTGCCGCCAGAGACAGCCGCGCCAACCAAAAAGGTGCCAGTTTCAATGCGGTCTGCGATAACTTTGTGATAGCCGCCACCGAGTCGCTCAACGCCTTCAATCGTGATGATGTCAGTGCCAGCGCCACTCACCTTAGCGCCAATCGCGTTTAAAAACTTCGCGCAATCAACGATTTCAGGTTCACGCGCGGCGTTTTCAATTACAGTTGTGCCCGTCGCAAGAGTCGCAGCAGACATAATAGTTACCGTCGCGCCAACGCTCACTTTGTCCATCACAATGTGCGCGCCCTTCAAGCGGCCGTCCACCTGCGCTTTTACATAGCCGTCAGCCAGCGTGATAGAGGCGCCAAGTTGCTCTAAGCCGTGAATGTGCAGATCAACCGGACGCGCGCCAATCGCGCAGCCGCCAGGCAGCGACACTTCAGCCTTGCCAAAACGCGCCACCAGCGGGCCAAGCGCCCAAATTGAAGCGCGCATGGTTTTAACCAGCTCGTAAGGGGCGCAATATTGATCCACGTAGCTTGCATCCACATGCACCGAGCCGTTGCGCGACACTTTAGCGCCAAGACGGCTTAGCAGCTGCATGGTGGTGTCGATATCACGAAGTTTTGGAACGTTAGCAATTTCAACGGGCTCTTCTGCTAATAATGCAGCAAATAAAATGGGTAACGCCGCATTTTTTGCACCAGAAATAGTGACTTGACCTCGCAGTGGATCTCCACCACGGACTCTAAATTTTTGCATGAATTCCTCGGGCGTAATTACAATCGTGTTAGTTTTTTATCGCGTTCCCACTCCATGGGGGTTAACGCCTTTATAGTAAGAGCATGAATCGCATTCGATCTTATCTGTTCCATCAAGGGGGCGTAAATAGCTTGCTGCTGTTTTACGCGTGACATACCTTCAAACATGCTACTAACAACGGTGACAGTAAAGTGACCGGCCTCTCCTTCGACATAGATCTCATCAAGAGTCAAAGCTTGTTCAAGAATACCTTTTATTTCAGATGCTTGCATTTTAGCGTCCTTAATCTGCTTATTCCGCTATAAAATGGAGCATACCTTACCAAAATGCACAGTTAAATAACATGAACGCGCCGGCTCCGCGCGCAAAAAATAAGGCAACCGAAGTTGCCTTATCCATTTACAGCGTAATGCAGATCAGTAGTGAAACATTTCGCGCACGTTATGTAGCTCTAATAGCATATCGAGTTGCTGCGGCACGTTTTTTAACGTCATGCTCTGCTTTTGCTGCGCCAATTGCTGCTGCATGTGCAGAAGTAGCGCCATTCCGGCAGAGTCAACGCGCGTCACTTTGGCTAAATCCAAGGTGATCTGCGGCTGCTGTGGGAGCCAAGTGTCACGCGTACGCCAAAACTCCGGCACACTTTGCGCATCAAGCTCCCCCACCAGCTGATAAGTTTCCTTATCTTCTAAAACAAGCTTTATGGCACTTGTCACGTTATCTACTCTTCTTTTGAATAGGCTGCTTGGCTTGAGCATCAAGCTGTCTTGCAACAGCAGTGATCCCCTTCGTGCGCAGCTCTCCCTGCCACTCGCTGATCTTAGTCTCAAGCATGCTGACGCCTTCAGCCTGCACGTCGTAACCTTGCCACTCGTTGGTGCGGCTGTTTTTACGCAGCTTAAAGTCAAGGCGGATAGGCGCGCGCGCAGGATCGGTGATATCAACACGCACAGAGACTACGTTGCGATCTGCTGGAATTGGACGCGCCTTTTCCACAGTCACTTGTTGGTCGGTGTACTCGGTCAAAATTTGCGCGTACGCAGCGACCAGATAGTTAGAAAACGCATCGTTAAACAGATCGCGCTCTTCTTTGGACGATTTTTCTGCTAGCGGACCAAGCACGCGTAACGCCGCGTAACGTACGTTAATGTGCGGCAGCACTTCTTGACGCGCCACATCGCGCAGCAGCTCAGGGTTGGCCTGATAGCGCGCAGAGTCTTTTTTCAAGCGTGAAAACGTAGAAGTTGCCACTTGATTGATCAATTGATAAGGATCTTTATTATTGGCAAGCAACGGCTGTGACCACGATGCTAGCGCAATAGAACCTGCTGTCATTGCTGAAATAAGCCATTTTTTCATCTTGCACTACTCCTTAGATTTATCATCGCCTACTTTATACAAAAACTGTCCAATCAAATCTTCTAGCACAACAGCTGAGCGCGTGTCTTGCAACAAGCCGCCATCTTGCAAAAGTTCGATGTCTTCATCTACAAATCCTGGACGGATCCCGATGTATTGCTCGCCCAAAATGCCCGAAGTCAAAATGGATGCTGAGCTCGATTCTGGGAAAAAGCCGTATTTGCGTTCGATTTCAAGCTCGACTGTTGGCACATAGTTTGGCGCAGCTAGTGAAATTTTGCTCACGCGCCCTACTACAACGCCGCCAATTTTGACCGGTGAGCGCACTTTTAGGCCACCAATGTTGTCAAATTCAGCATTCAGTCGGTACACGTCGGCAGAGGAAAAACTGTTTACATCCGCGACCTTAAATACCAACAACACAGCGGCTAAAAGCCCGGCAAGCACAAAGCTTCCCACCCACATTTCTGTTTTTATATTTTGTTTCATGAGCGATTAGCCCCCAAACATAAGTGCAGTTAAGATGAAATCTAATCCCAGTACCGCAAGTGAAGAATGAACCACAGTACGAGTCGTGGCGCGGCTGATCCCTTCTGAAGTTGGGACGGCGTCATAGCCATTAAATACCGCAATCCAGGTGACAGTGATAGCAAATACAATGCATTTTACCAGCGACTGGCCAATATCGTAACCCAGTTCAATGGATGATTGCATGACTGACCAAAAACTGCCGTGGTCGATCCCTTTCCAGTCTACACCGACCAGCTGACCGCCCCAGATACCGACAAGCATGAAGATCATCGCCAGCAGCGGCATAGAAATGGTGCCAGCCCAAAAGCGCGGCGCAATCACGCGGCGCAGCGGGTCAACGGCCATCATTTCAAGGCTTGAGAGCTGCTCAGTCGCTTTCATCAGGCCAATTTCAGCCGTCAGCGCCGAGCCCGCACGGCCTGCGAACAGCAGCGCTGTCACTACAGGTCCTAGTTCACGCAGCAGCGATAACGCCACCATCTGCCCAAGCGAGCTTTCAGCACCAAAATCCACCAACACGAGATAGCCTTGCAGGCTTAGCACCATGCCAATAAACAGTCCCGAAACTAAAATGATCGCAAGCGAACGCACACCGACAAAATAGAGCTGTGTGAGCAGCAGCGGCCACATTTTTTTCGGCTGCGGCTTACTTATCAAAGCGCCACCAAGCATAAACGATGCGCGGCCAAAGGTGCCGGCTATCTCCATCGCTTGGCTTCCTAGTTGCTCAACCCATTTTTTCACGTAAATAACTCCTCAGCTAATTCTTTGGCTGGATAGCGAAATGGCACGGGACCATCGGCGTTTCCTTGCAAAAACTGCTGAACTTGCTCGTTAGGATTATCACGCAGCTCCTGCGGCGAACCGCTCGCTATCACTTTGCCGTTCACCAGCAAATAGACCAGATCGGCAATCCCCATCACTTCCGGCACATCGTGCGACACCACAATTGAGGTCAAGCCGAGCGCTTTGTTAAGATGGCTGATCAGCGTCACAAGCACGCCCATCGTGATAGGATCTTGGCCGACAAACGGCTCATCGTACATGATAAGTTCTGGATCAAGCGCAATCGAGCGCGCAAGCGCTGCACGACGTGCCATCCCACCCGACAAGCTGCTTGGCATCAGCCCCGCCGCGCCGCGCAGGCCGACAGCCTCAAGCTTTAGCAAGACGATGGTACGGATAAGTTCTTCAGAAAGCTGCGTATGTTCACGCAAAGGGAAGGCAACGTTGTCAAATACTGTCATGTCGGTAAATAAAGCGCCCGACTGAAACAGCATGCTCATGCGTCGCCGAATTTGATAAAGCTTGCTGCGCGATAGCTGGCTGATGGTCTCTCCAGCGAACTGCACAACCCCAGCCTCAGGTGCAAGCTGCCCAGCAATAAGACGCAACAGCGTGGTCTTACCGATGCCAGACGGCCCCATGATGGCAGTGATTTTACCTTTTGGAACAGTCAAACTCACGTCGTTAAAAATGTAGCGCCCAGAACGTAGGAACGTTAAATTTTCAACATTGACTAAATTAGCGTCAGTCATCATTGCTACAAATGCTCCGCTTGTAAATTATGCAACTTACCTCATTGATATTGATTTGAGGCTACGCTATAAGATCACAACTAAGACCCCTTCGCCACTCCTTTCGTTAAATTATTTTTGTAACTTTCAATTTAACTATAAATAATTAAACTCTTTCCTCGTAAAGTAAACCGAACAAAGCTGTCAGTAATTTTTATCTTATAAATGAAGCGAAAACTTCACTTTTCAGCCTTAAGCGGCCACTATGAGGATCTACTTTATACCTCACCACTTTGATAAATGGTAATAAAAAAATGTTACAAGCAAGCATTCTTTTGGTTGTCGGCCTGATCCTTTTAATGTGGAGCGCGGACAAACTGGTCTACGGATCATCGGCGGTCGCGCGCAACTTTGGCATCTCGCCGCTGGTTATCGGCATGACCATCATCGCTCTTGGCAGCTCAGCGCCGGAAATGGTGGTGTCGGCCTCAGCGGCATTTGAAGGCAAAACGGACATTGCGGTCGGCAATGTGCTGGGTTCAAATATCACCAACATTGCGCTCATTTTGGGCTGCAGCGCGCTGCTGCGTCCGCTGCTTATTAACTCGACCATCATTCGCAAAGAGTTGCCGATGATGCTGGCGATAACGCTTGGCTGCGGCGCTATTTTGTGGGACAGTCAACTTGCGCGCGTTGAAGGCTTTATTTTGATCGCGCTGTTCGCCGTTTTTACTCTCATCATGTTAAAAGGCGCGCGCGCAGACAATCAGTCAGCCACAGCGCTCAGTGAAAGCGCTGCGCTGGAAAAGCCAAGCGAGAAAAATGCGCTTACGCCAGAGCCTGCTAGCGACAGCGCCGATGAAGAAAAAATCACCAATCTCAAAGCGACATTTTGGATTGTTGTCGGCCTCGCCTTGTTGATTTTGAGCGCCAACCTTATCATCCACAACGCGGTGATCATCGCGAAAGCGTTTGGTCTGAGCGACTTGGTGATTGGCCTGACCATCATCGCGATTGGTACCAGCTTACCAGAGCTTGCCGCGTCTATCGCAAGCGTGCTAAAGCAAGAGGATGACATGGCGGTCGGCAATATTATCGGCTCCAACATTTTCAACATCTTGATTGTGATGGGATTGCCCGCGTTGATCCAGCCGGCGCAGCTGAGCCCTTTTGCGATGCACCGTGACTTTTACGTCATGCTAACCTTCTCAGTGTTGCTATTTTTGTTCGCTTTTGGCAAAAAACGAGTCATAAACCGATTTGAAGGCGCCGCGTTACTTACGGGATTTATTGCCTATCAAAGCTACTTGTTTTTTTCCGCTACCGCCTAAAGAGCTTTTACATGAGAGATAATTTTGACTTTTGCCAAGCTGGCATTGAAACACTGCAAATTGAACAAGAAGCCATCGCGCATTTGCAACGTTACATCGACGCAAATTTTGCCAAAGCTTGCCAAATCATTTTGGCGGGACAAGGAAAAGTGGTAGTGATGGGCGTTGGCAAGTCGGGCCATATCGGTAAAAAAATTGCAGCGACCTTTGCAAGCACCGGAACGCCGGCATTTTTTGTCCATCCTGGTGAAGCAAGCCATGGCGATCTCGGCATGATTGAAAAAAATGATGTGATCCTCGCTATCTCAAACTCAGGCGAGTCGAGCGAAATCGCGACGCTGCTGCCTGTGATCAAGCGGCGCAACATCACGTTGATCAGCATGACCAATAATCCCAAATCGACCATCGCGACGCTGGCACAAGTCAATCTTTGCATCGAAGTTCCCAAAGAGGCTTGCCCAATCGGGCTTGCCCCAACCTCAAGCAGCACCGCCACCTTAGTGATGGGCGATGCGCTTGCGGTTGCCTTAATGCGCGCGCGCCGCTTTACTGCCGACGATTTTGCGCTGTCACACCCAGGCGGGCTGCTCGGACGCAAGCTGCTGCTGCGCATTAGCGATGTCATGCACCAGGGCGACGCGTTGCCTCAAGTTTTTGCAGATTGCACCATCCGTGATGCGCTGCTAGAGATCTCAGAAAAAGGGCTTGGCATGACCGCCGTGGTAGAAAAAAATGGCGAACTGTGCGGCATTTTCACCGACGGCGACTTGCGGCGCATGCTCGACAAGCGCATTGACATCCACAGCACCGCTATCGGCGATGTGATGGGGAAAAATCCCACCACGATTGGCGCGCAGGTGCTCGCCGCCGAAGGACTGCAGCTGATGGAAAGCAAAAAAATCAATGGACTGCTTGTTGTTGAGCAAAACAAATTGATTGGCGCACTCAACATGCATGATCTGTTACGCGCAGGAGTGATTTAATGACATCACACCTCATAAAACTTATCGAGCAGCCGGTCGCTATCGGCGAGCTGCTCAAAACAAGGCTCATTCGCTATGCTGCTTAAAAAACTGGGCTATCTTGCGCTGCTGGGGATCTGCGGCTACAGCGGCTATTATCTGGCCTCGACGTACCAGCAGCCGACACCAAAGCAGGTAGCCCCCGATCTGGAAAAACCGTTTTTTACCGCCGCCAACGTGCGCGCAATAAACTATTCGCAGGCAGGCACGCGTCTGCACACCTTAGAAGCGCCATTTTTAGAACATTACCAAGCGCGTAATGAGACTCATTTTAATGAGCCACTGCTGCATACCTTTACCCAAGACCAACAAAAGGAGTGGCAAGTTAGCTCTAATTTTGCGACGCTACAGGGGACAAACACCTTGGTGATGGTAGGTAATGTCACTATGATTAATTTATTGCCCAATGCACAGATCCAAACAGTGACGACCGATGAGATCACCGTGGATCTTAATACGCGCGACTTTTTGTCAAATAGCGCCACCAAAATTATCGGGCATGGCTTTTCATCCCACGCCAATAGCGCAAAAGGTAATTTTGGCTCACATAATTTGCAGCTAACTCAACAAGTACAAACAATTTATGACCCAAAAATTAACTAATTTGCTTGGGCTAATTTTAGCCCTCACTACAACTAGCGTAATGGCGCTGTCGACCGATAAGGATCAGCCGATCTACATCGATTCTGCCGAGCAGCACCTTGATTTAAACTCTAACACTGTTGTATTTACTGGTGATGTTTTTATGCGTCAAGGCTCGATTCGGCTAAGAGCGGACAAGGTCGTTGTCACTCGCCCGCAAAAAAGGGCGCAAAGTGAAATTATTGATGCGTATGGCAAACCTGCCAGTTTTCAGCAAACCCTCGACGACGGCAAAAAAATTAACGGCGAAGCTTTGACGCTGCATTATGACGTCGCGAAAGGCCATCTCACCATGCAAGATCAAGCGCTGCTCGTCCAAGAAAGCGGCAGCTCGGTGCGAGGGCAAAAAATTAGCTACGACATAAATAAGCAGCTTCTCATGGCAGAAAGCGATAGAAGACAACGCGTTACAACGGTGCTACAACCTCAAACAACCAACGAAAAAAGATAGCATGACGATTTTATCTGCAAAAAATTTGGCTAAAAGCTACAACGGGCGCAAAGTGGTCACCGACGTCAGCCTTGAAGTAAAGACTGGCGAAATCATTGGCCTGCTTGGGCCAAATGGCGCAGGCAAAACCACCTCGTTTTACATGATTGTGGGGCTGGTCGCCCGCGATGCCGGCACAATTTGCGTAGATGATAATGACATCAGCATTCAGCCGATGCATTACCGCTCGCGCCTTGGCATTGGCTATCTGCCGCAAGAGGCTTCGATTTTTAGAAAACTGTCGGTGCTTGATAACCTGATGGCAGTGCTGCAAACGCGTAAAGAGCTCAGCAAGCAAGAGCGCATTGCCAAGGCCAACGAGCTGCTTGATGAGTTTAACATTCAGCACATCCGCAACAGCCTCGGCATGGCGCTTTCAGGCGGCGAGCGGCGACGCGTTGAAATCGCCCGCGCGCTGGCGGCTAATCCTAAATTCATTTTGCTTGACGAGCCCTTTGCCGGCGTTGACCCAATCTCCGTACTTGATATCAAAAAGATCATCCAGCACCTGCGCGACCGCGGCCTTGGCGTGCTCATTACCGACCACAACGTCCGCGAAACATTAAGCGTGTGCGAAAAGGCCTATATCGTCAGCCAAGGGCGGCTAATTGCCAGCGGCACACCCGCACAAGTGCTTAATGATGAACATGTGAAGCGCGTTTATCTCGGCGATGAATTTCGTCTATAATCAATAAGATAGAGAATAATTGCCAACTTTGGCGCAGCCAGCAGCATAGATTTTGCGTCAACAACCGTGTGTATAGACCCAATTTAGCGAACAAGGTGCCCATAGCGCGATGAAACCCTCTCTTCAGCTCAAATTAGGCCAGCAACTGGCGATGACACCGCAACTGCAACAAGCCATCCGGCTTTTGCAGCTTTCGTCGTTAGAGTTGCAACAGGAAATTCAGCTGGCGCTTGAAAAAAATCCGCTACTCGAGCAAGAGGATTTGACGCACGAATCGGAAAACGAAGCGGGCGGCAATCTGCTTGATCAAACCTTGGCCAATTTTGACGCCGCCCCCGAAAATGATAACGATGGCGGTCAGCTCAACAGCACCGAATTATTAGCGCAGCAAACCATTCCCGACGAGCTGCCGGTCGACACCACGTGGGATGAAGCTTACAGCGCGAGCACCGAAATCTACGCCCATGGTCTTGATGATGAGTTTCCCGTTTATCAAGGCGAAACCACGCAAACATTGCAAGATCACCTGTTGTGGCAGCTGCGCCTCACCCCGTTTTCTGAAATCGATCGCGCCATTGCCACCGCCATCATCGACGCGGTCAATGAGCAGGGCTATCTCACTGTTTCTACGCAAGAAATTTTAGAGAGCCTTGGCCTTGCTGACGTCGAGCTTGACGAAGTAGAAGCGGTGCTTAAACGCGTGCAGCAATTTGATCCGCTCAGCGTCGCGTCACGCAATTTGCAAGAGTGCTTGCTGCTGCAGCTCGCAGCGCTTGACACCAATACGCCTTGGCTTAACGAAGCCAAACTGATCTTGCAAAATTACATGCATCTGTTAGCAAATCGCGATTTTTCGCAACTGATCAAAGAGAGTAAATTAAATGATCTCCAGCTGAGATCAACGCTTGAATTGGTGCACACATTAGAGCCGCGCCCTGGCAATCTGTTTAACCACGAAGAGCCGGAATATGTGCTCCCTGATGTTTTTGTGTCGAAAGAAAAAAATCAGTGGATCGCGCAAATCAACATCGATAATATGCCGCGCCTGAAGGTCAATCAGCAGTACGCCGCCTTAAGCAAAGGCAGCTGCAGCGCAAGCGATAGCCTCTTTATTCGCAACCATTTGCAAGAAGCGAAATGGTTCATCAAAAGTTTAGAGAGTCGCAATGAAACGCTGCTCAAAGTTTCAAGATATATTGTTGATTACCAAAAAGATTTTTTTGAATATGGCGCAGAGCGTATGAAGCCTATGATCCTTAGCGACGTAGCGGGCGCGGTGGAAATGCACGAGTCGACCATCTCGCGCGTCACCACGCAAAAATATATGCATACACCACATGGTATTTTTGAGTTAAAGTACTTTTTCTCAAGCCACGTGAGTACGGAAAGCGGCGGTGAATGCAGCTCGACCGCAATTCGCGCTTTGGTCAAAAAACTGGTCGCGGCAGAAAATAGCCAAAAACCGCTCAGCGACAGTAAAATAGCCACGCTTTTGGCACAGCAAGGGATCCAAGTTGCCAGACGCACTATCGCTAAGTATCGAGAATCTCTAGGAATTGCACCATCAAGTCAGCGCAAGCGGCTTTTTTAAACCACAAACATAAGGAATATGGCCATGCAACTTAACGTATCAGGACACCACCTTGAAGTCACCGATGCACTACGCCAGCAGATCACGCAAAAGTTTAGCAAACTCGAGCGTTTTCATTCGATTTCGAGTGCGCATGTGGTACTTAGCGTAGAAAAACTGCAGCACATCATCGAAGCAACGCTGCACGTCAACCAAGCTGAAATCTACGCCAAGGCAAGCGCTGATAATATGTATGGTGCCATTGACCTTCTCAACGATAAATTGCTCAAGCAATTAGATAAACACAAACAAAAACTTAATTAGACTGACATGCAACTGACCGATATCTTAGATTTAGACTGCACCAAAAGTGCAGTTTTATTTTCTAGCAAAAAGCGCGCATTTGAATTTATTTGCGACATTGCAGGAAAAAAATTACAACAAAATCCACAAGTTCTATTCGAATCCCTACTTGCCCGCGAGCGCAAGGGCAGCACCAGCATCGGCGCAGGCATCGCCTTTCCCCACGGCAAACTAAGCAGCGGCGACAAAGCCGTCGGCGTATTTATCAACCTCGAAGAAGCGCTCGATTTTGACGCCATCGACAATCAAAATGTGGATCTCGTCTTCGCGCTATTTGTGCCAGAGGAGCTGTGCCACGTATACTCTCCGCTACTCAGCGCGTTTGCTGAAATGCTCGGCGATAAGCAGCTTTGCCGGCAGCTGCGTCTCACTCAAGATGACGAAGCGCTCTATCAGCTTATCACCGACTCCTTCTTACAAGCACAACAGGCGGAACAGGTATGCAGCTAACTATCATCAGCGGACGCTCCGGCTCAGGAAAGTCGGTAGCGCTGCATGTATTAGAAGATCTTGATCACTACTGTGTTGATAATCTTCCGGTTAATTTGCTAACGCAGTTCATTGCAGGGCTGCACCCGAGCATAAAAAAGGTTGCGGTCAGCATCGATATTCGCAACCTCCCCGATCAGCCGGAGCAATTTGCACAGCTGCTCGATGGGCTCAATAAAAATATCAGCGTGCGGCTCTTTTTCCTCGATGCAAGCGATCCGGTGCTGATCAAGCGCTTTAGCGAGACACGGCGGCGCCACCCGTTGTCGCGCGGCAACCTTTCCTTAGCGCAAGCGATTGAAAAAGAGCAAATTTTGCTTGAGCCGCTCAAAGAGCGCGCCGACAAAATCATCAACACCTCGACTCTTTCCGTGCATCACCTTGCCAACACTATCCGCACGCTCGTGCTTGGTCACAGCAACAACGAGCTGGTGATGATTTTCGAATCATTTGGCTACAAATACGGGCTGCCAGCCGATGCCGATTACGTTTTTGACGCGCGCTTTTTGCCCAATCCGCACTGGGATGCAGAGCTTCGCCCGCTAACGGGACTTGATGAGCCGGTGCGCGCGTTTTTTGCCAAAGAAAAGGATGTCGAGCGATTTATCAATCAGCTGAGCGATTTTTTTAATAGCTGGCTGCCACAGCTGCAAAGCAATAATCGCAGCTATTTGACGGTGGCCATTGGCTGCACCGGCGGGCAACACCGCTCTGTCTATATCGCGCAATATCTTGGCGAATATTTTAAGGCCAAGGGGCTTTCTGTGCAGATCCGCCACCGCCGTTTGGAATTAAATGAGGCGTCGCATTCGGCCTAAGACCGGTTAACTCGATAGTAAATAAAGCTTTTTTATCTACAACACAACACAAACAAAGACACCAAAGATCTATTACGCTAATATTTAGCCCCTTAATTTAGCAGCCGGCGTCACATTTATGGCAGACAACTACGAACAAGAGCCCAATCAAACGCATCAGACACTGCAAGAGGTAAGCCAAGCCCTTGATAGTGGTATGTTTGTTCATGCCTATCACATTTTAGAAGACATGGAGCCAGAAGATATTGCCCATCTTCTTGAGGCTTCGCCACCTAAAAGCCGGCTTGCATTGTGGAAACTGACCGATCCCGAGCTGCAAGGCGACATCCTTGAAGAACTTTCTGAAGATGTCAAAGACGGCATTATGCTGCACATGCGCCCTGAGCAGCTGGCCGCCGCAACGGAAGGGATGGACACCGACGATGCAGCCTACCTGTTGCGTAGCTTGCCCGAGCAAGTTTCGCAAGACGTGCTGGCACAGATGGATAGCCAAGATCGCGCGCGCATCGAGCAAGCGCTCTCTTATCCTGAGGATACTGCCGGCGGGATCATGAATACCGACGTGGTCACCATCCGCTCTGATGTTAGCGTGGATGTGGTGCTGCGCTATTTGCGCATGAAAGGCGAGTTGCCGCACGCGACTAACGCCTTGTACGTCGTTGATCAAAATAGCTTTTTAGTGGGATCGCTGGAACTTACACGCCTGCTCACCTCTCAGCCTGACACGCAGATCATGGAGCTTTTAGAAGATTGCGACGAGGCAATTGCAGTCGACATGGACGTGAGCGAAGTAGCGAAACTGTTTGAGCGCCGCGACTGGATTTCAGCGCCGGTTATCGATGAAAACAGTCATCTCGTCGGCCGGATCACCATCGATGATATCGTTGATATTATTCGAGAAGATGCCGAGCACTCCATGATGAGCATGGCAGGTCTTGACGATGACGAGGACACCTTTGCGCCGGCGTTAAAATCAGCACAAAGCCGCAGCATTTGGCTCGGCACCAACATTTTAACCGCGCTGGCCGCCGCGTCGGTCTCAAACCTGTTTGAAAACACGCTCGAGCAGATGGCGTCTATCGCCGTTTTGATGACGATTGTGCCATCAATGGGCGGTGTGGCCGGTAACCAAACCGTGGCGCTAGTGATCCGCGGCCTTGCCGTCGGTCACATCGGTGAGTCCAACACCCGCTGGCTGCTGAGCAAAGAGGCGCTCGTTGGCCTGCTCAATGGCCTGCTGTGGGCGGTAATTATCGGCGGCGTGGTTGCGGTGTGGAAAGCCGATCTGATGCTTGGCGCCATCATCGGTGCAGCGATGCTCACCAACCTTACCGTCGCTGGTATTGCGGGCGTCTGCATTCCTATCATGCTGAAAAAGATGAAAATTGACCCAGCCTTAGCCGGCGGGATGGCGCTCACTACCATCACAGATATTGTGGGACTTTCAGTGTTCTTAGGATTGGCGACGCTGTTTTTGGTCTAACTGTCTAACACTTTCCCGCACATTTTGTGCCATGAACCTAAAATTGGTCCATAAAAAAAGCCCGCAGCTGCCTGTCTCTTGATCACATTTCATAGATCAAGAGACTTGGCCAACAGGTAACCCTCAAGGATGGTTTGCAATAAAAACCATCCTTCCCATAGCCGCTCCCATCCAACACGACCATTGCGCTTTGAGTCATACCATCCTGC
>JBOFRL010000059.1:0-7596 GCA_051650965.1 Vibrionaceae bacterium
CATTGCGTTTTAAGCGCCGGCGCGGCTTGATGCGCAAATTTAACGCAAGTTCGCAGTAAATTCGATAAACGCGCTTATGATTCCAAGCAAAACCTTTCACATTGCGCAGATAATGAAAGCACTGACCAAATCCCCAATCTGTTTCTTTTCCTGTTAAATCAATAAGTAAATCTGCGATTTGCGCGTTTTCATCGTCATTGACAGGCTGATAGCGGTAACAGGTTTCGCTGATGCAAAACGCAGCGCACGCTAAGCGAATAGTCACTTTTCGAGCCGCTACCGCGTGCTGCGCCATCGCTTTGCGCTGCGACGGCTTTACCACTTTTTTGCCATCGCTTCCTGAATAATTTCGGACTTCAAACGCTCCTCGGCATACATTTTTTTGAGGCGAGCATTTTCAGTCTCAAGCTCTTTGAGACGCGCCATTAACGATGCGTCCATGCCGCCGAATTTGGCGCGCCACTTGTAAAAGGTTGCAGAGCTCATGCCATGCTCACGGCAAAGCTGCGGAACAGGCGTGCCAACTTCCGCTTGCTTGAGGATCGCCATGATTTGGCTATCAGTGAATTTTGATGTTTTCATATAGGATCTCCTGCATTTATGGTACGAGAAAATTCTACTTTTAACATCAGTTAATTTGAGGGGGGTTACCGACTCAATGGCGCGCGTTGGCCAAGAATATCACGTCAAAGGGACTGTGTGGCGGGTTTTTCTACGTTGCATGTTGGAGTGGAAATGTGGGTGACTAAAGTGAGTCAGCTCCTTGATTTCACGCGGCTTTATTTTGCTTAAGCCTGCTCACCCTTCCCTAAGATGACTTTAGCCACCGTATTATCAATGCCGAATGCTGTTAGCATTCGCATGCCGTTATTCGATTTTCACGTGTAATTTAAAGGGATGCTTGGCCTTACTCTCTTTGTCGGCGCCAAGCTGATAAACGCGAATGGTGTAATTTCCCTTGGCCGGCAACATGCCTTCAAAACGGTCACCTTTCGACGCGCCGTAAAAAATGGCCTCGGCATCGCTGCCAGGAGCAAGCACATTAAAATAGGTGTTGTACTGGGTGTCCAAAACCACAGTCATTTTCTGCCCTTTTCTCGCCATCAGTTTATAGTCGATAGCCTGATCGCCGACGATGGAGCCCATGATGGTTTTTTCAGATTTTCCTTTCTGAAACTGGACTTGCTGAGCCTTCATCTGCTCAGCGGCTAAGGCCGGCAAGCTTGCGCTCAAGAATCCCACAACGTAAAGCGGTACCAACATTATGCGTTTCATATTTAGAACCTCTTGTTGAGTAACCCGCCTAAATATTACTCCTTCAAAAATAAAGATCTACCCTCATTTTGTACAAAATTACCTATCAATGTGCTGCAAAATTTCTATCAAAGGAAGTGCTGAAGTGGTGTGATTTTATGAAAAAACGCGTGCAACGCAGCGTCAGTGAAAGGGAAAATAGGGAAGTATGGTAGCCAAATTCCAGCGCGGCACTACCTGCGCAAAAGGTTAGCGCGAAGCTTTACGCTTTGCTAATGAGCTGCGCAAAAGTCATACCTAAAGCGACGACGACCAACAGTACAGCAAAAACCTTCTGCACAGCAGGTTCTGGCAAACGCTGGCTTAATTTTCGGCCGGCAAACATCCCCGTCGCAGCGCTGAGCGCAAACCAGAGGGTAAAAGGCATCGGCAGCGCCGCCCCCTGCATCATCGCCGTCGCGATCCCGCCCGTGCCGACCAGCGCAACAATCATCAGCGAAGTCGCGATGCAACTGCGCATCGGCAGCGGCGTAAATTGGCGCAGCAGCGGCACGATAATAAAGCCGCCGCCTACCGCCAGCAGGCCAGTCATAAAACCGGTCAGCGTGCCAAAGGCGAGAAACAGCAGCCACGTGTTGATACTCCAGACGAAGCGCCCCGTCGCTTCATTCACTGCGACAGGGAAAGTGCGCAGCTCGCTCGTTTGAGGCTTGCGCAGTAGCCGCCATGCAACGAAAAGCATCACGCAGGCAAATAGTACAGTCAGCAAAATGGGCGAAGTGCGATGGGCAACCCACAGCCCCGCGCTTGTCATCGGGACGCCGGCAAGCGTGATCACGATAGCGGCGCGGTAGCGCACCAGTCCCTTGCGCCAAGCATCGATGGCGCCTAAAGCGGCGCTTGCTGCAACGGTGACGAGGGCTACGGGAGCGGCTTGCTGCGGCGTCCAGCCCATTCCTAACACTAAGGCCGGAATGGCGAAAATGCCGCCGCCTGCGCCTGTCAAGCCAAGCACCGCCCCCACGAGTAAGCCTAACAGTAACGAGATCACCATAACGCTATCCTTATGCGCAGCGGGCTGCCTTTAAGCTGAGTTACGATTTTTTGCGTTGCGCGCGTTTGCGCTCGAGTAGTTCAAAGATCAGCATGCCAGCGAGCATTGCACCGACAAAAATGACCCCTTTGGTCACGCCCGCGCCAAGAAGCACTAAGCCAGGCCCTGGGCAAATGCCCGCAAGCCCCCAGCCAATTCCGAACAAAATCGCGCCACCAATCAAGCGGTTATCGATTTGCTTGCTGGTTGGCAGGTTGATAGCGCCGCCAAACACCGAGTGGCTGCGCTTTTTCACTAAGCGGAAGGCGAAAAAGCCAACGCTGATGGCGCCGCCCATGACGAAAGCAAGCGACGGGTCCCAGACGCGGGTGATGTCGAGAAAACCTAGCACTTTTGCGGGGTTGGCCATGCCGCTGATCAATAGTCCCACGCCAAAAATCACGCCGGCTAACAGTGAAAAAAACAGATTCATACATGCCTCCTTGAGCGTGCGGCTAGATCAGAAAGCCCATTAGCCAGACGGTGATAAAAGCCACGACCATGAACGTCAGCGTAGCGACCAAAGAGCGCGGCGAGAGACGCGACAGGCCGCACACACCATGGCCGCTGGTGCAGCCTGAGCCGTAGCGGGTGCCGATCCCAACCAAAAGCCCAGCGATGACGAGGGTTGGCCACGAGGCGCTAATTTCGATGGCGGGTAGCCGGTGAACGAGGCCGTAGAGCAGCGGCGAAATGACGATGCCGAGCAAAAATGCCAAACGCCACGCGCGATCGGGCGCGCCAGCGGCGAGCAGGCCGCCGATGATGCCGCTGATCCCCGCAATTCGTCCACAAAATAGAATTAAGATCCACGCTGCGCCGCCGATCAGCAGCCCCCCGACGAAGCTCAAGAGCGGGGTGAATTGCACCAGATCAATGGTCATGGTTAACACCTTCCGTTTTATCTTCAGGACAGTACAGTTGATAAAGAGTATTGAGCAAAATCAATACCTTTGGATCGTCGATACGGTAGAAAATCTGTTTTCCTTCACGGCGCGTCGCCACGAGTTGCAAGCGGCGCACCACGCCGAGCTGCTGCGACAGCGTCGGCTGCCCTATTCCCAGAGCGCTTTCTATCTGCCCGACAGAAGCCTCGCCGCGGCTTAAGTGACACAGCAGCAGCAGCCGATCGTCATTAGCCAAAGCGCGCAGCACCGCGGCTGCAGCACTGGCGGCGTCGTGCATTTTTTCTTGATCAATCAACGCATTATTCATCGGTTCTCTTCGCCATTCTGCCATTTTGATCGCGTCCACGAGAACACTTTACATATTCATATAATATAATATCGTATAATTAAAGCAAGACGCGCTAAGCGCAGACTGTTACCAGATAAGGAGTTCACCATGGCACCACTTATCGAAGGCTTTTACGATCCGGCGACCGGCACGATCAGCTATGTGCTCGCCGACAAAATTGGCGGCGCTGCGGCCATCATCGATCCGGTTTTGGATTACGACCCGAAGTCGGGCCACACGCAGACCATTTCTGCCGATCGCCTGATAGAGTACGTGCAAAAGCAGCAGCTGACCGTTAAGTGGCTGCTTGAAACGCACGCCCACGCCGATCACCTCTCGGCCGCGCACTATCTGCGCGAAAAAATCGGCGGCAAGATCGCCATCAGCGCCAAAATTATCGACGTTCAGCAGATCTTCAAACCCATTTTTAACCTTGAGCCTACCTTTGCGGCGGACGGTTCACAGTTTGATCGCCTGCTCGCCGACGGCGAAACGCTTGAGCTTGGCGAGTTAACCATTCATGCGCTGCAGGTGCCCGGCCACACGCCCGCAGATATGGCTTTTCAGGTTGACGATGCGATTTTCCTTGGCGACACGCTGTTTATGCCCGATGTCGGGACCGCGCGCTGCGATTTTCCTGGTGGCGACGCGCAGCAGCTTTATCAGTCCATCCGCAAAATATTAAATTTTCCGGCGCAAACTCGCTTGTTTGTTTGCCACGACTATCCGCCAGCAGGCCGCGCGCCACAATGGCAAAGCAGCGTAGCCCAGCAGCGCACCGCCAATATTCACGTGCATGATGGCAACGATCAGGCCGCTTTCGTAGCGCTGCGTCAGGCGCGCGATAAAACGCTGCCGGTTCCGGTGTTGCTGCTGCCATCGATTCAGGTCAATATCCGCGCCGGCGAATTTCCGCCTGCTGAAGAGAATGGCGTCAGTTATTTGAAAATTCCGTTAAATCATCTGTAATCGAGTAGCGGCGATTGTTATTTAAACAGCAAGAAGGTGTTGAGCATGCGTAAAATTAAGCTTGTGATTGTCGGTGGCGTAGCGGGCGGAGCATCCGCGGCGGTGCGTGCGCGGCGTTTGTCGGAAACGGCCGAGATCGTTGTGCTCGAGCGCGGCGCCTACGTCTCCTTTGCCAATTGCGGGCTGCCTTATCACATTGGCGGCGAAATTGCTGAGCGCCAGCAGCTGCTGCTCAAAACGCCGCAGGATTTCATTCAGCGTTTCAACATCGATGTGCGCACTCGCCACAACGTGCTGCAAATTGACGCGAAAAAGAAAGTGCTTGAGGTAAAAGACGAGCTGACGGGAAAAATTTACCACGAAAGTTATGATCAACTCCTGCTTAGTACGGGAGCTGCGCCGGTTCGCCCTCCCCTGCCAGGCGTTGAGCTGCCAGGCGTTTTTACTTTGCGCACGCTTCCCGATATGGACAAAATTTTAGCGCACATCAAGCAGCATCAGTTAACGCACGCTACAGTGGTTGGCGGCGGATTTATCGGGCTTGAAATGGTGGAAGCGCTGGTCAATCTAGGGATCAAGGTGACACTGCTCGAGCTTGGTTCTCAAGTGATGAGCTCGGTTGATGGCGAAATGGCGGCGGTTTTGCACCAAGTACTCAGGCAAAAAGGGGTCGATGTGCGCCTGCGAACGAGCCTTACCGCGATCGCGCCGCTTACCGAGGCGCAAGGACACGGCTTGCAGCTGCGCTTAAATGCTGGCGGCACGCTGGCGACGGGAATGGTGCTGCTGGCTGTCGGCGTCAAACCTGACACCAAACTTGCCCAAAGCGCCGGATTGACGCTAGGGCCGCGCGGCGGTATTCGCGTGGACGTGTTCATGCGCACCTCCGATCCTTACATTTATGCGGTGGGCGACGTGGTCGAAACGGCGGAGCTTGTCACCGGTAAAGCGGTGTTGGTGCCGCTCGCGGGGCCTGCAAACCGCCAAGGACGCATTGCCGCGCAAAATATGCTCGGCGGAAATCAACGTTATCAGCGCAGTCAGGCGACGGCGATTTGTAAAGTGTTTGATCACGCGATAGCGAGCGTAGGCCTTAATGAGAAAACAGCGCAGCGTTTGCACATGCATTATGAAAAGGTGTACGTGCATGCCGCCAATCATGCCAGCTACTACCCTAACAGCACTCCGATTTCACTCAAACTGCTTTTTTCTCCCGATACTGGCGCGATTTTAGGCGCGCAGGCGGTAGGCAAAGCGGGAATAGACAAATGCATTGATGTGCTAGCCGTGGCGCAGCGCGCGGGTCTGAGGGTGTTCGATTTAGAAGATCTTGAGCTAAGTTACGCGCCGCCGTTTAACAGCGCCCGCGACGTTGTCAATCAAATCGGCCTGCTGGCGACCAATGTGCTTAGCGGCGACACCGAGATCTGCCACGCGTCCGATATTTTAAAAATCAATCCGGCGCAGCAGTGTCTGCTTGACATCCGCAGCGCAAACGAGCTGGTAACCATCGGCCGCTATCCTAACGCGCTGCATATCCCGCTGGATGAGCTGCGCGGGCGACTTAATGAGTTGCCAAAGGGGAAAGAGATTTTGATTGGCTGTCAGTCTGGTTTGCGCGGGCATGTTGCTTATCGTTTATTGAAACAAAAGGGATTTCGGGCGAGAAATCTCTCCGGCGGCTATAAAACCTACCAGATGTATCTGGCGTCGCTATAGCGCGAAAAAAGCCCCGCAATCGGGGCTGAAATTTGCGCAAATAGCGCGAGTTTCGTAAAGGAGCAGAGTTTGTCACGCTGCGATAGGTTGCGCGTGGTTACCGCGGGCAAGTGCCTCGCGTTATCAAGGAGTAGTGACGGCAACTCGTCCTTATTTTTACGCGCCTAATAGTTGTTCAAGCAGATCAAAAACTGCTTTTGATTGCAGCGATAGCAACACTCTGCAGACTGGATAAAAATCGGAACAAGCTCATAAGTCGAAGGCGATCACATAGAAACAGTTTGAGTATGCTGCAGCGCGTTGTTTTTCCTGAGGTTAAACGAACGTCACAATCGATGTTTGGGCGAATCGTCATTCTTTAAAATAGCGGCTTGCTCTTGTTCGCGCATTTGCAGCCAAGCCTCCCGCCTGCTTGTCTCTAGCTCCGGATCAGCAAAACTGAGCGCAATTTTGCCACTGATCGCGACGCGCACAACCTGCTCCCTAAATCGCCACGTGCCCTGTACGTCGATTTCACAGCCAAAACGCGCCAACGCCAAGCGCAGCGCGGTGGCGACAACCTCGTCCCCCGCAGCCACTGAGACCTGCAATTTGTCGCCATCGTCGCGAATTGCGCCGACTTTTGTGCGCAAAATGAGTGTTCCTTGCTTAGTAATGTTATCGATGGGCAATGAGCTCGTTTCTAATTTTCGCCCTGCCTTCACGGCCATAATGGCATCGCCCAACAGCCCTTGCGTTTGTTCGCGCGAACGCAACAACTCCAGCGCTTGCAAATTGCCGCGCATCGCCTGCTGCTTGAGCCAATCCGCCCAAGCAAGCCGCGGATATTGCGCTGCTAACTGCTGGCGTTGGTGCAAGTTTTGCTGACGAAGCTCCGCCATTTGCGCTTTCCAAGACTCTTTAGCCTGTGCGAACAGTATTTTTTGCAGGAAACGCCCGCCGCCGAGCACCTTTATCAGCGAACGCTGCATCTTGTCGGCACGCTTGGCCGCCGCAAAGTGCGTCTCTTTTTGATAGCGCAGTTTTTGCCAAGCGAGCCGGCGCGCCGCACCCAGCTGCTGCTCCTCCTGATATTGAGCGTACAGCGCCGCCGTCTCTTTTCTAAAGCCAATTGGGCGTTTTTCGTAGCGCGACTTAACTGGCGTGTTAATTTGCGCATTTTTATGCGCAAAAGGACCAAGGCGCGCTTCTATACCCATGAGCATTGAAGGTGCTTGATTTTTAATAACTTTGATATCACACTGCGCGCCATGAAAATTATTCTCACTCCAGAACAAAAGCAGCAGCTAGAAGTGATGCACGACACAACCCGCGATGGTCGAGTG
>JBOFRL010000060.1:0-10793 GCA_051650965.1 Vibrionaceae bacterium
AGGCAAGAGCAATGAATCCAAATCGCTGGTCCAAAGAAGCTAGAAACTGGGATCGTGTTGGCGATGTGGAGCTAAATCCGGAGAAGAAAAAAGAGGCAGCTTAATAGCTCAGGCGACAACTACCTTGAAAAACGCCGAATACGGTGCATGTTATGGGCGAGGTGGAAAAGCAAGGCTCCATTTTAGCGCCCGAGCCGGTGAGTCTTATTGAGCTGTTAGCTGATGCGGGCGGCACGTCGCGTTTTGCCGATCTTAGCAATACGCGCATTATCAAGGCGGATGGGCGCACGTTCGTCTACGATCTTGCGGCTTATTCTGAAGGGAAAAATGGCGAGCCTGTGCCGCAAGTGGTGGCGGGGGATTTTGTCTTTGTTCCAGAAAAATCGCAGGAGCTCAAGCCTGAAAACACGGTGCGGATTTTAGGAGAAGTGGCAAAACCTGGGCAAATTGTGCTTGGCGATAATATGTCTTTGATAGACGTGATTGCCTACGCTGGCGGGCCGACGTTTCGTGCTGATATTACAAAAATCGAGGTCACAACGCCTGCAGCCAATGGAAAAATGCAAAAGTATGATTTTAATCTGGAGGCTTTCATGAAAGAGGGTCTGCCAGAGGCAAAATTGCCCGCGATTGGCGCGGGTTCAACGGTTTGGATCCGCACTTTGCCAGATGATCCGGTTGGCAATAAATCAAAGTGGATCCAGCAGGGCAGCGATGTTTCAGTCTATCTTTTTGGTCAGATTGGCTCACCAGGGCGTTACCGTTTCAACGAAAATATGAGTATTTTAGATTTATTGGCCGCCGCTGATGGCCCGACCGGCAGTGCCGACCTGCGTAATATTCGCATTACTCAGTTTGACGGCAAACAGCCTAAAGTGACGCACTTTAATATGGCGCTCTTTTTTGAGACGGGCGACCCTGCGCTTTTGCCCAAGATCAAAATCGGCGATTCGGTGTATGTCCCTGATCGCAATGGAAATTGGCTCGATAAACCAAAAGAGCAAACCGTGCGTGTCATTGGCGCGGTCAATCAGCCGGGCCGCTACAGTTTTAGCGACGACATGACGATTTTAGATTTACTTGCAGAGGCGGGCGGCCCGTCATCGGCGGCTTACATTAACAAGATCACGGTGATCAATTATTCAAACCAGCGTGACCAAGCGCGCACCTTTGATCTGGCGAAATTTAGCCGCACCGCAAATTTTGACGAGCTGCCGGTTTTGCGCGCCGGCGACACTATCTATATTCCAAGTCGCGATGAAAGCTTGCCGCAGATCATACGGCAATTTATGACAGACATTTTCCAAATGGCCGGGATCGCGGCGCTAGTGGGGTTAATATGACAATTCCTGCGCTTAATCTGGAGGTTGAGCGAATTTATTATCAGCTCACGCGCAACAAACACAGCTCGGTGGCCATTGTCTCAACGAACAGCCAAGAAGGGACCTCTTCGGTAGCGCTTGCGTTAGCGCACCGTGCGCTGCTTGCGGGGCAATCTGCCTTGCTGGTCGATCTCAACCTTTTTCACCCGTCGCTGGAAAGCTGCAAAATTGAGCCGTTGGGCGCACTTGCTAGTGACCCAACGCTGCAGTTAAAGCCGGAGCTGGTTTTTGTCAAAGATCACGGCCTTTGTGTGACGGGCGTAGTGGTGCCTAAGCAGCGCGAGACGGTGGTGGCAATCAAGCGGCCGGGCACTTTGCAAAAAATCATCGAAAAATGGCGCCAAGAATATGAGCTGATCATTTTTGACACCTCGCCGATGGCGCGCCTTAACGCCAATAATATTGCGCCAGAGCAGGTGGCGACGGCGTGTGATGCGACAATTTTGGTGGTGATGGCGGGGCGCACGACCGACACGCAGATAGGCGAATCGTGCAAGCGTTTGCAGCATGTGAATGCTAATTTGCTCGGCTGCGTATTAAATGATCAGTACAATCCGGGGCTTAAATTTGAGCTGCTCAATTTTGCTTATGCGGTGAAACGCTTCTCTCCAAAGTTAAGCAATTGGATCATTAAGAAAATTTATCAAACCCCGCTCTTTTCCATCGAGTTTTAATTTCGGTGCGCCGTTTCGCTAAAACGGCGGCTTGCCGCAGCAAACGTTTGCAACATTTCTCTCACCCCTTTTTAACATGATCTTATTGATTTAATAATAAAAAGAGCTGAGCTTAATTTATGTTGTAAAAATCATTGAGCAATGCGTTAAACTCTCCGCCTTCTTTTCAACATTTCAGGGTTGTCCTGTTATATGAAAATTTACAGTTAGCTAAGGGGCGAAGAAGTCATATGCGCATTGCACATGTTAAAAAACATGTTTTTTTTATTTTTTTGATAAGTAGCATTGTGTTTATCGCAGGTTGCCAAACCCAACAATATAATACTTTAGAAAAATCAGTTTCTTACGGCTATGAAGCACTTGCCGCTGCACAGTTAAATCAGTTTATCCACAAGCCTGCAGCCATCAGCGAGCAAGAGTCGGGCTTTCTTGAGCTAAAGTCTGGACGCGAGGCGCTGCTGATGCGGCTCACTCTTATCGAGAAAGCGCAAAAATCGCTTGATTTACAATATTATATTTTTAAAGACGATGACACGAGTCAGCTGGTTTATTGGCGCTTGTATGAGGCGGCGCAGCGTGGCGTACGCGTGCGGCTGCTGCTTGATGACATGCAAAGCCGTAGCGATCATGCACTTGCGCGCCTTGACACCCATCCGAACATCGAAATTCGCCTGTTTAACCCGCACGGTTTTCGCACGTTGCGCATGCTCTCTTGGGTGACCAATGGCGCGCAGCTAAACCGGCGCATGCACAATAAATCGTTCACCGCGGACAGCGTTTTTAGCATTGTGGGCGGGCGCAACATTGGCAACGAATATTTTGCTTTTCGCTCAGAAGTTGAGTTTAGTGACTTTGATATGCTGCTCACGGGGCATACCGTCAAACAGGCGGTGCAACAGTTTGATGTTTATTGGAATAGTGAATACGCCGTGCCCATGGAGTGGATTTTTCCCAATGCGCAGCCGCTGAAGCCATCAGAGATGAGTGCTTGGCAAGAAAAAGCACAATTTGCCAATAAATTCAGTTATAAAGACTATTTTTTAACCGATCTGCAGCTGTATAAAAATTTGCAGCGCCGTCATTTGCCGCTGCGCTGGGGGAAAGCGAATTTATACTACGACACGCCGCAGAAGGTGGATAATGGCAACAGCGCCATTTTAAGCAAATTAGACAAGTTACTCTTTGAAGCCAAAAAAGAAATCGTGATCATTTCTCCCTATTTTGTCCCAGTCAAAGAAGGGAGTGATGAGCTGGTGCGCTCTGCAAAGCAAGGGAAAAAAATCACAATTTTGACCAATTCGTTAGCCTCAAATGATGTGTTTGCGGTGCACGGTTGGTACGCCAAATACCGCAAAAAGTTGCTCGAGGCCGGCATTGAGCTGTGGGAGCTAAAAGCGCACTCGCAAGCAAGTACCGAGCGCCACCTCATTGGCAGCCGCTCTAGCTTGCATTCTAAGGTGATGATGCTTGATAAAGAACGCCTTTTTATTGGCTCGATGAATCTTGACCCGCGCTCGGCGCTGTACAACACCGAGATGGCTGTGCTGCTTGAAAAGCCAGATTACGTTCAGCAGTCGGTTAAGGCGTTTGAAGCGCAGCTTAAACATGGCGCTTATCAGCTGATCTTGAAGGATAAAAAGTTGCGCTGGATTGATCATCAAACTGGAGAAGTGCTCAAAGACGAGCCTCACGCCGGTCATGCGCTCACTTTTGGTGCTTGGGTGGCGGGGATCTTGCCTATCGAAAAATACCTGTAACCAATTTTTGGTAATGGTTCATATTTGCGTTTTTGTATGAATGTCGGTCCCAAATTCTACCGCATTCGCATTAATGTACAGTCCAATCACACGGCAAGATATTAATTAGAAAAGCCCCATCTTTAAAAAGATGGGGCTTCGTCGCATTTGAAAAAGCTTGGCGGCCGCTTAGAAAATTGGCCGCGCGTGAGGCTTATTTCTTAGCGTTTTTCTCTTTTTGCTCAACGATTACTTTTTCAGCAACGTTGTTTGGACATGGCGCGTAGTGTGAGAATTCCATAGAGAATTGACCACGACCAGAAGTCATGGTACGCAGTGTACCGATGTAACCAAACATTTCTGAAAGTGGTACTTCACCTTTAACGCGAATACCCGTTGTGCCAGCTTGTTGATCTTTGATCATGCCGCGACGACGGTTAAGGTCACCGATAACGTCACCAACGTGGTCATCTGGAGTGAACACGTCAACTTTCATGATTGGCTCAAGCAGCTGTGGGCCAGCTTTTGGCATAGACTGACGGAATGCGCCTTTAGCAGCGATTTCAAACGCAATCGCTGATGAGTCAACGGCGTGGTATGAACCGTCATACAGCTCAACTTCTACGTCCAACACAGGGAAACCTGCTAGAGGACCCGTTGCCATCATGCCAGCAAAACCTTTCTCGATCGCAGGCCAGAACTCTTTTGGTACGTTACCGCCAACAACAGAAGAGGTAAATTTGAAGCCAGAGTTTGGCTCTCCTGGACGGATGCGGTAGTCGATTTTACCAAATTGACCTGAACCACCAGATTGTTTTTTGTGCGTGTAGCTATCTTCAACAGGCTTGGTGATTGTTTCACGGTAAGCAACTTGTGGCGCGCCAACAGTCAGCTCAACACCGTGAGTACGTTTTAGGATGTCAACTTTGATATCAAGATGCAGCTCACCCATACCTTTTAGGATGGTGTCGCCAGTCTCTTCATCAGTCTCAACTTGGAATGATGGATCTTCTGCAACCATTTTGCTTAGCGCTGTGCCAAGCTTCTCTGATGCGCCTTTGTCTTTTGGCGTAACAGCGATAGAAATTACTGGTGTTGGGAAAATCATTGGCTCAAGCGTACATTCGTGTTTTGGATCACACAGGGTGTGGCCAGTTTGTACGTTTTTCATGCCGACAACAGCGATGATGTCGCCCGCTTGCGCGTAGTCAAGCTCGTTACGATCGTTAGCATGCATCTCAACCATACGGCCGATACGCTCAGTTTTGCCCGTCGCGCTGTTAAGTAGCGTGTCACCTTTTTTCAACTTACCAGAGTAAATACGTAGGAAAGTCAAGGCGCCGAAACGGTCATCCATGATTTTAAATGCAAGCGCACGGAATGGCTCATCAATAGAAACCGTTGCAACTTCACCCGTAGGCTCACCAGTTTCTGGGTGAGTTAGAGGCTGTGGCTCAACTTCAGTTGGCGCAGGCAAGTAGTCAACAACTGCGTCTAGTAGTAATTGCATACCTTTGTTTTTAAAGGCACTACCACAGTAAGTTGGGAAGAATGCCAAGTCGCGAGTACCTTTACGGATGCAGCGCTTGATATCTTCGATTGATGGCTCAACGCCGTCCATGTAAGACATCATCAGGTCGTCGTCTTGCTCAACGGCCATTTCGATCATCGCTTCACGGTATTCGTCAACTTGCTCAACCATGTCAGCAGGAATGTCTTTCACTTCAAAGTTTTCTGGTAGACCTGAGTCATCCCAAACGTAAGCTTTGCGTGTTAATACATCGATAACACCAACAAATTCATCTTCACGGCCGATTGGCAGTGTCATAACCAGTGGGTTTGCGCCAAGCACTTTTTTAACTTGCGCAACAACGCGGAAGAAATCTGCGCCCATACGGTCAAGTTTGTTAACGAAGATCAGACGTGAAACTTCAGAGTCGTTCGCATAGCGCCAGTTGGTTTCAGATTGTGGCTCAACGCCGCCTGAACCACAGAATACGCCGATACCACCGTCAAGAACTTTCAGTGAACGGTATACTTCAACAGTAAAGTCAACGTGTCCCGGGGTGTCGATTACGTTAAAACGGTGGCCTTTCCAGAAACAGGTAGTCGCAGCAGACTGGATAGTGATACCACGCTCAGCTTCTTGCTCCATGAAGTCCATTGTTGAAGCGCCATCATGTACTTCGCCTAAACGGTGGATTTTACCCGTTAGCTTCAGGATACGCTCAGTAGTAGTGGTCTTACCCGCGTCAACGTGGGCAAAGATGCCAATATTTCGGTATTTACTTAGATCTGTCATTGTACGTCTCTATTCAACAAGTTACCAGCAAGATAAAGGCGGTGAGTATAACAGGCGCTAAGTGTTAAATAAACTGTTGCGACAATTGCTTTAGTCGATCTTTATTGGAAGTGCATTTTTTTTACAGCAATAGTATGAAACTTTGCCTTTGCAGTATGCGCGGTTGGCGTATTGGCGGCGCAAAAAAAGAGTGAAGAAAAATGAAAAAAGGGGAAGGTAATAACTTAGAAACAACATTTATTGGCATAAATGTCACGTTTGGCATGCAGCAGGCATGCGGAGAATGATTTTTTTTGTTAGTGTGCTTTACCAGCAAAATAAAAAAGGACGCTGAGCGCCCCTTTATTTTGAATCGTAAAAAAATTAAACTTTTTCTACGTTAGCTGCTTGTGGACCTTTTTGGCCTTGCTCAATGTCGAAAGACACTTGTTGGCCTTCAGCTAGGGTTTTGAATCCGTCACCGCTAATAGCACGAAAATGTACGAATACATCTGGGCCATTTTCTTGTTGAATAAAACCAAAACCTTTCTCTTCGTTAAACCATTTAACGGTACCGGTGTTCTTAGCCATGTTGTCTCCTGAAAGTGTTACTTTTTATTGTTACAGTTTTGTTAACCTGTGGTTACAGGTCAATTTGTTGCAAAATCTAGCTAATATCTTCAGGACAACTTACTTGCACGGTAGTGTAACGAAGAGATCATTTTGTTGCTTATTGCGGCATACAAAGTGCTATTAACCAGGTTTTTCAAAGTGTATCACAGAAGGTCTGTTTGTATAGCCCATTTCAAATTAAAATTGAAAAATAATTTCTTAATTTGATTTTTCTCAAATAAAACCGGGCTATAACTACATATAACATGATGGTTAATATAACAAAATTATAAAAAACTGATGTAATAACTGTGAGATGTTAAAAAAATACAAATTTTTTTGAAAATATCCATCTCTTGCGCAGCTGATAAAACCTTTTAAAAAAGAAGAACATGAAATTAAAAATTTTTCTTGCGCTAGATAGTCGTAATTTCGGTGGCATTGAATCGCATGTCGAGCAGCTTGCATGGACGCTTAAGCAACATCAGCAAGATGTGACAGTTCTTTTTTTGCAAAATTATGGCACGCATCCAATGATTGCGCGTTTGCAAAAAAAAGCGCTCGCGTTTGTTTTTCTTGATGGCAGTGTCTGCGCCTTGTGGCGTTTTGTGCGCGCGCAGCGCCCCGATGTCGTGCATACCCACGGTTATAAAGCGGGAATTTTGCTGCGGCTAATTTGCCGTCTGCTTAATGTGCGCTGTGTGAGCACCTTTCATAGCGGTGAACAAAAACAAGGAAAATTAAAGTATTACGATTTTTTTGACCGCTATAGTGCCTTTCTCGCGCAAAAAGTGTACGCCGTAAATCAAGATATTTTGCGCGCTCTGCCGTGCCGTGCGCAGCTGCTTAATAATTTTGTCTCGCTCCCTTTGCAAATGAGCTGCGGTAAGCAGATCGCTTTTGTCGGCCGCTTAAGTGCAGAAAAAGCGCCCGAGCGTTTTGCGCAGCTCGCCGCATCCTTTCCGCAGCACACTTTTCACCTTTATGGTGATGGCCCGCTGCGTCAAGAGTTGCAAGCAAACGCACCGGCAAACTTCGTGTTGCATGGCGCGCGCGCGGATATGGAAAACGTCTGGCCGCAAATCGGCATTTTGATCTTGCCGTCAAAACAAGAGGGGTTACCAATGGCGGCGCTTGAAGCGATGGCGCACGCAATTCCGGTGGCAGCGTTCGCGGTGGGCGGGCTTAGCGCGTTGATAGAGCATGGGCGCAATGGCTGGCTGCTGGCGGAAAATGACTTGCCCGCCTTGGCTCACGCGCTGCAAATTTGGCTCGACGGGAGCGACGCGCAGCGTCAGCAGTGGCAAATTGCGGCGCGAGAAACGGTTGCGCAGCGCTTTTGCGCGCAGCAGATACTTCCTACGTTACTCGAAAGTTATCGTGGGCAATAAACGGCGTGTTTGACAATTTGTGAGCTATTTTTAAAGCAATGTGTTTTAAAGCGCGGGCAAATGTTGGTAAGCATGCAAAAACATAATGAAGATCAAAATGCTCTTGCGGATCAACCTTCTTATTTTGCATCAGCCGATTTAAAAAATGCCAGCGCTGCAAAAATTGCCATTTTATTTGTCCACTATGGTGACAATCACTTGCGCGGTAGTGAGCGGTGCTTGCTGAATTTAATTGCAAATTTAGACAAAAATCGATTTTCGCCAATTGTGTGGTGTAACAGTGAAAATTTGGCGCAGCAATGTAACAATTTAGCTATTCCCGCGTATGTTGACCATTTTGCGTTGTTTTTTGACCCTCCTAAATCAAATGCGACGTTAAAAACCTTTACCGGACTTATTGCGCGTGCGATTGAGCTTATTAATTTGCACAACGTTCAGCTCATTCACGCGAACAATGGCGCGCCGTCGCAGTGGCTGATTTGGGCGGCTCGCAAAGCGAAGCTTCCTCTGCTGCAGCATCTGCACGCTTGTTATCCGTTTTATCAGCGACTTGGCTTTGCTTTTTATCACACGAGTATGACGATTTGTGTCAGCCGCGCGGTGCAAAAGCAGCTGCTCGATGATGGCTGCGAGCCGCGGCGCTGCCAAGTTGTGGCAAATGGCGTTGATGTGGACGCCTTGCTTGCACAGCAGGTGGTTGATTTGCGGCAATTTTTGAATTTGCCTGCGTCGGCATTCATTGCGGTGACGGTCGGAGAGCTCGTTTATGCAAAGGGAGTCGATCTATTGCTTGAAGCTACTTTCAGCTTGCGTAAAAAAGGTTTCCCGCTCGAGCTGGTTGTGATCGGTGATGGCGAGCTGCGTGATGAGTTGCAGGTAAAAGCCGCTGAGCTCGGCTTGCAAACTCATGTACATTTTTTAGGACAGCAGCAAGCTGTGGTTGGACTGCTGCGCGGCGGCGCCGATCTCTACGTTTCGGGCACTCGCGAAGAGTCTTTTGGCCTTTCTTTGCTGGAGGCAAGTATTGCTAAGTTGGCCGTTGTTGCGCCGCTGGTTGGCGGAATAAGCGATGTCATTGAGCATGAAAAAACAGGGATTTTGGTTGAGCCAAATAGCAGCGTGGCCATCGCAGACGCAATCAGTGAGCTCTATAACGACAAAACGCGCCGTACTGCGCTTGGTGAGCAAGGATTTAAATCTGCGCTGGAAAAATTCAGCTTGCAAACTTATGTAGACAAAATGAGCGATTTTTACTTGCAGCTGTTGCAGGATAAACGCGCGGCGCTTAGCTGGTTTAGCCACTGGCAGCTGTGGCCGATTTGGCAAGGCGGCCTGCGTTTTATCAAAAAATATGTACAAAAAAAATGCAAAAAAAATGTGTCTGCAAAACGGGCGCATCTGCTTGTGCTAGATCCAATCGCCTTTGCTGGCGGCTCAAAAATTGCGACGCAGGCGATGCTTGAACAGATGACAGAAAAGCCGCAGATCACCGTGTTAAGCCGCGATCTGGCGAGCTGGACGTTGGTAAACCTAACGAAAAAAAAGTTATGGCTACCGCGCTTTTTGCAAAGTAGTGAGCAAGGCCTTGGATTTTTCCTCCGTCATAGTGTGATTGCTTTGCAGATCATTTGGTTACATTTTTCACATGGCAAAATTACCACCGCGATTGGCGCATCAGGCCCAGGCGTGGACTATGCGCTTTACCTTGTGCAAAAAATTATAAATTACCGGCTGGCGCAGTTTATTCACGGCCCCGTCGCCGCTTCTCGCGTCATTGGGCGAAGTTTGCTGCAGGCGAGCAAAGTTTTTTACCTCGATTTTACTCACGAGTCGTTGCTAAAAGCGCTCGCAAGAGTGGGTAAGGGGGCAGATATTTTTAAGCCGCCGCACGATAATTCATTAAAATTTAATAAAAATAATTTTCAAACATTTAGAAATGGGCTTTCTGCACAAAATTGGCCAACTGCTTGCCAATATCAAGAGCCTGTTTTGTTGTGGGCAGCATCGCTGCTTAAGTGGAAAGGATTAGATATTTTAGTTCAAGCACTTGAAAATATTGATGAAAAAGAAAGGCCGCTCACCCAGATCTGCTATATTCGCCCACAGCAAACTCAGCTGCCCACAAGCACGTTGCCAAAGGCCTTGCCTGTTGTTTTTTGTCATGAAAATCCTTGCAATCTCGATGATATCCGCAAGCAGTGCAATATTTTTATTTCAACCAGCGAAAAAGAGCCGTTTGGCCTATCCATTTTAGAGGCGATGGCGGCTGGCATGTGCGTGATCATTCCACGTGATGGGGCGTACTGGGATAAGCAGTTGCAGCACGATGTAAATTGCCTTAAATATCAGCCGCATGATAGTGAAGATCTCGCAAATACCATTCAAATAGCGCAAAAGTCATTGCCATTGGTAAAAAGACTGGGCGAGAGTGCTAAACAGATCAGCATGCAATATCAAGCAAAACAGTGTTATGCAGATATAACCGCGTATCTTAGCGCAGATGAAAATTTGCATTCAGGTAATAAACTGGATGAGCATTAGCGGCGGATTTGGCAAAAAGTGTTAGCAAAAGGGTAAGAATAGCGGCGTTTTTCAAGGTAGTTGTCGCCTGAGCTATTAAGCTGCCTCTTTTTTCTTCTCCGGATTTAGCTCCACATCGCCAACACGATCCCAGTTTCTAGCTTCTTTGGACCAGCGATTTGGATTCATTGCTCTTG
>JBOFRL010000061.1:0-2758 GCA_051650965.1 Vibrionaceae bacterium
GGGAGTTTATGAAGCAAGATGTGACGGCTTACATGAAATATTACAACTTGGAGCGGCTGCATTCTGCTAATGACGATCTGTCTCCGGTAGAGTTTGAGAATTCTCAAGTAAAAGTGTCCAGTTTGAGTTGACCAGTACAAAGGATCGCTTTTAAAGCTTTCATTTTCTAAGCGGAAAAGATAAGTAAATGAAGCTTTATCTTTAACTTCACTCCACACTTTATGAAAGGCAACATTGCTTAGATTTTTTTTTATTCCATCACGCCAATCGCCCCAGCGATCATTGCTAACCCGCCCCTTAGTACGCAAATAAATCTGCTGGTTACAGAGGTCTAGGTAATTAAATATTACTTCTCTTGTGTTTGCATCAATTTCATTACAACAGTCAATTAAAACATCAACAGGAATATCTTTAACTAGCTCTCGATATTGTTGATCGATACTATCTTCAAATGTCGTTTGTGCAATCTTACGTGAAAGCCGAGCTTGATAAGCGCTCACACTCAAACTAAAAGCAGCGATTAAAGTAGCAATGCCATTTAAACTAATATCCACAGAATCTCCAAAACGTATAGCGTCCGCCTAAAGGGCTGGCAACGCACACCACTACTCAAACACAACAGCCATAACCACCGCGGCTCAATGGAATAGGAAACGCCACGCGTTGACTGTCCCTACAGAACCGTTTGTTATGATCCAAAAGATTCCTCCAATTGCTAGAAGGCAAAGTTGCATAAAAACCCGATAGGGTCAACCGCAAAAAGCACAGCTGATACAACGGCTTGCTTGCATTTAAAGTGATATAATCGGCGCAAATTTTTCTTATTCAATGTGCTGATTATAATGACTAACAACAACTTCTCTTCGACAGCAGCGTTTTTATGGTCAGTGGCAGACCTTCTGCGTGGTGATTTCAAGCAATCCCAATACGGGCGCATCATTCTCCCGTTCACGCTGCTGCGGCGCCTAGAATGTGTGCTCGAAGCGACTAAGTCTGACGTTTTAGCTAAATTTGAAACAGTGAAAGCAATGCCTATCGAGGCGCAAGATAAACTGCTCACTCACGCCGCCCAGCTAAGCTTTTACAACACCTCAAAAATGGACCTCAATCGCCTTGGGGAAACCGACGTCGCAACAAACCTCGAAAGCTATATCCAGTCTTTTAGCCCCAACGCCCGTGAGATTTTTGAGCATTTCGACTTCTTCAACACCATCGACAAGCTCGCTGAGGCGGATTTGCTCTACAAGGTGGCGAAACGCTTTGCTACTACCGATCTGCACCCTAACACCATCAGCAATTACGGCATGGGCTTAGTGTTTGAAGAGCTGATCCGGCGCTTTGCCGAAAGCTCTAATGAAACCGCAGGGGAGCACTTTACCCCGCGAGACATTGTTGAGCTGACCACCTCTTTGCTTTTCACCACCGAGGAAGAACTTACCAACGCTGGCCTCGTGCGCTCAATTTATGATCCAACTGCCGGAACAGGCGGCTTTTTGTCCTCTGCAATGGAGTACGTGCATAAGCTCAATGAAAAAGCCTCTTTATCTGCCTTTGGACAAGAGCTCAACCCCGAATCCTACGCCATTTGTAAAGCGGACATGCTGATCAAGGGGCAAAAAGTCGATAACATCAAGCTGGGCAATACCTTATCCAATGATCAGCTGCGCAACGACAAATTCGATTACATGCTGTCAAACCCGCCGTTTGGTGTGGACTGGAAGAAAATCCAAAAACAGATCACCGACGAACACACTCAACGAGGTTTTGAGGGGCGATTTGGCGCAGGCTTGCCGCGCGTCTCTGACGGCTCCTTGCTGTTTTTGATGCATTTGATCAGCAAGATGCGCACCCCTTCTCTTGAAAACAAAGGCGAAGGTGGTTCGCGGATCGGCATTATCCTAAACGGCTCGCCGCTTTTTACCGGTAGCGCCGGCAGTGGTGAAAGTGAAATTCGCCGCGACATTTTAGAAAACGACCTGCTCGAAGCCATTATCGCGTTGCCGACCGACATGTTCTACAACACCGGCATTGCCACTTACATTTGGGTGCTCTCAAGCCACAAACCAGCCAAACGCAAAGGAAAAGTGCAGCTGATCAACGCGGCCAAAGAACGCGCTAAAACTGGCGGCAGAGGGCGCAGCGGCGGCGGTGAAGTCGAAGGCGATGATGAGAACGTATTCTATGCCGCGATGCGTAAATCGCTGGGCAGTAAGCGTAAAGAGCTCACGCCTGAAGCGATTGAAAAAATCGTACAAACCTACGGCCAATTTGTCGAAAACGACTTTAGCAAGATTTTTGATTATAAAGCCTTTGGTTACCGGCGAATTACTGTTGAGCGCCCGCTGCAACTGGCCATTTACCCTAAAGACGCGCTGCGCCTTGATGCCCTGAAAGCCGATAACGCTTGGCAAAAAATGGATGAAATCACGCGGCAAGCCATTCTTAGCGCGCTCGCCTCTTTTGAACAAGAAAAGCTCTTGTCTCGCGATAAATTCCTCAAGCAGCTGCAAGCTAAGCTGCCAGCCAAACTCAGCGCGGCGCAGCTAAAAATGGTGGTAAAACACTTGGGCGAGCACGACGACGCGGCCGAAGTGTGCAAATCTAAAGGCGCGATTGAAGCTAACCCCGATCTGCGTGATAACGAAAACGTACCTCTCACCGAAAACATTGCCGATTATTTTGCCCGCGAAGTGCTGCCGCACGTGCCTAATGCGTGGATTGATGAAAGCAAAACCGACCCTAAAGATGGCCAAGTAGG
>JBOFRL010000062.1:0-4046 GCA_051650965.1 Vibrionaceae bacterium
GCAGGATGGTACGACTCAAAGCGTAACGGTCGTGTTGGATGGGAGCGGCTATGGGAAGGATGGTTTTTATTGCAAACCATCCTTGAGGGTTACCTGTTGGCCAAGTCTCTTGATCTATGAAATGTGATCAAGAGACAGCCACAGCACCGGTGATAGGCTGGCTAAATTTGGCGTAAAAATAGACCGCTTGATTATTTGCCCAGCCGTTTGAGCTACGCACGCCGCGCACGGTGTAAGCGTCGATAAGCTCCAGATTTCCCTGCGTTGTGTGGTTGCTAGGCTTGTTGAGGGTGTGGTCGAGATCGAGCTTGATGCGCGGCGTTTGTCCCTTTGCAAAGGTGTAGCGATGAAAGCCGACGCGCGCGGTTGTGGTTAGCTCCGCTTTGATCTTGCCGCGATTGAGCTCAACCGAATAGTAGCCGGGGCGCGCGTGTTCGTTACTTTTGTTGAACGTGTTGTATGTGGCATCAGCTTTTTCGGTGAACGGCAAAATTAAAATGTCGCCCAGATCGGTAATGCCGGTTCCCGAAAGGTGGGTGTGGGAAAAGCCGTAAACGGGAATGTTATTTTTTTTGCCGTGGTCGAAATAGCCACTCGCCGAGCCCCAGCCTTCCATTTCCGTGTCGGGGGAGAGCTGCACCATGCCGTACGGGGCGACGGCGCCTGGAAAAGTGTGGCCATGGGGGCCGGTGCCGATAAAGGGGTTGACGAGCTGCGTCAGCGACGGCTCGTTTGGCACGGTGACGAGGGGGCTTTCGATGTTGTTTTCATCGCGGCAGCCGCCGTTGCCTAAAAGGACGACGATGATGGCGCAAGATAGTAAGGTGCGCGAAAAATTCATTGTTACTCCTGATGATCCTTAAAAGCCAGTCGGTTATAAGTTTTTGTTTGCAAAGCGTTTAAATTTTTTACAAGGCGAGAGGCCCAATCCTTGCTCTGGGAATAGGCGTAAAAAGTAAAGGCTTTGAAATCCGACTTAAATAGTAAAAATATGGCTTTCGCTGCATATTCGTAACCAGCATGAAAAAATGTGATTTGTTGATATGCAACTGATTTTATTTGCGGCGCGCAACGTAGCGATTTACTGGCTGATTGCGCTAGAAAAAGCAGCGGCGGAAGGCATTTTCTTCAAGGATGAAAAAAGCCCCCGTAGGGGCGTGGAGTAAGAAGCTGCGCGGAGTAAAAGCGTACCTGTGGCGCAAAAAGTCTAGAGCAAAAATTGGCTAAGCAGATAGCCCATGACGCAGGCGCTGCTAACGCCGATAAGCCCCGGCATGAGAAAGCTGTGATTAATGATGTAGTTACCGATGCGCGTGGTGCCTGAGCGGTCAAATCCAATGCAGGCCAAGTCGCTTGGGTAAGTTGGCAAGATAAAATAGCCATAACTTGCGGGCAAAAATGCAATGATCATTTTAGGATCAACGCCGAGCGCAAGCCCCATCGGCGCAATCGCTGCGATCGCGGCCGCTTGGCTGTTAACCAATTTGGAAATTAAAAACAGCACCACGGCGTAAGTCCAAGGCTGCGTTTGCACCACGGCGGACAAGTTTTCCTTTAAAAGCGGCATGTGCGCTTGGAAAAAGGTATCGCTCATCCAAGCGACGCCAAACACGGAAAAAATCGCGACCATACCGGCTTTAAACACCGCGCTGTTGGCAATTTCGCTCGCCTCTACTTTGCAGCGCATCAAGATGAAAGCGCCAGCAACTAGCATCATCATCTGGATCACAAGGTTCATCGACAGCGGGCTTGTTTTGCCCTTGATGGTGAACTCGGGGCGCAGCTCAGCAAAAGCGCCCAGCACAACAACCGCGGCGATCCCAGTAAAGAAGATCCACGTTGCCCAGTAAGATTTTTTCGGGAAAACAGTGTCGAGCAGCGTTTCGCCAGCGCTATACATGGCGGCGCGCTGCAGCGGCTGTTTGATTCTGGCTTGAAACTCTTCGTCGTCATCAAGCTCTTTTCCGCGGCGCAGGCTCCAAAGCGCGGCAATGATAACGCCGGTCAATGAAGAGGGGATCGCGACCATTAAGATGTCAAGCAGGCCGTACGCTTCGCCGATGCCGTGCCCTGCGGCCAAAATCGAGATCATCGATACAACGGCGACAGAAACTGGCGAGGCGCAAATGGCCATCTGCGAGGCGACCGACGCGACCGCCATTGGGCGCTCAGGGCGAATATTTTTTTGCAGCGCAATGTCTGAGATGATGGGGAACATGGTGTAAACGACGTGCCCCGTTCCGCATAAAAATGTGAGTGTCCAAGTGGTAAGCGGTGACAAAATGGTGATGTATTGCGGATGGCGGCGCAGCAGGCGCTCGGCAAACTGCATCATCACGTTGAGGCCGCCCGCGGTTTGCAGCGTTGCTGCGCAGCCGATCACCGCCAAAATGGTCAGCATCACTTGCACCGGCGGCTCGCCAGGCGCAAGGCCAAACACGAAAGATAAAATGAACAGGCCAATACCGCTGATCAGGCCCAGTCCCATTCCTGCAAAGCGGGTGCCTAGCAGTAAACAGCCAATAACAACGAGAAATTGTATCAAGATCATTTTATTACCTATTTTAATGTTTTTTTTATCATGCAAATTGGACAGCGAATAAATAGCTTTTTACATGACGATGAGAATGATCCGTCTAATAACATTTAAATATTAGTTGTTATTTTTTTGCCGCTATAAAAATTAGCGTAAGGAATGCATTAAACAGCATGTTTTTTATAAAAATTGGTGACATGTCAAATGATTGATTGTGGCTTGCCTAATAAAACAGCAGCCTTTTTTATTAAGTTTTTTTGCGAAAAATATTTTTAATAAAAAGATTATTTTATTTCCACATATTTTTTAAGGTGAATGTTTTTTATTAATTCACTGCACAAATGATCTATAAAATAAATTGTAACTAACATAGAATCGCTCGCAGAAAATAAAAAATAAATTCATTTTTTAAGGAGAGATCATGTTTTGTGTGCAATGCGAGCAAACAATTCGCACGCCGGCCGGTAATGGCTGCGCTTATGCAAAAGGAATGTGCGGTAAAACTGCGCAAACCTCTGATTTACAAGATGTGTTGATCTACACCCTGCAGGGGCTGAGCGCATGGGCCTTGCTTGCGCGTGAGCATGCAATTGTTGATCGTGAAATTGATGCCTTTGTGCCACAAGCCTTTTTTTCCACTTTGACCAATGTCAATTTCGACTCTGAGCGCATTGCCGCTTACACCAATCAAGCGTTAGCTTATCGCAAGCGCTTGAGTGAGCGCTTAGCAGGTTTGCCAATCGACCGCGCAGCGCTTCCAAGTAGCGCGCATTTTACGCCGGAGGCAGCCTTGCAGGCGCAGCTCGAGCTAGCGCAAGTGGCAGCGCCTAATCGCGGCAAAGATCAGGTCAATGAAGACATTCTTGGGCTGCGTTTGCTGTGTCTGTACGGCTTAAAAGGCGCGGCAGCATACATGGAGCACGCGCACGTGCTCGGGCAGCAAGATGATGCAATTTGTGCGGAATTTCATCGTATTATGAGCTGGTTAAGCAGCGATCCGACAGAGCTTGAGCCGCTACTTAACTGCGCGATGGAGATCGGCAAGCTCAACTTTAGCGTGATGAAAATGCTCGACCACGGCGAAACCAGCGCGTTTGGCCACCCTGAGCCAACGCAGGTGCGCGTAACGCCGGTGGTGGGCAAATGCATTTTGGTTTCAGGTCATGACATGGTTGATCTCAAGCACATTTTGCAGCAAACGCAGGGCACAGGGATCAACGTTTATACGCACGGCGAGATGTTGCCAGCGCTTGCTTACCCCTACTTTAAGCAGTTCCCGCATCTGGTCGGCAACTACGGCTCAGCATGGCAAAATCAGCAGCAAGAGTTTGCAAATTTCCCAGGCGCGGTAGTGATGACATCAAATTGTATCATCGGCGTTTTTCAAGGTAGTTGTCGCCTGAGCTATTAAGCTGCCTCTTTTTTCTTCTCCGGATTTAGCTCCACATCGCCAACACGATCCCAGTTTCTAGCTTCTTTGGACCAGCGATTTGGATTCATTGCTCTTGCC
>JBOFRL010000063.1:0-1977 GCA_051650965.1 Vibrionaceae bacterium
ATGATAAACCGCTTTTCATCAACTTACTAACGACTGCTTTTTTATGCGCTTCAGGATACTGTCTCACTCAAACCTAACTTCCGCCCCCTGTTCAATAGTACGAAAAACTGAGGCGACAACTATCCTGACACAGGGGGAACAAAGCAATTATAAAGTTTACTGCACTTTGTTTGAACACCTATCTGCATAACGCACGCAGTAAATTTCTCGAGGGCGCTAAGCTGCGCCCTTCCCCCACTTACGGTTGCGTCGCACAAATCAATTGACGTTGCTCTGTAAGTCTTGGCTGATGGTATAAACATTCTTAAAAATTAATTCGTTAGTTAGATAGATAGGTGCAGGGAATGCAAGAAACAAAAAAGCATAATACTGCGATGCTCTCTATGGGCGCGCTGGGTATTGTGTATGGCGACATCGGGACGAGTCCACTTTATGCACTAAAAGAGTGCTTTTCAGAGCGCGTTGGGTTGCTGCCTTCTGCAGAAAATATCCTCGCGATTGTGTCGTTGATCTTTTGGACATTGATGTTAGTGGTATCGCTAAAATATGTGCTGATCGTTTTGCGTGCTGACGACCGCGGCGAAGGCGGGATCATGACGCTGCTCTCCCTTGCGTCACGCCAAAGCGCAGCAAAATGGCACCCGTTTTTGATCATGCTTGGCCTCATTGGGGCAGGGCTGTTTCTTGGTGACGCGGTGATCACGCCGGCGATGTCGGTTTTATCGGCGATGGAAGGGCTCAATGTTGTCGCGCCGGATCTCGAAAAATATGCGTTGCCTGGCTCGTTGTTGGTGCTGGTTTTGCTTTTTTCTGTACAACATTTTGGCACTGGCGATGTTGGAAAATGGTTTGGCCCGATCATGCTGCTGTGGTTTTTCACGCTGGGACTGCTCGGCGCACAGGCAATTATTGAGCGCCCGCAAATTTTGCAAGCGATAGATCCAATGCATGCCGCCAATTTTATACAGCAGCAGCCGATGCTTGCATTCATCACACTTGGGGCGGTCGTACTTTGCGTCACGGGCGCAGAAGCGCTGTACGCTGATATGGGGCATTTTGGGCGCGGGCCGATCAGGCTCGCTTGGGGTAGCATTGTTTTCCCTGCGCTTTTGCTCAACTATTTTGGGCAAGGGGCATTAATTCTTGCCGATCCAACTGCGACCGAAAACCCCTTTTACTTATTAGCGCCGACATGGGCGCTGCTGCCGCTCGTTGCGCTTGCTACGCTCGCAACCATCATCGCTTCTCAAGCAGTGATCTCCGGCGTCTATTCATTAGTTCGGCAATCTATCCAGATGGGGTATTTGCCGCGCCAAGAGATCTGCCACACCTCAGATAAAGAAATTGGCCAGATATACCTGCCGGTGGCTAACTGGATCTTGATGGCCTGCATCATTGTGGTGATCGTGATCTTTGAGTCGTCGAGCAACCTTGCCGCCGCATACGGCATTGCGGTGACCGGCACTATGATGATCACGACAATTTTGCTGGCCTTCGTCGCCTATCACCACTGGAAAACGCCTCTTTACCTGATTGCGCTGCTGGGCATTCCTGCGCTGCTCATTGACATCGGCCTGTTTTCCGCCAACGCCATCAAACTGTTCGACGGCGGCTGGCTGCCGGTCTCCATCGCGATTTTGGCCATCATTGTGATGACGACATGGAGAAAAGGTCGCGCGCTGCTTTTAGACAAGCATGAAAAAAAGGCGCTATCCTTACCGGAATTCATAGAAAATATCGAGCACACCTCACCTATCCGAGTAGCAGGAACGGCGGTTTTCATGGCGCGCTCGCCCAACACGGTGCCAAGTGCAATGCTGCATAACCTCAGACACAACATGTACTGGTCAACTCAAACTGGACACTTTTACTTGAGAATTCTCAAACTCTACCGGAGACAGATCGTCATTAGCAGAATGCAGCCGCTCCAAGTTGTAATATTTCATGTAAGCCGTCACATCTTGCTTCATAAACTCC
>JBOFRL010000064.1:0-2452 GCA_051650965.1 Vibrionaceae bacterium
CGGCTGGTCGATAAGCTCAAAAATGGCACTGCCGTAATCGCGACGCATTACGCGCGAACCAAGCGGCGTTGTTAAAATGTCCTGAATACTTTGTTTGATGTGCTGTAGTTCGCTAATGCTGTAACCGGTAAATCTATTCATTTTGGCGCCCCTGAGTCATCGCCACCGCGCTGAATTCCGCCGTGCTTGTGCGTGCCAAAGTTGATGCCGTCAATGCTTATTCCACCTGTGTTTGTCAGCACTCCAGAATGATCAAGATTGCCATTGATTTCAGCGCCTTGATTAACAGTTAGTTTTTGTTGAATCAGCACGTTTCCAGAAAACTCAGAGCTTGGGCAATCGATAATTACTCTTTCGCTGGCGTGTATTGTTGCTATTTTGATGCCGGTGGCATTGAGTGCGCCGGTGTCAGGGTCATATTCAATAACTGCGCCGTCAGGGTAAACGGTGCGATGGCGGTTATTGCTGTCGTCTGGCTCTGGGTTATCATCGCTATAAATTGCCGGCAAGATGTAAGAGTTAGCGGGGTCACCACTTAGCGATAAAAGCATAACTTGTTCGCCTACACTTGGGCGCCAACTCGTTTTTGCAGTTCCTGCACGCAGCGTAAAAAAAGGCCGTGGTTGGGTCAGCAGATTCCCAGTTTTTACGCGGCATAAATCGCCCGTAACTTCGGCAATAGTGCCAAGGCGCAACAGGTTGTCAATTCGTCGGGTTAGTTCTGCTATTGCTGCGATCTGATTCATGAGCGCCATTTTGCTGGTTGCGCGCATGGCTGCAAGTTGTTCTCTGGGTAACAGATGTTTTATAGCGCAAGGTGCTTGATCACAGTTTCTTCAATCATGTCCATTTCTTGCTGCGTAAATCCAAGTAGCTCGCGCTTTGGGTATGTAAAAAGACGGTTGTTGATTTTTGCTTTTAGGCCGAATTGGTGCTCTGTAGCTATGCGCGACGCAATGCCATTAAAACCAACCTCAGCCTTGCCGTTTGCAAATGACGGTTTCAACCATTTTTGCCTGTTGAGCTTTTGGAACATCAGCTTTTTCTTTATTTGCCCCGCTCGTTTTGGCTGCGGCTTTCTTGGTGTAAACGCCGTGCCGTTGGGTGAAATATTTTTTTTAATGCGTGCTGCTTGCGTTGCCCTGAGCCGACGGGCGATATCAAAGCCAAGTTTCTTTTGCGCCTCCGGAGAGAGGCGCTTTATTAACGCATCAAAGCTTGCAGCCAGCTCTGCTATTTCGGCCATGGCACTTCAACCCCATTTGTGTAAAGCGTCCAGTCTACCGCATCAAATAGCGGTTCTGGCAGATGTGTGATTTCTAGCTTTTTATCTGCATCTAGCCCAACTTTTACGCGCTCAGTGAGTGACAACGTGATCTCTATGTCAGCAGTCGTGTGATTAATGATCTCTGCTTTAAACTTAAAGCCGTTCTCACGTCTATCTGGGTTATCTAGCAGTTCTGGCTGCTGCGTTGCCAGCCAACCCAGAATAGGCACTATCAACGTGTCAGCATGCGCTGCATAATCTGTGACGATTACAATGCAATTGAACCTGTATTCAAAACTCAGATTGCGCCCGACGCCAGTCGCAACTATCGAGCCGTTTTCAATGAAAATGTGCAGGCAATCCGGGTTCGTTTTTAAGTGCGGAACCTGGCTCATTAACAGTTTTCGCAATGCGGCTGGCTTGTTCATGACACCTCATCTGCATAGCTTGCGCGAAAAGCTTCGTAAGTGCCTGCAAGCTTGATGTCATAACGATTCTCTTTGTAAGCTGGCCCATTATAGCGCCGCGCAAAAGCTTCCCAATCGTGGCAACGTAGCGCAGTGTGCAATACAGAATCTTGTTTAATAAATTTGATAAGTGCTCTTAGTTGTTCCTTTTCTGATGATTCCATAGCTCTTTTGAATGCGTCTGGTGATTGATATCCCAATGATTTCCAATGAAACCCCATGATCTGAAACATCCCCCAACTTGAAGCACAAATTGCCGAATCGCTGTCAATGTTGCAAGCTGCGTCAAAGCGGCAGTATTCGCTGCTGCCTCCGGCATAGCCACCCCTCTGTGGGTTAAAAATATTTTCATATTTTTCTGTTAGTCTTAATGGTGCATCAGCGTTCTTTGCTACAACATTGCGATAAAAAACGTGTCTCTCAAACAGGATTTTCGGTCTACCGCAGCTAAAAAAACCGTTTCCACATGACTCAACATCTGCAACGCTTGCAATCGCAGCAAAATCAACATCTAGTTCGTCTGCTGCATCACGCAGATCTGTGACGCTAATAAACTTGTCTCTTTGTGCTCCATGCAAAATTATCGCAAACGCTCTCTCGTCTGCATAACCTGTTCGTGGCAAATCGTTCGCATCTTGGAATTTTTCAAGCGCTTTTTTGGTCGCACTTCCAAATTTTCCATCGACTACAAGACTTGTTCCTAGCAATTCATTAAGCT
>JBOFRL010000065.1:0-4413 GCA_051650965.1 Vibrionaceae bacterium
CGAGCAATTAATCATCTTGGTGAATTATTAGCATTTAGCGCTGTTGCCGTTTGTATGACTCATTTTTTTCATCACATTTGCCGGTTAAGCGCTCCGATCCACCCTAACCCTTTGGTGATGATTCAAATTCCTTGCCATGAACAACTGCTAGATTTCTATGACAATGTCAGTTTTTGTTGCAAATAGCAGCGCCTTTAATAACTTTATTTGCGTTGCTTAACCGCGCTTCAAATTCAGCCCTTGTCATCTGAGTTTCTTCTGTCGAGCTAAACCCTATGAATTGCGCAAGCCGTTTATCAAAGCTGTGCTGCTTTTTGTAGTCATCATGTGCTACAGGCAGATACAAGTGCTTGTTTAGTAACGGCGGGCTGCTTTTTTCGGCGGCATAGTCAAAAAAATCAATCTCTTGGTGTGCCATTTTGATTTTGATGCGCTTAAGCAGCAAAGGGAGCGGTTTTGCGAAATCGTCGTAGTGGGTGAGTGTAAGCTTACCGGAATTAATATGTATTTTAACCAAATCAACCGTATCATCGAGCTCTCCATACAACTGCAATGCCGCACCGACGTAAACGCGTAATAGCAGCGGTAACATTCCAATGTAGCTTTTATGGAAGATCAGAGAATGCCCTGCGTTCAGGACGCTCGCGGGCAGCTGCTGGTGCGCCTCAGCACAGCGTTCAGCAATTAACTTTGTATCGGCTATCGCAAAAAGCAGCTCAGTTGCCTCTTTTATCACGGCAGCGTAATCATCAAATAACGATTTAATATCACGCTTTAAGCTTTCCGGTTGCTGTGTGTAGGGTTTTCTTTTCTCAAATAACCCGAGCGCAAAATACACAAGCAAATCTTCCTTGCGCGCTTTTTCCGCGTTAGCAAACTCATGGGTGTCAAACATCTCTTGAAGCAAAGCAAAAACTTTTTTGTGAGATCCAAGCAGGCTTCTCACCGTTTCTGAGCGCTCAAATTCATCATTTGCCGGTACACGGCCAAGCGTTAAACACGCATTCCAAAAACTGTCAAAAAGGTCGCGATTTTGGGCGATCACAAGTTTTGCTCTGTCTTTACTTTCAATAAGCAAAGGAGAGGTGAGCTGCTGCCAAGTATGGTGTCTTTGATATTTGCGTTGAAGATAATTTTGCTCTTCTAACTGATCTTTAAACACATAAAAAATGCCTGGTGCGACGGCTATCGCATCAACCTGCAATGAGCGCTCTAAGTAACTCTTAAACTCTGATTGCGCATAATATTTTTGGAAGGTATTTCTAGATGTGATAACGCCGTCTTTGTAAGGGCGAAACTGTGCAACATACGAGTCATTCGCCAACATCACAGAAACGACAAGTATTTTATCTGCAAGCTCCCAAGCACTTAAAAGTGCTTCAAGACGCTCGTCTTGATCTTCGATGACATTAAGCACAAAACCGAGATTCACAATATCAGAGTTTACTTTGTCATTGTCAGGCGAAAAGACAGGGTCCCACCCTAAAGCGTCTAGGCCATGTGCCTCAAGCTCACGAAGGTCATCACCACGGCCACAGCCATAATCGAAAATGGAAAATCGGCCATCGAGGTAGCCTTGTTTCGCTAACGTTTTCATCGGTCCAGACAGTTCATGGCGAACAATCGCGGTTCGATGGCGCTCGATGTCAGGCTCATCACTTTTAACGCTCAGTAATTCACTTTTTGCTTTGAGCAACCGCCCATCGACTAGCTGATATCCTTTTTTCTCGATCAAATTAAGCCAAGAGCGCTTAAACCCTATGATCCGAGTATTTTCATATAAACCCGCCTGTTCACCTTCTTTTGTTAGCGCAGTGAAATGCACTATGTGCTCACTTTCAGGCAAAACCATGGTCTCTTTTCGGTGCAGGATCGGCGGATTATCTGAAGAGCGATAGCAAGTCACTTTATGACTGAGCTTACTTAAATCAACATTGAGGCTTTGCGCGAGGGCGGGGTAGGAATCGCTGTAAAAGTCGGGATAGCTGAGCAATGACAAACGAAATTCTGTCTTAAACAGCTTGAGTAAGTTCCATTGCTCGTCAGGCAAATTCACCGCAGCGGCTACCGCTAGTACGAATTTTTGCAGTTCCGGCGGCAGCGCACTCATGGCATCTTTGTGCAGATATATTGCATCAGGAAGCTGCTTTCCAATATGAACCTGTTTAACGAGCTGTTTAAATAATAGAAAGTCCATCTTCTCGTACTCATTCCAGTTCACGCCAGCAGTACCTAGCGACAATAAATTGGATCAGAAAGTCTTTTTAATCAAATTGTTGCATGGGGTTAACCGACACAAACACGCTAAGGCACAATTTAGTGGAAATGTTTTTCGATGTCGATGAATTTCATCTCTAAATGTAAAAAGCGCCGAAGTCAGATGCAGCTCTCCGTCTTATGCAAAACAGAGTAATCACACGACAACAAAGTCATTAATCAAATACATAGATAAGTCGATCACGCAAAAAATTGGTGTGCAACAGGTCTCTATCGCTAAGCCAAAATAAGAGGCGTTTTTTGTGTGAATGTGCTTGAAAGCGAAAAAGTTATCAACTGATGAAGGAAATAATTGGACGAAACTAGATGTTTCTTTAAAAGATCAAGCGCGATCATTGAGATTTAAGGATATTTCGGATTAGAATTGCGCTGTTATAGCAAGCCCCGATTTATGCATTTTTTACTTGGCGGTAGACAATCATAAATCAGGGCCATTTGTATAACGAAGTGTCGTAACAACACGACAGCATAGTGTCACGTCGTATAACGATGTGGATCGTACAACAAAGTGGAGTATAACTAAGTGTTAGCAAAACTACAAACCCCTTACCGCCATAAGCGCGGTGTTTTTTGAAGTTAAATCTACAATTAAACCCAATTAGTCTACTGCACGGGTTTGAATCTCAGGCATATAACATCCAGCAAACGTACCGTAAACCATTGCGCAAAGATGCGTGTCTGCTAGAAGCTATTGCGGCCCACATCAGAAAGCTTGGTCACAATTGCTTTGCTTCCAGCGAGCGCCTTGTGGATTTTTATAACAGCGCCGCTCCCCGTTATGGCGTCGCGCCAATTTCAAGGCGCACGCTGTTTAATCTGCTCGACAGACTAGAGGCAGAAGGTTTCATTTCGCGCGCCCTCGTCCACATCAAAGGAACCTGGGTAACTCAGCGCCACCTCTTGATCAACTATGATGCCGTAGGGCGCGTCTTTAAAGCAGTGCTTAACTGGGCGATTGAAGACGCCGACGCAGCAATTGAGCGTAAGCGCGACAAAAAATTGCACTCGGGGGGGCAAGCTGAAGAAACCCCTGACGAAGCCAGTTCCGACAAGGCTTTAGTAGCACCCGCAGAAACAGAAAGTTGCACTCTAATTACAAATAGATCTAAAGATAAAAATAAGGGCGAACCGTCCACCAGTTTTTTTGAAAAATTTTTTAAAGAGAAAGCGCCTGAGGTGCAATCGCTGCAAAAAGCTGCGCGACTTGGCAAAATTACCGCTAGTGGCGCTAAAAAATTGATCAAAATTCACAACGAATACGGCTATCCAGTGGCAGAGAAATTTAGAAAATTCCTCAATTTCATCATCGTGAAGGGGAAAAACAAGCAAACACCGCCTGATCCTAAGCAAACCGCGCCAAAACTTGAAGAAACTGCAGCCAAAAAACCGCCAATTGCAACCTTTGTGCTACCTGATGAACATCATGTGAAGCTAGGACTGGCCGAGTACTACCGCGACGCAATAGGGCGCGTGCACATTCGCTGGCTAGACAAAGACAAAATTGAGCAAGCGGCAACAGCCACTTCAAATGAAATGGCCATTCTTGATGGGTGAAATTAAAAACTTACCGTTCGCTCCAAGCAAAACCGTCTTACTCACACAGGCTTTTGCATGGATTTTGCGTAACGGATGGCTTGATCGCTTCAAAATGGACAAGGCTGATGGTACGCTCCCAAAATCCGCCTTCGCAATACGCAAAATAGAAATGCCACAAGCGGATGAAATCTTGGCTATAGCCCAAGTTGCGAATGGTTGTAGCATGGCTTAAAAAACGCTCAGACCACTGTTTAAGCGTACGCGCGTAATCAAAGCCGTGATCGTGCAAGCGCACCAGCTGCAGATCGGTGTGTGCTAAAAGCTCGGTCATCTGCGACAGAGAAGGCAAAAAACCGCCTGGAAAAATGTAACGCTGAATGAAATCAACCTGATCTGCATAATTGCGGTGGCGCGCGTCAGCCATAGTGATCGCCTGCAACAACATTCTTCCGCCAGGCTTTAATGGCAAGGAATTTGAATCATCACCAAAGGGTTAGGGTGGATCGGAGCGCTTAACCGGCAAATGTGATGAAAAAAATGAGTCATACAAACGGCAACAGCGCTAAATGCTAATAATTCACCAAGATGATTAATTGCTCG
>JBOFRL010000066.1:0-2042 GCA_051650965.1 Vibrionaceae bacterium
TTGCACACAATTTAATGACCTGAAGTCGCGATTAGAAAAAGAAGAACCTGCAGGCCAGCGCCGTTCTCAGGCAACCGGCGGAGACAGTCGCCAAATCAAAACAGATTGCTAAGGAGCAACTAAACATGCGCAATACCACTCGCAAGGCGTTTAATGGCTACCTATCGCAGGTCGCGGCATTAAATGGCGTAGATTCTGTAGAAACAAAATTCACTGTGGCGCCTAGCGTGCAACAAAAGCTTGAAACGCGCATGCAAGAGAGCTCGCAGTTTCTAAGCATGATCAACATGGTGCCAGTATCAGAAAAATCTGGCGAAAAACTAGGGTTGGGCGTTACTGGCACAATAGCAAGCACAACCGACACAACGAAAGAAGAGCGTGTACCAGTTGACCCAACAGACTTTGACGCCAATGGCTATGAGTGTACGCAAACCAATTTTGACACGGCCCTGCGCTATAGCAAAATTGACATGTGGTCTAGGTTCCCTGACTTTCAAGCGCGCGTACGCGATGCAATTCTAAAACAGCAAGCACTAGACCGTATCATGATCGGCTTTAATGGCAAGCTGCGCGCCGCGACATCAAACCGTGGCACAAATCCATTGCTGCAAGACGTAAACATTGGTTGGCTACAAAAAATCCGTGAGTTTGCGCCAGAGCGACACATGAAAGAAAGTGTTGCTGCATCAGGCAAAATTGTAATTGGTGTTGATTATGCAAATTTGGATGCACTTGTTTTTGACATGGTGAACAACATGATTGACCCATGGCATCAAGATGACACTGAACTGGTTGTGATCTGCGGTCGCCAGTTACTCGCTGATAAATATTTCCCAATCATCAATAACGACAATGTGCCCAGCGAAGCGATGGCAGCTGACACACTGATCAGCCAAAAACGCATGGGTGGCATCCCAGCTGTGCGCGTGCCCTATTTTCCACCCAATGCCTTACTGGTAACCAAGTTAGACAATCTCAGTCTTTACTGGCAGGAAGGCGGACGCCGCAGATCAGTCATTGACAACCCAAAACGCGACCAAATTGAAAACCTAGAGTCATCAAATGACGCGTATGTTGTTGAAGACTATGGCTGTGTGGCCTTGGCTGAAAATATCGAGTTTAAATAGACAAAGCAGGAGCAATAATGACCTCTCCGGCACGCCGTAGATTTCAAAGCGCAATGGCAGCCAAGCGCGGTGCAGAATCTGCACTGTGCCCACATGCGCAAAATCTGTATGAAATGATGATGATGCAGCTGATTGAACATCGACGCATCTTAAAAACAGTGCAAGCAATGGCGCGTAAGCTCGATGTTAAATCCAAGTTTTTGGCCGAGTACGACGCGTATGTTGACGGCGTGCTAGAGGGCAACAGCGGTGTGCAAGACGAAGTTTTTGTGACAGTCATGCTGTGGCACATCGATGTTGGAAGAATTGAGCGCGCGCTGACATTGGCAGCCTATGCGCTTAAGCACGACCTTGTGATGCCCGATCGCTTCGAGCGCAATCTGGCTTGTACAGTAGCAGAAGAAATCGCAGAAACAGCAGCGCGCTTGCTTGATGCAGATGATCCAGTTAACAGCGAGCTATTAGTTGCAACGCTGGATCTGACCGCTACGCACGACATGTTTGATGAAGTTCGCGCTAAGCTGTGGCGGCAACTTGGGCAAGCTTATGAAGCTGAATCCAAACCAGATGCTGCGCTAGATGCATACCAGACTGCACTGAAATTCAACCCAAAATGTGGCGTTAAAAAATTTATTGAACGAATTACGCGTGAATTAAAAAACGCTAACAAATAAGAGCAAGGCGCTCGCGCCTTTGCTAACAGAGCGACCCCGCAAACCTGTGCGGCGCCGGCCAAAGTAGCGGTTGAATTAATTTGACCTAAATCAATCGGCCAGCCCACCGCACACCAACGTGAGTTTTATATGAGTTTTATCGCAGCAGCTCAACAAGATGAGTCATCGATTGTAAAAAATACTCCGTTTTGGCCAGACATTAATACGTCAGTATTGCGCCAATCGATGCGACTGGACGGCA
>JBOFRL010000067.1:0-3545 GCA_051650965.1 Vibrionaceae bacterium
TAAGCCAAGGTGATCGAGGTTACGAATAGTGATAGCGGGAGTGGCCATAAATATCTACCGGCAAAAAGCAGTAATAGATCAGAATGGTCGATCGCCGTCAAGCTTTTTTAAATCCTAAAACAGGTGCGGAATGACGGAAGTAATACTTGAGCTTTTGCCATTCTCGCTTAAAAATCCGCGGCAGATCTTTAATTGCCACAGTAAGTGAGGTGTCCGGCAAGGTGATAGCAGTTAACTTTGCCTCGATGCGCTCAGCCAGCAGCCCATTAAAAGGCGCGGCTATCCAATGCGTTAAGGTGCTAAAAATTAAAAAACTGCCGCCCAGCACAATGATTGCAAACAGTGGCCACAGCAGATAAGAAAGCCAGTCGAGCCAGCTTGGCAAAAAAGCCAGCATCCGCTCCACTACGCCGCTCAGGTTGCTGAAAATAACGCTAACAAATGAGGCCAGTAGCAGCGTATTGATCAGTAGCGGCATCACGACAAATCGCCGCACGCCAGAGACAAAAAGTAGCGAAAAACCGTGCAGCAAATAACGCGCGCCGCAAAAAGGGGAATTTAAACTAATGGCTCGATGAGGTGGTAGTGTCATAGGTCCTCGAATAAACAATGTGAGACTTGTAATAGCGTTACTTTAGGTAGCTTATTGAAACGCCAAGTTTTATTCATCAAAGGATAATCGAACGAACGCATGCGTGGCTAAGGTTTGCCGAGTCGATTCAAAAAAAGTGAGAGAAATTAATTTAATGCATTATATAAGTTACCTTTTATTTGCTTTTTGGTACAGTAATTAATGAGTTGCCATCGTAAGTTTACGAAAACGGCATTTTAGTCACGCCAGCCAAGTGGTAGGTAGCGCGTGTTACATGGCCACAAAACTGAATAGGGAAAGTGAAGTTTTGCTGGCGTGGATTAAATTCGACATGCTGAGATAGACAAATGCAAGATTTGCGCCTTGTTATAATCGTTATCGGAGCAGTTGCGATAGTAGGACTGCTGTTGCATGGCCTCTGGACTAATAAAAAAGAGCAGCCGGCAAAATTCGGTGATAGACCGAGTAAAAAAACGACCAATAGCGATGGTTTTGATGACCATGGCTTAAGCAGTGTTCGCGTTGTTAAACCTACGCAGCCTGAATCGAGTGATGAAGATCTGTTTGGCGTTGAGAGTGATAATAGCTACATCGACCCTCTTTTTGCTGAAAATAAGCAGCAGCCTGAGGCTAGTGGTAAAAAAAATAAGCCTCAAACTAAAGCGATGAAAGATTTTTATCAATTGGATGAGATTGATGAAGAAAAATTTGCCTTAGAAGAGGAGTTGCTACAACAAGAGCAGATTTCGTCCGTCGACACTCACACTGAGCCTGCGAAAAGCGGCATGGGCGAAAAAGCGGCGCCAAAGTCCGTTGATCCGATGATTTTGATGCTGAATGTGCAAACAATTCAGCCAAATAACGAGTTTAATGGCGAAGACATTGTCAGCTGCTTAGAACAATTTGGCCTGCTGTTTGGTGAGATGGATATTTTTCATCGCCATATGGATCTTGCTGGTACCGGAAAAGTGCTATTTAGCGCGGCAAATATGTTCAATCCCGGCAGTTTTCCTGTGTCAAATCTGCACCAGTTCTCAACGCCAGGGATCACGTTTTTCATGATGTTACCTTGCGCCGGTGAAGCAGAGCAAAACTTTAACCTTATGCTACAAACAGCGCAGCAAGTGGCCAACCAGCTTGGCGGCTCTGTGACAGATCAGGAGCATTCAATGCTAACGCCACAACGCATTGAAGGTTATCGCGACAAAATCAAACAATTTGCAGCTTACGCTTAGCAACTTGAAAATAAAAAATGTCTCAGACGAGGCATTTTTTATTTCACAATAAAACTTGGCGCCTTTTTTACTAGAAAAGTCCCGCAATTACCCCCGATTTTCTAAATTTCGCCAAAATGTCACCGTTTCAACCTTTTTGGCTGACGTGGTACTATTGAGCCAAAAATTAAAGAGGCGCACATGAAAATTATCGCAGTCACAGCATGCCCGACCGGCATAGCCCACACCTATATGGCTGCAGAGCTTTTACGCAAAACTGCACAAAAATTTAAAGTCTCGATAAAAATTGAAACGCAAGGGGCGATGGGGATTGAAAATATGCTCACCGCTCACGATATCACTCACGCTGACAAAGTGCTGATCGTCTCCGACATTGCCATTGAGCACGCCGTGCGTTTTGCCGCCTGCGATGTGGTTAGGCTTTCAATGGAAGAAGTGTTATTTCACCCTGACAGAGTGTTCCAGCAACATTGCCGTCAGTAGCAATCTGGCGCGAAAACTTCCCAACCGGATCACGGCCTTCTATCTTGCCGCACGAAAATCAGAAGGCGTGCACCCCGTTTTTAACTTAAACACTCGGCAAAAATAGTTTACGTCGCTAAATCCGCAGCGTGCGGTCACTTCAGCGAGCTTAAAGTTATATTTTTTGAGCATAAACTTGGCGCGCTCCACTCGCACCCACGCAATGTAATCCACAAGCGTAACATGCCCTTGCTGGCGAAATAAGCGCGACAGATGGTTGGCGGACACATTAAAACGGCTCGCGATACTGTCGCGGCAGATCGGGCGGTGAAAATTTTCCTGAATATAGATGCAGACACTTTGGTAAAGATTTTGCGCGTTACTCTGCTGCTTGGCCGAGCCTGAAACCAGCATCATTTTGGCGTAGTGCAGCAGCGCTTGCAGCAGCAGCTCATCCATGGGCTTTTTGTGCTCCTCGCGAGCCAGCGCGCTGAGCGCCTCAAGGATATTGTCAATCGCAAAACCTGAGCGCGTCTGAATGCTGTGCTTTTTCACGTCGTAAACGTTGTCCTCGCCTTGGTGCTTACTGACCAAACTCAGCCCTAAATGGCGCTTGCCAAACAGCATGCTCAGTACCGAGCAGTTGGTTTGCCAGTGCGGCTTATTCCAGCAGTTGGCCGCGATAAAAATAGCGTCCCCCGGCATCGCATTGATCTCTACGATTTTTTTTTCGCTATTTTCAATTTCATTGATGTAAGAGCCCTGCAAGATCAGCTCTAGACGAGGGAAATTGACTTGATAGCTAAATTTAGGCGGAGAGTGAAAATCGCCAGCAAACCAAATCTTGTGCGAAGGCTCGCGCTCGCTTAATACGGATGAAATAAGATCATCAAAAATCACATCATTTTCTGTCGTCATACTGTTTTGCTTCTTTTTAACTCTCAATTTCACGCAAAATATGCACGCTAGTTTTTAAGCCCATCTTTGCTTAAAGCGGTTTATTTTTACTCAGTCAAAATTCAATAGTGCTTTGATTTACAAAAGCCCCTGCGGAGTTATTGTTATTTCTGGTGTATGGAGGCTTTAGGGAAGGTGGCGTATCCTGCTGACTGATTCCAGCAAGAATCTCAATCAACAGAGGTGATACGCCATGAATAATTCTACCTTTAGTGCCCAGCCACAACAAGAGGTCGAGTCAAACGACCCGCTAACGGACCTGCTGCGTGCTGGCGCAAGAGATCTGATCGCTCAGGCAG
>JBOFRL010000068.1:0-26896 GCA_051650965.1 Vibrionaceae bacterium
GCGGGATGGTATGACTCAAAACGTAACGGTCGTGTTGGGTGGGAGCGACTGTGGGAAGGATGGTTTTTATTGCAAACCATCCTTGACGGTTATCTGCTGGCCAAGTCTCTTGAACTATGAAATGTGACCAAGAGACAGCCAGATTTGGCGGGCTTTTTTTTGCGCGAAAAAAATTAAATTGCGATGGGCGCCTTGATGGCCGGCTGCGGATGGTAATCTTCCAGCAAAAAGTCATCGAGCTGATAATCAAAGATCGACGCTGGCCGCCGTTTCAGCGTCAGGCGTGGCAGGGCGCTTGGCTGGCGCTGCAGCTGCTTATACACAATATCGTCGGTCAAATGGTTGTGATAGAGGTGCAAGTCGCCAAAGGTATGAACAAAATCACCAACTTGCAGATCACACTGTTGCGCCACCATGTGCGTGAGCAGCGCATAACTTGCGATATTAAAAGGCACGCCTAAAAAGTAGTCGGCGCTGCGCTGATAAAGCTGGCAGGAGAGTTTGCCGTCCGCCACATAAAACTGGAACAGGCAGTGACAAGGGGCGAGCGCCATTTTGCCCTGCGCCACGTTTTGCTGCGGCGTTTGCGTCTCATCCGGCAGCGCGGCGGGGTTCCACGCGCTGATGATGTGGCGACGCGAGTGGGGTTTGCTTTTGATCTGCTCGATAAGCTGCGCGACCTGATCGACCACTTCGCCATTTGGCGTTTGCCACGAGCGCCACTGCGCGCCGTACACAGGCCCAAGCTCGCCATTTGCGTCAGCCCATTCATCCCAAATATGGATTTTATTGTCCTGTAAAAATGCAATGTTCGTATCGCCATTTAAAAACCATAACAGCTCGCCGATGATGGCGCGCGTATACAATTTTTTGGTGGTGAGCAGCGGAAAGCCAGCGCTTAAGTCAAAACGCAGCTGACGGCCAAATACTGAGCGCGTGCCGGTGCCGGTGCGGTCGGTGCGATCATGGCCGTTGTCGATAATATCTTGCATTAATTCAAGGTATTGCTTCATGTTTGTTCTCTTTTATCTATAAAAAAAGGGCAACGTATGCTGCCCTTAGATTTTTGTGCATTAAGCCGATCAATCCAAAGATGGCTGCGTTGTCACAGCTTTGTCTTTTTTGTATGCCCAAATGAGCAGCGCAAGTCCGCCCAAAATCATTGGAAGCGATAAAATTTGTCCCATGCTGATCCACTCACCAAAGAGGCCCAGATGCGCATCCGGCTCGCGGAAGAATTCGATGATAAAACGAAACAGGCCGTAACCGAGCAAAAATAGTCCGGAAATTGAACCGGCTGGACGTGTTTTTTTGCTAAAGAGCAGCAAAACGATCAGCAAGACTACGCCTTCTAACGCAAATTCATACAGCTGCGATGGGTGGCGCGCCATTGGGCCGCCGGAAGGAAACACCATGCCCCACGGCACGTCGGTCGCGCGTCCCCACAGCTCGCCGTTGATGAAATTGCCAAGGCGCCCTGCGGCAAGGCCAAACGGCACCAGCGGCGCGATAAAATCGGCGACGGTAAAAAATGAGCGCTTGGTTTTAATGGAAAACCACAAAAACGCCGTCATCACGCCGAGCAGGCCGCCGTGGAAGGACATGCCGCCACTCCACACTTTAAAGAGAAAAAGTGGGTTTTCGATGAAATGGGAAAACTGGTAAAAAATAACGTAGCCAATGCGCCCGCCGAGCACAACGCCTAAAAAGGCGCCAAACAGCAGGTCGCTTACCTCGTCGACGTTCCAGCCACTCTTAGGAAGACGCGCGCGTTTGTTCGCTTGCCAGTGTGCAAAAATAAATCCTGCCAAATACATCAGGCCGTACCAGCGTATAGCCACAGGACCGAGTTCAATTAAAACGGGGTCAATTTGAGGAAACGGCAAAGCCATCGGTTTATCCTTTTAATAACATACTTATTCCAACCGCAAATAAAAATAGCGCAAACAAGCGCTTAATTGTTGTTGTCGGCAGGTGAGAGGCTAACTTCGCCCCTAAGCGTGTTGTGATCATGGAGGTGGATACAATACCAACTAACGCTGGTAAGTAAACATAGCCGACACTAAATTTGGGAAGCGGTAGAGTACTTTTAAGCCCAAATGCGATGAAGCTGCTCATGCCAAAAAAGGCTAAAAACATGCCGCATAATGACGAGGTGCCGATCGCTTTGCGCATCGCAACGCCGTGATAATTGAGGTAGGGGACGGTCAGCGAGCCGCCGCCAATGCCGGCAAGGCTTGCGACCACGCCGATCACGGTTCCTACGCTAGAGCAGGCCGGCCAGCTTGGCAGCGGGCGATTGTTGGTAAAGCGCAGCGACAGCGCCATTTGCAACGCTAAAAGTAGCACGATCACCCCAAAAATGGTGGTAAGCAGCTCTTTTGGCAACTTATTGGCCAGCAAGCTGCCCAAAATCGCACCAAGCAGCACGCCCGGAAGCAGCCGTTTGAGCGCCGGCCAGTCTAAATTTCCCAGCCGATAATGCGAATAACTCGATGATAAAGAAGTAAAAACGATGCTGGCCAGCGATGTCGCCAGCGCTAATGGCATGACCAAATCGTGGCCTATCCCCGCTTGCGGTAATACCACAGCCAGCGTCGGCACCACTAAAATGTCGCCGCCAATGCCTAGCAGCCCAGCTAACAGCCCCGCCACAGCCCCTAAACCCAAATAACTAGCGATGATCCATAACGACATGGGATCCATGGCTGACTCCTCTTATTTTTAACGACGGTTTTTGTTGGTTGTGAGCTTTTTTTCACGTAATGGCATGGCGATAGGTGCAAATTCCTTCATCGCCCGCCGATACGCGTCGCGTTTAAATGAGACTACTTGTCGCACCGGATACCAATAACTGACCCAGCACCAGCCATCAAACTCTGGCGTTTTGCCACAAAACATGTTGATTTTAGACTCATCACTTTCAAGGCGCAGCAAAAACCATTTTTGCTTTTGTCCGATGCAGACCGGCTGTGAGTCCCAGCGCACCAGACGCTTTGGCAACTTGTAACGCAGCCATTGCCGGCTGGTGGCCAAAATGCGCACATCTTTTTTTGTCAGCCCTACTTCCTCGTAGAGTTCGCGAAACATCGCTTGCTCGGGCGTTTCGCCACGGTCTATGCCCCCTTGGGGAAATTGCCAAGAATTTTGCCCAAACCGGCGCGCCCAAAGAACTTGTCCTTGTCTATTGCAAATCACAATCCCTACATTCGGGCGGTAACCATCGTCATCTATCACTGGACGCCCTCAAATTTTCTCGCACGGGTGATAACTTTGTCACTTTTGGCGTAAACAGGTAAACCAAGATTATAAGCCAAAATAATTTTTTAAACTGCTACTACATAATTATCTTAAAAGATCAGCGGGTTAATTCTAAAAAGTGCAAGACGGACGGCACTTTTTGCCAAACTTGCTGCGCTTTTAAAAACGCGCCAGTTACATTTTTAAACGGCGGCTGTTATCGTAGTTGAGGTTTTACAACGTGTTAAAAAGATGACGGCACCTCCACATTCTGAAATTGAGTTAAAACAGCGCGCGCAGGCGCTTGCTGGGCAGACGTTGGGCGAGCTGGCGGCCCAATATGGCTTATTGTGCCCTGAAGATCTGCGCCGGCAAAAAGGGTGGGTGGGCATGCTGCTTGAGCGCTGTTTGGGCGCGAGTGCGGGCAGCAAGCCTGAGCAAGATTTTGCCCACCTTGGGATTGAGCTCAAGACAATTCCTGTGAGTTATCAAGGCACTCCGCTTGAGACGACTTTCGTTTGCACCGCGCCGCTCACCGGCATTCACGGCCAGCTGTGGCAACATTGTCACCTGCGGCAAAAATTGTCGCGCGTTTTGTGGATCCCGATTGAAGGCGAGCGTGAAATTCCGCTCTCTGAACGCATGGTGGGGATGCCGCTCTTGTGGCAGCCGTCGCCTGCAGAGCTCACGCAGCTGCAAGCTGATTGGGAAGAGCTGATGGAGCTCATTGCGCTAGGCGAGTTTGCGCAAATTAGCGCCGCGCACGGTGTGTATTTGCAGCTACGGCCAAAGGCGGCCAATCGCGCCGCGCGCACCAACGCTTTTGATATTTTCGGGCGGCCGATCAAAAGCTTGCCGCTGGGATTTTATTTGCGTACTCAGTTTACGCAGCAGATCCTCGAGCGCCATTTTATTTTGCCGCACGGGTAAGCGTGAGGTTTAAAGTGGCGCGCCAAATGGTGGGTCTAAATCTAAAAAGTATAGAAATCGATAAGTTATGAGTTCTCTTTCATTACAGCAAGATCTGCAGCAGCAGATGCGCGCGCAGGTGGCGGCGGCGATTGAGCAGGCTAATCGCCACTATCAGCTCTCGCTGGCGGTGCCGAGTGTGCGCTTTAATTTGCGTGGCACCACGGCTGGCATTGCTAAAGCGCATTTGTGGCAGCTTTGCTTTAATCCCCTTTTGCTGGAGAAAAATGCGCAAGCTTTTTTACACGAAGTGGTGGCGCACGAGGTGAGCCACCTGCTGGTTTATGCGCTGTTTGGCCAAAGCCACGCGCAAATGCGGCTAAAACCACATGGCAAAGAGTGGCAGACAATCATGCGCGAGCTTTTTGCGCTCCGCCCCCGCGCAACGCACAGTTTTGATGTGAGTTTTGTTGCGGGCGTGAGCCGCCGTTTTGTTTATCGTTGCGCCTGCGATGATTTTTTGCTGACCGCTTATCGCCATAACCGTATTAAAAAGCAAAAAACGCAGTATTTATGCAAAAAGTGTCATGAGGTGTTAAATTTTGTGCAAAATGCATAAAAGTCGCGTTATTCACCGCTAAAAAGAGGCAAAACTGCGAAAAATTGTCTGGAAATATTTTTTTATCTTTTTGATAATTTTATAAATTAAGTTGCTGTTTTGCCTAAAAAGCGCAAATATGCAAAAAATTAATATCGCCACAAAATTGATCGAGATGTTATGTTAGTTCGAACTTTATTGTTATCCAGCCTTGCGTTTGCATCGCCACTTTTAGCCGCTGAGCATCCGCAATCTTTTTCTAAAGCCAAAGTGTTAGCGCGCGAAGAAATTTATAAAGGTAATTACAACCAGACCTTTTATTGCGGCTGCCCGATTAAGTGGCAGGACAAAAAAGGGATCCCAGATCTTAAAGCGTGCGGCTATCAGGTGCGCAAAAATGAAACGCGCGCAGGGCGCATCGAGTGGGAGCACATTGTGCCGGCATGGCAATTTGGCCATCAGCGTCAATGCTGGCAAGATGGCGGACGCAAAAAATGCGTTAATACCGACACGGCGTTTCGCATGATGGAAGCGGATCTGCACAACCTTGTGCCGGCTATCGGCGAGGTGAATGGCGATCGCTCGAATTTCAGTTTTACTCCGTGGAATGACAACGCCGGCGAAAGCTACGGCGCGTGTACGGCGAAAGTGGACTTTAAGCAACGTGCTTTTGATCCGCCGCCAAGAAGCCGCGGCGCGATTGCGCGTACGTATAAGTACATGAGCAAGCAATATGATCTGCGTTTGTCAAAGCAGCAGGAGCAGCTCTTTACCGCGTGGAATAAGATGTATCCGGTTGATGAGTGGGAGTGCAAGCGCGATCGTTTGATTGCTAAAGCGCAAGGCAATCACAACCCGTTTGTCCAAGAAGCGTGCAAAAGCGCAAAATTATAAGCTCTAACCCGACAGGCCCGCGCATGGGCCTGTTTTGTGACGCTTGGGCGGCGCTTGCATAGCGTGGTATACTGGCGTTTTTTAAATTGCAAACTCTCCATGCGAATTCCACGAATTTATCACCCGCAGCCGCTCGCACAGGGGCAGCAGATCTCTTTGAGCGATGATGCGTCGCACCATGTTGGCCGCGTTCTACGCATGCAGCCGCCGCAAGAGCTATGGCTTTTTGACGGCAGCGGCGCGCAATTTTTTTGCCAAATTACCGAAGTGAGCAAAAAAGAGGTGCGGGTCTTTGTCCAAAAATCAGAACAGTTAAGTGTGGAATCACCGCTATTTTTAGAGCTTGGGCAGGTGATAAGTCGCGGCGAAAGAATGGAGTTTACTATTCAAAAGTCGGTCGAGCTTGGGGTTAGCGCTATAACGCCTTTGCTTTCAGAGCGTTGCGGCGTAAAAGTGAGCCAAGAGCGCTTTGACAAAAAATTATCACAGTGGCAGAAAATTGCCATCGCCGCTTGCGAGCAGTGTGGGCGCAATCAGGTGCCCGTCATTAATCCGGTGCAGCCGCTTGAAAGCTGGGCCGCCAGCCCATTTACAGGGCTCAAACTTAGCCTGCATCCTTATGCTAAAGATTCTGTCAACAGCTTGACGATGACGCAGTCGATCCGCCTCTTGATCGGTCCTGAAGGTGGATTATCAGAAGGTGAATTAAAAAGCATGCGCGAGCTTGGTTTTTGCGATATTTTACTAGGTCCTCGCGTGCTGCGTACAGAAACGGCGGCACTCACGGCGATCACCGCGCTGCAAACGCGGTTTGGCGATTTGGGCTGATCATTTAAAGGTGAAAGGAAAATGCTAAAACTGGGTGTAGTGATGGATCCGATTGAATCCATTAACATAAAAAAAGATTCTACCTTTGCGATGTTATGCCAAGCGCAGCAGCGCGGCTATCAAATCCACTACATGCAGCTCGATTCGCTTTTTTTAGAGCAGGGCACAGCTCGCGCGCTTAGCAAAATTATTACGGTAAAACAGGATGCTAACGAGTGGTTTAGCGTGCAAAGCGAGCAAGAAATTGCGCTTAGCGATCTTGACGTGATTTTAATGCGCAAAGATCCGCCCTTTGACACCGAATACATTTACGCAACTTACATTTTAGAGCGCGCCGAGCTTGCCGGTGCGCTTGTGCTCAATAAGCCGCAAAGCCTGCGCGATTGTAACGAAAAATTGTTCACCGCGTGGTTTGCTGATCTTACGCCGCACACCTTAGTGACGCGCAGCGCGGCTAAGCTGCGCGAATTTTGGCATCAGCACGGCGACATCATTCTTAAACCGCTCGACGGCATGGGCGGCTCGTCTATTTTTCGTGTGAAAAAAGACGACGCCAACTTTTCGGTGATTGTGGAAACGCTCACCGCGCACGGCAGCCAGTTTTGCATGGCGCAGACTTTCATCAGCGACATTAGCAATGGCGACAAGCGCATTCTCGTGGTCGATGGCGAGCCGATGCCGTATTGCTTGGCGCGTATTCCTGCGCTTGGCGAAACGCGTGGCAATTTAGCCGCCGGCGGACGGGGTGAAGCGCGGCCGCTGAGTGAAACCGATTGGCAAATCGCGCGTGCGGTCGCTCCAACCTTAAAAGCGAAAGGGCTCATCTTTGTCGGGCTAGATGTGATTGGTGATAAACTGACAGAGATCAATGTGACAAGTCCAACTTGCATTAAAGAGATTGAAGCTGCGTACCCAATTGATATTACAGGAAAATTATTTGACGCTATTGAACAACGGCTGCAACAGCGCAGCGCTGTGTAATTATTCGTGGCGTGGCTAAGGGATATTAGCTAAATAATCAGTAAAATTATGGCGTTACAATTTGTCATCCATTGTTGTAAAACAAGCAAGGATAAAATGGATATTAAAAATCATTTTTTAGTGGCGATGCCGAATATTGGCGATGAGTATTTTAAAGACAGCGTCATTTTCATTTGTGAACACAATGATGATGGCGCGATGGGGCTCATCATTAATCAGCCTTTAGACACATCGCTGGCGAGTATGCTATCGCAGCTTGATATTGAACATACGATGGCCATTACCCACCCGAAAAGCCTAGAGCAGCCGGTGCTATTTGGCGGGCCGGTGGCGCAAGATCGTGGTTTTGTGCTGCATAAGGCCGGTCAAGCGTTTGAGTCGAGCATTGCGCTGGCGAGTAACGCGGCGGTCACGACTTCGACCGATATTTTAAGCCTGCTGGGAACAAGCGCGGAGCCGGACCATTTCGTGGTCACGCTCGGCTATGCAGGATGGGGGCCGGGTCAACTTGAGCAAGAAATAATGCAAAATAGTTGGTTATTAGTTGACGCGGATCTCAATATCATTTTCAATACGCCTATTCATGAGCGCCGCAAAAAAGTATTAAAAAGACTCGGTATTGATCCCGTGCATCTTTCCTCGTTTGTTGGCCACGCTTAGTGATAAGATGCGCTGCATAAATTGAGAGTGTGGGGTGATGGCAGTTGCGATGGATGAGTTGAAGTTACAACGCGCGCAAACGGTTCTTGGTTTTGACTACGGCACCAAAAGTATTGGCGTGGCAATTGGGCAAACCATCACGGGTACCGCTCGGCCGCTGGCCGCTATTGCTGCGCGCGATGGCGTGCCTAATTGGGAAACCGTCGCCGCGCTGCTGCGTCAGTGGCAACCTGATCTCGTGGTTGTTGGGCTGCCGCTGGATCTGCATGGCGGCGAGCTTGAGACTATCACTCCACGCGCCCGAAAATTTGCGAACCGCTTGCAAGGTCGCTTTAATATCAAAGCGTTGTTACATGATGAACGCTTAACAACAACAGAAGCGCGTGCGATGTTATTTGAGCACGGCGGATATCGAGCACTATCAAAGAGTAATGTTGACAGCCAAGCGGCTGTGATAATTCTTGAAAGTTGGTTAGCTAATTACAGCTAACGATTTGTTTATTTTAAATATTTGCGCCATTTCCCTTTTTATCTTTACCTCTTTTCTGGCATGGGCAATTACGGCGCTGATTGTGTTTATCGTGGATATTCACTTTATTAATCCGTTATTTGCAATAGTTGCGCAGGAAACTCTAATTAAAAAAACACGCTAAAAAAGGCGCCAATTTGCATTTTTTCTTCCTTTTGTTTGGATAAAAAAAGATGAACAAAAGGGAATTAAAGTGATATGTAAAATGCGCTTAAATTTTAACCATGTGTTTTTATTTACTTTTTTTTGAAGAAGAAATAAGTCAGTAAATCGTGGCTCAATTAGGTGATTGTTTTTTTACCATATTCACCTAGATTATGTGTAACGGTTTGCAAGATTAAAAAACCTTTATAGTTTACGCATAAGAGGAAATATTATGACTATCAGTCGCAATAACCCCAATACTCCACCGGTACCGCCAAGAGGCACGGGCGCGGCTGGTGCAGTTCAGCAAGGCCAAGCAGCAGGGCAGAACACCGTTTACGCTGATTTGAATATTGTTCATGTTGGTGCTTCAGATGTGCAGGTTGAGACTAATAGCACAACTAGCGCAACAGCCCCACGTCGTTCATTCAATCAACGTATGAGAGATGCTTTCCGCCGCTGCTTTAGCTGTTATAGAAAAGGCGACTCATCTGCTGCCAGACGAACTTCTGATGCTAGCAATGGTAATGTTAACCACGGTTTTGAAGGTGATGGCGATTTGCATTACGCCGATATCCAGCATGGCTCAGGTGCGGGTGGCTCCGGTAGCCGCAATGTAAATGAGGCTGGTCTGCACTATGCTGATCTTCAAGGCTTGTCAGGTCGTGGCGCTACTGCTTCTGGCGGCGCAGCGGCTGGCCATAGCGCCGCAAGTGAAACAGAATATTCTGTAGTGAAGACAAGGGGCAAGCCTGCTGCAGAAACAGAGCAAACCTCCAAAGCAGATAAAAAAGCGGCTGAAAAAGAAGCTAAGGAAGCTAAAAAAGCAGCTAAGGAAGCTAAAAAAGCAGATGCACAAGCTACTAAGGCTTTAGATAAAGCAAGCAAGGATCATAGAAAAAGCACTAAAGGTCCTTCGACACAAGGAGTGGAGGGGCTTTATGCTAAAGTTGACAAATCAGGAAAAACTGGCCAAAAAACTCAAACAGGAACAAACACAAGTGACGAGATGCCATCAACATCGCAGCCCTCCTCAGGCTCTTCTTCTCCTTCCAGTTTAGGGAAACCACCAATGCCGCTACCGCGCAAGCAGGTAGCTTCAACGAGTGGAGAAGGTGCTGTTGGTGGGAATTCTGATGGTGGTAAAACAACTCCACCTACAAAACAGAAACCAGCAGTGGCTCCAAAGCCTACTAGTAGACCAGTTTTTAGCACAGGGGCTGTTGGATTAAGCGATGAGAGTATTACAGCGATTCCGGATTCCCCACCACCGCCAGTGCGTGGTAGTTCGCTAGAAGCTTCTGCTAGAGATGCACGCAAAAAATTAACGGTGAAGACGAGTCAAAGACCTGCTCCTACAGAAACAAGAGGAGCTGTAGGTGGCGGTGAAGATGGAGAAGCTGAAGATATCTTTGCAGATCCAAGGGAGCTTGCCAGAGAACAAAGGAGAAAGAAGGAAGTTCTAGCTGCAACTAGTAAGTTTTCCCCTTCAAGCACAGTCGGGGAAAGTAATATGCCTAGACTTCGTCGTCCTTCTCCAGTAGATCAAGCTGGTATGCCTGCTGGTGGTTCTTCAGAAGCCTCGCAGCAATTATTTGATGCCTTACCTGAGAATGGAAGGGGATTAATTAAAATTGGACTTACAAAAGACAGTGCAGGTTCACCACTAGTGAAGCTTGAGCCGAGCCAAAAAGGAAAAGTAATGTATGAGATTGGGCGATTAGTGCTTGCTCGAAGTGAAGACGAGCCTGATATCTGGACTGTAGCGATGACTGCTGGACAGAGATTTAATTCCCTTAATCTTGTAACAAATGAGACTACATTGGGTGCGATTGCTGGTCCACGCCACTTGGTGGTAAAAGGGAACGAATATGTAATTAATATGCAGCGCAATGGGAGAGGAACAGTTGCTCTAGTCGGCTCTGTTGATAACGCAAGAACTACAGGTGGTGCAGAAGGCGATCAGGAAGATACCGTACTTTAACATCTAATCTCGGCGCCCCTTAAACTAGGGGCGCAAACGCACAACAGACAAATGGCGCTTTGTTTACCCGCACAGGGAAAATAGAGCGCCATTTTTTTAGCTTGCGATGCGACGGTAGTTGCCATTTAAAACAATGCGTTACTGATCTTGATAGTCGCTGATCAATAAATTGGCAGCGGCAAAAGCGGCTTGCTTGCGCAGCGCGAGAGGAATGGATTGGTCGTCAGCGATGGCATCGAGTGTGGTGATCGCACAGGTGATGGCTTTAGGGATAAAACCTTGCTCGCCGCCGCCAATTTCGGCATAAAATTGCCTTACTAATTCAGAACATTCAAATACTTTCATCACAGCCCCTCGTTTAACAAACTCAGCAAAAGTTTACTGTGTTGCGCTGCGGCGTCAAGTTTTAGCACTGCATCCGCTGCATAGAAATGTGTGGCGATGAGTGCCAAAAGGTAACAAGGTCGAATAAAAAAAGCGCCCTAAAGGGCGCTGTGAAAAGTTACGATTTTTCGTAGCACAAGTCTTGCTCGGCTTGCGCTGTTTTTTGCGGCGCGCGCGCCATTTTTCTTTGATAAATCAAAAGGTAAAACACAGGCAGCACGAGCAGAGACAGCAGCGGCGCGGTGACCATTCCGCCCACTATCGGCGCGGCGATTTTTTGCATCACGTCATTGCCGCTGCCTGAGCCCCACATGATGGGCAGCAGGCCAAAAAAGATGGTCGCCACAGTCATCGCTTTAGGGCGAATGCGCATTACCGCGCCTTCAATCAAGGCCTGTTTGAGATCCTCTTGGTCGTTAAATTGCCCATCCGCTTGACGCTGCGCTATCACATTGTTGAGGTAAACCAACATGATAACGCCAAACTCAGTGGCAACGCCTGCCAGCGCAATCATCCCGACAATTACGGCAATCGAGAGATTGTAATCAAGCGTTTGCAGCAGCCACAGCGAGCCGACCAGCGCAAAAGGCAGCGTGAACATGATCAAAAGCGCCTGCCACAGTGAGTTAAACGTCATCAGCAGCAGCACAAAAATGACCGCCAGCATCATCGGCAACACGGTGCTCATTTTGTCATTGATGCGCTCCATGTACTCGTACTGTCCGGCGAAGCTGTAGCTGTAGCGCGCAGGCAGGGTGAGCTCAGCGCTCAACGCATATTGTGCGGCTTTGACATAGTCGCCGATCGCAACGCCTTTTTGTATATCAATCAGCACGGTAGCGATGAGACGGCCGTTTTCACTTTTTAGCATCGAAGCGCTTTCGTTGATCTCAAGCTCCGCGAGGTGGCCGAGTGGCAGATAGTGGCCATTTTTGGTCAAAACCGGCAGCTGTTTGAGTTTTTCTAAGTTTTCCCGCAAGTTACGCGGATAGCGCAGCGTGATAGGGTAGCGCTCCGCACCTTGCACCGACTCGCCAATTTGCATACCGCCAATCGCGTGGCGCACCACGTCGTGCAGATCGCTCAGGCTCATGCCGTAACGCGCGGCCACATCGAGTTTGGGCGAAATGTCGATGTAGCGGCTGCCGTTACTTTTATCGGCGAAGATGGCTTGCGTGCCGGGCAGCGGCGTCAAAATGGCTTGAATTTGATCGCCGATTTTTTGCAGCTCGACCGGATCCGTGCCAGAAATTTTTATGCCGACAGCGGTTTTGATCCCCGTTGAAAGCATGTCGATGCGCGTTTTGATCGGTTGGCCCCACGAGTTTGTCATGCCCGGCACTTGCACGGTTTGTTGCAGCTGCTTGATGATCCCTTCAAGCGTCATGCCTTCGCGCCACAGTTTTCGCGGCTTAAGCATGATGGTAGTTTCGAGCATGGTGAGCGGCGCAGGGTCGGTGGCCGTTTCCGCATTCCCCACTTTGCCAAACACGCGCTCCACCTCGGGAACGGTTTTGATCAAGCGGTCAGTCTGCTGCAAAAGCTGCGCAGCCTTGCCAGCGCTGATCCCCGGCAGAGTGGTCGGCATGTACAAAATGTCGCCTTCGGCAAGCTCTGGCATAAATTCGTAGCCCAGTTTGCTGTAAGGATACCAAGCGCTGATGAAAATGGCGCTCGCCAGCAGCAGCGTGGTTTTAGGGAAGTTAAGCGCGGTTTTTAAGATCGGCTGATAAATGGCGATCAGCAGGCGCGTGAGCGGATTTTTTTGCTCGTTTGGGATCTTGCCGCGCACAAAAAATCCCATTAAAACAGGGATCAAGGTGACAGAAAGCCCAGCTGCAGCGGCCATGGCAAATGTTTTGGTGTAGGCCAGCGGGCTAAACAGCCGACCTTCTTGCTCTTCTAAGCTAAAGACCGGAATAAAACTTAACGTTATGATCAGCAAGGAGAAAAACAGAGCTGGCCCCACTTCCGTCGCCGCCTTTTGCACCACCTGCCAGTGCTCTGACGTCGAAGGTGTGCGCCCATTCTTTTGCTCAAAAATTTCGAGCTGTTTGTGCATGTTTTCAATCATGATGATGGCGCCGTCGACCACCGCGCCAATGGCGATAGCAATTCCGCCAAGACTAATGATATTCGCGCTGACGCCCATAAAATTCATGATGATAAAGGAGATCAAAATCGCCAGCGGCAGCGTGATAATGGCAACCAAGGTTGAGCGCGCATGCAGCAAAAAGACCAGACAGACAAGGCCGACCACAAGCATCTCTTCGAGCACCTTATAAAAAAGGTTATCGACAGCGCTTTCAATCAGTTGCGATCTGTCGTACACCGTCACAACCTCAACGCCATCCGGCAGGCCGACTTGCAACTTTTGCAATTTCTCTTTTACCGCATTGATGGTGCTCAGCGCATTTTCGCCGTGACGCATGACGATAATGCCGCCGACGACTTCGCCTTCACCGTCAAGCTCGGCAATTCCGCGCCTTGCGGTGGGGCCGATGCGCGTGGTCGCGACGTCTTTAAGCAGCAGCGGCGTGCCGGACTCGCTGACAATGCCAAGCGGGATGGCGTTAAAATCGGCCAGCGACTGGCGATAGCCCTTGGCGCGCACCATGTATTCCGCTTCCGCCATTTCCACAACTGAGCCGCCCACTTCAGCATTGGTGCGGGTAATGGCATCTTTAACGTGGGAAAGCGACAGCTTATAGAGCGCAAGTTTGTCCGGATCGAGCACAATTTGGTACGCGCGCGTCATGCCTCCAAGCGAGGCTACTTCCGCCACGCCAGCGACGCTTTGCAGCTCAAGCTTCAAATACCAATCCTGCAAACTTTTGAGCATCGCCAAATCGTGTTTGCCGCTTCGGTCGACCAGCGCGTATTGATAGATCCAGCCAACACTTGAGGCGTCAGGCCCAAGCGTTGGTTTCGCGCCTTCGGGAAGCTTGCTCGACACTTGGTTTAAATATTCTAAAACGCGCGAGCGCGCCCAATAAATATCGGTGCCATCTTCAAAAATAACATAGACATAGGAGTGACCAAAGGCAGAAAAGCCGCGCACGCTTTTCGCTTTTGGCACGGCGAGCAGCGCGGTTGAAAGTGGGTAAGTCACTTGCTGCTCGACCAAAACCGGCGCTTGGCCGGCAAAATCGGTTTTGATGATGACTTGCACGTCAGAGAGATCTGGCAAGGCGTCGAGCGGCGTTTTTCGTAGCTCTAAGACGCCCCAAGCGGTGAGCAGCGCGCTAAACAGCAGCACCAGCAGGCGCTGGCGCAGGCAAAATGAAATGATGTTAGTGAGCATGAGTTTGCTCCTGTGATGCTTTAGCGCTGGTCAGCCGCAGCAAGCTCGCTTTGAGGCTGGCCTCTGAATCGAGTAAAAACTGGCCAGAAACCACGACGCTTTCGTCCACCTCAACGCCTTTAGTGATCTGCGCTTTGTTTTGGCTGATCAGCCCCACCGTGACATTTTTGGCGACAAAACTGCCATCATCTTTTTGAATAATAAGACGATTTTCTTTGCCGGTCTGGATCAGCGCTTCTTGCGGTACGGTCAACACATTACGCAGCGCACCGCCAAAAAGCGCCACATTGACCAAACTTTTCGGGCGTAAATGCGTTGCAAGGTTGGGCACGTTGATGCGCACTTTTAAGCTGCGCGTGACAGGATCAAGCTCGGGATAAATGTAATCAATTTTGCCTTGCACATTGTGCAGATCATGGGCGGCGAGCGAAATTTCCGCTTGTTGTCCGACCGTTATCCAGCTTTGGTCACTTTCGAACACATCGGCGATCACCCACACGTTGGAGAGATCAACCAGCGACAAGATTTGCGTTTGCGGCTGAATGTACATCCCCTCGCGCACATTAAGTGCGGCGATCACGCCGTCTTCTGGGGCAAAAAACGGCACTTTATGCATTTTTTTGCCAGATTTGGCGATTTGCGCAATTTGCTGTTTGCTGATCCCAAGTAGCGCAAGCCGCTGCGCCGCGCTGTTGAGCAGATTTTTATAATCTTGATTGCCGGAGCGATGCGCGGTTTTTTGCGCAAGCAAATAGTCATCTTGCGCGGTGATAAGCTCAGGCGAATAGAGCTCGTACAATAGCTGGCCCTTTTTGACCTTATCCCCCGCGCTATTGACGTTAAGCTTTTCAATCCAGCCACTTACACGCGCATGCAAGTTGAGCAGCTTGCTTTGGTCGTACTCAACCTGCCCGACAGTGCGGGTATATTTCCACAGCGTGCCAAGCTTGGCAGGCGCGGTGCGGATGGCGAGCGCCTGCTGCATCGCCCCAGAAACTTGCAGATTGACCGCGGCGTTTTGCTGCAGCTCAATCGGCTCAAGCGCCATGCTGCAAAGCGGGCAAGTGCCCGGCTCATCTTTGATGATCTGTGGGTGCATCGGACAGATATAATGCGTTGAACTTGTTGAATTTGCTAAAGATGGTGTGTCATGCGCTTGCGGCGCTGGCGCATGTTTGGCGTGAGTGTGCTCAGAATGCGCCGCGCTGCCAGCCTGCATTGCAGACAAGGGCAAAGGCGGTAGCGCAAAGGCTACCGATAAAACTAACAATTTGATTTTCATTTGATCACCTATTTTAACTGCGGTGGCTTTGGTGATCAGCGGCGGTTGAATGAGATTTACACTCTTGATTTTTATCTGTTTTTGCAGAGCTTGGTTCAAGTTCCATATCGCATTTCGGGCACATATCGCCCGCTTCGCCGACAACTTCAGGATGCATCGGGCAGCTGTACTCGTGCGTCTCTGCATAACTTACTGAAATTGCAGAGATAAAAAGAAGAGCTGTTGCGGAAAAAGCATTAAGTAATTTGTTCATCATGAAACTCCATAGCTTAAAAGCGTGAGCACAAGCCGTGTCAGCTTTAAAAAATTAACAACCAGATTAAATAGTTAAAGTAACGCCTGCCTCGCAAACAGCTGTTTGCGCAAAGGCATAGCAAGATGATGCGTTTACTTAGCCGATGGGAGGGCGATATCTGGTTGGTAAAACAATGGAGTCGAGGTGAAAGGGGGTTGCGCTTGGCACAAAGTCGAGTTGCGGCGCGAGTTTTTTTACGCCATGAGCTAGAAAGGCCAGCTTTTGCCCGTGCGAAGCGCCATTGCAATTTTGCATGCAATCTTGATTTTCGTAGCAGCCATTGGCGCTGTCTTTATCGCTCTTTTTATGTTGCTCAGAGGCTTTTTTTTGTTCTTCTTCATGATGTTGCGCGGCGACGTGCTGCGCTGCGGCGTGATGAGACGCGGTCACTTGTGAGACCGAGCAGCAATTTTCACTTTGCATTTGCCATGCTGCAGATGCCGTTTTTCCTAACACGGAAAAAAGCATAATGATGAGCAGTAACAAGGAGTTAAATCGCATAACACGCCAATTGCAACAAGATGATTTTTAAATCTATCACAGCTACTTAGAAAGTAAAACTTAAAAAGCTTTACGTCGTTTATCAAAGAAGTCTTTTTTTATAGTCAGCGGCTGCGGGAAATTGTAGCTATTTTAATGACTAAGGCCAGCGCATGCTATTTCTCAATAAATTTACACATTCCGCTAATAAATGTCTGCGCTCTGAGGGACAGTTAATTATCTATTAATAATCTAGGCATATCCTTATATTCAAGAGCGGCAGGTGTAGGGCATTTTTATGGATTTCGTGACAGTTTCTCCCTATAAGCTGGTTTTGGCACGATCAGCGCAAGAAATAGGTGAATTGCAAGCTTACATTCAAGAGGCGTATTCGAAAGCGTTCAATGCCACAATTCCGCATTTTTTGCCGATGTTGGCGGGGCTGTATCGCGCTGATGGTGTGTTGGTTGGCGCTTGCGGGATGAATTTGGCCAGCGACGGGCGACTGTATCTAGAAAACTATCTGGATCAACCAATTGAGCAAGCGGTGGCAAAAAAACTTGCGATAGCGGTGCCTGCGCGTCAAAAAATCATTGAAATTGGCAATTTTGCCAGTAGTGAGCCTGGCAATGCGCGCCTCATGTTCGCGGCATTATGTAAATTATTGTGCGATAACCAGCTTGATTTTGTTGTGTTTACTGGCACGGCGAAGCTGCGTCGCAGCTTTGAGCGCTTAAGTTTAAATCCTGTGGAGCTTGCGCTTGCGGACGCCAAAATGGTGGGAAGCGACGCGGATGCGTGGGGCGAATATTACAGTAATCAGCCCAAAGTGATGGTGGGTGATATTAATGCTGGCAAAGCTGTGCTTGAGCAAAACAGCATATTGCTTAACTTGCTGGCCGCAGAGATGCCTCGCTTTGACAAAGTTTTCTTTCATGAAAGGTATGCACGATGAACCTGTTTGCCAAAATTGCTGATGTTGCACAGCGTGACCCGACAAAAATTGCGCTGTCAGACAGCGTACAAAGTCTTGATTACGGCACGTTGTGGCAAGCTATTTTGCAATTAGAAACAGAGCTTAACGCGCTGGTTATCAAAAGATTGGTGCTGCAATTAGATAACGGTTTGCTGTGGGCATTGCTCGATTTAGCCGCGATGAAAGCGGGAATTGTCGTGATCCCTATGCCTGATTTTTTTAGTCAAACGCAGCAGGAGTGGGTGCGAGAAAGTAGCGGCGCGGACGCCTGCATTGGCGCATTGCCAAGCAGCTGGCCGGCAAACGAGCAGTGGATAAAAGTGCCTGCCTTGGGGCTGCCAGAGCAAAAGATCAGCGTTTGGCGAAAAACTGTTGCAGCGCCTGCCGCGTTGCCGCCATTAACCGCGAAAATCACTTATACATCAGGCACAACCGGCAATCCGAAAGGTGTTTGTCTTGCTGCGGAGCAAATTTTTACCGTAAGCGATACGTTGGCGCAAAATGTTGCCAAAGCCGATCTCCACGCGCATTTTACGTTGCTGCCATTAACGTATCTGTTAGAAAACATCACCGGCATTTACGTGCCGCTGTTTGCGGGCGCGTCTAGCAAAATTGTTTCGCTGCAAGAGATTGGTTTTAAAGGCTCGAGCTCCCTTGACGCTGAGCATTTAATGCAAGTGCTGCTGCGCTACCCAACCGACAGCTTAGTGCTGGTGCCTGAAATTTTGCGCTTGCTGCTTGGCCTGTGCGCAAAAAATCCGTTGCTGCTTAAACAGTTGCAGCAAGTGCGCTACATCACGGTAGGTGGCGGCGCAGTATCTGGCGCGCTGCTGCAGCACGCCAAAAATTTGCAACTCTCTGTTTATGAAGGTTATGGACTGTCCGAGTGCGCTTCGGTCGTCGCCGTTAACACGCCGCATGCCAACAAAATTGGCAGTGTCGGCAAGCCGCTGCCGCATTTGCGGGTGGAAATCGCGCGCGATGGCGAAATCACCGTTTCTGGCAACGCAATGCTTGGCTATTTGGGCGAGCCTGATTTTGCCAGCGCTACCATTGCGACCGGCGACTTAGGCCGTTTTGATGAAGACGGCTACCTCTACATTACTGGCCGCAAAAAAAATGTGCAGATCACGGCGTTTGGCCGCAATTTCTCCCCTGAATGGGTGGAAGCGCAGGCGCAAGCTTGCAGCGCGATTGCCCGCATCGTGTTATTTGGCGACGGTCTGCCACGCAATGTTGCGCTTATAGAGTCTTTTGCCGGCGAGGAAGACAAGCTTTCCACACAAATTACAGCGCTTAATCAATCACTTCCTGACTATGCGCAAATTCACACTTGGATTTTGGTCTCCTTTAAGCAAAGCGCAGAATTTCTAACCGCGAACGGTCGCCCGCGCCGCAAACTGATCTTTGAACATTTTACGAAAGAGATAAATCAAGCAGTCAGTGACAAATTAGCAGGAGAGCAAAAATGAGCTTTTATCAAATTTTGCAAAAAGAGACAGCCAAAGCGCGCGAAGAGATGATGAGCGCGCCGATCATTGGCGCATGTTTGCGCGGCGAGGAGTTATCCCTTGATACTTATATAGATTTTTTAACGCAGGCTTATCATCACGTCAGTCACACGGTGCCGCTTTTGATGGCAACCGGCGGAAAATTGCCGCAAAAATACAATTGGGTGCGCAAGGCGCTGGTTGACTACATCAATGAGGAGCACGGCCATCAAGAGTGGATTTTAAGTGACATTCGCGCTTGCGGTTATGACGAGACAAAGGTGCGCGATGGCAAGCCCGCGCTTGCGATTGAGCTGATGGTTGCATTTTTGTACGACCAAATTGCGCGTGGCAATCCGATGGGATTTTTTGGCATGGTGTACGTTTTAGAAGGAACCAGCACCAACATTGCCATTGCTGTGTCTGAGCAGCTCAAAGCCAAAATGGGGCTCAAGGCTGAGCAGATGAGCTATCTTATTTCACATGGCAATTTAGATATCGAGCACATGAAATTCTTTGAAAAATTAATGGATAAAGTGAGCGATCCTTTAGATCAAGCCGCCATTATTCACGCCGCGCGCGTCGTTTTTAAACTTTATGGTGACATGTTACACGGCTTGAAATTGGCCAATTAATCATGGTGAGGATGAAGGTAAGTTATGAAAATTACAGCTAAAAGGGTGCTGTTGACGGGGGCGAGTGGTGGCATTGGCGAGGCATTGGCCAAAGAACTTGCCCTGCGCGGCGCGCATCTTATTTTGCACGGACGCCGCCTTGAGGCGCTAGAGGCGCAAAAGCTGCAGCTTGCCAATCCGCAAAATCATCATGTGGTTGTAGCGGATCTTAGCTGTGAAAGCGGCAGACAGGCGCTGCTAACGCACCCAGCATTGAGTGAAAAGATTGATATTTTGATCAATAACGCCGGCGTGAATCTGTTTGCTTGGCTTGAAGATCAAACTGCCGCGCAAATTGAGCAGCAGCTGCGCCTTAATATTGAAGCGCCGATCATGCTAAGCAAAAGCATGCTGAGTAAGCTTAATACCCCTGGGATCATCATGAATATTGGTTCGAGTTTTGGCGCGATTGGCTACCCAGGCTACAGCGTTTACTGCGCGGCAAAATTTGCGCTGCGTGGCTTTAGCGAAGCGCTCGGCCGCGAGCTTTGCGGCTCAGGGATCAGCGTTTTATATTTTGCGCCGCGCGCGAGCAAGACTGCGCTTAATACGGCCAATGTTTATGCGTTAAATGAAAAACTTGGCATCAAAGCCGACACGGCAGAATTTGTCGCTGCGCAGGCGATGCGCACTTTAGACAAAGAGCTGCGTCGCACTTGGCTTGGCTGGCCTGAAAAATTCTTGGTGCGACTCAATGCGCTATTGCCGGCAATCGTCGATAAAGCGCTCGCCGATCAACTTGCAACCATCAAAGAATTTGCAAAACGCAAATAGCAAAAACTGTTTGCAGCGCTTTGCAAAGCTTGGCTAAAAGGTGAATAACATGATGAATTTTAAAAATAAAAGTGTGGCGATGGCTGCGGCGAGCAGCGCCGTTTTAAGTTTTGCTCTTTTTGGCGCGCCGCCTGCGCTGGCTTTAGACAATGCGGTTGCCCCGCTGGTTGAATCGTGGGCGGTCTGCCAATATCAAAAGAGCGATAAAAAATTGCAGCAAAACTGTTTTGAAGCCTTGAGTTTGCAAGCGGATAAAACAGTGGTGGCTGATGACGCGAAGGCGCAGCTTTGGATCTGGTCTGGCATAATTAAAAGCTCTTGGGCTGGCGCAAAAGGCGGCCTTGGCGCATTGGGCTTGGTCAAAGAGGCTAAAACGCTTTTTGAAAAGGCGATTGTAAAAGATCCCACAGCGCTTAATGGCGCCGCGCTTACCAGTCTAGGAACCCTTTATTATCAAGTACCTGGATGGCCAATCGGCTTTGGCGATGATAAAAAAGCGCAGCTTTATCTTGAAAAAGGGCTCGCAGCGGCGCCATCTGACATCGACGCTAACTTTTTTTATGGCGATTTTTGGCTGCAACAAGGTGAAAAAGCCAAAGCTAAAAATTACTTAGAAAAGGCGCTTACTGCCCCCGACCGCGCAGGAAGAAAAGTGGCTGATGAAGGGCGCCGCGCCGAAATCAAAGCGCGTCTCGCAACGCTATCTAAATAATAATTAAGGTAAATTTTCACAAAGGAGCGCCGATGCGCGTTTTGTTGATTGAGGATGATGTCATGCTCGGCGATGGCATGCAGGATGCGCTGCGCCGAGCCGGCTACACAGTTGATTGGTTGCAGCAGGGATTGTCGATGTTAGCGGCGCTCAAGTGCGATGAGTTTGCGGCGGCTATTTTGGATCTCAATTTGCCGGATATTGACGGAATAAGTTTGCTAAAAAAGGTGCGCCGCGCAGGTTACAACTTGCCGGTGCTCATTTTAACTGCGCGCGATAAGCTTGATGACAGGGTGGCAGGGCTTGATGTCGGTGCGGACGATTACATGGTAAAGCCTTTTGAGTTCAAAGAATTAGATGCGCGTCTGCGTGCGCTGATCCGCCGCAGCCAAGGTCAGGCGCAGGCTATTTTAGAGTACGGCGATATCACGATTAATCCGCAAGCGCAGCAAGTTTTGTATAAAGGCGCGGATGTTAAACTGACGCCGCAAGAATATAAGCTGCTGCAAGAGCTGCTTAGTCAGCCTGGGCGGGTGTTTAATCGCGATCAGCTGCAGCAGCGGCTATACGGCTGGGAAGATCGCGGCGAAAGTAATGTCGTCGACGTGCACATTCATCACTTGAGGAAAAAGTTGTACAACAATTTGATCCGCAATATCCGCGGCGTTGGCTACATCGTGCCATCGCTCGACGTGCAAGCTCGCGCCGGCAGCGGCAGTGAAAGCGATGAGTAGCGCCAATGGCTAAAAGAATGAGCTCTATTCGCCGTTTTTTGTTGATAGGGACTTTGTCACTTGTGACGCTGGGGCTTGGCTTTGGCGCGATTTTTGGCTCTATGCAAGCGCGCCACGAGATGGCTGAGCTTTTTGATGTGAGACTTGCGCAGTCGGCCCATATTATCAATACCTTGCTAAGAGATTACCTCTCTTACAATAAAATGCAGCTTGATCCTGATTTGCCGGCGTCTGACTTTTATGCAAAGGCGAGCGCGGATCTTGAGCTGGTGTATGAGCAGACAAAAATTACGTTGCTCTCTGACGACATTGGAAAAACAGTTCATTTTCAATTGTTTGATCATAAAGGCGCCTTGCTGCTGCGTTCGCCAAATTCCCCTGTTGCGCCTTTAACGCCGCGAGTGGCCGGCTTTAACGATATTTCACTTAATGGCGCCTCTTATCGCACCATCACGCTTTTTAATCGGCAGCAGCAAACGTGGCTGGTTGTGGCAGAGCTTGACGGCGATCGCGAGGAGCTGGCCAACGCGTTGGCGATTGTCGGCGCGGTGCCGCTGCTCTCTACGCTGCCGGTTTTGCTGCTGCTGCTTTGGTGGCTGATCGTGCGTGGGCTGCGCCCGTTGCGCCAGCTGAGCAATGCTATCAGTCAGCGCGACCCGACTAATTTGCGTCCTTTAGATCTTGATTTTGATATTCAAGAGCTCGCGCCTTTAGTTAAAGAAATCAACAGGTTGATGGAGGCTTTGGCCATCACCATTGAGCGCGAGCAGCAATTTACCAATGAAGTGGCACACGAGCTGCGCACGCCGCTGGCGGTGCTGCGGATCTACAGTGAAAATGCACTGGCGGCAGATAGCGAAAGCGAGCGTAAAGCCTCGCTGCAAAAGATGCTCGGTGCGCTTGATCGCAGCGACCGCCTCATTCGCCAGCTTCTCACTTTGGCGCGCATCGATAATCAGCAAAAAATGGTGCAAAGCCGCCTCGATTTAACGGTTATTTTGCAGGCGGTGCTCGGTCAGCTTACGCCGCTAGCCCTCAAAAAGGAGCAAGAGCTCGCGCTCGAGGTGAGTGAGCCGCTATTTGTTTTGGGTCAGTCGACTCTGCTCGAGCTGCTTTTTAGCAATTTGGTTGATAATGCGCTGCGTTATACGCCGCGAGGCGGAAAAATTGAGGTGACGGCGCAAAAGCTGCTTAAAAGTGACGGCGAAACGGTGCTAAAAATCATGATCAGCGACAGTGGCCCTGGGATCCCCGCAGAGCTGCTGCATAAAGTCAGCGAGCGTTTTTTTCGTGTCAATCCACAGCTGCCGGACGGTGTTGGCCTTGGCATGGCGATTGTGGCGCGCATCGCTACGCTGCATCGCGCGACTTTTACTTTGGAAAATCAGCCACAAGGCGGACTGCGGGTGACTGTTTTTCTGCCGCAAGCGAGTTAAATTTTTAGCGCCCATCTTAAAAAGCTCAGCCCAATAAAAAAGTGCCATGATGAATTTCACCATGGCACTAAATAGACTTTGCAGGAAATCCTGTTTGGCTCAGCCAATCACAGCTTGCTTTGGATAAAACTGAATGCGTCTTCGATTTTAACCGGCACTTTTTCCCCATCGCGGCGATGTTTGTATTCGATTACGCCTTCGTCAAGGCTGCGCTCGCCGATAATGATCGAGTGTGGCACGCCGATAAGCTCGATATCGGAGAACATCACGCCTGGGCGCTCTTTGCGGTCGTCAAACAGCACTTCTACGCCGGCGTTTTTCAGCGCGTCATACAGCTCATTAGCGACTTTCTCAACGCGCACCGATTTGTGCATGTTCATTGGGATGATGGCGACAGTGAACGGCGCAATCGCGTCTGGCCAAATGATGCCGTTTTGGTCGAAGTTTTGCTCAATTGCCGCCGCGACCACGCGCGATACGCCAATGCCGTAGCAGCCCATCTCCATGACTACGCTTTTGCCGTCTTGGCCCAGTACGCAGCAGTTCATTTTTTCAGAATAGTTGGTGCCGAGTTGGAAAATGTGTCCCACTTCAATGCCGCGTTTTAGCTGCAATGTTCCGTTGCCGCATGGGCTTGGATCGCCGTTGACCACGTTGCGCAGATCGCTGATCTCAGGAAGTGCAACATCGCGCTGCCAGTTGATGCCAAAGAAATGGTAGCCGTCGCTATTTGCGCCCGCGGCAAAATCGCTCAGCACAGCCACGCTGTGATCGGCAATGATCGGCATCGGCAGATTGACAGGTCCTAGGGAGCCTGGGCCTGCGCCAACCGCCGCACGGATCTCTTCTTCGCTGGCAAATTGTAGCGGCGAGGCCACTTGCGGTAATTTTTGCGCTTTTATTTCGTTAAGCTCGTGATCGCCACGCAGCAAAAGTGCTACCAGCGGCGAAGCAGCGCCTTCAGCAGCTTTGACAATCAGCGTTTTTACTGTTTTTTCAACAGGAACAGCAAATTGCTCAACAAGCTGCGCGATAGTTTTGGCATTTGGCGTCGCCACTTTTTCCAGAGCCGCACTCGGCGCGTCAGCCTGCGCTTTTTCAGGAAGCGCCTGCGCCATCTCAATGTTAGCCGCGTAGGAAGATGAGTCGGAGAAGGCGATCACATCTTCACCGCTGTTGGCAAGCACGTGAAACTCGTGCGACGCGCTGCCGCCAATAGCGCCGGTGTCGGCTAAAACGGCGCGATAATCGAGGCCCATGCGGTCGAACGCTGCGCAGTAGGCGGCGTGCATCGCGTCATAGCTTGCTTGCATGCCAGCTTTATTAAGATCAAAGCTGTACGCATCCATCATCAAAAATTCGCGCGCGCGCATTACGCCAAAACGTGGGCGCACTTCGTCGCGAAATTTAGTCTGGATTTGAAACAGGTTGATAGGAAGCTGCTTGTACGAGCTGATTTCACTGCGTGCAAGGCTCGTGATCACCTCTTCTGCCGTTGGGCTGAGCACAAACGGGCGCTGATGGCGATCTTGCAATTTTAAAAGCTCAGGTCCCATTTTTTCGGAGCGGCCGCTTTCTTGCCACAGCTCATAAGGCTGTACGACCGGCATGAGCGTTTCAATCGCGCCAAATCGGCTGATCTCCTCGCGCACGATATTTTCGACTTTTCTTAGCACTCGCAGGCCAATTGGCAGCCAAGTGTATAATCCAGAAGCTAATTTTCTGACCATTCCGGCACGCAGCATAAGCTGATGGCTGATGATCTCAGCGTCATTCGGGGTCTCTTTAAGAGTGGCGAGCAGGTATTGACTGGTGCGCATTTTTCGATCCGTTTTGAGATAAAGTGCGCCATTATACCCAAACCTTATGGAGTTGCAGTAGTGGCGCGCCATTTTGCTTTGCGCGGTGCGCGCCGTAGCCAAATGCTGTTAGTTCACCGGCTTAAAAGTGTGCGCCGCAGCCGCGCTTTTTTGCGCGATAGTCAGTACGTGAATTTCTTTTTCAATCACACAAAATTGCACTTCTAAATCAAACAGCGCCGCAAAATAGGGGCTGGGATCGGGCTTATTTTTTTTGTAGGCCGGACGCGGATCTTGCGCGAGCACTTCGCAGATCACCTGATATTTATGCGCCGCTTGTGGCTGAGTTTGCAAGAACGCGTTGGCGGTCGCGCTAAAAAACACAGGATAGATTTCAGGTTCAGTTTGCGCAAAACCCGCGGCGGCCTCGGGAATCGCATCGCTATAAGGAAGATAGGGTTTGATGTCGACTATCGGCGTGCCATCAACCAGATCGCAGCCGCTTACCGTAAGGCTCAGCTGCCCACCTTCAAACTGCACGCTTTCGAGTTTGACCGCCGACATGCCGATGCCGTTTGGGCGAAAGGTCGAGCGCGTGGCAAAAACGCCAAGGCGCTCATTACCGCCAAGGCGCGGCGGGCGCACCGTCACACTCCATCCTTTTTGCAAATTTTGATCAAACAAAAACAGCAGCCACAGGTGGGAAAATTGTTCGATGCCGCGCAGAGCGTCGGGGTGATTGGCCTTGCCGGTAAAATGGAGGGTCGCGGTCGCACTCGCCACAATTCGCGGCTGGCGCGGCGTGGCAAATTTTTCTTTAAAGGGTGAATGAATGTAGGCGATCGGGGAGATTGTATGATCCATAGCGTCAACAGCAGTATAAAAGGACAGTCATTTCCTCACTTTATCAGCCGAGGTCTGCGCGAGGCCAGCAATTTGCGCAGCGAGCATTTGCCAGTTGTGATAAATTGAGCCAATTTTTTTGTCACTTTGAGAGAATTTATGAGTAAGCCAGCAGTTTTTATCGATAGAGATGGCGTGATCAATAAAGATAAAGGGTATGTTTGCCAAGTTGATGATTTTGAATTTATTGATGGGGTGTTTGAGGCGTGTAGCGCGCTTAAAAAGATGGGTTATCTGATTGTTTTGGTTACTAATCAGTCTGGGATCGCGCGCGGCATGTTTTCTGAAGAGCAATTTTTGTCGCTGACTGAGTGGATGGATTGGAATTTTTCGGACAACGGCGTTGATTTTGATGGAATTTATTATTGTCCCCATCATCCAGACTTTCCGTATAACGGCGTGGCGCAGTGCGATTGCCGCAAGCCAAAGCCTGGCATGTTTTTCTCAGCCCGCGACTATTTAAAGATTGATCTGGCAAATTCAGTGATGATTGGCGACAAGGCAGATGATTTAGAGGCGGCGCGCGCTGCGGGTATTGGTCTGCGCATTCTGGTGCAAACGGGTAAACCTGTTACAGAACAAGGGACTGCGCTGGCAAGCACGGTTTTGCCGAGCATCGCCGAAGTGCCGCAGTTTTTATCTAAGCAGAAAGCGCTTCGTCAATAACTGATTGATTTTAAATATAAATGCGAGGTGCCTGCATTTGCTATTTAAGTGTGGTGAAGCGGTGCGTTAAGGCAATGTAATAAAAAATTCACAAAAAAATAAAAAAAGTGTGATTTGAGTATTGACTTAAAATCCACATTGCGTAGAATGCGCACCTCGACCAACGAGGTAACACCTTGAAAAGTCAACGCTCTTTAACAATTTGACCTATGCAATCTGT
>JBOFRL010000069.1:0-9785 GCA_051650965.1 Vibrionaceae bacterium
AAACAAAATTCGTCTGGCGACCATAGCATCTTGGCCCCACCTGTTCCCATTCCGAACACAGAAGTGAAACGAGATAGCGCCGATGGTAGTGTGGGGTTTCCCCATGTGAGAGTAGGACATTGCCAGACACCTAATTTAGCGTTACAGCGTTAACGCAATTAATGTGAGAATTAAGTATCACATTGAATTGCTGATATAGCTCAGTCGGTAGAGCGCATCCTTGGTAAGGATGAGGTCCCCAGTTCGATTCTGGGTATCAGCACCAGATTTTAAATTTTTTGGCGACCATAGCATCTTGGTACCACCTGTTCCCATTCCGAACACAGAAGTGAAACGAGATAGCGCCGATGGTAGTGTGGGGCTTCCCCATGTGAGAGTAGGACATCGCCATACCCATTTTAAGCCCGCATAATTATGCGGGCTTTTTCCATTTCAGCGCTTCTGAGATCATTCTGCGCGCCGCCGGCCTTTTTATTCTATTCCTCTGAAAAGTGCTTCGCTTTTGTAACAGATCAGCCTTGTTTTACGTTAGTTTCATTTTTTAGCCACCATTCAAGTGGAACAACCTGTTGATAATGCTAACTTTGTCACATTAGCTGCAAAAAAACAGGGGTTGATGACAGTGTTACTCATGGAAGAGAAGCAGAAAGTAGCGATTTCCTTTACCAAAGAGCTAACCGCTAAAGAGAGAGAGGTTTTTACCAGCGATACATGCTCTTTTTTGCACTTTGTCTGCTCACACTTTGTTGATAAATTGCCAGCGTTACTTGCCGCACGCCGCCGCAGGCAGGCGCAGCTCGACAGCGGTGAGCCACTCAATTTTCTCGAAAAAACAAGCTACATTCGCCAAAGTAATTGGAAAATAAACCATATTCCTCAAGAGTTGTGCGACAGGCGCGCTGAGCACATCGGCCCCGTTGACCCAGTCTCTTTGATCCAAGGGCTAAATTCGCCGGTTGCGAAAGTTTTTGTGGCTGATTTTGAAAACAATTTTTTGCCAACGTGGGAAAATTTGTTACAGGCGCAGCGCAATTTGACTAAGGCAATTTATCGTACGCTCGCGTTTATCGATCCGAAAACAGGAAAACCTTGTCAAATCAATCCTGATCCCGCAACGCTGATCTGCCGCGTGCGGTGTTTAGAGCGCGAGCAGCCACAAGTTCTATTTGAGGGAAAGGCGGTTCCTGCGGCGCTGCTTGATTTTGCTCTCTATTTTTCGCGTAACTATAAAATGCTGCAGTTACAAAATGCGGTTCCCTATTTTTGTTTAACAAAACTGCATAGCTATCAAGAAGCTGCGTGGTGGGCGTCCATTTTTCGCGCGACAGAAGATCTGTTTGGGCTGGCGCGTGGCAGCATTAAAGTAACCGTGATGATAGAGACGTTGCCGGCGCTATTTGAGATGAATGAAATCCTTTTTTATCTTAAAGAACATGCGGTTGCGCTCAATTTTAGCTGGCTGAGTTATCTCGCAAGCTCGATAAAAATGCTCAGCCATTCGTCGTCGCAAACCTTTTGTGATGATCCGCAGCAATTCGTTGCCGATCCGTTATTTAAGAATTACAGCGAGTTAGTTGTGAAAACCTGTCACCGACGCGGCGTGCTGGCTCTTAGCACCTTGCCGACTTGCTTGCTGTTTCGCAATACCACAAAAGATCACCAAATCGCGCAGTCGCGCAAAGCGGCCCGTTTGAGCGAAATTGAGCTGGGTTTTGACGGCGGCGTGGTCACTTTAGAGGAAGAGGCGAAATGGCTGCTGGACAATTTCAAGGCAAAACATGGCGATAAGTGCCATCAGCTTGATCGGCGCCATGAGCCCGAGCAAAGCGTTACCGCTAAAGCGCTGCAAAGTTGGTGTTTTGGCCAATGTAGCGAGCAAGGTTTTACCAAGCAGGTGCGGATCGCGCTGCAGTGTGCCGCCGCGTGGCTTGATAGTAAATGGTATGTGATGGTGGATGGCCAGCTTGAAGATCAAGGGAGCGCCGAGCTTGCTTGCATTTTGTTGTGGCATTGGCTGTCGCGCAGCGCGTCATTATCTACAGAAAAAATAGCCTGTTACGATCTGTTTGAGCACTGCCTTGCTAGCGAGCAGGCTTTGCATAAGCAAAATCTTGGCACGCTGTTTAACGAGGCGCTGTTTTTAAAAGCTGCGCACCTTGTTCGCGAAGTGGTTAGGCAAGACAGGCAGCCGCACGCTTTCACTTTTATCGGCTCGCAGCTTTTAGAAGCAATGGATAATGATTTGTAATGCTGATAAAAATTGAGTGCGCGTGCTGTTTTTTATGCTTGCCAAATAGCGTCGCCTGCACAGTGGTAAAAAATTGCCATCGTAAGCGCTGAAAAATGCGCCAGCTTTGCAAGCTAAGCTGCCGTAGCGCAAGGTTTAGGATATAATGCCCCGCTGTAATTACAGTGGGGCATTGTTGATGTTACGATCTGATTTTTTCTTTGATCTGCCTGATAGACTGATTGCGCGCTATCCAACCGCGCAGCGCAGTGCAAGTCGTTTGCTGCATCTTAATGGCAACAGTGGTGCCATCCATCATCGCCAATTTGTTGATTTGCTTGATCTCATTGAGCCGGGTGACTTGCTGGTTTTTAACGACACGCGCGTTATTCCTGCAAGACTGTATGGGCAAAAAGCGTCCGGTGGCAAAATCGAGGTGCTGATCGAACGTCTGCTCGACGAGAAAAGCGTGCTGGCGCATGTGCGCGCTTCAAAGTCGCCCAAGCCTGGCACTGAGCTGCTATTTGGTGAGCAAAATCAATATCGTGCAACAATGGTGGCGCGCCATGACACGCTGTTTGAAATTGTGTTCGACACCGAGCAGCCCATTCTCGCCATTCTCGATGAAATTGGCCACATTCCGCTTCCGCCTTATATTGATAGGCCCGATGAACAGCTGGATCACAGCCGCTACCAGACTGTCTATAACAAAAAGCCCGGCGCGGTGGCAGCGCCTACGGCCGGCTTGCACTTTGATGAAGCGATGCTGGCGGCATTGCAAGCGAAAGGCGTGCAGGTGGCTTTTGTCACACTGCATGTTGGCGCTGGCACGTTTCAGCCGGTGCGCGCCGATAATATCCTTGATCACACCATGCACGCAGAATTTGCCTGCGTGACGCAAGACGTAGTGGACGCGGTGCTGGCGACAAAAGCGCGCGGCAAGCGCGTGATCGCGGTTGGTACGACGTCGGTACGCTCGCTAGAAAGCGCGGCGCAGGCGGCCAAAGCGCAAGGCGTGGCGCTGGCTCCTTTTTTCGCTGACACGAAAATTTTCATCTATCCCTCTTACGAGTGGCAGCTTGTGGATGCACTCGTGACCAATTTTCACCTGCCAGAATCAACGCTGATCATGCTGGTGAGCGCGTTTGCCGGTTTTACGCACGTGATGGACGCCTACAAGGCGGCAGTTGAGCACGAATATCGCTTTTTTAGCTACGGCGACGCGATGTTTGTTACGCGCCAAGATCAACGCTGAGTCTTATTTTTGAGAGAAAAACGGCACGCCTGGTGCTGTTTGGGTTATAACGGCCAGACTGTTTCTCTGGCACTGAAGGAGTAAAAGTGAAGTTTGAACTGATTAAAAAAAGTGCAGGGGCCAGACGCGGACGCCTGATTTTTGATCGCGGCGTGGTGGAAACGCCGGCCTTTATGCCGGTGGGCACTTACGGGACGGTAAAAGGGATGACGCCAGAAGAGGTGGCACAAACGGGCGCGCAGATCCTGCTTGGTAACACCTTTCACCTGTGGCTGCGTCCTGGGCAAGAGGTGATGCGCGCGCACGGCGATCTGCACGATTTTATGAATTGGCAGGGGCCAATTTTGACCGATTCTGGCGGTTTTCAGGTGTTTAGCTTGGGCGACATCCGCAAGATCACCGAAGCGGGGGTGCATTTTCGCAACCCCGTCAATGGCGACAAAATTTTCATGGACGCAGAAAAGTCGATGGAGATCCAATACGATTTAGGATCTGATATCGTAATGATTTTTGATGAATGCACGCCCTATCCCGCCACTTTTGATGAAGCGAAACAGTCCATGGAGATGAGTTTGCGCTGGGCGGCGCGCAGCAAGGAGCATTTCAACAAACTCGGCAACAAAAACGCCTTGTTTGGCATCGTGCAAGGCTCGGTTTATCCTGAGCTGCGTGATGTGTCGGCTAAGGGCTTGATTGAACTTGGATTTGACGGCTACGCGGTTGGTGGACTTGCTGTCGGCGAGCCAAAAGAAGAGATGCACAAAATTTTGGAGCACACTTGCCCGCAGCTGCCAGAGGACAAACCGCGCTATTTGATGGGCGTGGGTAAGCCTGAAGATCTGGTGGAAGGGGTGCGCCGTGGCATCGACATGTTTGATTGTGTTATGCCGACGCGTAATGCGCGCAATGGTCACCTATTTGTGACCAATGGTGTGATCAAAATTCGTAATGCGAAATATAAAAACGATACTTCCGCGCTAGATCCTGAGTGTGACTGCTACACTTGCAAAAATTACAGTAAGGCTTATTTGTATCATCTTGATAAATGTAATGAAATTTTAGGTGCTCGATTAAACACGATTCATAATCTGCGATATTATCAGCGTTTAATGCAAGGTTTGCGTATTGCATTAGATGACGGTAAGTTAGATGATTTTATTAAGGATTTTTATGCGCGTCGCGGTATGCCTGTGCCTGCCGTTAATGCATAAATTTGTGCTGTTGGGGGAGATTTTTGCGTTTCCCCTGTGAAATTTATTTTTTTTTATGTAATGAGGAAAATGTTATGTTGATTTCATCTGCTTATGCGGCTCAAGAGGGCGTAGCTCCTGCTGGTGGCGGTATGCAACTTGTTTTTATGTTGGGCGTGTTTGCGGTTATTTTTTACTTCATGATCTATCGTCCTCAAGCTAAGCGCATGAAAGAGCACAAAAACTTGATGGCAGCGATGAGTAAAGGTGATGAAGTGCTGACAGGCGGTGGTTTGGTCGGCAAAATCACTAAAATGCCAGAAAATAGCGATTTTATTGTTATTGCACTGAACAATTCAAGCGAAGTGACCATCAAAAAAGATTTCGTGACTGCTGTTTTGCCAAAAGGCACGATTCAGTCTCTTTAACCTCCAACAAACCATAAGGATCTTAGCGTGCTAAACCGTTATCCTTTATGGAAGTACTTATTTGTGCTGTTTGTAATGATGATCGGCGCTTTATATGCTCTTCCTAATTTATATGGAGAAGATCCTGCGGTGCAAATTTCTGGGGCGCGTGGCGCCTCAGCTGATCTTGCGACCTTAGATCTTGTCAAACAGACTTTAGATAAACAGGCAATTCCTTATCAATCGGTAGTGCTGGAAAAATCCACGGTGCTGGCGCGTTTTGCGACGACCGAGCAGCAGATCAATGCGCGTGATGCGATTGCGGATCTCAACAACTCGGATTTGGTGGTTGCGCTTAACCTTGCGCCTGCTACGCCGCGCTGGCTTGCCGCGATTGGCGCTTCGCCGATGAAATTGGGTCTTGATCTGCGTGGCGGTGTGCACTTTTTGATGGAAGTGGACATGGACGCGGCGATGGAAAAGCTGCTCAACCAGCAAGAAGATCGTTTTCGCAGCGAGCTGCGTGAGGCGAAAATTCGCTATCGCGCGATCCGCATCGTTGGTGAAGAAGTGGAGCTTTTGCTGCGCGACCAAGCCGATTTAGCTGCGGCGCACAAAGAGCTGGCGCGTTTGCATCCTGAGCTGCAATTTACTTTAGATGAAGCGCGTTTTTCTATGCGTGCCCATTTTACGCAGCAACGTTTGCAGGAGATCAGAAGTTACGCGGTTGAGCAAAATATCACTATTTTGCGTAATCGTGTCAACGAGTTAGGTGTGGCTGAGCCGCTGGTGCAACGTCAAGGTGCGAACCGCATCGTGATCGAGCTGCCTGGGGTGCAAGATACCGCGCGCGCTAAAGAGATCTTAGGCGCCACGGCGACGCTTGAGTTTCGCGAAGTTGACAGCAACGCAGATATTGCTGCGGCGCTTGCAGGACGCGTCCCGCCAACCAGTCAGCTTAAATACACGCGAAATCAACAGCCTGTGCTGGTGAAAAAGCGCGTGATCTTAAGCGGTGAGAGTATCACTGACGCCTCTTCTAGCTTTGATGAATACAGCCGTCCGCAAGTGAATATTTCACTTGATAGCGATGGCGGTAGCAAAATGGCGGCCTTTAGTAAAAACAACATTGGCAAGCTGATGGCGACCGTGTTCACCGAATATAAAGACAGCGGCCGACGTGACAGCGAAGGCAAAGTGATTTTGACCAAGCACGAAGAAGTGATCAACCAAGCGACCATTCAAAGTGCGCTGGGACGAAACTTCCGGATCACAGGCATCGATTCGCAGGCCGAAGCGCATAATCTCGCGCTCTTGTTGCGTGCGGGTGCTTTGATTGCGCCGATTTCGATTGTGCAAGAGCGCACGATTGGGCCGTCAATGGGGCAGCAAAATATCGACATGGGGATTTCGGCTTGTATTAGCGGCCTTGTCGCGGTGATGCTGTTTGCTGGCATTTACTATCGCAAATTTGGCCTGATCGCAAACTGTGCGCTGATAGCTAACGTAGTGCTCATCATTGGTATCATGTCGATGATCCCTGGGGCTACGATGACTTTGCCAGGCATTGCCGGTATTGTGCTGACGGTGGGGATGGCGATTGATGCCAACGTCTTGATTTTTGAGCGTATTCGCGACGAAATTTTGGACGGACGCAATCCACAGCAAGCCATTCACCAAGGTTATGCAAACGCCTTTAGCACCATTGCGGATGCTAACGTGACCACGCTGATCAGCTCGCTGGTGCTGTTTGCGGTGGGAACTGGCGCTATCAAAGGGTTTGCGGTGACACTGACTATCGGTGTGCTCACCTCAATGTTTACGGCCATTGTCGGCACACGTTGTGTGGTGAATTTACTGTATGGTGGTAAACGTGTTGAAAAGTTGTCTATTTAGGAGGCGTTAAAATGTTTCAACTTTTAAGGCCTGATCTGTACATTAATTTCATGAAAATCAATCGATACGCTTACATGTTTTCTGCGTTATTGATTGTTTTGTCTCTCCTTTGTTTGTCGACAAAATGGCTAAACTGGGGACTTGATTTTACTGGCGGAACGTTGATTGAAGTGAGCTTTGATCAACCGGCTGATCTGACCAAAGTGCGCAGCGTGCTGGCGGAAAAAGGCTTTGGCGATGCGGTTGTGCAAAATTTTGGTACTGCCCGCGAGGTGATGGTGCGCCTTCGCCCGCGCGCTGAGCTTGAAAATGAGCAGCTGGCAACGCAAATTTTGCAAATTTTAAAAGAGGGCACTGGCAGCACAGTTGAAGTGCAGCGCGCGGAGTTCGTCGGTCCAAATGTGGGCGATGAGCTTGCTGAAGCTGGATTTTTGGCGATTGTGGTCTCGCTGGTCTGCATTTTGCTCTACATCACGATGCGCTTTGAGTGGCGCTTGGCGCTCGGCGCTGTGGCGTCGCTGGCGCACGATGTGATCATCACTTTGGGCGTCTTCTCGCTATTGCAGCTTGAGATCGACTTAACTATCGTAGCGGCGCTGCTGACGGTGGTCGGTTACTCGCTCAACGACACGATCGTGGTGTATGACCGCGTGCGCGAAAACTTTCGCAAAATTCGTAACGAATCGCCGGCTGAAATAGTTAATATTTCTATTTCTCAAACACTGAGCAGAACAACCATCACGTCAGGCACAACGCTTGTGGTCGTGATCGCGCTGTTTGTGCAAGGTGGGCCGATGATCCACGGATTTTCGCTCGCGCTGCTGCTTGGGATCTCGTTTGGTACCTTCTCATCGATTTATATCGCTTCTGCGCTAGCGCTTTCGCTAGGTGTGACGCGTGAGCATTTGCTTCCGCCAGCGCCGGTGGAAAAAGAAGGGGCTGAGCTCGATATCAACCTTTAAGAATTGTTTAATAAAAATAAAATGGAGCCGCTGGGCTCCATTTTTTTATCCTGCGCGCACAATTAGCGCATCATGGCTTCAGTGCCGTGCTCGCGCACTTTGGTCAGGATTGATTTGATAAGTTTTGGGTTAGCGGCGATCAAGTTGCCACTGCTAAAGTAGTTGGTGTTGCCGGTAAAATCGGTGCATAGCGCGCCCGCTTCACGAGCGATCAATTCTGCAGCGGTTAGGCTCCACGGTTTTAAGTTTTGCGCAAAAACGCCGTCGGTGCGCCCTGCTGCGAGATAGCAAAGATCCAAAGCCGCTGAGCCTGTTTGACGAAAGTCAGCACACTCGATCAGTAGCGCGCTAAATACGCGCACGAAGCCTTCGCCATATTGTTTAGCGCGATACGGGAAGATGCCCGCAAGAATTGAGCCTTGTAGCTCTTTTGCGCTGCTGACACGAATACGCATGCTGTTTAGCTGAGCGCCCGCGCCGCGTTGTCCGGTGAAAAGTTCGTTGCGGATCGGATCGTAAACGCAGGCAATTTCAGTTTTGCCTTTGATGCGCAACGCGATTGAAACGCAGTAGTGAGGAAGAGATCTAGCGAAGTTAGCCGTTCCATCTATCGGGTCGATGATCCATTGGTAGTTTTGATCTTTGCCGACCATTTCGCCACACTCTTCGGCGATAATAGTATGATCGGGATATGATTTTCTGATCACATCGATAATGAGCTGCTCAGCAGTGGTATCGATGTTAGTAACAATATCATTGCTACCTTTTTGTTGCGTTTCTATAGAATCAGGCTGTTCAGCTGATTTAGCAATGAAATCACCGGCTTTACGCGCTGCGCGTACGGCGATTGTGAGCATAGGATGCATACAATTTTCCCAACAGATGTTAAAGAACGACAAAGCGGCGTGAGTATACTTGTTTTTTGGCTAAAAGCCAGCAGCAAACGCATTTGGCGCAGATTGTCTTTGCGTTACCTGATGATTTTTATGATGAAAACAAAAGCGCGTGCGCCAAAAAAGAAAAGCCACCTTGTCAATTTTGCGGAGAGTTTGCCAAGAATGTGCTAGGATGCGGCGTTTTTTTAACAACGAAATGCGACAGTTATGCTCGATAATGTGAACACTCTCCTGACGAAGATCAAAATTGTTCTGGTTGGAACAACGCACTCCGGAAATATTGGCTCTGCCGCGCGCGCGATGAAGGTGATGGGACTGAGCCAGATGGTGCTGGTTGCGCCTGAGTGCAAAGTGGATGGACAAGCGATAGCACTTGCGGCAGGCGCGAGTGAAATTGCCAACAATGCGCGCATTGTTGCGTCACTTGAAGAGGCGGTGGCTGATTGTGCGTTGGTGGTGGGCACGAGTTCGCGCAGTCGCACATTAGATTGGCCGATGCTGGATGCGCGCGAGTGCGGCGTCAAAGTGCTTGAGCGCGTGGCAAATTTGCAGTCGGTGGCGCTGGTGTTTGGCCGCGAGCGCAATGGCCTTAATAATCAGGAGCTGCAGCTATGCAACTATCATGTGGCGATCCCTGCAAACCCTGACTACTGCTCGCTCAATTTAGCGATGGCGGTGCAGCTGTTATGTTATGAGATCCGCATGGCTTGCTTGGCGCATGACGCCAGCACGGCGTCCGTCGAGGCGCAAATTTTTCCACAATCAGCAGATCTGGAACGCTTTTACCAGCATTTAGAAAGTACGCTGCACAATACCTGTCTTTCCTACACAAATCCCTCGATGAAAATCGGGGGATTTTTTTGAATTTTTATCGATTTTCCTGATCTCAACTAGACAAAACAAAGTGTTGAGGGAAGTATGGTGTTTTTAACAGATGCAGAGCAATGGGCGA
>JBOFRL010000070.1:0-22442 GCA_051650965.1 Vibrionaceae bacterium
GCAGGATGGTACGACTCAAAGCGTAACGGTCGTGTTGGATGGGAGCGGCTATGGGAAGGATGGTTTTTATTGCAAACCATCCTTGAGGGTTACCTGTTGGCCAAGTCTCTTGATCTATGAAATGTGATCAAGAGACAGGCACAATACGGGGTTTATCAATCCAGCTCACCCAGGCATTGTGATGGCGAAATTGCGCCGCCTTTTTACCAAAGCGCGGCTGGATGAGCCCGAGCTGAATATTTTGCGTGGGGTGCTTTCGTCCGTTGATAAAGTGAGCCGAGAAAAAAATAAGCAATAACTTTCACTTAGCATTAAACGCGCGGAACTTTTTTTTTAAAAGCGGCAGATACCCTATACTTGACTAAAATAGTCGGGTATGACACCATCTTTTTTATATCTGCGGCCAATGTATTGCTATGAAATTGACATCGAAAGGAAGATACGCTGTTACTGCGATGCTTGATATTGCTCTGTTTGCGCAGCAAGATCCGGTATCTTTAGCTGATATTGCCAAGCGGCAAGAGATCTCTTTGTCCTACCTTGAGCAGCTTTTTGCAAGGCTAAGGCGCGCAGGATTAGTAGATAGCGTACGCGGGCCCGGCGGCGGTTATCGGCTGGCGAAAACAGCAAAAGCTATCTCGATTGCGGCAATTATTGCAGCGGTTGACGAGTCGGTCGATGTAACAAAATGCCAAGGGGGGGGCCTTTGCCAAGGTGGCAAGCGCTGTCTGACCCACAATTTATGGTGCGTTTTAAGTGAACGGATCAGCGATTTTTTAAATGAAATTACCTTAGATGAGCTGGTTGCAAAGCAAATGGCTGACGAAAAAGCCTTGCAGGCTATAGTGATAAAAGATCTATAACTCTTTATATTTTTAATATTATTTTATAGCTGCCTGTTGCATTAAAGTCGCTCATACTGATTGAGCTGGTATTTGGAGATGTAGATGAAGTTGCCTATTTATTTTGATTATTCAGCCACATGCCCTGTAGATCCACGGGTTGCTGAAAAGATGATGCAATACCTCACCAAAGAGGGCTGTTTTGGCAACCCCGCTTCGCGCTCGCACCGTTACGGTTGGCAAGCTGAAGAAGCCGTTGATATTGCACGCGAGCAGGTGGCAAATTATCTTAATGCTGATCCGCGTGAAATTGTGTTTACATCGGGCGCAACCGAGTCTAATAACCTTGCTATCAAAGGCGCCGCCCATTTTTACGCGAGCAAAGGCAAGCACATTATTACGTGCAAAACTGAGCATAAAGCGGTGCTAGATACCTGCCGTCAGCTGGAGCGAGAAGGTTTTAGCGTGACCTATTTGGATCCTCAATCAGACGGTTTGATTGATTTAGAGGTGCTAAAGGCGGCGCTGCGTGACGATACAATTTTGGTGTCGATCATGCATGTGAATAATGAAATTGGCGTTATTCAAGATATTGAAAAAATTGGAGAAATTTGCCGTGAACGCGGCGTGATCTTCCATGTGGATGCCGCGCAAAGCATCGGTAAAGTGACGTTAGACACGCAGCAAATCAAAGCCGATCTTATCTCGCTAAGCGCGCATAAAGCGTACGGCCCAAAAGGGATCGGCGCTTTGTACGTGCGCCGCAAACCGCGCGTGCGTCTTGAAGCGCAAATGCACGGCGGCGGCCACGAGCGCGGCTTTCGCTCAGGCACATTAGCTACCCATCAAATCGTGGGCATGGGCGAGGCGTATCGCATCGCGAAAGAAGAGCTTGAGCAAGATCAGGCGCACATTTTGATGCTGCGCGACCGCATGTATCAAGGACTTAAAGATATCGAACAAGTCTATGTTAACGGCTCTTTGACTGAGCGCGTAGCCGGTAATTTAAATATCAGTTTTGCCTTTGTTGAAGGCGAATCTTTGCTGATGGCGCTTAAAGATCTCGCCATCTCTTCAGGCTCAGCATGCACATCTGCAAGCCTTGAGCCGTCATATGTGCTGCGCGCGTTAGGTCGTGACGACGAGCTTGCACATAGCTCAATCCGTTTTTCTTTTGGCCGTTTTTCTACGGTTGAAGAAGTTGATTTTGCACTCGCGCAGATCCACAAAGCGATCACTAAGCTGCGCGCCATGTCGCCACTTTGGGAAATGTACAAAGATGGCATTGATTTAAATAGCGTGCAGTGGGCACATCACTAACTGTGTGATCACAAACAGCGAAAAGGTGGGAATATGTCGTATAGCGAAAAAGTAATTGATCATTATGAAAATCCACGCAATGTCGGCTCGTTCGACAAAGATGATCCGAGTGTCGGCAATGGCATGGTCGGCGCTCCTGCGTGTGGCGATGTGATGAAATTGCAGATCAAAGTCAGCAAAGAAGGGATCATTGAAGACGCGAAGTTTAAAACTTATGGTTGCGGCTCTGCGATTGCTTCAAGCTCGCTGATCACCGAATGGGTGAAAGGCAAATCGCTGGACGAGGCTTTGCTTATCAAAAACACGCAAATTGCCCAAGAGCTGGAGTTGCCTCCGGTTAAAATTCACTGCTCACTTTTGGCGGAAGACGCAATTAAAGCTGCGGTGGATGATTACAAAAAAAAGCAAAAAAATGATGAATAATAAGGTTGTCAATTACTTATGGCTATTAGCTTGACAGACGCTGCTGCGCAGCGTGTACAAAGTTTTTTGCAAAAACGCGGTAAAGGGGTCGGCCTTCGTTTGGCTGTGCGCACTTCAGGTTGCTCGGGCATGGCCTATGTTCTTGAATTTGTTGACGAAATAAACGAAGAAGACCAAGTGTTTGAGCAAAAGGGTGTTAAGGTGATCGTCGATAGCAAAAGCTTGCTCTATTTAGATGGAACTGAGCTTGATTTTGTCAAAGAAGGCCTTAACGAAGGGTTTAAATTTAACAATCCTAACGTCACCAGTGAATGCGGTTGTGGTGAAAGTTTTCACGTTTAATCTCAATGGACTACGATGAACTATTTTGAACTTTTTGATTTTGAGCCGCAATTTGAGCTGGATGCAGCGGTATTGTCGTCGCGCTTTCATCAACTGCAACGCCGCTTTCATCCCGATAATTTTGTTCAAGAAACGCCCGCAAAACAGCGTCAAGCCAGCCAGTACTCTGCGCAGATCAATGATGCCTATCAAACTTTGCGAGACCCTTTGCTGCGCGCCGTGTATATGTTGTCGCTCACGGACTTAGAGCTGCAAAACCACCGCACTTTTTCCGACAGTGATTTTTTGATCAAGCAGCTATGGTTTCGCGAGCAGCTTGAGCTTGCTGCATGCGAAAGGAACGAAACCCGCTTGCATACGCTAAGCGGCGAAGTGAACGTTCAATATCAAGCACTGTTGAAAAAAGTTGGTGAAAAACTGCAGCAAAAAGAGTGGGATGAAGCGCTACAGCTGGTGCAGCAAGGTCAATTTATTAAAAAATTACAAGATGAAATTGCACAAACGTTGCAGCGTTTGTTCTGATTGTCACAGGAAGCAGTATGGCATTGTTACAGATCATGGAGCCTGGCCAACCAAGCGCGCCTGCTCGTAAAAAGCGTGCGCTCGGCATCGACTTAGGCACCACCAACACCTTAGCGGCGCACTACCAAGATGGGGCGCCGCGCGTTATTGCGCTCGATGGTGAAAACCCACTTTTACCTTCTGTGGTCCATTATGCAAAAGCAAATTCAGCGGATGACTCTGCGTCAAGCGCTGCGCTGTTAGTTGGCGCAAAGGCGAAGGCGTTCGCTGAGCAAGACAGCGCCAATACGGTCATTTCGGTGAAGCGCCTGTTAGGTCGCTCGCTGGCTGACGTGACGCAGCGCTATCCCAATTTGCCGTATCAGATGACGACCACCGCCAATGGCTTGGTGCTGTTTGACACCGCGGCTGGTCGCAAAAACGCGATTGAGATCAGCGCTGACATTTTAGGCGCGGTCAAGGCTAAGGCGCAGCATGCGCTGAGCGGCGAGCTTGATGGTGTTGTGGTAACTGTGCCTGCTTACTTTGATGACGCGCAGCGCCTTGCAACCAAAGAGGCGGCCAAATTAGCGGGCCTTTCTGTGCTGCGTCTGCTCAATGAGCCAACTGCTGCGGCCATCGCTTATGGCCTTGATAGTGGTGATGAAGGCGTGATCGCCGTGTTTGATCTTGGCGGCGGTACGTTTGATATTTCAGTGCTGCGTCTTAGCAAAGGCGTGTTTGAAGTGCTGGCAACCGGCGGCGATACAGCGCTTGGCGGCGATGATTTTGATCTGTTGCTGGCCGAGTGGTTTGCGCAAAAAATCGGCCGCGACACTTTTTCGCACAGCGAGCGCCGTCAGCTGCTCGACTGCGCCGTGCAGGCTAAGCATCTGTTGAGCGAGCAAGAGAGCGCCGCTGTGGAAGTGCTGGGCTGGCAAGGCGTTGTGCGCAAAGAAGATTTTAACGCCATCATTGCGCCGCTGGTAGCGAAGACTGTGCAGCTGTGCCGCCGTGCGCTACTCGATGCGCAAGTGACTACCTTTGATGTGAAAAATGTGGTGATGGTGGGCGGCTCAACGCGCGTCCCGTTGGTGCGCGAGAAAGTGGGTGAATTTTTCAATAAGACGCCGCTGACAAGCATTGACCCTGATCAAGTGGTGGCGCTCGGTGCGGCCATTCAAGCCGATATTTTGGTCGGTAATAAGCAAGACAACGAAGTGCTGCTGCTCGACGTCATTCCGCTGTCACTTGGTGTTGAAACGATGGGCGGCTTAGTCGAAAAAATTATCCCGCGCAACACCGTGATCCCTGTCGCTCGCACGCAAGAGTTTACCACTTTTAAAGATGGCCAAACCGGCATGGTGCTGCATGTAGTGCAAGGTGAGCGCGAAATGGTGGCTGACTGCCGTTCGCTTGCGCATTTCACTTTAAAAGGGCTGCCGCCACAAGCTGCAGGCAGTTTGCACGTGAGTGTGACCTATCAGGTTGACGCCGATGGTTTGCTGTTTGTGAGCGCGCATGAATCGAGTTCGCAGCGCCAAGCGACCATTGAGGTTAAGCCGTCGTACGGTCTCACCGACAATGAAATTAGCGCGATGATCAAAGCGTCGTTCGCGCACGCGCAGCAAGATAAACAGGCGCGCTTTTTGGTTGAGCAGCAGGTCGAAGCCGACCGCGTCATCGAAGCGCTGCTCGTCGCGCTTAAGCAAGATGGTGACCAATTACTTTCTGCGCAAGAGCTACAAACTCTGTTACAAGAAATTGAAAAGATGATAGTTTTACGAAATGGTGATGACGGTGCGGCCATTGCGACAGCCATTGAGGCGTTAGATCGCGCAAGTCAAGAGTTTGCCGCACGGCGCATGGACAGCTCCATCCGTCAAGCGCTCACCGGCCGCCAAATAGACGAGGTTTAATATGCCGCAAATTATTGTACTGCCCCATGAAGAGCTTTGCCCAGAAGGCGCGGTGATCGAAGCGCAAACGGGTGAATCGGTGCTGGACGCGATTTTGCAGCACGGCATCGCGCTCGAGCATGCTTGTGAAAAATCATGCGCTTGCACCACGTGCCACATTGTTGTGCGCGAAGGTTTTGATTCTTTAGAGCCAAGCGACGAGCTTGAAGATGACATGCTCGACAAAGCGTGGGGGCTTGAGCCTAATTCTCGTTTGAGCTGTCAGACAAAAATGGAAAACAGTGACTTAGTGATTGAAATTCCTCGTTATACTCTAAATTATGCAAGCGAAAATCATTAAGGGGATGACATGTCGATTACGCTAAAATGGGTGGATACGCAAGAGATTGCGATTGCGCTTTGCGACAAATTCCCGCATGTTGATCCCAGCACTGTGCGTTTTACTCAGCTGCAACAATGGGTTATGGAACTTGACGGCTTCGCTGACGACCCTAAACATTGCAATGAAAAAATTTTAGAATCCATCTTGATGCATTGGTTGGGTGAGCAGGACGATTTTTAGCCAAAACGCCGCACACGCGTGTTTGACGATTTGATTTTTGCCGCGCAGACGCGTAACGGTCTGCGCAAACGAATTTGCAAGGGAGAGAAAATGTCAGAAAAAATGCCTGTTTATTTAAGCAATGAGCCCGCTCCTGCGGTGTGGGGCGAGGACGCGTTGCTCTCTTTTGCTAAAGAGATGGTGTTGATCCATGCCGCTGCAGATAATTTGGGCAAAATTCAGCAAGCGGGCAGGAAATTGGACGCGCAGGGTTTGCGTCAGCTGCAACTTGCGGGCGCAGGCTGGGAGCTTGAAAACAGCTGGGCCTTGTACCAAGGGTTGCGCGGCGCCAAGTTTAAGTTTGAGCTCGACAGCAGCGTGCTTGATGAAGCGGCGCAAAAAGCGCTGGCCACGCGTATCGCCATTGTGGATTGGGTTTGCCAAGTCACCAATGAGAGCGGCGAAGAGCTAACGCCGGCGCACTTAGCGTCGCGTGCGGCTGAATTCATTAAACAAAATGCCAAAAATCCGGCGCACGTCAGTTATAAATTGGTGTCGGGATCCGATCTGGTTGAGCAAGGCTGGAACGGCATTTACACGGTTGGACGCGGCTCGGTCAATAAGCCTGTGATGTTGCAGCTGGATTTTAACCCAACAGGCAACAGCGATGCGCCGGTGTTTGCGTGCCTTGTCGGCAAAGGGATCACTTTTGATTCAGGCGGTTACAGCTTAAAGCCGTCTAACTTCATGGATGCGATGAAATCGGACATGGGGGGAGCGGCGTTGATCACCGGCGGTCTTGCGCTGGCGATGGCGAACGGACTTTCTGCGCGCGTGAAATTGATCCTTTGCTGCGCCGAAAATATGGTGTCGAGCAATGCTTACAAGCTTGGCGACATCATCACTTATAAAAATGGCAAAACGGTTGAAGTGCTCAACACTGACGCGGAAGGGCGCTTGGTGCTGGCTGACGGCCTGCTGTACGCCGGCCAATATAATCCGCAGCTTTTGATCGATTGCGCGACCTTAACGGGCGCGGCAAAAGCGGCGCTTGGTAACGACTATCACGCGCTGTTTAGCTTTGATGACGCGCTCGCTGCGCGCAGTCAAGCGGCAGCGTTGGCTGAAAACGAAGCGCTGTGGCGTCTGCCGCTGGCGGAATTTCACCGCAAAATGTTGCCTTCAAGCTTTGCCGATCTGTCGAATGTCTGCTCGGGCCAATACTCACCAGGCGCAAGCACGGCGGCCGCATTTTTGTCTTATTTTGTGCAAGATCATCAGCGTGGCTGGCTCCATTTTGACTGCTCGGGCGCTTATCGCAAAACGCCTAGCGACAAATGGGGCGTAGGCGCAACCGGCATGGGCGTGAGAACGTTAGCGCGCATTTTGCTTGAGGAAGAAAAAGGACACCGATGATAACGCGCGCCAGAAAAAGCGGCGCAATTTCCTGATCTAAAAAATGTAAGGAGCGCGAGCATGGCAATAGAACAGACCTTTTCGATGGTAAAACCTGATGCGCTAGAACGTAATTTGCTGGGGACTATTTATCAGCGCATTGAGGCGGCGGGACTGCGTATCGTTGCGGCTAAAATGGTGCGATTGACTAAAGAGCAGGCAGAGGGGTTTTACGCCGAGCATCAAGGCAAGGAGTTTTTTGCCGCGCTGGTCTCCTACATGATTTCAGGGCCTGTGATGGTGCAAGTGCTTGAGGGCGAAAATGCGGTGGTTCGCTATCGTCAGTTGATGGGCTGCACGGATCCGCTCAAAGCCGATTGCGGCACGTTGCGTAGCGATTATGCCAAAAGTAAGAGCTACAACTCAGTACATGGCGCGGATTCTCCGCAGGCCGCGGCGCGCGAGATCAGCTACTTTTTCTCACCAAACGAGATATTTTCTAATTTGAGCAAGGCAACATTTGCAATGAGCTGAACAATTGCACAAGCAGAAAAATGAACTGAGCAGCGCAAGAAATTGCGCTGTTTTTTTGTGTGAAATTTAAAATATTGCAACCATCTGATCTGCCGCAGCGCTTTTGGCTACTGCTTTGACTTCATTTGCGGCATGCAAAATAGGCGGCGAGCCAATTTATTCTTGCGCCGCGCTTTCTTGAGCGGCGCTGTCTTGCATGGTCTGTACAAATCGCGCGATAAAGTCTTCGATAAGATCTTCAAGCACGATGATAGCGCTTGCGCCATCGTCCGGCGAAATATCACGCGCTTGTAGCGCGCAGACTGCGGCGACAGTGAGGCTTGCGCCTGACGTGACGTGTTGCTCAACGGCTTCAATTGGCGCGCCTGTGAGCTCCGCTAAAATAGTGCAGGCGCAGTGCTGCGCCCAAGAACATTCAGCTGTACCGTTTGGAAAATCAAAGCAATAGTCGCTGCCATCGTCTGCGAGCTGTAAATGTGGCGGTGTGGCAAGGGCGCGCGCTCCTTCAGGCTGTGGCATGGTGCCGGCGATAAAATGCTGGACAAACTGCTGCGCAAGCTCTCGAACATCAGGCAGCATTTGCGGTGGGTCAGGCCGCGTCGGACTTTGCAAAATCCGCTGCTCCTCTAATATCGATGTTATCACGCGCGTAATGTTTGCTTTGTCACAGACGAAGTGGCTTACCCTCTCAACGGGGAGCTGCAGTAGCGCGGCTAAAATACGCTGTGCCCGCAGCTGTGCCTGTGCGGTGGCGGTGGTTGGCGTACTTTGGTATGGGAAATGGAAACGATATTGCAGATCCGTCGTCATCAGGTATAAAAAAGGGGCTGCTTCCTTAAAAGGCGACGGCAACGGAGGCGGTGGCTCATTAATCGCTGATGATGCAATCGCTGACGCAGCGGCAAATTGCTGCGGATTTATGCGCTGCCAGCGCCTAGCAAAGCCTGTTGCTGAGTTTTGCTCATCAGAGAAACGCAGGCTACGGGGTGGGGTGGAAGGTCGTCTAGCGGTGGGAGTATCCGAAGAAGCCGCGCTTGCATGGGCGCGTTGCGACGGCTGAGAGGCGCTAGGGGAAGCCGGCTTTGCCTCGCGGTTTGTTAAGGCGGGTGTAGCTTGCTTGGGCGCCGTAGGTTTTTGTGCTGGAAGCGTCGCCTCTGGCGTTGCAGGCTTGGCCGCAGCAGGCGCTGGTTGTCCGGCGCTGGTTGATACCGCTGGTCGCATTTTTGCCTGAGGATTTTCAGTTTGAGTGGCTTTGGCAGCATCAGATACAGGAACTGCTATTTGTGGAACAGGCGTTGGCGCTGCGTGCGGCGCGCGGGATAGCTGCGATCCGCGCAAAGATCTGGAGCGCGCACTATCCGCGTAAGGCGCGCTTAGCGGCTGCGGCGGGCTATTTTGTAGAGAGCTCAGGTAATGACGGTATAAAGGGGTGTTGCTTGATGGCCTTTGTCCCGCCATTGCATGGCGCAGCGTCTGCTGCGTCCGCTCGCTGCGTGATAGCAATCCGTGTAGTGAAAAGGGTTGCCGCCAAGGAAGAATGCGGCTTCTCTGCAAGGCTTGCACAACAATGCTGCGAGCGATGCGCGGTAGGTAATGTCGGGGCACTGCTGCGCTTTGGGGCGAAGAGTAGCAATTTAGCATCCTGCGCATGCGGGCGAAGCCGGTTGGCGAGTGATGCGCGCGCTGCTGATGGTAGCTATTTTCTAGTTTGAAAGATGGCCGCATAATAATGAGTTGAAATTGCCAGTGCCAAAGCTGTCTAATTTTACTGACTAAATTGTTGGCGTGTAAGGGAATTTTTCATTATATGCATGAAGAGCAGATTGTATAGCTTTTTGCTGTAGTGCTATTTGTTGAGTTTTATTGGATTGCTGCGACTATGTTTGAGCAAGATATGTGGAGCTTATTTCGTAGAGCTGTCACTGTAAAAGCGTTTAGGTGCAAGACTTAGCACATCCTTGTGTTAAGTTTTGCTTTGAGAGCAATCGCAGCAGGTCGTTTGTCTGCATTTTAGTTTTTGCTGCTTGCGATCACCTTTTATTGCTAGGTTGCAGTAAATTATTGGCTATTACTGCTCATCATATTTGCTTTTGGAACTTTCTACTGGTTCCAATGATTGTGTCTGTGTCGGTTATTGCTCTTTTTGCTCAGTCTTAGGATCTTCCTCTGAGGATGTGGTAGAGCTGTCTACAGCGCCAGTTGCTGAAGTTTTACTTTGGGAGAAAATGAGCGAAGGTTTTAGAGTTGCCTTCGAGGCACCAACTTTCTCTTCCTTCTCTTTTGAGTCTGTTGGTTGCGTTGTTGTAGAATCTTTCCCTTGATCTTGAGTGCTATCGTCTTCTGCATTTTCGACAGTTATAGCTATAGCTGCGCTAGCTCCCCCCGCTCCAGGACTAGGGGCGCCACCAGGCCCCGGTCCAGGGCCTGGCTCGTGACCTTTTTGAGGTACACCATCCTCCACAATGTAAAATCTTTCTTTGTAGCTTGAACAGCATTAACAATGCGTCGCACCATCGGTACCATAGCAAGAAGGTTGGGGACTGGCAGACCTTCTGCGGTTAGTACAGCAGTTAAGAGCTCCCTGACTTCTGATTCCCCTGCTGGAATATGTGGTAGAACCCTATCTACATGCACTCTTGTTTCGGTAGAGATAGCCTCCGCAACAGAGAGTCTCGGGTCACCTCTGTTGTCAAGCGTGTCTGCTCCAATATCGAGTACTGTTGTGACTATGATACTTTGCTCGAGTGTTAGAACTCTTGGCGCTGCAGGGATCACTGGTCGTGGTTGATCGAAATTTACGCGTTCATAACCAGGATGGCGCGGTGCTACAGGGACATCTCCTCTTGAAGCATAGTGAGTCATCGAGAGTACGACTGGCGGCTGAGGTGTGGGAGGCTCAGGGGGCGTGTATAAAAATACAGGCCGATGCACCGATGGTGCGTAAGGCTGGTAAGTAGGCTGGTATACAGATGAAGTATAAGGCGGCGTGTACGGTTGTGCGTAAGACGGTGCGTAAGACGGAGCGTAAGGCTGTGTTGGATAAAGTGGGCGTGTTAGTGCTTGCGTTCTTACCGCTCGTTGAGCTTCTCTAGCTTCTAGGAGTGCTGCGAGATGTGATTGTGGCCGTCTCGGTTGCGTGTCTGGATAGAGTGAGGAGCTTTGCACTGATGAAAAAGGCAAGCCGCTGCTCATTCGTGTGTTTGTTTGTCTTGCTGGCGTATTGCTCGTTGCGCTGTAGGTCGGATATCTAGAAGAAAATGGGTGCATTATATAAACTCCAATAATGGGGCACGACTTTTAATAACGTAAAATATTCATTATGCAAATAGAGTTATTTTTATTTGTGAATATGAATTTTATTAAATTTGCATTTTTGTAAGCTTCATTGTTATTAATAAATATGTTTAATGGTTAATGGCAATAGTGTGGTAAATGTTATTTTTAATTAAAAAATATCTGAAAGCAGTTAGTTTTGCTAATCGTGTAAGGCGTTAATATTTTAACTCACAGTAATAATTAAATATGATAAATGTTTATATTCTACGATATTATAAGTGTTGCCACGATGCCAATCTGTTATAACCAAATTATTGTGGTTTTTATTTTATTTCATTTTTTAAAGGTAAAGATAATAATTAATTTCATTAAAAGGAGTGGGGTTAATTATGATGGATGATGTTTGCAGGCTGATATTTTGCTCAGCCTGTTGTGTCGCGTGCGCGGCCATTTGCTCGTCACGCCTACTGCTGCGCTAAGGTGTCAAGCTGCGCCATGGTTATGGGCAAAAGCTCTGCGCCCCACAACGAAAGCTGCTCGAAAATCCAGTGCTCTTGCTGAGGAAAACCGCTGGCGCACATGGCAATGCGCTGTTTGACTAAGTGCTTGGCTGGCTGCGTGAAAAGAGGCAGCAGCGCTAGCAGCGGCCCGAGGTGCGTTTGTGACATTTTGTTCATGGCGGCCTGTGTTGGGCTCAGCAAGATCAGCACGCAATCTGCTGGCAGCGGCGCAAGCTGCGCGCCAAGCGCCGCTGTATCGTTTGGCATATGAGTGAGCAGCACAATTTTTGCCTGCGCGAGTCGCTGCTGCGCCGGCGCACTCTCAAGCTGCGCCATAGAAAAGGTGCTGGTTGGATACCCAGAATTTGCAAACAGTTTGCTAAAAAGCGCCGTCATGCTGCAAGGCTCGCCGAGCAACACCACGTCAACCGGCGCGGGCGCAAGGCAGGCGAAACCGGCGTCGGTTTCATTGAGGTAGGACTCTTCGATGATGCGCCGCAGCAGATCTTCAATCAGATCAGGGCTGATCCCACATTGCGCGGCTTGCAAGCGCCGTTTGTCGAGGATGTCACGCTCACGCTGCGCAGCATAGATCGGCAGCCCGAGCCGCTTTTTGATATGCCCAATCTCACAAACTTTTTGTGCGCGCTGCGCGAGCAAGGTAATAAGCTGTTGATCAAGCTCATCTATTTGCATTCGTAATTGGGTCAATGACATGCGATGGTCCGGCTGTGTAATTTTTAGCAAAAATAGGTGTTAAACAAGCGTTGATGAAACATGTTCATCCTGCGCTAGCAGCGGCAACTCACCGCACAGTCCAAGTGCCTGTTGCATCAGCTTTTCTTTGACAAACGGCAACTTATCGGTAGCTAACAGCCCCACGCCGCGTAGCAATTTTTTGCCGGCGCTATCGCCTTGAAATAAAAGGTGAAAGCCTTGCATGGCCGCTATCATCTGCGCGCTTTGTGTTTTGCGCCAGCGCTCAAAATAGCGCAGCGAAGTCTTTGCGCCAAAATCTTTATGTTGCGCATGCAGCCGCAGTAACTCTTGCGCGAGCGCGGCGGCATCTTGCAGACCTAAATTGACGCCTTGTCCCGCTAGTGGGTGGATAGTGTGAGCGGCGTCGCCGATCAATGCAATGCGCGGCGCGACAAACTGCTGCGCATACCGCATCTTTAGCGCGACACTGGCAGGCTGGCTGTGCAGCTGGCACACGCCGAGGCGCGTATCGAAGGCAACGGTCAGCGCTTTATTGAAATCGGCGGCGTCCATCTGCAGCAGCTGATCGGCTTGCACATGCGGCAACGACCAAACAATAGAGCACAGGTGGCTATCTGCGAGCGGCAAGAACGCGAGCGGGCCGCGCGGGGTGAAAATTTGCCGCGCGATATTGTAATGTGGCTGCTGCGTCTGCACGGTGGCGATCAGCGCTTTTTGCTCGAGATCCCACTGCGTGAGCGGGATCTGCGCTTGCTTGCGCAGCCACGAGTTTGCGCCGTCAGCGCCAACCACTAATTTGGCACACAGCGTCGCGCCCGAATTTAGCGTCAGCCAAGCTTCATGCTCGCGCACCAGCAGATCTTGCGCGGCGTCAGGGCAGAGCAGGCGCACATTGGCAAAATTGGCCAGTCTTTCAAGCAGCGCTTGTTTTAAAACAGTATTTTCTACAACGTAGCCGAGGTTGCTTTCGCCAATCGCCTGCGCGTGAAAGTCAATTTGCGCAAAACTGTCTTGTTCCCAAACATGGATCTGCGAAAAGGAGGCAAGGCGCTGCGCCGGCAAGTTTTGCCAAGCGCCCACACGCGTCAAAATGCGTTCGCTCGCGCGATTGATGGCGCAGACGTGAATGTCAGGTGGGGCATCTGGAGCTAAAGGCGAATGCAATTGCGGTTCAATAACAACGACTTGCAATGAGCTTTCGGCGAGGGCCGCGGCAAGCGCAAGACCGACCATGCCTGCGCCGAGGATCACAACGTCGGCATTGATGATTTTCATGTATTAATCCACCTTTAGCTCAAAAAGCACGCCCAGCGTTGTGCGGCGTAGCGGTGCAAACAGCTGCTCATTGTGCGACATCGTCAGCAGCGCCGCATTGCGCGCTAAACCTAGCAGCGGTGCAGAGTTAGAAAAGCCGTAAACCAATGAGCTTATCAGGCACATTACGGCTTGTCTATCGGCATGGCGCTTGTGCAGGTAAGCTTGCAGCAGGCGCATGCTGGTAAAATCTTGCTGCGCATTTTTGGCCGCGGCAATGCATTTTGCCAGCGTCACCACGTCGCGCAGCGCGAGGTTAAAGCCTTGTCCTGCAACAGGATGGAGCGTTTGCGCGGCATTTCCGACCGCGACAAAGCGGTGATTGACAAGGTGCTCGGCCTGCGAAAGCGCCAGCGGATAGCTCGCGCGTTTGCTTGCAGACAAAAATCGGCCAAGGCGCCAGCCAAACGCTTGCTGCAAGGCGTGCAAAAAATCGGCGTCGGGCATGGCGAGTAGCGCTGTCGCCTGCGCGGCGGTGGTGCACCACACCAGCGAGGCTTGCTGATCTTGTAGCGGCAGCAGCGCGAGCGGGCCATCGGACGTGAAGCGCTCAAACGCATGCCCTTGATGCGCAAGCTGCGTCTGCACGTTAGCGATGATGGCAACTTGTTTAAAATCATGCTGTTGGCGCGCAATGCCTTGGAGGCGCAGGCTGTCGGACGCGGCGCCATCGGCTGCGACAAAAAGCGCGGCTTTTAACACGATATTGGAGCTGAGCGTGACGTAGTGGCACGCTTTGGTGCGCTTGATGGCGGTGATCTTGTCTTGCTCAAACAGCGTAATGGTCGGATCGCGCTGCATTTTTTCATGCAGGATGGCGCTAGCGCTGCCGATTGACAGCACTTGTCCAAAATAGGGCAGATGCTGCTCCTTCGCGCAAAAGCTCGCCATGCCAAAGCGGCGCTGCTCGCTCACGTGGATGGTTTTGATCGCGGTGGCTAAAGGGGCGAGTGGCTGCCACAAGTCAAGCGCGGCAAGCTCCTGACAGCTGCCGAGCGCCAGCGCGATGCTTCTTGGGTCTTGCGCGAGCTGTTCGCTAGCGCTGCCCTCAATCACCGCGATCGCAAGTTTGCCGTGGGTGAGCTTTGAGAGCGCGAGCGCGAGTGTCGCGCCGGTCATTGCGCCGCCTGCGATCACCACGTCAAAATGGGGAACGATAGCGGCTGCCGTGTGACTTACCGCCTCTGACGAGTTAAGTGACGGGCTGAGTGACGGGTTAAGACGATGCGCCATGTTATTCAGTCGTCGGCGCGGGCGCTTGCTTTGGACAATCGACATGCAAGGTGAGCACGCAAATTTTCACATGCTCTACGATCTGCTCAAACAGCGCGGCTTGCTCTTGTTCATCCTCATCTTCATCCACGGCTAACTGCGCAATTTGCCCCAGATCGGCCAGCGCTTCTTTGCCCTCTTGGCTTAGCTTGATGGCGCTTGCGGTTAAGCCAAAGCCTGCTAAAAAAGCGCTCACCCACTCACTAAGGGCGCCGGCACGCTCGGTGAGCGCGGCATTTTCGTCTGCCGTTAGCAGCGCGAAGGTAAAATCGCTACTGTCTAACGCGCTAGCGGTGTGCTCAAACAGCTGCGTGGCAATTGCGGCGCTACTTTTTGGCAGCGCTGTATTTTGATTGCAGTGATCGGCGAGCAGCAGCTGTGCGTCGGCGGCGGACGTATTGGTGCAGGCAAATCCGCTCAGCAAGCCATGCAACTCGGCGCAAGACGTGGCCAGTTTGTCAGTTTTTAATGTTGAATTAATCAGTTGAATGTCGAATAACGCGCTGTAAGTCACGATGTTCCTCTTGGGGTGATCACCTATTTTTTGCTATGCTAACACGTTGCGCTGCAGAGGAAAAACTTGGGAGCAAGGGCTCTTTTCGCAAAAGCGAGTGAAATTTGTGGCGTCGCTCTGTTTAAATGAGGCGAATGTTTGGTTAAACTTGCAGTTTTTCACACCATTTTTTATATTACCTTCATAGTTCAAATCGCTCATAGAGCTCTTGTTTCGTAGAGGCAGACTAACGTTATGACAACGCATGTTGTTGAAATTCGAATTTTGGGAAGACTAATGCGCGTTAACTGCCCAGAAGGCCAGCAGCAGGTTTTGCTTCATGCCGCGAAAGAATTTGATAAACGATTGCAACAACTATCTGAAAAGACTAAAGTAACCAATATTGAGCAGCTAGTGACGATTGCAGCTTTAAACTTAAGCCATGAAATTTATACAGAACGCCAAAAACAGAACGAAAATATCAGGCAAATTGAATGGCGATTGGCAAAATTAGAAAAGAATATTTCTCAAGCGCTGCTTGATTGCAGTGAGACAAAAGATAAGCAGTACGTCGCTGCACCAGTTTAACCCTAAAGTGTGCGTGCTCGGGTCAATGTCCGTGAGCCGATAAGCATAGTTAAGGGTGGGTTGTTGATAACTATTGAGCAAGCTTAGCTAGTACTAAGAAGCCTACGGTTTGACGAACCTGTCCGCCTTGAACCTGAGGGTTCAAGGACAACGATCCTAGCGCCACTTTGGGGTTTCCTCTTTAAAAAATAAAAAAGTCATCTGACGGCCATAGCTGCCGTGGATGGCTTTTAATTTTTCATCTGTTCGTGTTCGCTTAGGTCTGCATTGTGAATGTGCTAAAAGAAGAAAAAGCGCGGCTGCGCGCCATCTTTCGCCAAAAACGCCAGCAGCTGACCGCTGATGAGCAGCAGCAGGCGCAGCAACTTTTGCTAGAACGTTTTCGCGTCCACCCTAAAATGCAATCTTCTTCGCATATTGCGTTGTACATGGCGCAAAACGGCGAAATTGCCACGCACGCGCTGATCCACTATTGCTGGCAGCAGGGCAAGCAAGTTTATTTGCCGGTCGCGCACCCGTTTGCCGCTGGCGAGCTGCTATTTTTGCGTTACGCGCCGGATACGCCGCTGCAAAAAAGCCGCTGGGGCATGTTGCAGCCCAAGCTCGATGTGCGCGCTGTGCGCCCCATTTGCCAGTTAGAGCTGCTTGTTTTGCCGCTGGTGGCGTTCGATGCGCAAGGCAATCGACTTGGCATGGGGGGCGGTTTTTATGATCGCACTTTGGCAAGCCTTAACAATCACAGCCATTTAGCACAGCCTCACTTGCTTGGGGTTGCGCACGACTGTCAGCTGGCGCGCCATTTACCGACCGAGCACTGGGATCAGCCGCTGCCGGAAATTCTCACCCCGAGCAAACATTGGCTTTTCTCTTAACATTCCCCATTTTTTGCCCCTATTTTTAAACTTTGTTTTTTGATCGGGCGGTAATATTTTTTGTAAAAAGCGCTTACTGATTTTTTATAAAAACACACCGCTAATTATTAGCCTGCAAATTTCTACGCTTAAAAAATTATTTCTTAATAAAATCATGTGCTTTAAACAAAATTTTCTGCATTGAATTGAGCCTGCGTTAATTTATCGCGTCATAAATATTAACTCGCTTTGAAAAAGCAAAATTTTTTCAAGTGCGTATAATGGCTTGGTTTATATATAAAAAGAGAAATTAGACCATGACTCAAGATGAGAAGAAAAAAGCGGCGGCGTGGGCGGCGCTAAAATTTGTGACCGAAAATAGCATTGTTGGCGTCGGCACGGGCTCTACCGCAAACCATTTTATTGCCGCACTTGGCAGCATAAAAGAGCAGATCAAAGGCGCTGTGGCAAGCTCGAATGAGTCGGCGAAAGCGTTACAAGCGCTTGGCATTACCGTGTTTGATGCAAATGATGTTACCGAGCTTGAAATTTATGTCGATGGCGCCGATGAAATTGATCCGCAGCGGCAGATGATCAAAGGCGGCGGCGCGGCGTTAACGCGCGAAAAAATTGTGGCCGCGCTGGCTAAAAAGTTCATCTGTATCATTGATGACAGCAAAAAAGTGCAAGTGCTGGGTAAATTTGCGTTGCCGGTCGAGGTGATCCCGATGGCGCGCTCATACGTGGGGCGCGAGCTGGTCAAACTGGGCGGCAACCCTTGCTACCGCGAAGGCTGTGTCACCGATAATGGCAACATTATTCTTGATGTGCACGATCTTGAAATTCGCGATGCGAAAGCGCTGGAGACCAAGATCAATGCGATTGCTGGCGTTGTCACGGTAGGGCTGTTTGCCCATCGCGGCGCAGATGTTGTTTTAGAAGGCACGGCAAACGGCGTAGTCGAAACGCTGGGCTAAAGGAAAGTAGCGCCCGCGCGCTACTTTTTTGTGAACCTTATTTGGCTGTAACGGGTGGCTGGTAAACAACCGGCGCCCCGCCAAGGCGAAAGACGACGTCAACTTGTTCGCGTATGGTGATGCTGTTATCTTGATAACTTGCTGATTTTGCAGAATAACTGTCTGCAGCCATGCGCAACATGATCGGCTGAGGTGTGGCGTAGTTGTTGTAGCGAATTTTCCACAACCCAACGACGCTTTGGTTAAAGCCGTGTGCAATTTCATTGGCCTTGTTTATAGCATCCGCAATCGCTTTGCTGCGCGCTTGTATTTTGAGCGTGTCGTTTTGGCTCGACAACAGATCTATCCCGTTGATCCGATTAATTCCATCTTCTAGCGCGCCATCTAGCACCTGATTTAGTTTGCTCAGATCACGAACGTTGATTGAAACGGTGCGTGTCGCGTTGTAGCCTTCAAGCTCCGGCTGGCCTTGCTGCGAATAGTTGTATTGAGGCTGCAGCGACAAGGAGCTGCTTTGAATGTCCTCGCGCGCGATGCCAAGTTTTGCTAGTCGCGCCAGCAGTGACACGACCGCGTCATCGGAGGCTTGCTTGGCTTTTTGCGCTTTGCTTTTGGTAAGCGAAACTGCAATTTGCACTAAAGCCATATCGGGCGTGGTGGTGATTTCGCCAACGCCAGAGGTCTCAAGGTGTGGCATCGGTACGCTAGCAAAGCTCACAGCCGGCAGTAGCGCCGCGTGGATGCCAAGAAACGCGGCAAGCAGTGATTTTTTCATACTGGATCTCCTAGTTGAGTAGCATGTAGTGTTATGACTATAAAAATCAAATAATTATCCTCTAAAACACTCGCTACAGCGTAAAACATAAAAGATTTTTATAGATAGAAAGCAACTTTTATAGCAGGAAGAGTGACAAAAAAAAGGCAACATTAACAGAAAGATATGCGAGCACACGGCTTAAATGTTTTTGCTGCAACCTAGTGTAAGTAAAGCGCCACAGCCAGATAGGATCGTGGTAAATTGATTTTGAGCTTGGGAGGAGAATATCATGCGCTTGTTTTCATTGGTACTATTTGGGTTGATTGTGCTTTTGCAATACCAACTCTGGTGGGGGAAAAATGGCATCAATGATTATCTTAAGATCCAGCAAGATACACAAACAGTCAAAATGAGTAGCGAAAAATCATACCAACGCAATCAAGAAATGTATGCTGAAATTCGCGACTTAAAAGCGGGGCTTGAAGCCATCGAAGAGCGCGCGCGCAATGAGCTTGGCATGATCAAACCTAAGGAAAGTTTTTTTCGGATAGTTAATGAATAATATGGTAAACAATAAAGGATCTGGCGCCGATCTGCGGCAAATAACAGCGATTGTGCCAGCGGCGGGCGTTGGCGCTCGAATGCCAAGTTACTGCCCGAAACAGTATCGGCTGCTTGATGAAAAAACGGTGTTAGAACATACCGTTAATATGCTCTGCGCCCATCCGCAGGTTACAGAAGTTGTGGTGGCGATAAGTCGTGATGACGGCTATTTCGCGCGCACTTCGTTGGCGCACAAGGCTCACGTTCGCACGGTGGTGGGCGGCAGCACGCGCGCCGAGTCGGTTTTAGCGGCTCTTGTCACCGCAACGACGCCATGGGTGATGGTGCACGACGCCGCGCGCCCCTGCGTAACGCACGCCGATATCGACAAATTGATCGCCTGCGCGCAGGCGCATCCGCACGATGGCGCAATTTTGGCGGTGCTGGCGAAAGATACGATGAAACAGGCGCAAAGCGGCGCTGATGCGATTGCGACCACCATTGATCGCAGCCTCTTGTGGCACGCGCTGACGCCGCAGATGTTTATGCGCGAAACGCTGCTGGAAGCTTTGTTGCACGCACAGGCGCAGCAGCTGCAGGTCACCGATGAGGCAAGCGCCCTTGAACTGCGCGGCATTTTCCCCAAACTTGTTGCGGGAAGCTGTGAAAATATCAAGATCACCGTAGAAGAAGATCTTGATCTGGCTAAATTTTTCTTGAAAAAGCGTGGGCTGCTTGATGAGCTTGCGCATGACCATCAGCAAGCAGATCTGGAGAAAAATATGTTTCGCATTGGCCACGGTTTTGACGTTCACAAGTTTGCAGGCTCTGGTCCTATCACGCTTGGCGGCGTGAAAATTAGCTACGAGCAGGGGCTGCTTGCACACTCTGACGGCGACGTCGCGCTGCATGCGATTTGCGACGCGCTGCTTGGCGCGCTTGGGCTTGGCGATATTGGCCACCATTTTCCGGACAACGACCCCACCTTTAAAGGGATCGACAGTCGCCATTTGCTGCGCGATGTTTACAACAAGGTCTGCCAGCAAGGTTATCAGCTGGGCAATTTGGATGTCACAATCATTGCCCAAGCGCCGAAAATGGCGCCGCATATTACGGCGATGCGCGAGGTTATCGCCGCCGATCTAAATAGTGAAATCGGGCGCATCAACGTCAAAGCGACAACGACCGAGCAGCTTGGTTTTACCGGACGTAAAGAAGGTATTGCCTGCGAAGCGGTGGTTTTGCTGCAAAAGCGCAGCAGTTAGTCAGGCAATTTTAATGGGTATAAATGAAAAAGGTGCGTTAATTGTGGATGTAATGAGTGAGTTGTCTTATCTGCATGGAGAGCCTGCTGTTTTTGGTAAAATTAAAGCGCAACCTGATCATTTTTGGGTGAATGAAGTTTTAAGTTTTACCCCAAGCGGTAGTGGAGAGCACTTTTTGGTGCGTTTGTGTAAAGAGGGTGAAAACACGGTTTTTATCGCCAATGAGCTGGCTAAAGCATGCGGCGTTGCGTCGTCGTGCGTGAGCTGGGCGGGGCTAAAAGATCGCCATGCGGTAACGCAGCAGTGGTTTGGTGTCCATTTGCCAGGCAAGCCCGATCCGGATTTGAGCGAATTTTTGGCGAATAACCCCGGCGTAAAAGCAGTGCTTGAGACTGCGCGTCATCATCAAAAATTGCGTCCTGGCGACGCGTCGGCCAATGAGTTTCGCCTTGTTTTGAGTGACATTCAAGGCGACCAAGCGCTGCTTGAGGCGCGGCTGCAGGCGATTTTACAACAAGGCGTGCCGAACTATTTTGGCGAGCAACGTTTTGGCAAAAAAGGCAACAATATCAAAGCGGCACGTGACTGGGGGCTTGAAAAGCTGCGCGTGCGCGACAGAACCAAACGCAGTTTTTATCTCTCTGCCGCGCGCTCTTATCTTTTTAACCAAATTGTGAGTCAGCGCATAGTCAGCGGCTACCACGATCGTGCGCAAAGTGGCGATATTTTTATTATGCCCGATGGAACTTGGCAATGGGCCGACGATGAAGCGAGCGCGCAGACGCTCCAAGCGCAAGGCGGCAAATTGTCTGGGCCGTTGACTGGCGATAATGCGCTGCCAACGCGCGCGCAGGCGCAAGCTTTTGAGCAGCAAATGGTTGAGCAAGAGCCGGCGCTGCTTGCGGTGATCAAAGCCAATCGCATGCAACATGATCGCAGGGCGCTGCTGCTGTTTGCCCAGCAGATGCGCTGGCAGTGGCTGCAAGACGGTGCCTCTTTGCAATGCGTTTTAGAATTTACTCTGCCAAGTGGCGCGTTCGCGACGGCTGTCGTGAGAGAACTGATCAAGGAGCATAATGATGCACATTCTGTTGTGTAATGACGATGGCATTTTTGCCGAAGGACTGGCGACGCTAAAAGCGGCGCTGTGCGATTTAGCGCAGATCACCGTGGTGGCGCCTGATCGCAACCGCTCAGGGGCGTCGAACTCTTTGACGCTCGAGCAGCCGCTGCGCATGCGCAAAGTGGCCGATGAGCAGTACGCCGTGCTTGGCACGCCGACCGATTGCATGCACATGGCGGTCAACTGCGTGCTAGACAAGCGCGCGGATCTTGTGATTTCGGGGATCAACCACGGCGCAAATTTGGGCGATGACGTTTTGTATTCGGGCACTGTCGCGGCGGCAACGGAAGGCTGCCTGCTTGGCATGCCGGCGATTGCGGTCTCTTTGTGCGGCTCAAAAAACTTTGTCACTGCGGCGCAAGTGGTGCGTGAGCTTGTGCTCAAGCATCAGCAAAATCCGCTGCCGCAAGGACGCATTTTGAATGTCAACGTGCCTGACTGTGCGCCGAGCGAGCTGCGCGGCTGGCAAGTGACGCGCCTTGGCGCGCGGCATCGCGCCGAGACGATGATCAAAGAGCAAGATCCGCGTGGCTCGACCATCTACTGGATTGGTCCACCGGCAGAAACGCAAGACGCGGGCAAAGGTACAGATTTTTATGCGATTGAGCAGCAGTTTGTTTCACTGACGCCGCTACAGGTTGATTTGACTGCGCACGACACTTTGACTGCGCTAAACAACTGGGTTTCATCCGCAAGTTAAGCGTAGCGGCGTGAACGAAACAGTTCACCTTTAAAAAACAGCCAATTGAAAGCGCGCCTTGAGCGCGCTTTGTTTATTGGTGCGCCATTTTTCATTTAAGTTTTTCTATCTATACCCATGAGCATTGAAGGTGCTTGATTTTTAATAACTTTGATATCACACTGCGCGCCATGAAAATTATTCTCACTCCAGAACAAAAGCAGCAGCTAGAAGTGATGCACGACACAACCCGCGATGGTCGAGTGC
>JBOFRL010000071.1:0-14948 GCA_051650965.1 Vibrionaceae bacterium
AAGATAAGTATTGTTTTAGGGCTGCGCTGACAAAATTTTTCAAGGAAACACTGCCGGATATTGGTAGCCGTTTAGCATCTCGGATCAATGACAATTTTCAACTATTGCCTCAAGCATCTTCAGGTTGATTGAGTATATAGCTCTCTTTAACAGACAGGTTGTATTTTAAAGTAGTGAGCTTTAAATGGCACTCGATAGCAGCTTTTAAGCACTTAGTGTTTGCGCTAAGCCTTGATTTTACTGGGTTTGACTGCTTGTTGTATATTGAATTTCAGCCTGAAATCATAGCGAACTAATCACTTTTGGTGAATGTTTTGTTTGTCTAAAGGAAATGTTAGAGAGCCAAAATCATTTATAACTATCAAGCGCTTTGTCGCGGGATAAAGCTGCGCTATTTAGGGCTTAACACGCCGCAATAGCGTGATCTGGCAACGTTTACTCGGCAAATTTGTAAGAGCCTGTAGCGTGGTGCGGGTTTGTTTGGCTGAAGTTGGCGGGAAAGGGGCTGAGCTTTTTAGTATGCGGCAAAGCCCAGCATGTAAAAATTGCAGCGTTTGCTATGTGTTATCGTCATGCGAAGTTGTACAGCGAGGCCCCATCACGTGGTTGTCCGACGAGCTCTGCGCCAATTTTGCTTGCAAATCAGTTTGATCAAGTTCGTGCAAAATGCCGCACTCGCGCGTGCTCTTTGCCACAAGGCAACTATTTTGTAGCTCAGTTAACTGCTTTTCTAATTCATGCAGCTCGGCAAGCTTGGCTTGCACGTGTATTAAATGTTCATTAATAAGGTTGTTGATGGAAACGCAGCTTGCATTTGGGTCGCTGCGCGCGAGCAATAGCGCACGGATCTCTTCATGAGACATATTTAGCGCGCGGCACCGCCGAATAAAAGTCAATTTTTCTAGATGACTTTTACTGTAGTGCCGATAGTTGTTAACGGGGTCGCGCAAGGCTTCTGGGATCAAACCCTGCTTCTCGTAGTAACGTACTGTTTCAACTAAACAACCGGCACGTTTTGCCAATTCGCCAATTTTCATGCTGCCTTCTATTTATCGTGCTTGACCCTATAGCTGCTATAGGGTGCCTAATTACAGGATAGGATAAACAAGGGGGAAGATTATGAATAGTTCAGAGATCAAATTTGCGGCAAAAAATTCGCCGCGTGATGAACATGATGAAAAATGTGGCGGACAAAAAGGAAAAAAAGGAAAAAAAGCGCACCAGCATGACCACGAGCACGAGCACGAGCATGACCATGGCCATGCACATGACCACAGCCACGCCGAGCCACCAGTAAAGATCGCGGCTAGCTGCTGCTCCACAGCGTTGCCAGAGGAGCTCGCTTCGCTTTCGGCTTCTACGCCGGTTGAGGGGGGGATGAAAACCGCCATACGCATTATGCAGATGGATTGCCCGACGGAAGAAGCGCTGATCCGCAAAAAATTCAGCGGCATGCCTTCAATCAAGAGCATGGAATTTAACTTGATCCAGCGTGTATTAACGGTTGTTCACGCTCCCGATGCGCTTGATGAGGTGTTAGCGGCGATCCGCTCGCTAGATTTTGAGCCAGAAATTGCAGGAGAAGGACTGTCGGTCAAAAGTGAGCCGAAAAAACACTGGTGGCCGCTTGCGCTTTCTGTGGTCGCCGCAATTGGTTCTGAAGCGGCCGAATTTAGCGCTGGACCTGAATGGCTTTCTGCGGCTTTAGCGCTCATCGCCATTGCTTCTTGCGGATTAACGACCTACAAAAAAGGTTGGGTGGCTATCCGTAATTTGAATTTAAACATCAATGCGTTGATGAGCATTGCCGTCACTGGCGCCGTGGCATTGGGCCAGTGGCCAGAGGCAGCGATGGTGATGGTTTTATTCACCATTGCGGAGTTGATTGAGGTTAAATCATTAGATCGCGCGCGCAATGCCATCTCCGGCCTGATGAGTCTAACGCCTGAAACTGCGTCGGTTTATCAGCCAGACGGCTCATGGCTCGATGTCGAGGCGCAGCAAGTTTCGCTTGGCGCCAAAGTGCGAGTCAAACCGGGGGAGCGCATTGCTTTGGACGGCGTGATCGTAAGCGGGCGCTCAACGGTTGATCAGGCGCCCATCACGGGCGAAAGCATGCCGATTGATAAAACGGTAGGCGACACGGTGTTTGCGGGCACAATCAATCAGGCTGGCTCATTTGAATACGAGGTTACCGCGACCGCTAGCGGCTCTACGCTAGCGCGGATCATTAAAGCGATTGAGGGTGCTCAAGGTGCGCGCGCGCCGACGCAGCGCTTTGTCGATAAATTCGCTCAAATATATACACCGATCGTGTTCGTCAGTGCGTTTGCTATCGCAATTTTGCCTCCGCTACTGATGGCTGGAAGCTGGAGTGAGTGGATTTATAAAGCGCTAGTGCTACTTGTCATTGCGTGTCCTTGTGCGTTAGTGATCTCAACGCCGGTTACCATCGTCAGCGGGCTCGCAGCCGCTGCGCGTCAAGGGATCTTGATCAAAGGCGGGGTTTATCTTGAAGCTGGCCGCAAACTTTCGTGGCTGGCCTTAGATAAAACCGGCACCATTACGCATGGCAAGCCACAACAAACTGATTTCATTGCATTAAATGACGCCAAACGAGATGCCGTCCAGCAGCTTGCTTTAAGCCTTTCCAGCCGCTCAGATCACCCTGTTTCAAAAGCGATCACCAGTGCATCTGGGGCTCAAAGCCTGCAGCCGCTAGCTGTCGACGATTTTGCAGCGCTGCTTGGCCAAGGCGTCAGCGGCGTTATTGATGGCGAGCACGTTTATCTTGGCAACCATCGCATGGTGGAAGCGCTAGGGCTTTGCTCAGCCGAGCTTGAGAGTCAAATCAATGCGCTGGAGCGTCAGGGTAAAACTGTTGTTATGCTGGCCAATTCTCAAACTGTGATGGGGCTGTTTGCCGTCGCTGACACGGTAAAAGAGAGCAGCCGTGACGCCATCGCGCAGCTTCACCAGCTTGGCGTCAAAACCGTTATGCTGACGGGAGATAACAGCCACACGGCCGAAGCTATCGCTAAGCAAGTGGGGGTTGATGAGGCGCAAGGCAATTTGTTACCTGAAGATAAATTGACGCAGGTGAATGCGCTGAGTGAAAAAGGGACCGTTGGCATGGTTGGGGACGGGATCAATGATGCGCCCGCACTTGCTCGAGCCGACATCGGGTTTGCGATGGGGGCGATGGGGACAGATACGGCAATTGAAACCGCTGATGTCGCTTTGATGGATGATGATCTGCGTAAAATTCCACACTTTGTGCGATTGTCACAAAGAGCGCATAACATATTGGTGCAAAACATCTCTTTTGCACTGGGCATTAAAGCGATTTTCCTTGTCTTGACTCTCTTTGGCTTAGGCACCATGTGGATGGCAGTGTTTGCTGATGTGGGTGCAAGTTTGCTGGTGGTTGGCAATGGCCTTCGGTTGTTGCGCTTGAAAAAGTAGCAATTTAGAGCAGATACAGCGCTGCATTTAATTAAGTTAACTTGGGCCTTCTTGCTCAAGTTAACTTTTTTATTGGCAATCTTAACGGCCGTCGCACTTTATCTGGCAAGGATTTTTTAAAGGCGAGACGTAAGAGGAAAAAAGGGTGGGACGACCCTAATTTTGCGGAAAATTGAGAAGCGCGCCGCATCATTGAGCTGCATTTCTTAAATTTGACGTAAAAAATGATGCGTATTCCGTTTTCTTGACACTGAAAAAAAGGGGGGCTAATACTCAATTAGGTTAATAGTATGACGAGTAGGGAAGTTTTATGAAAAAAATATTAGCTTTAGCAATCGCGCTAGGTATGTCGACGTCAGTGCTAGCAAGTGAAGAAGAGATCATTCAAAAAGATAAGAGTGGTCACGCCTTCTATGTCGGCGTATCTCGGCTACAAGGTGATCTTGCTGACGCGGTATCTGCGGGAGCTGGCTCTGATATATCTAAAGATGCTGTGTATAGCTTTGGTTATGATTATACAACAAGCTCGGGCATCATTTGGGGTGGCTACTACACACCAAAGCTGCTATCAGAGTCATCAAATAATTCGGATGCCTTGGCGTCTTATGGCGATTCTCTTAAAGCACAAGTTCTTGGTTTTTACTCTGGTTATCAATTCGATAACAACATTAGATTGACTGCAGGAGTTAGCTTCAACAACTTCAAATACGAAGGTTACCGTTATGATGCAGTAGGTAACTATGAAGAGTCTGAAAGGAAAACAAACATAGGAATTACGCTTGGTTTAGACTATTTAGTTGTAGAAAAATTTCTGATTGGTGCTCGTCTAAATACGCATGAATACCGCCACCTTGAAGCGACAACTATTGGCTTTAATGTAGGTTATAAATTCTAATAAATAATGCACAACGAGGCTTTGCGTGTGCAATTTAATGCGCAAAATCCCGTAAGCGTTTGCCAGAGAAGTGGCGAAATAGTGCAAAATTGTCGCTTCTTTGGATAAATCGCAGAATGCATCCGCTCCCTTAAAACTGCGCTAAAAACAAAGCCATGATCAGCCTCTTTTTAAAATGTACTGCTGCACTAAAACTCTCTGGTGTGCTTGTCTTTATTTTTGCAGCGCCGCTACACTGCTTCGCACCACTAACGTGGGCTCAAGCTGCACGACTTGCGCTGTAGTGTCAGGATTTTCTAGACGATAAAGTAACGTATCTACCGCCGCTTTACCGAGGCGATACTTTGGCTGGTGAATGGTGGTTAAAGCCGGCGTCATAAATTTAGCAATATGCACATCATCGTAGCCAATCAACGACAGCTCATCAGGCACTCGTAGCCCTTTTTGGCTGGCCGATTGGAGTACGCCCATCGCCATCATGTCATTAGAGACAAACAGCGCGCTTGGCAATTTGCCGCGTTGATAGAGTTTCTCAAAGGCTTGATAACCCCCTTCGCATTCAAAGTCCGCCTCAATAATCCAATCGGGGTTAAGAGCAAGTCCCGCTTGCGTGAGTGCGCGTTTGTAGCCTTCGTAGCGCATTTGCGCTTGATGGCGATCCAGCGGCCCTGTGATGCAGCCAATGTCTCGATGCCCACAGTCAATCAAATGCTTGGTCGCCATGTAGCCGCCTTGCAATGAGTTGTCTTGAATTTTGTCGCAGGAAAAGAGGATCGGCCCCCAATCCATCACAACGATGGGAATATCAGGATAGCGGTCAAAAACGTCTAACCGCTCGCCTTCAAGAGTTGAGCACATCAGCAGCAGCCCATCGACACGCCTTTGCAGTAGCGTATTGATACTCGACTTCATGCGCTGGTTATCGCCTTCGGTATTACACAAGATCAGGTTATACCCTTGGTGATAACAGCTGCGCTCCACCCCTTTGACTACTTCACCAAAAAAAGGGTTGGTCGAGGTGGTCATCAGCATGCCGATAGTTTTGGTGCGATTCATTTTCAAGCTACGCGCGAGGGCAGATGGCGCATAGTTGAGCTGCTGAACGGCAAAGTTTACCCGCTCGGTGATCTCATCGCTTACAAAGCGGCTTTTGTTGATCACATGGCTCACCGTTGAAGTTGATACGCCAGCGAGTCGAGCAATGTCCTTCATGGTCGCCATGTGTTTTCTCCTACGAGTGTGTGGCTAAAAAGTCCTCTACTTCCGCACGAGTGGGAATAGAGGTTTGTGCGCCAAAACGTGTCACCGAGATCGCTGCCGCGGCGTGGGCAAATTTGATCGCGCTTTCTAAAGGCATCGCCTCAAGTAAACCCGTCACCAATGCGCCGTTAAAGGTGTCGCCTGCCGCCGTGGTGTCGGTGGCTTTGACCATAAATCCTGCGATCCGTTGCCCGCGGCCATTTTGGCTTAGCCACACGCCTTTTGAGCCAAGGGTGATGAGCACGATCTCAATCCCTTTGCTGTGCAGGGCGTTCGCGGCTTGCTGCGCGCTGACATCGTCAAAAACTGTGATCCCCGTGAGCACTTCGGCTTCAGTTTCATTTGGCGTGATCAGGCTAACACACTTTAACAGCTCATCAGGTAGCGTGCGTGCAGGCGCTGGATTTAAGATCACAGTGGTTTTGGCGGCTTTTGCTTCTTGCGCCGCTTTTAAAATGCCATCGAGCGGCGTCTCTAGCTGCATCAGCAGATACTGCGCTTCACGAATTGCGGTGAGATCAGGTTCAATCGCGGCCGCTGTCAACTTGGCATTCGCTTCTGCTGAAATGCAGATGCTGTTTTCACCGCTCGCTGCCACTTGGATCATGGCAATGCCGGTTGGGCAGCTCGGCTGCAGTTTTACGCCTGCCGTATTGATCCCATCCAATTTGAAACTTTCGCGAATATTGATACCGAAGGGATCATCGCCGACGCAGGCGATAAAACCTACGTCTGCTTGCATGCGCGCGGCGGCCACTGCTTGGTTCGCGCCTTTGCCGCCAGGGATGACTTGATAATTGCTGCCGTGTAGCGTTTCGCCAGGGCGCGGAAATGAAGGTACTTGCAGCACATGATCAGCATTGACGCTACCCAGAACCACCAACTTATTCATACAGTTATCCTTTGTATTGATGAAGAGGGAAACGTATGATCACTTCGTGACCACTTTTAAAGCGACAGGAATATAAGCATCCACTTTTTCGCCTTTAAGCATTTTGTCAGCCGTTTCGATGCCTTTTGCGCCGATCAGATCTGGCTGCTGAGCCACTGTCGCGGCTAGTAGGCCGCGCTTAACCGCTGCGATACCGTCGTCTGTGCCATCAAAACCCACAATCATCACTGACTTGCCTGATGCTTGCACTGCGCGCACCGCGCCGAGCGCCATTTCATCATTTTGAGCAAAGACGGCTTGTACTTTAGGGTTGGCCGCCAGCAGGTTTTCCATCACGTTTAGTCCTTTGGTACGGTCAAAATCGGCAGGTTGGCTGGCCAGTAGCTGCATTTTGCTGCCTTTGACTGCGTTCATAAAGCCTTGGCCACGCTCACGCGCCGCAGAGGTTCCGGCGATCCCTTCAAGCTGAATAACTTTGGCATCGTTACCTATTTTTTCGGCAATGAAGCGGCCGGCCATTTCGCCGCCAACCACGTTGTCAGACGCGATGTGGCTTACCACTGTGCCGCGCGTTGCGCCGCGGTCGAGGGTTAGCACTGGGATCTTAGAGCGGTTTGCGATGCGGATTGCGTTAGATACCGCGTCAGAGTCGGTTGGGTTGATCAGGATGGCTTTTACGCCGCGCACCGTGAGATCTTCCACATTAGAAAGCTCTTTGCTTGGGTCGTTTTGCGAATCAAGCACGATCAAGTTGTAGCCAAGCTCTTTTGCTTTCGCTTCTGCGCCATCTTTCATGGTGACAAAAAACGGGTTATTCAGCGTCGAAAGCACAATTGCAACAGTGCTTTTTGCTTGCGCCGCAAACGAGACGGAAGAGGTGAGGAGCGCAGCAGAAATAAGCATGGTCAGTTTTTTCATGGTTATCATCCTTTTAATTTGCAGATCGCAATGTTGCCCGCCGAAGCGGGCTTGCGTTTATTTGTTTTTGTTGTCAACCAAGACCGCGAGCAGAATTACCGCCGCTTTAGCAATCATCTGGAAGTAAGAAGAAACGTCGAGCAAGTTTAAGGCGTTGTTTAAAAAACCAATGATGAGCGCGCCGATCAGCGTGCCCATAATTCGTCCTTTGCCGCCCATCAAACTTGTGCCGCCGAGTACAACTGCCGCAATCGCATCGAGCTCATATCCCATGCCAGCGGTTGGCTGCGCTGAAGAGAGGCGTGATGTCACAATGATCCCCGCAAGTGCGGCGAGTAAACCACAGAAGGCATAGACACCGATTTTGACGCGATCGACGTTGATACCTGAAAGGCGAGTCGCCGATTCGTTGCCGCCCACCGCATACACATAGCGGCCAAAGCGCGTGTGATTGAGCAAGTACCAAGCGCCAACAAACACCATCACCATCAGCCATACCGGAACGGGAATGCCCAGCGCATAGCCTGTGCCAAACCACGCGAAGGCGTCGGCGGTATCGGTAAAACCGGTTGAGATGGGGCGTCCATCGGTGTAGACCAGTGTCAGGCCGCGCAGCATCGTCATGGTCACTAAAGTGGCGATGAACGCTTGCACTTTGCCTTTAGCGATGATGATGCCGCTGATGGCGCCCATTGCCGCGCCAGCGAGCAGCGCCGTGGGAACCGCGATAAGGACGGGCACCTCCATCGCCACGAGCGTCGCCGCAAAAGCGCCGCACAGCGCAAGCACTGAGCCTACGCTTAAATCGATCCCAGCCGTTAAGATCACTAAAGTCATACCGACGGCGATGATCGCGTTAACCGAAGTTTGGCGCAAAATGTTGAGCAGGTTGTCCATCGTAAAAAAGTTGGGGTTTAAGAAAGAGACCACTGCCACTAAAACCAGCAGGGCGATCAGCGATTTTTGCTCGATCAGCCACTCTTTACTTAGCATTTTTTTACTGTTATCGGATGTTGTTTTGGTCATGGTTCGGGTACTCATACTGTATCCTCATTTCATGCTGCGTGAGTAGGTTGGTGGCCTACCGCACACGCCATAAGTCTCTCTTGATCGGCTTCGTTGGCCATAAATTCGCCGCTGATCCGCCCTTCGTGCATCACTAAAATGCGATCACTCATACCAAGCACTTCCGGCATCTCTGAGGAGACTAAAATGATGCTCATGCCTTCGGCTTTAAATTGGTTGATCAGCTGGTAGATCTCTTTTTTCGCGCCCACGTCAACGCCGCGCGTCGGCTCATCCAAGATCAGCACTTTCGGCTTTGTCATCAGCCCTTTGGCAATCGCCACTTTTTGCTGATTTCCCCCTGAGAGGTTGCCGATGATCTGCTCGCGGCTCGGCGTTTTAATGTTGAAGAGGCGAATAAAATCGTCCACTGCAATCACTTCGTCTGCGTGGCGAATTTGTATGCCGGTGCTAAGCTGCTCGAGCGTGCACAGCGACATGTTCTCTTTCACCGACAAGCCCAGCACTAAGCCGTCGCCTTTGCGATCTTCTGAAATATAAGCGATGCCATTGGCCAGCCCATCTTGTGGGGTGAGAGGATTAATGGTGCGGCCATTGAGATTAATTTCGCCGCGTTCAAAAGGTAGCGCGCCATAAATGACCTTCATCAGCTCAGTGCGTCCTGCGCCCATCAGGCCGGAAATGCCTAAAATTTCGCCTTTTTTTAGCGAAAAGCTGACATCGTGTACGCCTGAGCCGGTCAAGCCTATCACCTCAAGGCTGGTTTCGCCTTGCTGCACGGCTATGCGCGGATACTGCTCTTCGAGTTTGCGTCCGACCATCATCTCGATGAGACCTTGTTCATTGGTGTCGCACACGCGGCACTCGCCAATAAATTTGCCATCGCGCAGCACGGTGATGTCGTCGCAGATCTCAAAGATCTCTTTTAGGCGGTGCGAAATATAAACAATGCCGCAGCCTTGCTCGCGCAGCTCGTTAATGACTTTAAACAGCGACTCGGTTTCCGTGTCGGTAAGCGCGTCAGTCGGCTCATCCATGATGATGACTTTCGCTTCAAACGACAGCGCTTTGGCAATTTCCACCATCTGCTGCTCGCCAAGGCTCAGCTCGCCGAGCAACGTTTTGGCGCTGTGTTTTACATTAAGGCGCGTGAGCAGCTGCTCGGCTTTGCGGTACATTTCATCCCACAAAATTCGCCCCAAAGGAGAGGTGATTTCACGGCCAAGGAAGATATTTTCTGCGATGGTGAGCTGCGGGATGAGGTTGAGCTCTTGGTGGATAATGCTGATCCCAGCAAGCTGCGAATCACGCGGTCCTTTAAAAGAAACGGGCAGCCCTTGATATTCAATGCTGCCCGCCTCTTTGTTGTGAATGCCTGTTAGCACTTTCATCAACGTTGATTTACCAGCGCCGTTTTCGCCCATCAGCGCCATTACCCGCCCCGGATAGACATTCAGGCTCGCCTTGTCTAACGCTTTCACGCCAGGGAAGGTTTTTTCTATTTGGCTCAGGGCTAAAATTGCTTGAGTCATAGTGGTTCCTCAATTGTTGCGCGTGGTTAAAACACGACACCCGCTTGGAAAATCACGTTGGCGTAAGGAGTACATTCGCCGGTACGCACGACGGCGCGGCTGTGTAATGTGCGTTGCTTGAACGCTTCATGGCTGATGTATTGAATGGCGATGGGCTTTCCACACGCTTGCTCTTGTGCTTTGAGCTCGCGGCACAGCGCGTCATGCAGTGCTGGACTGACTTGAGCAAACTCTTCTGCCATGATGACGCATTCGATCTGCGACTCAGACAAAATCACTTGTACCGTTTGCAAAAAAGAAGGCACGCCGTGAGTCAGCGCAAGATCAATGCGCGTCACCTCATCAGGAATTGGCAGCCCCGCATCACAGATGGTGATTTCATCGGTGTGGCCGAGCGTTGCCACTAAATAAGAGAGTTCTGAGTTCAGTAGAGCACTTTTTTTCATGGTGATACCTTTTATCAAATCACGTTTGGTAACGACAGCATCACTTCAAGTTGATGAAAAATCGGCCATCGAAACGTTTCTATGGAATAATAGTTGACTCAATTGAGATTGCACGCGGCAAGTTGAAAGAGTGTGAAAACGATCAGCAAAATTACCTAGCAAATACTCAACTGGTTGAGTTCCTTTCTGAGCAATATGCGCCTCTGCGCGGACTGGCGGGTACGCCGATTTCGCGGTTGGCTACAGTTTTCAAACATATTTCAACGAATTTGGCTTATTAACAGCTGAAATTAGATGGCGAAGCGACGTAACAAATGCGGGAAAGCTTTTTTGAGCACAAGCAAAATGTAGTAGAGCGCATCATTGGGTATCTACACAACAATCTGTTTTAGCACGCGGTACAATGGTGGAGCGGGCAGACCCAGCTCCACCGTTTAGTCTTATTTGTTCTCTTGTTTTGTCTGTGCTTGCGCCTTTTGATCACGCAAAAACTTAACCGCTACATCAGGGAAGTCGGTGAAAACGCCGTCGACCTTGGCAGTGTTATAAAAAATATCGAGCATATCGCTTAAGTTCTTGGCGTACGCTGGCACACGGCCTGGATCTTGGCGGAAGGTGTACGGGTGCACCACCAGCCCATTTTCATGTGCTTCTTTGACCATGATGGTCGTTTTGATGTTACCTGGTGTTGAGCTCTCCTCCACCACCATCGGATACCATGGGCCCACGCCGTCGGCATACTTGGCAATTTTGGCCATCGCGCCCGGCTCAAACATCCAGTCGTAGCTGTAGTTGGTCAGCGTGCCATCTTTGTTGATGACCATTGTTTCTTTGTCATCAGTCGTGGTGATCAGCTGTACCAGCTTGATATCCATCTTCATTTTTGGCAGCAGCTCATCGTGTACGCGCTGCAGATCTGGCGCGTCAAAGCTTTGGAAGAAAACCTTGTCATCTTTTTTGCTGTAGCCGTACTTTTTCAGTGTTTCAAGCACCGCTACAGAGATATCTTTGCCTTCGGTTTTGTGGAACCACGGCGCTTTAGTTTCGACATAAAGACCCACGTTTTTACCGGTGGAGTGGTTCATGCCTTGGATCATTTCGATCTCTTCAGCGAGAGTATGGATGCGAAAATCGCTCTTCCACATCGGGAAGCGATTCGGGAATTTCTGGCTCATTTTGCCATCTTTATCCAGCACAAACTCTTCAGTGAAAGCGAGCTGACGAATTTCCGGCAGTGTGAAATCGATGGCGTAGTAGCGGCCATCAGCACGCGCTCGGCCATGGAATTTTTTGGCTACGTCGGTAACTCTATCAAGGTAGTGATCATGTAAGACGATCAGCTGATTGTCTTTGGTCATCACCACGTCTTGCTCTAAATAATCCACGCCCATCGCATAGGCCATCGCTTTTGCAGGCAATGTATGCTCTGGCAAGTAACCACTGGCGCCACGGTGCGCAACTACAATCTTTTCCACAGTCTTAGCAGATACCGGAGCCGCACATACGGCGCTGATCATCAGTGCAAACAGAGTCTTGTTCATCATTATCTCTCGTTGGTTTTATCAGTGTAAGGTAAAGATATAACATGTTGTTTTTACTGTACTTTTTCTCGACGAATTGCGATTACAATGCGCCGCTGTGTCATTCAATTTGCGCTAACGCGTTCATTACTGTCTCAAGCTGCTATTCAAGCAAACGTTTGCTATTTGGAAACAAAAAAAAGCTGATAACTCAGCATTCATCCTGCGTCTAAAGACTCAGGAGTCCCAAATTAGCCGCAGTCCACATCGAACAGATAGGCAAACAGCTGCGGTAAGTTAGCAAAGATGATAGTCAGCCGTCAATGAATAATCTTGCTTGCGTGTTAAGTCATATCAATGAGTTAATTTTGCACGCGCTTGATCTTGCGGCAAAGACGCGGGGTTTGCGCTCAAGCGGTCGCGGGCGTAAACGGTGAGTTAAAAGCCAAAGCAATTGACACGACTCAATTTAACGGGGTATTTTCCAGCATCGACAAAAAATGCTCTTGCAAGACAACTTAAGGATCACACGTGAGAATGCTGTTTAGTTTTCTGGTAATTGTTTGCGCCAGTATCTATTTCTACATGAAGCAACCCGCCTTTGCCGATCCGACTGTTGAGTCGCAGCCGAACAGCGACCATTATGCAAACGGGTATTTTAAAAATGTGGTTGAGCTTGCGCCCACCGTCAGCTCGGAAGGCCGCGCCGCTAAGCTTTTCCGATTCCTCTTTGGTAAAAGCGAAGACTCTATCCCCACGCAGCCGCTGCCATCTCGTAAAACAGATCTAAAACAACTTGAGCCGCATGAAAATATTATCGTGTGGATGGGTCACTCTTCGTTTTATATGCAGTTGGATGGGAAAAAATTCCTTATAGATCCGGTGTTTAGTAAAAACGCGTCGCCAGTGCCAAGAACGAATGTGGCATTTGAGGGCGCAAATATCTATAGCGCGGACGACATTCCGGACATCGACTACTTACTTATTACGCATGATCACTGGGATCATCTGGATTTTCCAACGCTCAATGCGCTAAAGGGAAAAATTGACCAAGTGATCACGCTGATCGGCGTTGGCTCTTATTTGGAGCAGTGGGGATTTGATGCAAATAAAATTCACCAAGGCGATTGGTTCACGGCGTTTGCGCAAGCTGATCTGATCATTCACCGCTTGCCGGCGCAACATTTTTCAGGACGCATGTTTGAGCGCAATAAAACGTTGTGGGGATCGTTTGCCATCGTGACGCCTAAGCACACCATCTATTTTAGCGGTGACACAGGCTATGGTCCGCACTTTAAACAAATTGCTGACAAAATTGGGCCGATTGATATTGCGGTGCTAGAAAATGGTCAATATAACAACTCGTGGGCTCACATTCACATGACGCCGGAGCAGACTGCGCAAGCGGCAAAAGAGTTGGGCGCGAAGGCTATTTTGCCGTCGCATAACAGCAAGTTCAGGCTTTCGACCCACACTTGGTATGATCCGCTGCAGCGCCTTTATAGCGCAAGCATCGGCCAACCGTTTAAGCTGATGACGCCAATGATCGGCGAGGCGGTCGAGGTTGACAACAGCCAGCAAACTTTCAGTTTGTGGTGGCAAGAGGCCAAATGATTTGCGCTTTCGTTTACTCTCACCGTTGGTAAATTAAATAAAAAAACGGCCATACCTGCGTGCTGAGTTAAAAGATCTAGGCGCGCAGGTTTCCTCATGCTCAAAAGATCACCGCGCTAAATGTTTTTAGTGCTGTTATTTAAAGGCGTTAGCTCATCAAGTTTTAACTGAAAAAACAGTACTTGCAATCGCAAGAACCTCGCCATTGCTTGCTCAGGATTGTCTGGATCCTTATCTGGATGACATTGCAAGCAGAGGCGCGTGTAGGCGCTTTGGATCTCTTGATTTGTTGCATGGTGACCTAATTCCAGCGCCTTTAAGCAGTAGCTCTTCGACAACTCTATGTCGGGGGCTAATGGCACGTCTATCAATGTGAAATTTTCGATAGAGAGTTCTTGTGGCCGATAACTGCTATCGGTAGCACCACTCTTTAGGTGATTGAATAGCAATGTTATTTTTTGCTCTAGCGTATGCAGATCCCACGGCAGGGGACAATTTTGCAGATAGCTGCAGATCGACTGGTAATAGAACGAGCCCATAAAAAGAGGTCGCAGAGCCAAGGGGTGTTGGCGAGGCAGTATCTTGCCGTGCAAAAATTTTGCATTTAAAACTATCGCGAAGGCTGTGCGGATCTGCCCAATAAATTCGCTGTTTCTCTCTAGCAGAATAATTGATATATGGGTATTTAACTTGCCTAGCAATTTTTCACTGTCACTAAGCATCTTTGTAAATGAAGCTTTTGCCTCTGCGTCACAGCCAGTAGCATATATTGCAAAAGTTTTTTGCTTAAGCTCTGCTAATGCTCCTTTAGGCTGGAAGGCTTTATTCAGTTTTTGGCGGCATTTTTCAATGATTTTTTGTTCTCTTGTTTTTTCAATTTCATTTTTTTTGAATATGGCAGTATAAAGGCGGCGGAGTTTTCCAGCTTTTTTCGGCGCCGCGTCAGTCGCTGGATCTGATCTCTCTGAATTTGCTAAAGACATTTCTGCAGAGCTGGTATTTTCTAATGCTGCAGCTGATGCACTTGCACCGCTTGCTCTTCGCGACGGTGCGCTGATATCGGCGGCTGGAGTCGTCTCAGTCTCTGCCTCAACGTTTTGCGGCGGTGGGAGATCTTCCATGCTTTGCGTTGGCCGCAGGGGGGCTTGTGGCTGAATTCCTGTCTCTACTGCAAGCCTTCTGGGCAATGGAGTAGAAGCCGGCGCGGGGGGCTGGCTGGCTAGGAGCTGCGCAAGTTCTCGGGAGTTATTGTTATTTCTGGTGTATGGAGGCTTTAGGGAAGGTGGCGTATCCTGCTGATTGATTTCCGCAAGAATCTCAATCAACAGAGGTGATACGCCATGAATAATTCTACCTTTAGTGCCCAGCCACAACAAGAGG
>JBOFRL010000072.1:0-3522 GCA_051650965.1 Vibrionaceae bacterium
GAACCGTAGGCGCCTACGGCGCAGTACCGAGCTTTAAGTTAGGCGCTCAACTCAACCTTATTTGACGCTTTTATTGCTGATCATTTTCTTGCATCATAATGGCCATGAAAAAACCAACAATAATAACTATTAAACCATGTCACATTCACACGAAGCTACGCAAAACAAAATGGTCAAAAAAGCCTTAAAAAGCGCCTCGCGACAACTTAAGATCCCTTATCCCGAGCTGAGAGCGCGTTTTATTGCAGGCGAAGGCGATCAATTAATCGTTACCTTTTGGCACACATTGTATCAGCTATTCCCTAAGACTCAGATTTTTCACCATGTTTATCATTGCCCTGACTGCGACACATTTAGCTTAGAGCCGTAATTTTCTCGCGGGTTTTCTTATGCAGCCTAATGACCCTATCCGCCAGCTTTTCGATAGGCACTGGGATAATGTTCTTGCTAAACATGGCAGCAACATTCGCCCGATCGTCATTGAATCCATTGAAAAAATGCTGTGGTGCTCCACATCTGTCTATGGATCAAAATTATACACCTGCGAAAACCCGCAATGCACGCATGCCAAATATATCAACCACTCGTGCAAAGGCCGCGCGTGTTCGCCATGCGGCACCACAGCAACAGAGCGCTGGATAGCTAAACAGCAGCATATTCTGCCGCAATGTAGCTGGCAACATATCACCTTCACCTTGCCGGAGCAGTTCTGGCCGCTGTTTGCTGATAATCGGCAGCTATTGAATAGCCTTTCTAAGCTCGCCAGCAAAATTGTGCTGCGTTGGGCCGAAAAAAAAGGGATCGAGATCGGCGTTTTTAGTGCGCTGCACACTTATGGGCGGCAATTTAACTGGAATGTGCATATGCACCTCTCCGTTACGGCTGGTGGCTTATGCAAAAAAAGCGGGCAATGGAAGCCGCTTTATTTTAAAGCAGATGTGCTGAGAGAGCGCTGGAAAGAGGCTGTCATTGCTTTTTTTCGCAAACAGCACGGTCGTATCAGCTTGCCGGAAAAGTTTCACCATCCACTTGATTGGTATAACTTTTTAGACGGGCAATATCATCGCTATTGGCATATCCATTTAGCAAAAAAGAGTAAGCATGCCAAACAGACGGTCAATTATCTCGGGCGTTACCTAAAAAAACTGCCGTTATCAGCTTCTCGCCTGCGGCATATGGCAGCGAATGAGAAACTCAATGTGCGTTATTTGGATCATCGTACTCAGAGCCATAAAACGCTGACAATTGACGCCGAAGCGTTGATTTTATTGCTGATAGAGCACATCCCTGACAAATATTTCAAAATGATCCGCTATTACGGTTTTCTTGCCAACAGAAAACGTAATCTGTTGTTGCCAAAGGTTTATGCAGCATTAGATCAAAAAATAGGGCTAGCGCCGCAAACGCTCTCTTTTGCCGCGCGACTCAAAGGTTATGTTGGTGTTGACCCTTTTGAGTGCATTTTGTGTGGTAAGCGCATGATTTACTCGTCATTTCGCCACGGCAGCTCTATTAAAAAACTGATTGCGCTAAGAATTCAAAAAAAGTGCTAATGCCTTCATAGGATAGATCTACTCAAAATCGAGCAATTAATCATCTTGGTGAATTATTAGCATTTAGCGCTGTTGCCGTTTGTATGACTCATTTTTTTCATCACATTTGCCGGTTAAGCGCTCCGATCCACCCTAACCCTTTGGTGATGATTCAAATTCCTTGCCATAAACGTAAAATGGCCGCGCTGGATGACGGCTATCGCTCAACCCTTTTAGAATCTGGAATTAAAATGCGCTAGCCGTGTATAAACAACTCAGCACCTAAATTAAGAGTAAATCTGCCGATACGGTTCACCTAGCACGTCGATAATGATCTGCTGGTCGGACGTAAGCCCCGTCACCTGCGGTGGCGCCGCACCTAACCGATATTCATGTATCCCGCCAAAACGCAAAAAAATCCAACGCGCAGTTGGCTTTTGGGTCGGTTTCTTTTTCATATCCGCCACACTGCGGCCTTGCTCGAGGAGTCCCTGCCGGATCCTATGCTCCAGCGCCGCATAAATCATCAAGCTGCAAGTCATCACCATCAGCAACGCTTCAATACGTTGCGGCTTTTTCAGGAACAACGATGAGGTCAAGAATTCTGGGCTTTTGAGGAAGCGAAAGCCGCGCTCAACATTTTGCTGCGCTTTATAGGTCGCAAGCAGCTCGGCCATGGTGAGCGTTTCGCTAAGATCATTAGTCGCAAGGATAAACACACCAGTTTGGCTGCGCGCCTCTTCAACTCGCGGTAGACTGCTTGCTGCAACACCTTTAATATTAAACTGATAACCGACCGGTGTTTCACCCTGTTTCGGTCGGCCACGCCCCGTATAAACGGGTTCACTCACGATTTGCGCATCGAGTTGTAGTAGCGTCAAACTGGCTGCAAAACGGGTCAATTCAGCTTTCGCATCGGCTTCGCAGGCAAAACGCTGGGCACATAATTTGGTGAAAGCTTTGAGTTCACGCGTGCTTTCTTTGAGCAAGTTTCTGGCTAGTGTTTGTTGCTCACGGTGACTGGCCTGTTCGCTGCGCACCAGTAGCCAGCGCTGCGCAACTCCTGCATAGTTGGCGCTTTGCCAGCATCCATGATAGCCATTACCTAGTGAAGTTAACGACTGCATGCCGATAGTTGCCACGGCTCGCTTGGCCTCATTGAGGGTGACGGGCACGCGTGTAACAAACAATTGTTGCTGCTGATCAAGCAGTTGCAATGTCTCTGCGCAATACAGCGCCGCATCACCGACCAAATAGCGGCTCTCTTGCGCGGCCTTGAGGCTACTCAAATGGCGCCGTACCGTCTGCGCAAAGGCTTTGGTGTCATTGCTATTGCCGCTTAATGCTTGCATGTAAACGGGCAGTCCGGCCTGATTTTCGCAGATCAACTCGAGGATAACTTGGTTGAGCTCTGGCCGGTGGTCGCGGCTGTAGCCTCGTACTAATTGCAACTTGCCAAGCTGCTCGCCATCGTCTTGAGCATAGGCGCCATCGACGTGAAAGCTAGTAATATCAAGATGTAATGCCGTACTTTTGAGCCCGAGGCGCGCGACGACTTGCTCGCTGATTTTTTGGTACAACTTGCTGACATCCGCCTCAAAAAGCGCATCAAGGCAGCGACCAAGCACATCATCATTAAGATCATCAGCGCAAATCCCTGGGCCAATTAAACGTTCAACCGGTTTGTTTGCGAAGAATAGCGGAAACATGTGCAGGGTAGAGCTGTGAAAACCTAGTCCATTCAATATCATAGCCACTAAGGCGTCGCCATGCGAAACCTTAAAAGACGCCGTTTTAGGCATCACCTCGTCAATCATGCGCGCAATACCAAGCTCTTTGCAGAGCGCAGCAACTAAGCCAAGGTGATCGAGGTTACGAATAGTGATAGCGGGAGTGGCCATAAATATCTACCGGCAAAAAGCAGTAATAGATCAGAATGGTCGATCGCCGTCAAGCTTTTTTAAATCCTAAAACAGGTGCGGAATGACGG
>JBOFRL010000073.1:0-2205 GCA_051650965.1 Vibrionaceae bacterium
AAAGATAAGTATTGTTTTAGGGCTGCGCTGACAAAATTTTTCAAGGAAACACTGCCGGATATTGGTAGCCGTTTAGCATCTCGGATCAATGACAATTTTCAACTATTGCCTCAAGCATCTTCAGGTTGATTGAGTATATCAACATTCTGAGGCGCTTGGCATGGCTGAGCTTGCTGACGAGCAAGAGCTGCTTGAGCGTCATACACTCTTAGTGCACTAACTACGTCTGGCTGAGTCAGCCCGATCAGCGGAGCTCCGCTTTGACTAGTAACCGTGAATGTACGCCTTATCCAATGAGCAATGCCAATGTGGGTCTGGTACCATCTCGTTTGAACGTGCTCATTAACGTTAAGGATTTGCCCCCTGACTATTAGCGTAATTTGCCTTCTTGTTGGTTGCCCGTGGTGAGGATTTTGCATCATAAATCTGTCCTCGATAAAGCGATCTCCATTATTAACTGGGCCAAGAACATCCATTCCCCTAACGGCTGCATTACCGTTGCCATTACCACCTATCGTCATGCTTTACTCCTGCTACTTAAATAAAGTAATTGAGTAGACTTTATCGGAGCCGCTTCCACTCTTCATGTGAAATAACATAAAGAGAAGTGCATATCACGGATATTAGATATTAAAAATCAACGTTCTAAATCGTTATTAAAATATAACTTATTCATCAATAACAAAAATATTCCCTCTCCAACCTCTAACTCTTTCTCTCTATTAGATATAACTGGCATTAATGAATGCGTACATTGCGCAAAACCACATGCAACAGTAGGATCGCAACCTGCGCGCTCTGAGTTGCGCCAACAGTTCTTCGGTAGGAGCTCCTATGCTATTTCACAATTTCATTGATCTATTTCTTGCCTCTGCGCCTTGGCTGCTGCTTGGCCTTGCGCTTGCGGGGCTCATCAAAGAGTTCGTGCCGATGGCATGGATGGAAAAACAGCTTGGCGGACAAGGCGTTAAGGCGGTGATCAAAGCAGCATTACTTGGCGCGCCGCTGCCGCTGTGCTCATGCAGCGTGATCCCAACCGCGATTGGCCTGCGCCGTGCGGGCGCCTCAAAAGCCGCCACCACCTCTTTTTTAATTTCCACGCCTGAAACGGGAATTGATTCTATTTCAGTCTCTTACGCGCTACTTGGCCCATTTATGGCCATCATTCGCCCGCTTGCCGCAATCAGCAGCGCGATTTTAGCGGGCGTTTTGGTTGGACACGACGAAGCGAAAAGCCAGCCTGCGACAAAGCTGCAAATTCGCAGTTTGTCGCTCATCAATGCAGGCGATACACCGCCTTTACTGTTTAACCCTGCTTGGCGCGCCGCTAAAGAGTGCGGCACTTTTACCGCGGCGGCCAAACTAATGATCAACGAAAGCGAGCAAAGCTGCTGTGCGACGACGCCACAAAAACAGCCCGCGCCACATTGCTGCAGCACGCCAAACAGCGCCGCGCCGCAGACTAGGCTGCTTAAGCGTTTCTGGCACGCCTTTAAATACGCCGCCCATGATCTTATCCGTGATACAAGCCACTGGCTGTTGATCGGGCTCTTTTTTGCCGCGCTGGTGCAAACCTATGTGCCGGTTGATTTTCTTGCGCTGTGGGGCGACGGCATTGTCGCGATGCTGGTGATGGTTTTAGTGTCTGTTCCGATGTACATTTGTGCGACGGCTTCTACCCCAATTGCGGCAGGCCTGTTGCTTGCGGGGATTTCGCCAGGCGCGGTGCTGGTCTTTATGCTTGCAGGCCCAGCCACCAACATCGCGACCGTCGGCATGGTACGCGCTGAGCTTGGCGCGCGCGCCCTCTACGCTTATCTTATCGGCGTGATTGGCGGCGCACTTCTGTTTGGGTTTTTGACTAACTTTTTAGTCGAACAATTTCACATCGTCGTCAACGCGCAGATGGCAACACAGCACGAAACGCTGCCGCATGCATTTGTAGTGGCAACTGGCTGGATATTGGCCATTTTGATGGGCAGAGTGCTTTTAAGTAAATTTGTGGTAAGGAATTTCAATTCCTTACCACCAAGGTAGGCTGTCGGTTAACAATCCTAATAAGCATGAAACACGAACACAGTTATATAAAATACTGATTATTTCTTAGTAAAAATTGTTTAAACAAATAGCTTTGCCTGTTTTAGATAGATCTATGCCGCTTAGCGGTTAACCCCGTCTGAGGCTATACATCCTCAATGCAATTTT
>JBOFRL010000074.1:0-1012 GCA_051650965.1 Vibrionaceae bacterium
CGGAGCCCTAATTCAGGAGAACTATTATGGGTGTTTTTTCACGTTTTGCTGACATTGTGAACTCCAACATCAATGCGCTGCTGGATAAAGCTGAAGATCCGCAGAAGTTGGTCCGCCTGATGATTCAGGAGATGGAAGACACACTGGTGGAAGTGCGTTCTACTTCTGCGCATGCCTTGGCGGAGCGTAAGCAGCTGGAGCGTCGAATTGGTCATGCCCGCGCGCAAGAAAGTGAGTGGCAAGAAAAAGCTGAATTGGCGCTGCGTAAATCGCGTGAAGATTTAGCGCGTGCGGCACTGATTGAGCGTCAGAAAGTGGCGGAGTTGATCCAAGGTCTGGAGCAAGAATTGGACGCCGTCGACAGCAGCATTCAGCGCATGAGCGGTGAAGTGGCAGAGCTGGAGAAAAAACTGACCGAGACGCGCGCCCGTCAGCAGGCCTTGCAGGTCCGTTATCAGGCTGCGGCTTCATCACGCTCAGTGCGAGGCCAGCTGGAAAATTCGCGCTTGGATGAGGCCATGGCCCGTTTTGAGCAATTTGAGCGCCGTATTGATCAGATGGAAGCGCAAGCAGATAGTATGACTATCGGTAAGCAAAAGAATTTGCATGACGAGTTTGCCGAACTGCAGGCCGATGATGACATCAGCCGTGAGTTGGCTGCGTTGAAAGCCAAGATGCAGCAAAAAGACTAACCGTGCCACCTTTGAGTATCGGTTAGCGCGGTTTTGCTTAGGCTGATGGACGCGCAATTCATCGCACCATCATTATTATCGTCAGGGCAGCCTGCTGCCCTGCATATCGAAAGGGAGTGTAACAATGGGAAGCTTTTTCCTGTCTGTGCCGTTAACGATTTTCTTCCTGTTTGTCGCGCCCGTTTGGCTGTGGCTGCACTATCGCAGCAAGCGTGAATTGGGCGAAGGCTTGAGCCAAGAAGAGCGCCGCCGTTTGGAGGTGTTAACCCGTGAAGCGCAGCAGATGCGCGAGCGTATTCGTTCATTGGAAGTGATTTTAG
>JBOFRL010000075.1:0-9808 GCA_051650965.1 Vibrionaceae bacterium
GCTAGCAAAAAATGGACGATGCCCATTCAAAACTGGCGGCTGGCCATGAATCGCTTTATGATCATTTTTGAAGAGCGATTAACCCAGTATTTATAACTAAAGGCATTTACACAGAATTATTTACAGGGTCCTTTTGCTTAAAAAAATTTGCAAAAAAACCGCCAAGAAGGCGGCTTTTTCGCATTCGCAAAACAGCATATTACTCAGCAGTAACATTCAGCTTCACAGCAGTAACGACTTCAGGGTGCAATTGCAGCATGATTTCGTATTCGCCAGTGCTACGCAAAGTGCCGTTAGACAAACGTACTTCACTTTTTGTAACTGCAACGCCAGCTTTGCTTACTGCTTGTGCAATGTCGGCAGCGCCGATAGAACCAAACAGTTTACCTTCGTCACCCGCTTTAGACGCGATAGTAACAGAGGCCAATTGTACTAATTGCTCAGCACGTTTTTGTGCGCTAGCTAAAGTCGCGGCAACTTTTGCTTCAAGCTCAGCACGACGTGCTTCAAAGCGAGCTAGGTTGTCTTTAGTTGCCATGACCGCTTTACCTTGTGGGATCAAGTAATTGCGTGCATAACCGTTTTTTACAGTAACTTCATCGCCCAAACTGCCTAGCTTGGCAACTTTATCAAGTAAAATAACTTGCATTATTTTATTCCTCTTTAACCTGAAAGTGCCGATTATTGATGCTTGTCAGTGTATGGCAGCAATGCAAGATAGCGAGCGCGTTTGATAGCACGAGCTAGTTGACGCTGATACCGAGCGCGCGTACCTGTGATACGGCTTGGGACAATTTTGCCCGCTTCAGTGATGTAATTTTTTAACGTTACGATGTCTTTGTAATCAATCTCTTGTACGCCATCTGCAGTAAAACGGCAGAATTTGCGGCGACGGAAGAAACGTGCCATGAACTCTCTCCTGAATCTTTATTACGGTAATGTTGTTGCTTACAATCCCGCACGCACATGAGGCGGCGGTTTTGTAGCGGAGCATTTTGCTAATCACGCTAAAGTGATGGAATTTTTATCCGGCAAGCCTATGAGGAAAACCTTCTAAAAATGCGCACCATTATTCAGCGCTAGCTTCCTCTTCAGAAAACGCATCTTCTGCATTTTCGTCACGACGAGCTGGACGCTCTTCTTTAGGCTTAAGCATGACAGATTGCTCAACAACAGGTGCTTTAACGCGCATGATCATGTTACGGATCACAGCATCGTTGTAGCGGAACGCTGTTTCTAGCTCATCAATCACCGCTTGCTCAGCTTCAACATTCATCAGCACATAGTGAGCTTTGTGTAGCTTGTTGATTGGGTAAGCCAATTGACGACGGCCCCAATCTTCTAGACGATGTACAGTACCGCCTGATTCAGTGATCAAATTCGTATGACGCTCGATCATGCCAGCAACTTGCTCGCTTTGATCTGGGTGCACCATAAATACGATTTCGTAATGACGCATTTGAGTTGCTCCTTACGGATTATTCAGCTTTCACTTGTGGCCCGGTTATCCAGCAAAAGCAAGGAACGAAAGAAATAGAACCGAGAATTTTGAGCGCGCATAGTACAAATTTCGCGAAAGTCAGGCAAGGAAAATCTCTGATCCGGCCAATTTAAATTGGACAATCAATGAAAGCGACTGCGAGTGGCATCAAAATGATTTGTGATATGACGTCGATAATTGATGTTCTTCTGCTTGCCTATCGGAAGCAATTATCATAATTTAGCCGCTTACTAGACGGTATATTGTAGCGATTTGCTTTGATATTATTGAAATACCATCTTTTATATGCTCAAAATATTGCAACAGAATGACCGATGGCAAAGCCGCAGGTCCATGACCCCACAATCGACAGCTTTTCATGCAATGGAGCCAATCTGTCTACAATGACCAGCAAATATCGCGTTTTATTACTCAATGGCCCAAACCTTAATTTGCTAGGAACACGCGAACCATGTCACTATGGTGCAACTACGCTTGCCCAAATTGTGGCCACTCTTGAAGCCAAGGCGCAGGAGCTGCAACTTGAGCTTTCTCATCTGCAGTCCAATGCTGAGGTAGAGTTAATTGAAGCGATCCACAACGCAGCTGGCCACTGCGATTTTATCTTGATAAATCCAGCTGCATTTACCCATACAAGCGTTGCGCTGCGCGATGCGCTGCTGGCTGTAGCAATTCCGTTTATTGAAGTTCATCTATCCAACATCCATGCCCGCGAACCTTTTCGCCATCACTCCTATTTTTCTGATCAAGCACAAGGGGTGATCACGGGACTTGGAGCGCACGGTTATGAACTTGCTTTACTGGCGGCGGAACGTTATTTAACCGCCACCGATTCACTTGCAAAATAAAAATAGAGAACATTCCATGGATATTCGCAAAATCAAAAAACTTATTGAACTGGTTGAAGAGTCTGGCATTGCAGAATTAGAAATTTCTGAAGGTGAAGAGTCAGTACGAATCAACCGTGCCATGCCTATAGCGCCGATGCAGCAAGTTTATGCATCAATGCAAGCGCCAATGCCTGCGCCAGCAGTAGCGGCGCCTGTCGCACAAACTGCAGCGCCAGAGCCAGTTGTCGCGCCAAGCGGCCACACCGTTTTGTCACCCATGGTTGGCACCTTCTACGGCTCACCAAGCCCAGACGCGAACCCATTCATCAGCGTTGGCAAAAATGTCAAAGTTGGCGACACATTGTGCATCGTTGAAGCGATGAAGATGATGAACCAAATTCAAGCGGATAAATCAGGCGTCGTTAAAGCCATTTTATGCGAAGACGGCCAAGCTGTTGAGTTTGACCAACCTCTTGTGATAATTGAGTAACAGAGGCTAGCATGTTAGAAAAAGTTTTGATCGCCAACCGCGGCGAGATTGCACTGCGCATTTTGCGCGCTTGCAAGGAGCTGAACATCAAAACGGTCGCCGTGCACTCCACCGCCGATCGCGAGCTCAAGCACGTGCTACTTGCTGATGAGTCGGTCTGTATTGGCCCGCCAGCAAGCGCAGAAAGCTACCTTAACATTCCTCGCCTGATCAGCGCAGCGGAAGTGACTGGCGCAAACGCCATTCACCCAGGCTACGGATTTTTATCAGAAAACGCAGACTTTGCTGAGCAAGTCGAGCAGTCTGGATTTATCTTTATTGGCCCGCACGCCGACACCATTCGCCTGATGGGCGACAAAGTTTCTGCTATCAACGCGATGCAGCAAGCCGGTGTTCCTTGCGTTCCAGGCTCTGGCGGCCCACTTGGCGATGATGCTGAAAAAAACAAAAGCATTGCTAAGCGCATTGGTTATCCTGTGATCATCAAAGCGTCTGGCGGCGGCGGCGGCCGAGGTATGCGTGTTGTTCGCAGCGAAGATGAACTTTTGAATGCGATTGCCACAACCCGCGCAGAAGCCAAAGCGGCGTTTAACAATCCCATGGTTTACATGGAAAAGTTTCTTGAAAATCCACGCCACGTGGAAATTCAAATCTTGGCTGACGGTCAAGGCAATGCTATCCATTTGGCTGAGCGCGATTGCTCGATGCAACGCCGTCACCAAAAAGTGGTAGAAGAAGCGCCAGCGCCTGGGATCAGCGAAGAGCTGCGCAACGAAATTGGCGCGCGCTGCTGTAAAGCGTGTGTCGATATCGGCTATCGCGGCGCCGGCACTTTTGAATTTTTGTACGAAAATGGCCAGTTCTACTTCATTGAGATGAACACGCGCATCCAAGTTGAGCATCCGGTGAGCGAGATGATCACAGGCGTTGATCTGATCAAACAGCAACTTTGCATCGCCGCAGGCCAGCCGCTTTCGCTTAAGCAGTCAGACATTGTGCCAAAAGGCCACGCCATTGAGTGCCGTATTAACGCTGAAGATCCAGTGCGCTTTTTGCCAAGTCCTGGCAAAATTACGCGTGTGCACGTGCCAGGCGGTTTTGGCGTACGTTGGGAGTCGCACATTTACTCAGGCTACACTGTGCCGCCTTACTACGATTCGATGATTGGCAAGTTGATTTGCTATGGTGAGACGCGCGAAATCGCGATTGCCAGAATGCAGCATGCGCTGAGCGAGCTTGTGATTGAGGGAATTAAAACCAATATCCCGCTGCACATCGAAATCATGAAGGATCCTAACTTTCAAAAAGGTGGGGCGAACATTCATTACCTTGAGAAAAAATTGGGCCTGTAACGCCGCGCAAATTTTCTTTTTATGTACCGCATTCACAAATTTAGAGGCAGCCATAGCGCTGCCTCTTTTTTGCTACAGCAATACCCTTTCCAAGCTCATGCAAAAGTGACAAACTACCCCGCTACCATGGGCGCCAGCAGGCGCAAATAAGTACCCTCTTTCGCAACAATTAGGAACATGTGATGAAAAGTGTAGATGCGCGCTACCAACAAGCTAATAAGGAGGCGCTGTGGGCAATCGGACTTGCTTGCGCCTACTTTATTTGGTGGTACGCCAGTGCTTATGGGCTGGCCCCTTCTGCAACAGATGTCTTGCCAGAACTTTTTTACGGCTTACCACTGTGGTTTTTACTCGCCTGCGTGATTGGACCGATCTTGTTTATTGTGCTCTGCGCGCTAATGGTCAATTACTGTTATCAAGATATACCGCTTGATGCAATCAAGGAGCATCCTCATGAGTAACTCGTTGATGCTACCTCTGCTCTGCTATCTGGGCGCGATTTTTGCCATCGCCTTTTACACGCGCAAAAGCTCGCGCTCGGCGGGCCATTTTTTAGAAGAATACTTTTTAGGCCAGCGCAGCATCGGCGGATTTATTCTAGCGATGACGCTAGCGGCAACTTACACCAGCGCTAGCTCCTTTATCGGCGGCCCTGGCGCGGCTTATCAATACGGCCTCGGCTGGGTGCTAATTGCCATGATCCAAGTCCCTGCAGCTTGGGTGACGCTTGGCGTGCTTGGCAAAAAATTTGCGATAGAAGCGCGCAAGCATAACGCCATCACTTTAAACGACATGCTTTATGCGAAATTCAAAAGTCGCCCAGTCGTGATCTTCACTTCCGTCACCCTGCTTTTAGCCTTTTTAGGCGCGATGACTGCGCAGTTTGTCGGCGGCGCGCGTCTTTTACAAAGTGTGACCGGCTTTTCTTATGAGCAAGGACTGATGCTATTTGCTGGCACCGTTGGCATTTACACAACCATTGGCGGCTTTCGTGCGGTTGCGATCACTGACGCCATGCAAGGGCTGATGATGATAGTCGGAACCATTGCGCTGCTGGTTGGCGTGATCCATACCGGCGGGGGTTTGGCGCCGATCATTGAAAAACTGCACCATATCGACCCGTTGCTGATCTCACCGCACGGCGCCAACAATATGATCTCATTGCAATTTAGCTTGAGCTTTTGGGTGCTGATCTGCTTTGGCGTGATCGCCGTACCGCCCGTTGCGGTGCGCTGCATGAGCTATCGCTCCAGTAAGGCGCTACACCTTGGCATTGTGCTTAGCACAACTGTCGTGGCATTTTTAATTTTTGGCATGCACCTTTCTGGCGCTTTAGGGCGCGCGGTTTTGCCCGATCTGCAAACAGCCGATCAGGTAATGCCTGAGCTAATGATGAATGTTTTGCCGCCGCTTGTTGCCGGAATTTTCTTGGCAGGGCCAATGGCTGCAATTATGTCGACCATCGACTCTCAGCTTATTCAGTCCTCTGCGACGCTGCTAAAAGATCTCTATCTTAACCACATCAATCCACAGCAAAAAGACGACCCTAAGCTCGAGCAGCGCCTACCAAAACTCTCGATGTGGATTTCAGCCATCTTTTTGACCATCGTTTTTTTAGCGGCGCTCAATCCGCCTGACATGATCATTTGGCTCAATTTGCTGGCGATGGGCGCGATGCAAACAGTATTTTTGTGGCCGCTGGTTCTTGGGCTGTACTGGAAAAAAGCAACCGCGGGCGGCGCACTGGCCTCCATGGTGGCAGGGCTCACAATTTATGTTGCCCTCGCGCTGCTAAAACCCGACCTCAAAGGTCTGCACGCAATTGTGCCAACGCTTACAATCAATTTGCTTGTTTTTGTTGGAGTCAGTCTTTATCAGCAGCGCAGCGCTTTTACCAAAGCCGTCCAGCCATAACGTTCAAGGCAAAACAATCGATTAATAGGTAGCAAACGCTATCTATTTTTCATGCTAGAATTGCGACCCCTTTTCTTGTCGTAATAAGAATCATGCCTTGGATCCAACTTAAAGTGAACGCCACACAAGCCGGCGCCGAAGAAATTGGCGATCTGCTTTTAGAGCAAGGTGGCGCTCTGACAATTACTTTTCTCGACGCCAAAGATACGCCGATTTTTGAACCCTTGCCTGGCGAAACAAGGCTGTGGGGAGAGACGGATGTGGTGGCCCTGTTCGAAGCTGATGTGGATCTTACGCCAGTCATCGCTTTGCTCAAAGAAAGCCCACTGCTAAGCGCTGATTTTGCTTACAAAATCGAGCAAGTAGAAGATAAAGATTGGCAGCGCGCTTGGATGGATAATTTTAAGCCGATGCGTTTTGGCCAGCGGCTTTGGGTGTGCCCAAGCTGGTGTGAGGTTCCAGATCCCGATGCAGTGAATATCATGCTAGATCCTGGGCTTGCCTTTGGTACGGGTACTCACCCGACAACCTCTCTTTGCTTGCAGTGGCTTGACAGCCTTGATCTTAAAGACAAAATCGTGGTCGATTTTGGTTGTGGCTCAGGCATTTTATCTTTAGCAGCGCTACTGCTTGGTGCCAAGCAGGTGATTGGCATTGATATCGATCCGCAGGCGTTACAAGCGTCAAAAGATAACGCGCAGCGCAATCAAGTCGATGATAGATTGCAGCTTTATTTGCCAAAAGATCAGCCAACTAACCTTAAAGCTGATGTTGTTGTGGCGAATATCTTAGCTCAGCCGCTACGCGAGCTTGCGCCTATCATCAAAAGTTTTTTAGCAGAAGGCGGACAACTTGCCATGTCTGGCGTGCTTGAAGAGCAAGCACAATCGGTGGCTGACTGCTACCGTGACACGCTCACTATTGATGATATTTGCGTGCAAGATGAATGGTGTCGGATCACCGCATCAAATTAATCATTGATTTTTAAAATTTTCGTGTTCGTCGTTATCAACACTAAAGCAAAAAATTTGGCTAAATATTACCCTTTTCAGGGTGATAAAAAATGCGTAAAATGCGCGCCCTTACTGTTTTAGAGATCAGATAATTGCAAATCGGCCCATATCAACTGGAAAATGCGCTCATTTTGGCACCAATGGCCGGCGTGACAGACACGCCATTTCGCCAGCTGTGCTTAAAATTTGGTGCGAGCATGGCGGTTGGCGAGATGATGTCTTCCAATCCGCGTATGTGGCACACAGCAAAGTCGCAGCGGCGCTTGGTCTCTTCCGACAACGAAGGACTGCGCTGCGTACAAATTGCTGGCAGCGATCCAGTTGAGATGGCAGAGGCGGCGCAATATTGCGTCGAGCAGGGCGCGCAAATCGTTGACATCAACATGGGCTGCCCAGTTAAAAAGGTGAACCGCAAGCTTGCCGGATCGGCGCTGCTAAAACATCCGGATTTGATTGAAAAAATTTTAAAATCTGTGGTGGCGGCGGTAAATGTGCCTGTCACATTAAAAACCCGCACGGGCTGGGATCAGGAGAGCAAAAACTGCGTGGCCATTGCCAAACTTGCGCAAGATTGTGGCATTCAAGCGCTAACGCTGCATGGCAGAACCCGTGCCTGCATGTACCGCGGTGAAGCCGAATATCAAAGCATTCTTGATGTAAAGCAAGCTGTTAGTATCCCTGTTATCGCTAATGGGGATATCAATTCAGCGCAAAAAGCTAAGCAAGTTTTAGAGTTTACCGGAGCCGATGGCCTGATGATCGGCCGTGCAGCACAAGGTAACCCTTGGATTTTTATACAGATCAGGCAGTTTTTAAGCACAGGCCGCGCCATAGAGCCTGTGACAATGTCCATGATAAAACCGGTCCTATTTGCACACATTGAACAGCTACATCAATTTTATGGCGCCATCAAAGGAGCACAGATCGCGCGCAAACACGTCGGTTGGTACTTAAGAGATGTACGCCAGTTCGCAGAAATTCGTAACACTTTCAATGCGATAGATTGCGCAGAAGCCCAACTCAACCGCTTGAGAGATTTTTTTGAAAACCTTGCATTATTACCAGAAGAGCTGACAGAGTATGTTTGAGCAAAATACAACTTCAGAACCATTAACCGTGGTTACTGTAACTTCACAAGATCAAATCGTCCAAAAGCCACTGCGAGATTCTGTCAAAGCATCCTTGAAAAATTATCTTGCGCAGCTAAATGGGAAAAATATCAATGAGCTATATGAGCTCGTGCTAGCAGAAGTGGAACAGCCTCTGCTTGACACTATCATGCAACACACGCGCGGCAACCAAACGCGCGCGGCCAACATGATGGGGATCAACCGCGGCACACTGCGTAAAAAGCTAAAAAAATACGGTTTAAACTAAAGTGTTACCGCTCCCTTTGCTATGCGAGGGAGCGTTCATCTGCTATGCATTTTAACGCCATTTCGCAGCACCGACTTTTTACAGCAAATAACAAATTGATAAAGATAGCGTTACGCACGGCCGCTCCCTGATCGACCGCGACAAGAATCACTCTCTGCTTTTTTACTCAAAACCATTCCTCACTCAAACACGCCGTTTATGCTGCAAGTAATTCAAGCAAAGGCTCAAGAGAAAAGTTATCACGACAAATCTGGGCTAAAAATAGTGAAAAATCCCTAAAACGTCGTTTTATAAATCGCCCATTTCTTGTACTCTTCACCGCGCTCATTCGCGGCTATCCGTGCCATAACTCGCAATAGCCATCAAGTTTTATATAAAAAGAGAGTCCACTATGCAGCAGTCTCGCCCGTTTAAGACGGCAATGGTCAGTTTACTCGCAACTGCCGCCCTGATTTTTGTTTCCCAGTATTTGATTGGGAAAAAAGAGATCAAAATCGGCATCGCCGTGATCCCACTTTTGCCGATGTTATTTGCCGTGATTATCGGCATGATCGTTACCGCCAAGCCTGTCAAAGATCGCATTCCTGGCTGGAGAAAAATCTTCGGCGAAAAGGAAGAGAGTTTTTGCGGAAAAATGGTCGGATTTAGCCTGCTTATATTAGGCACCCAATATGCTGGCATGATCATTCCAAACCTTAAGATGATTTTAAGCGTTGGCGTACCGCTGTTTTTGCAAGAAATTGGCAACCTTTTACCGATCCTCATTGCTGTCCCGCTAGCAGCAAAATTTGGCTTTGGTCGCCGCGCTATCGGCGCTTGCTCATCAATCAGCCGCGAGCCCTCAGTCGCTGTGATCCAAGGAAAATTTGGCACAGGCTCGCAAGAGTACATCGGCGTACTGGCAATTTACCTTTGTGGCTCCGTGATCGGCACACTGTGGTTTAGCGTACTTGGCAGCATCGCACCTCTAACAGGATTGCACCCGTTAGCGCTTGCTGCTGGCTCTGGCGTAGGCTCTGGCTCAATGCTGAGCGCAGCATCTGGCGCTTTGATAAATGGCCTCGACGAAGCTCTCGCACAACAAGTGCTCAGCGTTGCCGCCGCCTCCAATCTGCTTTCATCAGCGCTCGGCGCCCTTTCTCTCACCTATCTTGGCCTGCCATTGGCTGAAAAAATTTATGCATTAACAGCGAAAGCGGCGTTTTTCAAGGTAGTTGTCGCCTGAGCTATTAAGCTGCCTCTTTTTTCTTCTCCGGATTTAGCTCCACATCGCCAACACGATCCCAGTTTCTAGCTTCTTTGGACCAGCGATTTGGATTCATTGCTCTTGC
>JBOFRL010000076.1:0-6813 GCA_051650965.1 Vibrionaceae bacterium
AAGATAAGTATTGTTTTAGGGCTGCGCTGACAAAATTTTTCAAGGAAACACTGCCGGATATTGGTAGCCGTTTAGCATCTCGGATCAATGACAATTTTCAACTATTGCCTCAAGCATCTTCAGGTTGATTGGGTATAAACTCTATGCCGATAAAGGTTATATCAGTCAAGCGCTTAGCAATGAGCTGCTGGCTGAAGGCATAGCACTTGTGACAAATGTGCGTAACAACATGAAAGCAAAGGCAATATCTTTGTGGGATAAAGCGATGCTATCGAGGCACTTCATCATAGAAACCATCAACGGCCAGCTAAAAAATATCTCGCAAATAGAGCACTCCAGACACCGCAGCGAGCATGGCTTCATGCTCAATATGGTTGTGGGCCTTATCGCCTACCAATTGAAAGATGATAAGCCACAACTGAATATCCCCTGCGCGGAGTTTGATGCTATTACAGTTATGGCCGCTTAAGCCGAATTCAGGTTGATTTACGGCTTTTTCAGTTGAGGGAATTGCCAGAGTTTTTGCTGGCAATATCCGTAATAAAAGCGGCCACGCCGCTTTTATCTGAGAAATGCTTTTGTAAAAGTTAGCGCTTAGGCGCGAACTCGCTTAAATCACCAATAATATGAATGCCGGCTTGGCGCATTTCGTCACACGCAATTTTGGCCGTATCTTCGCTGATTGCGCGGCAAGCTGAAAGGTTGACCCACACATCAAAATGGCCTGCTTGTTTAAGCTGTAATGCGGTTACCTTGACGCAATAGTCTGTCGCGAGTCCGCCAACTAAAACCGTTGTCACTTTTCTTGCTTGCAGCCATTCGATAAGGCCGGTGCTTAGTTTTTGCTTAAGATCATGAAAGCATGCGCCGTAAGGATGAAAATCAGGCTCCACTCCTTTCCACACGACAAAATCGTAATCTGCTATCGCAGGAAGTCCATCGATCAGCTCAAAACCAAGCGTGCCGGGCACTGCGTGCGCGACCCACGTTGTATCGGCGTTGGGAAAAGAGAGCGGCGCCATCATTTGCTGCGCACTTTCCACCGTCCACACTGCATTTGCTGGATGTGCGTCTTTGCTCAGCACGCGAAATTGCGCTTTGCTCGCCTGTGCATTTAGGAAGGGGGCTAATTTGTCGCCGCCAATGACAGGAAGTTCATTGGGGCAGTGCGGTGTAAAACATCGCTGTGGATCTACGTCAATGGATGCAATCATAGGGCTTACAAAAGTTGGTTTAGAAAATGATCAGCTTTAAGGCGCTTGATTTTTTTGAGTAGCTTCATCACCTGTGAAGGGTAGCTTTCAATATCATCAAGCTGCTTGTAGCTTGCGACCATGGTTGTGTGTTGCTTAATTTGATTGAGCTCGGCCTGCGATGATTGAGCCAAAAGGCCATTTTTATCATGCACTAAGATGCCATTCTCAAGATCTCGTTTCCAAGCGCGAGGATTTAAGTTGCTACCAGTAAGGAGCAGGTAGTGATCATCGATCCACATTCCTTTAAGGTGAAAACTGTTTTCACCATCCTTCCAAAGACAAATTTTGAGCTGGCGTTTTGCCATAAGTGCCTCGTGGCGCTTGGCAAACGAACGCAAGTTAAGCTCGTATAAATAGGGAAGGCAGCTAATAGCTTTAAAAGGTGCCGAAGGCGGGGAGTAAAAATCGTTAGCCGTTTTATCACCGACAATAAAAGTGACTTGTACTCCGCGCCGTAGTGCGCGCCGCAGCTCTTTGAGTATTGCGCGCGGCGGGTTAAAGTAGGGGGTGCAAATGGTTAAATGGTGCTGCGCGCTAGCGATCAGCTGGCAGATACATTGGTTCAGTTCATTCTTAGATTTGCCAAGACCAACTAAAGGTGTCAACCCTACTTCGTGGTTTGCTACATGCTGTGATACGAATTGGTAGCGAGCTTGCAGAAGGTTTTGGCGCAAAGCGCGGATAGCAGGTTGCAGCTCTTTCGCGCAAGGGCGATTTGCTTGCGATAATGACGACACTGCTTGGCTGTCAATAAAATTGTCATCAATGAAATGAACCATGCTAGCTGCAAGTTGAGCATTGTTTATCACGTGGTAGCGATCGTAGCGATAACGCTGATTTTTAGCGAGATAGACATCGTTTAAACTCGCGCCACTGTAAATAATGCTGTTGTCAATGATGAAGCCTTTAAGGTGCAGCACGCCGAGCAACTCTTTTTGGTGCACGGGCACGCCTAAAATAGAAATCTGGTGCAAATGTTTTGCTGCATACTCGCGATAAACGAGGGTGTTCCCTTCTGATTTATCTGCGCCGATCAGGCCGCGCTGTGCTCGGTGCCAGTCGACTAAAACTTTAATGTCGAGCGTGGGATTGGCTTGCTTGGCGGCATATAACGCATCTAATATCTCACGCCCACCTTCGTCATCTTGCAAATAAAGCGCGACCAAATAGATGCGAGTTTTGGCGCTACCGATAGCTTGCAGGAGCTGCTCACGAAATGACACCGTACTTAGCAAGGTGCGCACTTGTGATGGGTGGCTTGCAATTTGGGGTAATTTCTCGAAGAACTGCTTATTAGCCATTGTTGAGTCCATTGTTGCCTCAAAATAAGATCTGCGCATATAACGGTCAATCTAAATAGTTATTTTTGGGGACCCGTAGTTGTCTTATAAGCGCAATGCTGTGTTATAGGGCCCAGTCAAAAGTGCAAAATTATAGCAAAAAGTATTTTCAACTTACCGCTTGTTATTTTTTGTGATCCAACGTTTTAGCATTGTTGTAAAAATTAGCAACTTTATAGATGCGCTATTTGGCAGAAGTCTCTTTTGAATTTTAAAATTCTGATTGCTGTTCGCAGCTTTCATCAATATTCGCCGAGATCATTTTCTATTTTGGGTTAAATAGCAATGCATATTGTGCGATGCTGTCAAGTGTGAGAGGCTTGGCGACGCAAATTGATATGCGTTACTATACCTATAAATTTTCTTAACTTACAAAGCCTTATGAAATTATTGTCGCACACGAGCCTTAAACATCTTCACACTTTTGCAACGGATGCCCATGCCAAATTCATTGTCGAGGCGCACTGTGTGGATGACTTAGTACAGATTTGGCAAGAGTACCGCGATCTGCCAAAACTTGTGCTCGGTGAGGGCAGCAATGTTTTGTTCTGTGAGGACTTTGCTGGAGTGGTAGTGTTAAATCGCTTGCTTGGCAAAGAAGTGATTGATGCAGGTGATGCTTGGGTGCTGCATGTCGCTGGCGGAGAAAATTGGCATGAACTGGTGCGCTGGAGTATTGCCGAGCAGATGGCTGGTTTGGAAAATTTAGCGCTTATTCCTGGCCTTGTCGGATCTGCGCCAATTCAAAATATTGGTGCTTACGGATTGGAAGTCGGCGAGCGCATTGAGTATGTGGATGTACTGATGCTCGATACGCTGCAAGTTGTGCGTTTAAGTAGTGATGATTGCCGCTTTGGTTATCGAGATTCGATTTTTAAGCATGAGTTAAAAGACAAAGCGATCATTGTGGCGGTAGGTTTTTCGCTAGCCAAAAATTGGCAACCTAATTTGCAATATGCAGACTTAAAAGAGCTTGCGCAAGACGCAGGAGCCGCGCAAATTTGTGCGAAGGTGTGTGAGGCGCGTGAAGCTAAATTACCGGATCCTCGCATGCTGGGTAATGCGGGCAGTTTTTTCAAAAATCCTGTGGTAGATATTGCATTGGCTGAGCGTATCAAAGAACTTTATCCTCACGCGCCTATTTATTTTGTTGATGAAAGGTCGGCTAAAGTGGCTGCAGGTTGGCTTATTGATCAATGCGGGCTTAAGGGTAAAAAGTGCGGTGGTGCTATGGTGCATGAGCGCCAAGCGCTTGTTTTAGTCAATAGTGGAGCTGCGAGTGCTGAGGACATCATTGCATTGGCAAGACTCGTTATGCAAAGCGTTTTTGAAAAATTCGCTATTGCTCTTGAACCCGAGGTGCGCTTTATTGGTGCGCGTGGTGAAATCGCTGTGGAAAAGTTATGCACGGTGTGATTGCGAATGCGTACGCGCTAGTTACGAAGCTGCAGGATGGAAAATGGCATGCACTGCATCGTATTGGGCAGCGTTTAGAAGATCTTGCGCTGATAGAGCAACAGTTAGATGAGTGGGGGCTAACGCTCGAGCACAAAAGCTCCTCGCCAGACTTGAATCGCGTGAGGCTAAACAGGCCTATTGCGCTGTTTGACAGTGTCGCTTTGCAAAAACGGTGGCCGTACCCAGTGTTATTTTTTGCGCAAACTGGCTCTACGAATCAATATTTGCTTGATAACCTAAATGCGTTATCTGCTGGTACTGTCTGTGTGACTGAGCGTCAAACTGCCGGCCGCGGGCAAAATGGCCGAGTTTGGCATTCACCGTTTGCTAGCAATCTTTATCTATCTCTGCTTTGGCGCCTCGAGGCAGATCTAAGTGGTGTTACGCTTGCCTTAGGGGTTGCGCTCGCTAAAGCTTTAACGAAGCTTGGCTGCAAAAAAATGAGTGTTAAATGGCCGAATGATCTTTATTGCGATGGCAAAAAAGTGGCGGGTATTTTGGTTGAAAGCCGCGCTCAAGCCGGCTGCTCCGCTGTTAATTTGGTCATTGGTGTAGGCATTAATTTAACCATGGACAAAAATGATGACACACCAATTGATCAGGCTTGGAGTAATTTGCTGGATCATTTGCCGCCTCTCACTATAAACAAAACAGAGCTGGCTTTATTTTTATTACAGGCGATGACGAAAGGGCTTGATGAGTTTGCTAAACATGGGCTGGCAGCCTTTGCGCAGGATTGGCAACAGTTTGATTATTTACAGCACCAGACTGTATTTGTTGAGCAAGGCGAAGAGCTTTTGTGTGGCACTGCTCGTGGGATCTCTGCACAAGGTGCATTGCAGCTAGAAACGCCTACGGGTTTGCTTGATATCAATTGCGGACGTGTGCGCTTAGCTTAATATTTTATCGAACCGCACCTGCTGGCAGATGCAGTTATAGCTTGGAATATTCAGAATTTCCTCAGCTTCATTTTAGCCGCGTATCCGCACATGCTGGATCGCATGATGCTCGCCTTTTTTTAAAATAAGCTGAGCACGTTCGCGAGTAGGCAAAATATTATCGTGCAGATTTTTCCCATTAATTTCGTCCCAAATAGAAGAGGCGATCGCTATTGCTTCTTGTTCGGGTAGCTTTGCGTAGTGGCGAAAATAAGAGGATGGATTTTTGAACGCGCTTTGGCGAAATGCGACAAACCGCTCGATGTACCATTTTTTAAGCAGCGTGCTGTCGGCATCGACGTAGATCGAAAAATCTAAAAAGTCCGAGATGAATACGTGGTGCTTGTGCTGCGGATAATCAAGGCCACTTTGCAGCACATTGAGCCCTTCAAAGATCAAAATATCTGGCTGGCAGACCCACTGCACTTCATCCGTGATGTCATAAGTCAGGTGTGAGTAGACGGACGCCGCTACCTTTGGCGTGCCAGATTTAACATCGCTGATAAATTGTATTAAGCGATGAATGTCGTAGGATTCTGGAAAGCCTTTTTTTTTCATTATGTTGCGGCGAGTAAGCTCAGCATTCGGCAGTAAAAAACCGTCTGTTGTAATGAGATCAACGCTTAAATTTTTGCCGTAGCGGGCGAGAAGCATGCGAAGAACGCGTGCGGTTGTACTTTTTCCAGCCGCGACACTCCCTGCAATCCCTATTACGAATGGAGAGCTACGGTCTGTTGGCTTGTCCATTTGATAAGTCGCAACAGCTTGCAAAAGGAGTTGAGCTAACGGCAGGTAAATGTCTTGGATCTCGTTGACGGTAAGCTGCTCATTGATGCCGCGTAGCTTGGCTAAATCGTTATCCGTTAAAGTCAGATCGGCCGCTTTTGGGCAGTACGCTGTCCAATCTTTGCGGGAGTATGACACAAAAGAAGGGGTTAAATGCTCGCTCATATCTCGTCCAACTGATAATTGTAGCGCTCAGCAAGTGGTTCGCTGCAAGTATTGATTAATATGGTGGGCCGCTTTTTGGGCTGTTGTGCGAATAATCATGTTGCAACAGTAAAAAGTTGCACAATTTTCGAGAGACAATACAGCAACCTAAAAAATAGTAAAAGCAGGAAAAGGTGAAATTAATGGTGTAGTCGTGGTTTTTTTGTGAAGATTGCTGCTTTTATGGCCAAATGGCGTGATTTTATTAAATATTTACTGTGTAATGCTTGCATGGGAAATGCGCTTAGAATAAAATGCGTAGCAATTGTGCCGGCTTAGCTCAGTTGGTAGAGCAACTGACTTGTAATCAGTAGGTCACCAGTTCGATTCCGGTAGCCGGCACCAAGCGTTAAAAAATTAGGTGGGATTCCCGAGCGGCCAAAGGGATCAGACTGTAAATCTGACGGCTCAGCCTTCGAAGGTTCGAATCCTTCTCCCACCACCATCTTAAGCTTATAGCCCTAAGAGCTAAAAGCGGGCATCGTATAATGGCTATTACCTCAGCCTTCCAAGCTGATGATGCGGGTTCGATTCCCGCTGCCCGCTCCATCTTATTTGACTTTTTGTTAACATTTTTAAGATTTAGGATAACTTCCAGATTTTATTTTGCCTGTCTAAAGTCACCAAGTGCCTTGTTTGAAAGTGTTCACGCGTGGTCATTGCACCACAAAAACCATGCCTAGAGGAACTTATGTCTAAAGCTAAATTTGAACGTACAAAACCGCACGTTAACGTTGGTACTATCGGCCACGTTGACCACGGTAAAACCACGCTAACTGCTGCTATCTGTACTGTACTTTCTAAAGTACACGGCGGTGAAGCGCGTGACTT
>JBOFRL010000077.1:0-11962 GCA_051650965.1 Vibrionaceae bacterium
CGCCCATTGCTCTGCATCTGTTAAAAACACCATACTTCCCTCAACACTTTGTTTTGTCTAGTTGAGATCAGGAAAATCGATAAAAATTCAAAAAAATCCCCCGATTTTCATCGAGGGATTTGTGTAGGAAAGACAGGCAGCTGCGGGCTTTTTCTTGCGTGAATGCAGTGTAACAAACTTACATCATTCCCATTCCGCCCATGCCGCCCATATCTGGCGCAGCTGGTGCATCAGCTTTTGGCAACTCAGTTACCATCGCTTCAGTTGTGATCATAAGTCCTGCAATTGATGAAGCAAATTGCAGCGCAAGACGAGTTACTTTAGTTGGATCCAAAATACCCATCTCGATCATGTCGCCATAAGTGCCAGTTGCGGCGTTGTAGCCGTAGCTGCCTTGGCCTGATTTCACTTCGTTGGCTACCACAGACTCTTCGTCACCCGCGTTCAGCGCGATTTGACGCAGTGGCGCTTCCATCGCGCGTAGTGCAACGCGGATCCCCACGTTTTGGTCTTCGTTGTCGCCAACGAGCTTAGCAACGACGCTTGCCGCGCGGATCAGCGCAACGCCGCCGCCTGCAACCACGCCTTCTTCAACCGCAGCACGTGTTGCGTGCAGCGCATCTTCTACGCGATCTTTTTTCTCTTTCATTTCGATCTCAGTAGCAGCGCCCACTTTGATCACAGCGACACCGCCGGCCAATTTCGCAACGCGCTCTTGCAGCTTCTCTTTGTCGTAATCAGAAGTTGCATCTTCGATTTGTTGGCGAATTTGCGCTACGCGGCCATTGATTTCGCTCTCGTTACCCGCGCCATCGATGATGGTAGTCGCGTCTTTAGTGATAGTAACGCGCTTCGCTTGACCTAAGTCTTCTAGAGTCGCTTTTTCCAGCTCAAGACCAATCTCTTCAGAGATCACAGTACCGGCAGTCAATACCGCGATATCTTGCAGCATCGCTTTGCGGCGATCGCCAAAGCCTGGCGCTTTTACCGCAGCAACTTTCACAATGCCGCGCATGTTGTTAACAACTAAAGTTGCAAGCGCTTCGCCTTCAACGTCTTCTGCAACAATCAGCAGTGGACGTGAAGATTTCGCCACAGCTTCTAGCACAGGTAGCAATTCGCGGATGTTAGAGATCTTCTTATCAACCAGCAAAATTGAAGGGTTGTCCAGCTCAACGCTGCCAGAATCTTGCTTGTTAATGAAGTAAGGAGAGAGGTAGCCGCGGTCAAACTGCATGCCTTCAACTACGTCAAGCTCGTCTTGTAGCGACTGGCCTTCTTCAACAGTGATAACGCCGTCACGGCCCACTTTTTCCATCGCTTCAGCAATCAAACGGCCGACATTCTCGTCAGAGTTTGCAGAAATGGTGCCTACTTGTGCAATGGCTTTTGAATCTTTGCAAGGAACAGAAAGCGATTTTAGCGCATCAACCGCAGCGGCAACGGCTTTGTCGATACCACGCTTAATGTCCATTGGGTTCATGCCCGCAGCAACGGCTTTTGAGCCTTCGCGAACAATCGCTTGCGCAAGTACAGTCGCAGTAGTCGTACCGTCACCTGCCGCATCATTCGCTTTTGACGCCACTTCTTTTACCATCTGTGCGCCCATGTTTTGGAACTTGTCTTCAAGTTCGATTTCACGTGCAACAGAGACGCCATCTTTAGTGATGGTTGGCGCGCCAAATGATTTGTCTAGCACAACGTTACGGCCTTTAGGACCTAAAGTCACTTTTACCGCATTGGCTAGGATATTTACGCCTTCGAGCATTTTTACGCGAGCATCGCTACCAAATTTTACATCTTTTGCAGCCATTCTTTTTATTCCTTCAAGTTATTAATATTTAAGAAAATCAACCAACAATCGCTAAGATGTCACTCTCTGACATGATCAGCACTTCTTTGCCATCAATTTTTTCTTTTTTAGTCGCATAACCTTCAGAAAAAACCACAACATCGCCAACTTTAACATCAAGTGGCTGCACATTACCGTTGTCTAAAATGCGGCCTTTGCCAACAGCTAAAACCAGACCTCGAGTCGATTTTTCTGCAGCAGATCCCGCTAATACAATGCCGCCTGCTGACTTTGATTCTACTTCTTGTCGCTCAACAATAACTCTGTCATGAAGTGGACGAAGATTCACGAGCCGTCTCCTAATACTAAAAATTGACTGGAATTTAGCGCGCTTCACGCATGGCTGCACAGCCTAGCAACAGAGCACGCTCATTTTTTAAATAAAAAGGGCATTAAAAAATGCCGCATTTTCTGCTCCCTCTATACATGGGGATCGATTTGAGGGATCCAAGGGGTATTTTTCAAATTTTTTCAATCAGTTCATAAAAAATGTGCTACGCAATGCTACTCGCGCGCCTTTTTGATGAGCTCATAAGCCTCTTGGATTTCTTGTGTTTTCTTTTTCGCCATTTCCATCATCGACGCGGGCAAGCCTTTAGCCGCCAATTTGTCAGGATGGTGCTCGTTCATCAGCTTGCGATAAGCGCGTTTTAAAGTTGCATCATCACAATCTTCGGCTACGCCGAGCAGCTGATAAGCGCCTTGCAACCTGCGCCCTGAGTTGGCAGAAGAGCTGTGGTTAAATTGCTGATTGCGGTGAAACTCAAACGCCGCCTCTTGCATCGCAATGCGCTGCGCAAGTTGCGCCGGCGAAAACCCAAGCCGCGCACCGATTTTTTGTAAAATCACCTCTTCTGCAGGATGAATAGAGCCATCAGCAAAGGCCGCTTGGATCTGCACCTCTAAGAAAAACTGAAGTAAATCAATGCGCAATCCGCAGTTGCGGCGCACGTTCTCCAGTGTCTGCTCCAGCGGAAAATCCGCCTCTTTCCCCTCGCGAAACGCATTTTGCGCTTCTCGACGCACCTCGCCGTAAAGCCCCATCTTGTCCATCAAATCACTGGCAAGACGGATCTCTCTTTCTGTCACATTCCCTTTTGCTTTAGCAAGATGTCCCATCACCGAAAACGTGGCATGAAAATAGAGCTGCTGCGCAGCCTGCGCGCCGCCACTGGTGCTAAAGATCAACCGTTGACGAACTTTGTCGAGCTTGTGCCCAAAAAAAAGGCCAAGCAGAAGACCTAGTGGCCCACCAAGCAAAAAGCCCAAGCAAGCACCTAATACTTTTCCCCAAACGCTCATGCTGTTATCTCTGTGTAATTTGCCGTGTTTATGACAGCGGATTAATGCCGTTAACCGCGTTTTAGATTATGATGAACGCCGTCCCTAACCAATTTTTGTTTAAAAGCTTTATAGGCAGATAAAATCTCGGTCACATTTTCTGTCATTGCCGGTCATTAGTACAGAGCAAAGCATAGAGAAGTTGCACTCAATCAAGGATCATAACCGGCACTTAATGGACAGCAAACATCGTCACCGTGAACAAAAAAAACCGCATAACACGCTTCGCCGTCAGTTGTAACTCGCGAAGATAATTTTGCAAAAAAAGTCTCTAAAGCTTTGTAATCGCATCAACTTAAAAGCGCGATAGCACGCGTTGCTAATAACAGGATCATATTGCCCCATGCTACCATTCGCGAGATGTCTGCTCTCTTCCATGATTGGGCTTGGATTGTACGCCCCAGTTTTGGCTCAGCCAGTAATCACACCGACCAGTGCTAATTCTGGCAGCAACTGTGCACAAAAGTCTTCAACAGACGACGCTTTTGGCTGCATTCCATCTAACCAACAAAGTAGAAATATCAACCAGTTACCAGTAACTATCACCGCCGATAAAGCGCAAGCGCAAGCCAATAAAATGGCGATATATCAAGGCGATGTTGTGGTAAAGCAAGGCCATCGTACTTTAAAAGCAGACACGATCACCTTAAGACAACCCGAAAATCAGATCGATGCAAATGGCAATATTCTTTTTCACGATGGGCAAATGGCTATCAGCGGCACCAGCATGCATGCCGATCTGCAGACCAACAGCAGCGAGCTGAACAATGCGAAGTACCGCCTCACTTGTGGGCCGGGCCGCGGCGAAGCGCAAAAGGTGTTCAAGAACGGCACCGTGTTTTACAAGCTCGAAAACGGCACTTACACCACCTGCCCAGACGCCGACAACAGCTGGCGTTTTAGCGCCAGCGGCATCGAGAAAAAAGAGGGCGATATTTTTGCCGATCTCTATCACCCGCGCTTTGAGGTGCTTAACACGCCGGTTGTCTATTTTCCTTACCTGCGCATGCCGGTTGAAGATGGGCGGCTGACCGGATTTTTATTTCCGTCGGTATCGCTCAATGGCACCAACGGTCTTGAAATTGAGACGCCATTTTACTGGAATATTCACCCGCAAGCCGACATGGTGGTAACGCCGCGCTACATGACCAATCGCGGCCTTTTCCTCACGTTAGAGCCGCGCCTGCTGACCCGTTTTGGCCAGAGCAACGTCGTTGCCGAATATATGGGTAATGACAGTCTTTACTCAGAGGAATCAACAAGTTGGGGCTTTCAGTGGAAGCATGCTGGCCTCAATCGCCACTGGAAGTACAGCGCTGACATCAGCGCCGTCAGCGACGTTGGCTATTTCACGCGCCACACCGACTCTGCGGTCGGTAGCCGCGAAGACAGCACCCTTTTGCGCAGCGGCGAGATTGCTTATCGCGATTACCATTGGGACTCGTCGCTCTTAGTGCGCGATTTTCAGTCGCTAAGCCCGTTCGTCACCGCTTACCGCCTGCTGCCGCAGCTCAATTTCAACTATTATAGCGACTTAAAGTACGGCCTCGATGTGACACTGCCGATGCAGCTGAGCTATTTTGAAACCGATTCCAAGCTTAAGCCTAACACCACGCGCTTTCACATGGAGCCGAGCCTCACGCTGCCGTACAACCGCACTTGGCTCTCTGCTAGCGCGGAAACGAAATTGATGTACACCTATTACGATCAAACCAATACCAAAAATGTGTTTGGTTACAATGGGGAGCGGCTCGAAGAGATGACGTCGCGCACCGTGCCGATGGCCAAGTTGCACGGGCTGGTCACCTTAGAGCGCAATGACTCGCTGTTTAATTACAACTACAGCCAGACGTTAGAGCCGCAGCTGCAATATTTGTACATTAAAGAAGTCGACCAAAGTAAGATTTATAACCCCGTCCACTACTCAAACGGCGGCTATGACACTGCGCGCCTGCAAACCGACTATTACGGCCTGTTTCGTGCCAATCAGTTTAGCAGCATCGACTACATCAATCCGGCCAACCAATTTACCATTGGTGCGACCACACGCATTTTTGACAGCGGCTATAAAGAGCGCTTCAACTTAGCCTTTGGGCAAATTTATTACGTCGATAAGCCGCAAAGTGAAGGCGATGTGACCTCCAGCTATTCTGCGTGGGCGATTGAGAGTGAGCTGAATTTAGCCGACCAGTTTTTTGTCAAAGGCTCGCTAGAATATGACAGCAATATCAATGAGCTGCAGTTTGGAAACACCACCATTGAATATCGCAACGATCAATTTTTCGCGCAGTCGAGCTACCGCTACGTTTCGCGCAATTACATTGCCAGCACCACAGGCAATCAAAATTTAGATTTGGTCACCAAAGACGGCATTTCGCAAATCGGCGTGGTTTCAGGTTTTCCCATTACCAGCAAAATTTCATTCAACGCGCAATATTTTCACGATACCACGCAAGACATTATGTTAGAAAGTTTACTGCAGCTCACTTACCGCTCAAGCTGCTGGACCATAGGACTTGGTTACAATGAATATCTCTTATCTAGAAGCAATATCAACGACTTACCGAAGTATGAGAATAATATTTCACTATCATTTAGCTTATTAGGACTTGGCACGAACACCAGTTTTGGCTATAACTCAGCCACTGGAAATGCGTTGGGATACCGAAGTCTGTTTGCACTTAAAAATTAATCTTTCGCCGAGAATACAAATGAATCGTTGGAAACCCTATTTATTGGCTTTAACCCTCACTATCAATACGACGGCCGCTGCACACGCAAAGGACATTGACGAAGTGCTTTTTGTTGTCAATAACGGTGTGGTGTTGAAAAGTGACGTGGCACGCCTTAAGCAAAATGTGCTGCTCAATGCCGAGACGTCCCAGCTTCCACCTGAAGATATTTTGCAAAAACAGCTCATTGAACAGCTCATTTTAGAAGAGTTGCAGCTGCAAGAAGCTAAGCGCTTTAATATCAGCGCGGATGATAACAAGCTGGAAGCGGCGCTCGCGAGGGTTGCGGCGGAAAGGCAAACCACCGTTGCGAACATGCGCGCCCTGCTGCAAAGACGCGGCGTGAGCTGGGAGCAGTACCGCGCACAGATCCGCAAAGAGATCATCATTTCAGAAGTGCGCAACGCAATGGTGCAGCGCCGCATCAACATTTTGCCGCAAGAGATCAGCTCTCTGGTCGCGCAGCTCAGCGAAAAAGACAAAGAAAAGATGCAGTACCATATTCGTCATATTCAGCTTAACGTCGACGAAGATGCGGGCAAAATGCAGCGCGACAAGGTGCTAAAAAAGGCGCAGCAGCTGGTTGAGCAAAGCAAAGCTGGACAAAATTTTTCCTCGTTAGCGATGGCTAACTCCAACGAGCCGCGCGCGCTCAGCGGCGGTGATTGGGGCTGGCTGCGCCTCGAAGAGATGCCGACCCTGTTCGCCGATCAAGTCAAAGGCAAAGACAAGGGCGCGATCATCGGGCCATTTCGTAGCGGCGTCGGTTTTCATATTTTGAAAATCGAAGACACGCGCGGTCAGCCGATGCTTGCCGTTACCGAAATCAACGCGCGCCACATTTTGATCAAGCCGACTATCATTTTGAGCGACAGCGGTGCGCAAAAGCAGCTGCAAGAAATCGCTGGCAAAATCAACAGCAAACAAACGACATTTGCGCAAATGGCCAAGCAATTTAGCGCCGACGCAGGCTCTGCGGCAAAAGGTGGCGAGCTTGGCTGGCAAGTCAGCGATATTTATGTCCCTGAATTTAAAGCGCAAGTTGACAGACTCGCCATCGGCAAACTCAGCCAGCCGTTTAAAACCGTGCATGGCTGGCATTTGGTAGAAGTGCTGGGACGCCGCGAAGCTGACCGCACCCAAGCGGCGATGGAAAATCGCGCTTACCAGCTGCTGCTCAATCGCAAATTTAGCGAAGAAGTTAACGCGTGGCTGCAAGAGCTGCGCGCAGGTGCTTATGTTGAAGATATGCGAGCGCAGTAGATGAAAAGTCCAAAACGCATCGCCATTACCGCAGGAGAGCCTGCGGGAATTGGTCCTGACATTGTACTGGCACTTGCGAGCAAACCGTGCGCGCATCAGCTGGTGGTGTTAGCAAATAGAGATCTGTTGATGCAGCGTGCTGCGATGAACAATTTGGCCATCACTTTTAAGCCATACGATCCGAGCGCCGCGCCTTGTGCGCATACAGTTGGTGAGCTGTGGGTCTGCGATGAGCCGCTCGCGCTGCCGGTCACGGCAGGCACTTTAAATCGCGCCAATAGTCGCTACGTGCTCAACACCCTACAGCGCGCCGCCGATGGCTGCTTGAGCGGCGAATTTGCCGCCGTGGTCACAGCTCCTGTGCACAAAGGGATCATCAACGACGCAGGCATCGCGTTTAGCGGTCATACCGAATTTTTTGCTGACGCCGCGCAGTGCCAAAAAGTGGTGATGATGCTTGCAACTGAGGGGCTTCGCGTAGCGCTTGCGACGACTCACTTGCCACTTAAAGAGGTGAGCGACGCGATCAGCGAGGCGTCGCTGAGCGAAATTATCACCATTTTGCACCACGATTTAAAAAGCAAATTTGGCAAAAAAAATCCGTGCATTTATGTGTGCGGCTTAAATCCTCACGCGGGCGAAGATGGCCATTTGGGACGCGAGGAGATTGAGATCATCACTCCGACCCTGAACAAACTGCGCGCGCAAGGCATGCAGCTTGTCGGGCCGCTGCCAGCTGACACCTTGTTTCAAGAGAAATATTTGGCGAAGGCCGACGCCGTTTTGGCGATGTACCACGACCAAGGGCTGCCCGTTTTAAAATTTAAAGGTTTTGGCAACTCTGTTAATATCACGTTGGGTTTGCCATTTATTCGTACATCAGTAGACCACGGTACCGCATTGGATTTAGCGGGTACTGCCACGGCGGACACTGGGAGCCTTTGGACTGCGCTCTCTCACGCCATTCAATTAGTAGATAATCATGAGTGATTCCGTTCATCTTGGCCACCGCGCCCGTAAGCGCTTTGGGCAAAATTTTTTGCACGACCCTTTTGTCATCGATAGCATCATCGCCGCGATCAATCCACGTAACGGCGACAATCTCGTTGAAATCGGCCCAGGACTTGGCGCGCTGACCTTGCCAATGGCTGATGAGATTGACCATTTTTCCGCCGTCGAGCTCGACCGCGATCTGGCCGCGCGTTTGCGCAGCAATCCAGTTTTACAAAACAAATTAACAGTTTACGAAGGCGACGCGCTCAAGTTTGACTTTGCATCGCTCGCAACAGGCAGCCCGCTGCGCATTTTTGGCAACTTGCCTTACAACATTTCCACGCCGCTGATGTTTCACCTGTTTAGCTTTTCCGGCCTTGTGCAAGACATGCATTTTATGCTGCAAAAAGAAGTGGTTAACCGCTTAGCCGCCGGCCCAAATAGCAAAGCGTACGGCAAGCTTACGGTGATGGCGCAATATTTTTGCAAAGTGATCCCTGTGCTTGAGGTGCCGCCTGAGGCCTTCCGCCCTGCGCCCAAAGTCGATTCTGCCGTCGTGCGCCTCGTGCCGCACATAACGCCGCCCCACTCCGCTACCTGCACCAAAATGCTGGCGCGCGTGTGTCAAGAAGGGTTTAGCCACCGACGTAAAACGGTGCGTAACTGTTATAAATCTTTGATTGAAGACAAGAATTTAGAAGATCTCGGTATTGACCCCGGCGTTCGGCCAGAAAGCTTGAGCCTTGCGCAATTTGTCAGCCTTGCTAACTGGATCAGTGCGGTCAACAAAAAAAGAGGCGTTGATGAATAAAGAAAAAGTGGCCATTACCACCCGCAGTGACTTTTTACCGGAGCAGTCCGACCCCGAGTCTGGGCACTTTATGTTCTCTTATACCGTTTCCATCGAAAATCAAACGGATATGCAGATCAAGCTGCTGCGCAGGCGCTGGCTTATCACCGATGCGAACGAAAAAGTGATCGAGGCGTCGGGAGAAGGCATTGTTGAAGGCGGCGAGCAGCCCTTTATCGACAGCGGTGAGACTTACCATTACACCAGCGCGATCGTCATTGACACGCCGGTGGGCGTCATGCAAGGCCACTACACCTTTGCCAACCATAAGCGGCACGAATTTAAAGTGAATATTGCGCCGTTTTGTTTAGCCATCCCCAATATTTTGAACTAACGATGGCTATCTATTTTGTTGGCGATGTCCATGGCTGCTTTGCCGAGCTGCAGGCGCTATTAGCACAGGCGCAATTTGATAAAACGCGCGATCACCTCTATTTTACCGGAGATCTGGTTGCGCGCGGGCCGGACTCGTTGTCTGTGTTGCGGTTTGTAAAAAGTCTTGGCGATCATGGACATGCTGTGCTTGGCAATCACGATTTGCACCTTTTAGCCGTCGGCTTTGGCCTGCAAAAGGAGCATCCCGCTGACAAAATTAGCCCGATTTTGCAAGCGCCCGACAAGCGCGAGCTGCTCGACTGGCTGCGGGCGCGGCCGCTGTTGATCCATAAGGCTATCAAAAACCACTGCTCGCCCGGCTTTGTTCTCACTCACGCAGGTATTGCGCCTGCGTGGGATCTGGCGCAGGCCAAAAGCTACGCGCACGAGGCTCAGCAGCTGCTGCGCGGCGAACAGGCGACGTGGCTGCTGCAAAACATGTACGGCAATGAGCCGGCGCAGTGGTCTGATACGCTGACGGGGATCGCCCGCTATCGCTACATTTTTAACGCCTTTACGCGCATGCGTTTTTGCACCAAAGACGGCGCACTCGATCTCACCACCAAAGAGACACCTGCAGCTGAGCAAGCGCTGATCCCGTGGTTTTTAGTGGAAAATAGTCCGTTGATTGCAGAGACGCGCGTTTTTGGCCATTGGGCGGCGCTGGGCGGCTATTTTAGCGATCGTTTGCTCGGCGTGGACACCGGCTGCGTTTGGAATGGCGCGCTGACGATGGTGCGCTGGGAAGATAGCACGCGCTTCACGCAGCAGCGGCTGAGCTAAACTGCTTTCTTACTCCTTGCCAAGCAATGTAGCCGTTACGCCGCTTACTGTATTCAGCGCTTTTTGCTGCAACTTACCAACAATCGTCAAACCCTTTAATGGCACAAGCGCTCGAGGATTGTAAACTGCATATCGTATTGATTATAGGGATCAGCGGTAACGCTTTGTTCAAAAACACTTTTCCAGCCTGGACCGTGATCGGGAAAGAAAGTGTCGCCTGCAAGCTCTGCGTCAACAAACGTCAAGTAAAGCGTTGAGGCCAATGGCAAAAACTGCTGGTAAACCGTTTCGCCACCAATGATCATAAGCTCAGGCTCATCGGAAATTTTGCCGAGCGCCTGCTCAAGACTTGTCACCACTTCCACATCAGGCGCGTGCCAATTTGCTTTGCTGCTTAATACAAGATTACGCCGCTTTGGCAACGCGTGGCCAATAGAGTCAAACGTGTTTTTTCCCATCAAAATGGGTTTATTTAAAGTATGCCGCTTAAACCATGCAAAATCAGCGGGCAAATGCCAAGGAAGACGATTATTGTTGCCAATGATCCTGTTATGCGCCATTGCAGCTATCATGCTAATTTTCATACTAAATTTCTTCAATTACAGTAAATTTCGGGCAACAAGCGCTAATTTTGCCCTTTTTTAGTAAAGTCACCAACAAAAAAAATTCGCATCCTTTAACTTTTTCACTTCAGCATTGACCTCTTTTACAACTGCAAAAATGCGCAAGCTCTTGTTTGCTGGCAACAAAAGTCGACCACAATCAAACTCAAAGCCTCCGATACCATTGATGTAGATCCTTCCCCGAAACAAACCTTTAACATGTAAGGCAACCTGCCTTGGACGATATTGATGAAATATACGTAACATTAGTAATTATTCCTTCCTTGCATTTAACCACGCCGTAACATAATCACACGCTATAAGCTATAGCGTTATTCCAACTATACAGACCGAGCTGCTCCCTATTGGTTCAAGGTGTTGCTAATTTAACCGATCCAGTTCACATGGCACGGCTAGCGCATTTTAATTCCAGATTCTAAAAGGGTTGAGCGATAGCCGTCATCCAGCGCGGCCATTTTACGTTTGGCTTTCATGCTTGCTTTTTTGGTTTCATCTTGTTTAAACAAGGCCATGGCTATTTTTCGCATCACATTAAAGGCCAGCGCACCGTTTTCTCTGCGGATCCGCGATTCGTCCTCGCGAAAAGTCATGTCCAGCAGCCAATGCATACTCTCAACCTGCCAATGGCTGCGCACGCAATGCAAGGCCTGCTGCGCGTTCAGCCCCAACGAGCTCACGTACCAGCGGGTTTCAACGCTATCGGTGCCAGTCGATTTTTCGTGTACTGTCGAGGTCACTTGAATGACGCTTTTAAGGCCACTCCATTGATATTGTTTGGCGAGCCAGCTTTTTTCGATCAGCAGCTGCTGGCAAGTCCTTGTTTCTATTCGCCCATGGCCCGAACAAGTTTCGCTGTGCGTCGAATAGTTCTCGTCAGACAGCCCTTCGCGCGCGCACTTATGCCACCACGCCGCAAGCTCCTTTTGCAGGCCTGAATGATTTCCCTTGAGCGCAAAAATGTAATCGGCCTTTTGTTTGACGATCTGCAAGGCGATGTCGTGTTGACACCCCATCGCGTCCAGCGTGATGATGCTATTTTTTATATCCAGCAAAGTCAGTAGCTCTGGGATCGCCTTGATTTCATTGCTTTTACTGTCGACGGCCACTTGCCCAAGCACCAATTTGTGCTGGCAGCTCCACGCGCTGACCG
>JBOFRL010000078.1:0-100195 GCA_051650965.1 Vibrionaceae bacterium
GGATGGTATGACTCAAAGCGCAATGGTCGTGTTGGATGGGAGCGGCTATGGGAAGGATGGTTTTTATTGCAAACCATCCTTGAGGGTTACCTGTTGGCCAAGTCTCTTGATCTATGAAATGTGATCAAGAGACAGGCACAAAGCGGGCTTTTTTCATTGCTTGCAAACAGCGTTAGATTTCACTCACGCGGCTCGCACGCTTTTTATCCGCGCTTAACGCACGCACCCACGTTTTCTGACTTGCATCAATCGTGATAGGCGCAGTCCAATCCAGCCACGTTTTGCCTTCGTCTTGCGAATATTGCAGCGGAAGCCCCGGCAAGCTGACATTCATGTGTAAAAGGTTATTTTTTACAATCGCGCCTGGCAATGGCACGCGATATTGCACGCCGGCAGCGTCAATTTTCGCAAGCTCACGCTGGCCAAGCAAGTTAGCAAAACGCTTCCAATCTGTGTGCAGTTTGGCTTTGTTCACATGAGTAGTTGTTTGACTGTAAACCACATTTGGCTTGTAGTTCACTTCCCACTCACCTTTGTGCCAAGCGCGCTCAGCCGCAGCTAACACACGCGGGAACACCATGTACTCATACTGCTCGTCAGTGCGGACGCTTTCGCTCCACAGCTGCGCCGAGAGGCCAAAGAATGGACGCTTAGCCGCATGCTCGCTCTTGCCTTCAAACCCGTTGCCATCGCGGTCAAGCGACGTTTCGGCGTTTTGCGGCAAATTGTCTGGTGCGAAAGTGAACATTTTGCGCGTGTCGGTCGCGCGCGTTGCCCAGTAGTAGCCGCGCTCTTTAGGATCAACCTCGTAAGGCATGTCCATGTAGAGATAATCTGGGTTTGACAACACCACGTTGTAGCCTTTGTTCGCCCACTCGTTGCCAGTCGCCGTGCCGCCCCAGTATAAAACGTCCCAGAAGTTCACTTGCACATTTGGCGTTGCGAACGATTTGGAATCTTTAGAATATTTCAGGCCGTCGCCCCACGCTTGGAAAGAAGCAATGCCATGCTTAGCAACCATTTTGCTGACTTGCTCGGCAAAATGACTTGGCAGCTCATCAATTCCTTTCACCGCGCCGCTCGCAACCAGAGACTGGCAGATCGGCGATTTAGCCAGCGGTTTGTCCTCTTTGCTCTTGTCGATATTGCCTTTCCACGCCACTACTTCTTCAGTTTTTGGATCTTGATAGCCGCCGCCAAAGCGAATGTTTTTCGTCTCATCACCGCCAAAATGCCATGTGGTGAGCGGTAAACCGGCTTCATCGTGCATCGCCTTCACTTCTGCGATCAACTTGTCGACGAAGCGCTGCGACGAGTCCATGCATGGGTTGATAAAGCTTTGTTTATTATAAAATTGTACCGTTGTGATATTTGATGTGTCTTGAGGATCGGTCAAGCGGTACTCGTTGGCTTTTTCCATATCGCCAAGCGCGGCGTATTTGCGGTAGCGCGCTTCCATCGACATCACCGCAGCACGGGCGTGCGCTGGCATGTCAAACTCAGGGATCACGTCCACGCCACGCGCTTTAGCAAATTTTAAGATCTCAATGTAATCAGCGCGCGAGAAAAATCCGCTGCCGTTGTTGTTAGAATCTGGGCCTGAGCCAAGTTGTGGCAGCAAGCAGCTCGTTTCAGTCAGATCGTGACAACGCTTAGCGCCCACTTCAGTCAACTCTGGCAACGCTGGGATCTCTAAACGCCAACCTTCGTCATCACTTAAGTGCATGTGTAACTTATTCATTTTGTAAGCGGCCATTTGCTCGATGGTGCGCAAAATCGCCTCTTTGCTGTGGAAGTTACGCGCAACATCCACCATCACACCGCGGTAGTGGTAGCGAGGCGCATCTTCAATGCTCAGCATCGGGATGTGCTGCTGGCCAGGTTTGGCTAAAGCGAGCAATGATTGCAGGCCGTAGAACGCGCCAACGGCGTCATAACCGATGATATCAACGCCGCCTTGACCGATGGCGAGCTGGTAAGCGCCAGAAACAGCTTCCTTACCTTTGAATTTTTTCGGGTCGTGCTTGATCCGCAGCTGCGTTTTACCTTTTAAATTTAGGCCCATGCGCTCTGCGCGCGCAGAAAACGCGGCAAGCTGCGCGTCGTCAAGCGAGCGGTTGTTGAGCTTAAACCCAGCGCTGATATCAAGGTCGCCATTGAGCGGTCTTGTGCGAAGCGGCGTTGGGATCAAAGCGGTGCGCAGGTATTTGTTTTCTAGCAGCGCGACATCTTTGTTTTTCTCATAGCGCGAAGCGGCTGTCGCAAGCACGTTTTTATCTTCTGGCGTGCGCTTCCAGTTGGCGCCCATCTCGATGTAACGGCTGGTATCTTCAGTATCAAGCGATTTAACAACTTGCGGTTTGCCATCGCCCACAACCACATAGGCGCGTGGCATAAAATCAGTTTCAAACAGAGTCCAGTACTCAGCGATCAATGGGATCTCAACCGTTTCGCCGGCTTTGAACGCTTTAAATGAGCTAGTTGGCGTCATTTCATACAGATCGCCGGTGATGTGGCGGATGTTAAAGTCTTTGTTGCCCACATCCAAAATAACGCGAATGCTGTGTAGGTAAAGTTTCCAATCGCCGCCGCTGATCTTAGGTCCTGGGTTGGTAATTTTCATCACAACTTTCGAGCACGACGCCCAGTCAGCCCCAAGCTCTTGGCAGTTAACGCCGTCTTGTGCAGCAAAATTTGTTTCAAGCTTATATTTGATATCTAAATTGGCCAAAGCCGCCGTTTTCTCCAGCGGAGAAAGCGTCGAACATCCTGATAAACCTAACATTACGGCAGCAGACAAAAAACCAAACTTTACTTTGCGGTCCATGGAAATCTCCTAAAAGCATCCTGTTTTTAAAAAATTAGCCGGCATTGTGTGCCGGCTTTATGACCAAATCATTCAAGAATTAAAATCATTGATTAATGAATAGATTTAGTGTGGAAGTTGCACGCTAGAAAGATCTTCGCCTGCACCCACTTTTTTCATTTCACCAGCAACGATCTCAGCCAAAGGCCCAAGCACAACTTGCATGCTGTCGCTGCCCAGACGCACTACGCCCATTGCACCAAGTCCTTTTAACGTTTTGTCATTAATGATGCTGGCATCTTTAATGTTCAAACGTAGACGAGTGATACAAGCGTCGATGCCTGTGATGTTGTCGTGGCCGCCCAGCGCCTTCAGGTACTGACGCGCCAACACTGCGCTCTCTTTTGAGCCAACAAGCTGCGGTACATCATCGCTTTCGTCTTCACGGCCTGGTGTTTTTAGGTCGAATTTAGCGATAGCGAAGCGGAAAATGCCGTAGTAAAGGACGAAGAACACTAAGCCTTGTGCGATCAGCATGTACCAGTTAACGGCCAGCGGGTTGCGGCTTGAAAGAACCATATCCACAAGACCTGCAGAGAAACCAAAACCGGCAATCCACTGCATTGAAGCGGCAACAAACACTGAAATACCCGTCAGCAAAGCATGCACAACATACAGCGCTGGTGCTAAGAACATGAAAGAGAACTCAAGCGGCTCAGTCACGCCAGTGAAGAAGGCAGCAAATGCAGCAGCAATCATGATTGAAGCAACTTTTGAGCGGTTTTCTTCTTTAGCAGTGTGGTAAATCGCAAGCGCTGCGCCTGGCAGACCAAACATCATGATTGGGAAGAATCCTGCTTGGTACATACCAGTAACACCAGCAACAGCTTTACCTTCAGCGATAGATTTTGCGCCACCTAGGAAGTTAGGAATATCGTTAATACCCGCTACGTCAAACCAGAATACTGAGTTTAATGCGTGATGCAGACCCATTGGGATCAGCAGACGGTTAAAGAACGCGTAGATCCCCGCGCCAACTTCGCCCATGCCTTGGATCCCTTCACCAAAGCTAACCAAGCCGTTGAACACTGCAGGCCAAACGTACATCAGCACAAATGCGATCACGATACCGGCAAAAGAGGTCAAAATTGGGATAAGACGCTTGCCTGAGAAGAAGGCGAGAGCTTTGTTAAGCTCAACGTGTGAGAAACGGTTGTACAGCTCAGCTGAAACAATACCTACCAAGATCCCAACGAATTGGTTGTTGATCTTAGCAAATGCTGCAGGAACTGCTGACAATTCAATGCTTTGAATTTGTGCAACCGCACCAGGAGAGAGCAACGTCGTTACGACTAAGAAGCAAACGAAACCAGAAAGTGCAGCCGCACCGTCTTTATCTTTCGACATGCCGTACGCAACACCGATGGCAAACAGCACCGACATGTTGTCGATGATAGCCGCGCCCGCTTTGATACAAAATGCAGCAAGTGCACTGTCCGCGCCCCAGCCATTAGGGTCAATCCAATACCCTATGCCCATTAAAATTGCGGCGGCTGGCAATGTGGCGACAGGCACCATCAGCGCCTTGCCGACTTTTTGAAAATATCCTAACACACTCACATGTATCCCCTTGTGGTAGTCTCGATACGGTAAAACACATTGCTAAACGCAATAACCGCAAAAAAAAGTGATTAACTAGATAACCTCATCCAATTTTTGTTCATTTCCAGTTTATGCCTGCAAACTGTTTCACCCAAAAAAAAATGACAGCAATTGTGATCCTATTCACTGTAAATACAGACTAAAAAACAAAAGCTTTAGCACCATCACAGACCTTACTTTATGATGAGTACGAATGCACTGTTTTTTGCCGATGCCTGAGGAGCTACTATGTATGCGTTAAACCACTGCCACATTTTAACCGGCCACGACCTTTTAACCGATCACGCAGTGATCATCGACCAAGGAAAAATCGCGGCGGTCGTTCCTCAAAGTCAGCTTTCGAAAAATATTTTCACGCACGATTTAAATGGTGCATATCTTTCCCCAGGATTCATAGACTTACAGCTAAACGGCTGCGGCGGCGTGATGTTTAATGATGACATTACGGCTGACACCCTGCGCACCATGCAGCTCACCAACCAGCGTGCCGGCTGCACCAGTTTTTTGCCAACGCTCATCACCTCCTCCGATACCGACATGCGCACTTCGGTGCAGGCGATGCGCGAATATCAAAAGCAGTATGAAAATCAAGCGCTTGGCCTACACTTAGAAGGGCCATACTTAAACGTTGAGCGTAAAGGGATCCACCAGCCGCACTTTATTCGCCCTATCGACCCGAAGATGGTGCAATTTATGGTGGACAATTCCGACATGATCAAGAAGGTGACGCTCGCGCCTGAGCTTGCCGACGAAACGCACATTCAGCGCCTCGTGCAAGCGGGCATTGTTGTGAGCGCAGGTCACACTAACGCGACTTATCAAGAGGCGCGTCAAGGGTTTACAGCAGGGATAACGTTTGCAACTCACCTGTTTAACGCCATGTCGACCTACTCAGGCCGCGAGCCTGGCATGATCGGCGCGATTTTTGATTCGCCTGATGTGTACGCGGGGATCATTGTTGATGGCCTGCACGTTGATTACGCCAACGTGCGCATTGCCCATAAGCAAAAAGGGGAAAAATTGGTTTTAGTCACCGACGCAGCCGCGCCTGCCGGTACTGAGATGGACAGCTTTAATTTTGTCGGCACCAAAGTGTACTACCGTGATGGCAAGTGCGTGGATGAAAACGGCACGCTCGGCGGCTCAGCGCTCACTATGATAGAAGCGGTGCAAAACAGTGTTGAGCACGTTGGCATTGCGCTACCAGAAGCGGTGCGTATGGCCTCGCTGTATCCGGCTAAAGCCATCGGCATGGCCGACAAACTGGGCCTTATCCAAAAAGGCTACATCGCCAACTTGGCCATTTTTGATCGCCGTTTTAAAGTAAAAGCCACTGTCGTCAATGGTGAATTTTTCGTTAACTAACGCGTTGTTTTCGCTGACTTTTAAATAAGTCAGCGTGCAAACAGTCACATTCATGAAATTAACGCTAGTGAGGATCTATGTGCTCTATATTTGGAATTCTCGATATTAAATCCAACCCTTCAGAGCTAAGAGAGACGGCGCTGGCGATGTCAAAGCAAATGCGCCATCGCGGGCCCGACTGGTCTGGAATTTTCGCCTGCGACAACGCTATTTTAGCGCACGAGCGTCTGGCAATTGTGGGGATTGAGAGCGGCGCGCAGCCCATTTATAGCGCTGATGGAAATTTGGTGCTAGCCGTCAACGGCGAGATCTACAACCACAAGGCGCTGCGCCGCAAGTTGGCCGATCACTATGATTTTCAAACCAGCTCAGATTGTGAAGTGATCTTAGCGCTGTATCAGTGGCTAAAAAACACAGCGCCAGCCGGCCAGCTGCAAGAGCGTTTTTCCGAGATTTTAGAAGCGCTTAACGGCATTTTTGCCTTTATTTTGTACGATCGCAGCACCAATAAGTATCTGATCGGGCGCGATCATATCGGCATCATCCCGCTTTATCAAGGCCATGATCAGTACGGCAACTACTATATTGCTTCAGAAATGAAAGCGTTAGTGCCAGTGTGCAACACGATCAGCGAATTTGCACCGGGCAGCTTTTTAAGCTCAGATCACAGCGAGCCGCAGCGTTACTACCAGCGCGACTGGCAAAATTTTGCGGAAGTGAAAGACCGCACCACCGATAAAGCCAAGCTAAAACAAGCACTTGAAGCGGCTGTAAAACGCCAGCTGATGACCGACGTCCCTTATGGCGTGCTCCTTTCTGGCGGCCTAGATTCGTCTATCATCAGCGCCATTACCAAGCAATACGCAGCGCTACGCATTGAAAATGATGATAAAAGCGCGGCGTGGTGGCCACAACTGCACTCCTTTGCCATCGGCCTGCCCGGCGCGCCCGATCTGAGCGCGGCGCGTAAAGTGGCGGAGCACCTTGGCACCGTGCATCACGAGCTCACTTACACCGTGCAAGAGGGGCTTGATGCGCTGCGCGATGTGATCTATCACATTGAAACTTATGACATTACAACTATCCGCGCCTCTACGCCGATGTTCCTAATGGGACGAAAAATCAAGGCGATGGGGATCAAAATGGTTTTATCTGGCGAAGGCGCCGATGAAATTTTTGGCGGCTACCTCTATTTCCACAAAGCACCCAACGCGGCCGAATTTCATGACGAAACGGTACGCAAACTGCTCGCGCTCAACCAGTTTGACTGCGCAAGGGCCAACAAATCGCTGGCGGCATGGGGCGTGGAAGGACGCGTGCCATTTTTGGACAAAGAGTTCATCGATGTCGCGATGCGTCTTGATCCGCAAGATAAAATGTGTGGCAATGGCAAAATCGAGAAACAGTTGCTGCGCGAATGCTTTGCCGATCTGCTTCCGCATGAAGTGGCTTGGCGGCAAAAAGAGCAATTTTCCGATGGTGTGGGCTATGGCTGGATCGACGCATTAAAAGCGCTCGCAGAGGAAAAAGTCAGCGATCAGCAGATGGAAAACGCCCGATTTCGCTTTGCTCACAACACGCCGCTCACCAAAGAAGGCTACATGTATCGCGAAATTTTTGATGAGCTGTTCCCGCTGGCAAGCGCTGCGCAGTGCGTGCCGGGCGGCCCGTCCATCGCCTGCTCTAGCGCGAAAGCGATTGAGTGGGATGAGAGCTTTAAAAATTGCGCCGATCCGTCGGGACGAGCAGTCAATGCCGTTCACAACGATGGCTACAAAAAATAGCCGCTGCCAATTTTTCCACTAAAAAAGCCGCATTGCGCGGCTTTTTTTATCGGCAAAGAGGTAAGGAAAAAACTTAGCGATCCCAGTACGCCTCTTTTAAGCTATCTTCTTTTTCTGGCAGCGCGCGGGTTAAGCGTGGCGAATGCTGGATCAGCACTTCATAGCTGACGCGGTTCGCGTAGCGGCACACCTGAGAAAATGAGCTGTAAGTCAAAAACGTGTGCAAATGCTTACTTGAATTTGGCACATTTTCCTTGTGGTAACGGTTGGCCGACATGTCATGCAGCAATGCCGAAAGCGCGCCGTCGCCAGCGCCGTTGGTGTTTTTGATCCGCTCAGGCCCGCCCATGTATGGCGCGATGTGCGAATAGACGCGGATCGGGTCGCTGCAGTTACGTTTTAACATCGGGCGGCTAAATTCGTAGCGGTTAAACTCTGGAATGGTGCCAGGCAAAAGTGGGTGCTTCGTTTCGCGCTTAGCGCTGTCGTCGGTAAAGCCCGCCATGTACAGCCCAACTTGGCCGGCCGTGCAAAGCACCAAATCAACCCACTCAAGCGCTTTGTCAGCGGCAAGCAGCGGATCGGCCTCGCCAGTTAAAGCAAGCGCTTCTTCCTCGTTCATCGCTACCACGCTCACGTGCTCAGCCAGAAAATCGCGCCACCACTGCTCTTTGTGCTCGATAACATGCTTAGTGCCCATCGTCATCACCACAGGGATATCGTATTTTTTCGCCAGCGCAACCGCACGCATGGTCGCGTCCTTGATAGGATCGCCCTCTTTACAGCGCACCAAATAGGCAGTTAAAACCAGTGCGGAGGCTTCTTTAAAAATCGATTCAGGAATAGAGCTTGCTTGCAGCTGATTCATCATCCCTTCGCTGATAGCAAAAGTACGCTCGCCCGTTTCGCTGATCAGCGCGTAGCAGCGCCCGATAGGGCCTGGAACGGCCTGCAAATAGTTCAGATCCATACCGCACGAAGTGTTGCACAAATAGCGATACGCATAGCTGCCGATACGGATATCTTGGCTCATCACGCCTAACAAAATCGATTTATCATCCGCCAGCATCGAATAATTATGCAGCGTATTACCAATCGTTCCACCGGCATACTCATGACTTATCATGTCATTAGTTTTAAGCTCTTGATAAATTGCTTCAGCACATTGATCATCAATGACCAGTGAGTGTCCTTTGCTTAAGTTGTATTTAGCGATAAATTCATCGCTAACATTCGCTTCAATATCAACCAAAGTTTGGTCGATACCAATGATGTAAGGGCGTTTAAGCTCACCTTGCTCACAAGCTTGGATCAAAAGAGGGTCACGTTGGTGGACTGGAAAATAGTGCTTCGATTTACGTTGGCCTGGAAATTTCATAGAGTTATCAAGCGATATAACGGTCTGTGCGCGGATCATATCACCATTTGTGATTCATATCACGCTGCAGACCAAGCAATAATCGCCAAATCGCGTTCAATCTTGCTTGCTCTCGCGCTAGATGACTGCCACTTATAACTATTTCGGTATAAGATACGTCATGACTATTTTTTGTTATTGAAACACGTGATTCAATAGTGATCCGCAGCGAGCGTAGCTTGCTTTTTCAAGGAGAAAAACTAATGCAAAACTTTCCTGTTGCTGACGTGCTGAGCGGCAAAGTAGCTGTTGGCAGCGAAGTGACTGTACGCGGTTGGGTGCGCACGCGCCGCGATTCAAAAGCAGGCATCTCATTTTTGGCCGTATACGACGGCTCATGCTTCGATCCTATCCAAGCAGTTGTACCCAATACTTTAGATAATTATGCAGATGTTTTGCGCCTCACTACCGGCTGCTCCGTGACCGTTAGCGGCGTCATTGTGCCAAGCCAAGGCCAAAATCAATCGGTTGAGCTGCAAGCGCAGCAAGTCACTGTCGTCGGTTTTGTTGACGATCCCGACAGCTACCCCATGGCTAAAACGCGCCACTCTATCGAATATTTGCGCGAAGTTGCCCACCTTCGCCCGCGCACCAACGTGATCGGCGCCGTCGCGCGCGTACGCCACACGCTAGCACAGGCCATTCACCGTTTTTATCACGAAAATGGCTTTTTCTGGGTTTCATCGCCGCTGATCACAGCTTCTGACGCAGAAGGCGCAGGCGAAATGTTCCGCGTTTCGACGCTGGATCTGCAAAACTTGCCGCGCACCGAGCAAGGAAATATTGATTTTTCACAAGATTTCTTTGGAAAAGAGACCTTTTTGACCGTTTCAGGCCAATTAAATGCCGAAGCGTACGCTTGCGCCATTAGCAAAGTTTACACTTTTGGCCCAACGTTTCGCGCAGAAAACTCTAACACAAGCCGCCACTTAGCTGAGTTTTGGATGATCGAGCCAGAAGTGGCGTTTGCGACACTCGACGACATCGCAAAACTGGCAGAAGCAATGCTCAAATACGCCTTTAGCGCGGTATTAAGCGAGCGCGCGGACGATTTGGCCTTTTTTGCCGACAGGATCGACAAAAACGTCATTACTCGCCTTGAAAGCTTCATCAACTCCGATTTTGCGCAAATCGACTACAGCGACGCGATCACAGTGCTGCAAAACTGCGGCAAGCAGTTCGAGTTCCCTGTTGAATGGGGCATTGATCTGGCGTCTGAGCACGAGCGTTATTTGGCTGAAGAGCACTTTAACGCGCCAGTGGTTGTAAAAAATTACCCGAAAGATATCAAAGCGTTCTACATGCGCCAAAACGAAGACGGCAAAACCGTGGCCGCGATGGACGTGCTTGCCCCAGGGATCGGCGAAATCATCGGCGGCTCACAGCGCGAAGAGCGTCTTGAGCTTTTAGACGCGCGCATGATTGAAATGGGCATCGACCCGCAGCACATGAGCTGGTACCGCGATCTGCGCCGTTACGGCACCGTTCCGCACGCAGGTTTTGGCCTCGGCTTTGAGCGCCTCGTCTCTTATGTGACCGGCATGAACAACGTGCGCGATGTGATCCCATTCCCACGCACACCGCGCAGCGCTAACTTCTAACTTGCGCTGGGTAAAACTTTTTTAAAATCAATGTGCTCTACTTTAAAGACCGTGCCTGCGGTCTTTTTTTTGCGCGCGCAAATATGCTATAACCGTTAAAAACCGCGCCAATAAAGGACTCTCATGTTTGAAAAAATAGATCTTGCCCCTGCCGATCCCATTTTAGGACTCAGCGAAGAGTTTAATCGTGATCCTCGCCTGCATAAGATCAACCTCAGTGTGGGCATTTACAAAGATGAGCTGGGCAACACCCCCATTTTACAATCGGTGCAGCAAGCCGAGCAGCAACTGCTTGAAAAACAAAGTAGCAAAACCTATCTGAATATCGAAGGAAGCGCAGACTATGCACAAGCGGTGCAAAAACTACTTTTTTCCGAGCATTTTCAGCATCTTAGCGAGCAGATCTGCACCGCGCATACCCCAGGCGGAACTGGCGCGCTGCGCGTAGCGGCGGAGTTTATCAAACGTAATATCGGCGATGTAACGGTTTGGGTAAGCGATCCGACGTGGGCCAATCATCTGGCCATTTTTGCCGCCGCGGGCCTAAAGACGCAAACCTACCCTTACCGCGCGGCGCCAAACGGCACGCTCGATGTGGACGCGATTTGCGAGCAGCTCGCTTTGGCCAAGGCAGGCGACGTTTTGCTGCTGCACGGTTGCTGTCACAATCCAACCGGCATTGATCCGACGCTTTCGCAGTGGCAAAAATTGGCGCACTTTTGTCTCAAGCGTGAACTGCTGCCATTTTTTGACTTTGCTTATCAAGGATTTGCGCATGGCGTGGAATTAGATGCTACGCCGCTACAGCTGTTTGTCGTGCATTGTCCGGAACTGTTAGTTGCCAGCTCCTTTTCGAAAAATTTTGGGCTGTATAATGAGCGAGTCGGCGCGCTTACCTTGCTCGGCGCCCAGCCGCAGGCCGCTCGCCACGCTTTTAGCCAAATCAAAGCCATCGTACGCACGCTCTACTCCAACCCGCCGGCACATGGCGCGGCGATCGTGACGACCATTTTAAACGACGCCAAGCTTTACCCGCTGTGGCTTGAAGAAGTGACGCAGATGCGCGCGCGGATCCAAAAAATGCGCACGCTGTTTGTCAAAACGCTGCGTGAGTTTGGCGTGCAGCAAGACTTTAGCTTTATCGAGCAGCAGTGCGGCATGTTCTCTTTTTCTGGGCTGACGTCCGCGCAAGTCGCCGCGCTTAAAAGCGAGCACGCTATCTATATCGTAGGCTCAGGGCGGATCAGCGTTGCGGGGATGACTGAGCAAAATATTCCGATAATTTGCCAAGCGATAGCTCAAGTTCTAAACCAGAGCAAAAACTAGCGCTTTTACGCCGAGTTGAGCACAAAACAAAAGCCCGCTGCTGCGGGCTTTCATCTATCAAAAAATAGCGGTTAGCTTAAATCAAAAAATTAAGTGCGCCACACCGACGATCACCGGCAGAGTCACCAGCGTACGCAGCAAGAAGATCAGCACCAATTCCCACAATTTCACCGGAATTTTGCTACCTAGCAGCAACGCGCCCACTTCAGACATGTAAATAAGCTGCGTTACCGACAGCGCTGCAATGATAAAGCGCGTCATTTCGCTCTCTATCGAGGTTGCCAGTACCGCGGGAATAAACATGTCCGCAAAACCGACCACAATAGTTTTAGACGCCGCCTGCGCTTCTGGCACATTCAGCGCCTCAAGCAGAGGGATAAATGGCGTGCCAAGTATGGTGAAAATTGACGTGTATTCCGCGATGATGAGCGCGGTTGTGCCAATAGCCATCACAACCGGCAACACGCCAAACACCATTTCAGCGGCGTTTTGCAGGCCTTCTTTTAGCACTTTTAACAAAGAGCTAATTTGCGCCGAGCGGTTCAACGCTGATTTTACGCCGTAAGAAAACGCCGTTTCACCTTCTGGCAGCGCGTCATGGCTGACGTCTTTAGTTGAGCCGTCAATCAACTTATTTTTCTTCCAGCATAGCGGCGGCAAACGCGGCGTGATGATAGCGGCCACAACGCCTGCCAGACAAACCGTCAGGTAAAAGGAGAAAAAGTGTTGCTCAAGGCCAACTTGCGCGATGACTACCAAACAAAAGCTGATAGAAACGGCTGAAAACGTGGTGCCAACGATAGCAGCTTCACGCTCGGTATAATGGCCATTTTGATATTGTTTGCTCGACATCAAAATCGCAACACTACCGTCACCAAGCCATGAGCTGATACAGTCAACCGCAGAGCGGCCAGGCAGACCAAACAGTGGACGCATCACTTTCGTCATTAGCGCGCCGATAAACTCGAGCAAGCCAAAATTGGTCAGCAGCGGCAAAAACAGTCCAGCAAAAACAAACACTGACAGCAACGTCGGCAATAGCTCAGCTAAAACAAAGCCGCCAGTGCTTTCGTGGATGACCAGCGCAGGACCCGACGAGGTATATACCATCAGCACAAAAAATGCGCCGACAATGCGCACAAGCAGCCATGCAGTCGTAGGCAAAAACAGCGCAGAGAGAAAATGCGATTTGGTGATAAATGCAGGTTTGGTGATTTTTGCTATCACCGCGATGGTCGTGCTCATCACAACGAGGCCGACAATCAAAATCGGTGCAAAAGTGCCTAACAGCCCCAGCAGCGATTTGGCAAAATAGGCAACAGGAATAGTAAAACCATCACTTATCGCAACCGGCGTCATAAAAAGCAGCACGCCAAGCAGCGATGGGATGAGGAACATTAAAAAATTGCGAATACTGAATTGCGGATGAGACAAGCTTTGTGATTTTTGCATAATAATGCACCGCCTCAAGATAAATACCATTGATTGATGGTTGTATATTAGTCAGCAACCGCCAAACTGTAAACATAATTATTCACTTTAATGCAATAAAACATCATAAAATTTAGAAAAATCATTTTAATACAGTAATATGTGCAATTAGAAAAGAATAAATATTCACTTTTATGCCAGAAAAAAGCAGCATGGCTAAGCCATGCTGTTTGTAATTTACGCTTTAGGATACCAATAACCTTGATTGCAGAAATCGGTCAGCATCGTCATAAATGCTTGATCTTCTAGTAAATCTTCAAGATGCGTGCCGGTAAAAAACGCTTCATCACACAAAATGCTGGCCGCTTTAGCACAATTTTTTGGCAACGTGATCTCTTCACCATTAATAAAAATGCTGCACGGATTGTTTTCGTAATAGAGCGTCTTTAGGCCCGACACTTTTTCAAGCTCTTGACCGCGCTGCAAAAATTGATAGAGCTCGTCGTAACTCCACTTAGGCTCAGCCGACATAATATCGAGTTCATGACGCGACTGACTCAATAATTTGCCAAGCCAGCGCGACTTAAGCGCCTCGTCAGTGAGCAGCGCCTGCAACATTTCGTTTAATAGCTGATAATCGCTATCTAAAATAACGCCATGTTTTTCACGCGTTTTTAGCTGCGGCGCATGCAAATGCACGTCGCCACACTCATGCTCAAGCACGAAATCGGCAAAATGGCTCAGCAGCTCTTGCTGCTTATAAGAGCGGTATCCTACTGAATAACTTAAAGAAACATCGATGGTGTTTCCTTCGTGAGGAAAACCTGGGGGAATATACAAAATATCGCCTGGATACAAGATTTCGTCGATGATCGGCTCAAATCCGGTAATTTGCCGCAGGCCAGTGTGCAAATTGGCCTCTTCATAGTCGCCCTTTGGCCCCACGCGCCAACGGCGCTTTCCCATCCCTTGGATAATAAAAACATCATATTGATCAATGTGCGGGCCCACGCCGCCTTCTGGCATCGACAGGCAGATCATCACATCATCAAGCAGCCAGTTCGGCAGTTTTTCGAACGGCTGCGCCAGCATTCTCACTCCCGGATGCCAATGGTTTGCCGCCTGCACGATCAGCTGAGAGTGCGTGTCGGGAAAATCATCGAAATTGTCAAACGGACCGTGCTTTGCCTGCCATTTGCCATCGCTGTTTTCCACAAAACGCGAGTCTATCTCCTCCTCCATGGCAAGCCCTGCCACTTCATCGGGGCTGATAGGATCGACAAAATTGGCAAAACCTTGACGGATGATCACCGGCTTTTTATGCCAGTTATTTGCTAAAAACTCATCAAAATCAAAATTAAACTGGTATTCATTTAACGACTGCATGATTTTCCTAAAACGTAGTTGCGAGGGATGAGATAAAACAAAACCCGCCTCAAGGCGGGCTTTGTCTGTGAGCGTGCGTTTATAAAAGATCAACCAAACGCGCAGCGTCGCCCAAATAATTGCTCGGCGTCAGCGCTTTAAGGCGCTCTTTTTCCGCCTCTGGCAACGCTAATCCGTCGATGAAAAGCGCAAGCTCGCCCGCGGTAATGCGCTTGCCGCGCGTGAGCTCTTTTAATTTTTCATACGGTTTTTCAATGCCATAGCGGCGCATGACAGTTTGAATAGGCTCAGCGAGCACTTCCCAATTTTGCGACAAGTGCAGCTCCAGCATTTGCGGGTCGACATCGAGTTTGGTCAGCCCTTTCAGCAAGGAGTGATAAGCCACTAGCGCATATCCTGCGCCAATGCCGAGGTTTCGCAGCACGGTCGAGTCACTGAGATCACGCTGCCAGCGCGAAATCGGCAGCTTTTGCCCAAGGTGCGTAAAAATCGCATTGGCAAGTCCAAGATTTCCTTCGGCATTTTCAAAATCGATCGGGTTTATCTTGTGCGGCATTGTCGATGAGCCAATTTCGCCACTTATCGATTTTTGCGTAAAGACGCCAAGCGCAATGTAGCCCCAAATATCGCGAGAAAAATCAATCAAGATGGTGTTGAAACGCGTCAGCGCGTCAAACAGCTGCGCAATGTAATCGTGCGGCTCAATTTGGGTTGTGTAAGGATTCCAGCACAGCCCAAGTTCTGTAACAAACTGCTCGCTCAGCTGATGCCAGTCAACCTGCGGATACGCGCTCAGATGGGCATTGTAGTTGCCAACTGCGCCGTTCATCTTGGCCAGAATTTCGACCTGCTCCACTTGCTCAATTTGCCGCTGCAAGCGGTACGCAAAATTGGCCAGCTCTTTGCCCACAGTGGTCGGCGTGGCCGGCTGCCCATGCGTGCGTGACAAGAGCGCAACATTGCGATAAGACTTAGCCAGCGTTGTCAGCGTGTGCACAAGCGCGCGCATTTGCGGCAATAGCACCGTTTGACGCGCCTCTTGCAACATCAGCGCATGCGCGCAGTTATTGATATCTTCCGACGTGCAAGCAAAATGGATAAATTCGCTCACCGCTTGTAGCTCAGGATGCGCGGCAAACTTCTCTTTTAGAAAATATTCCACCGCTTTCACGTCATGGTTGGTGACGCGCTCGATCTCTTTGATCCGCATGGCGTCGCGCTCAGAAAATTGCGCGAAAATATCTTGTAAAAACCGCTCAACATCGGCGGAAAATGGTGCAACTTCGGCGATATCCTGCGCTGCCGCCAATTTTTGTAGCCAGCGAATTTCCACTAGCACTCGGTATTTTAACAGACCAAATTCACTAAAAATTGGCCGAAGCGCAATCAACTTTTCGCCATAACGGCCATCAAGCGGCGAAAGCGCGCTTAGCGCAGACAACTGCATATATAAACTCCTAACTACGGCGCAATATTGCGCTCAAGAATGATCCTTGCCTGCTCAAACATTTTTTTGCGGCCAAATAGAATTTGCAAACGGCTACCGCCGAGTTGACGCCACAGCACTGTGCTACGGATCCCCGCAAGTAACAAAGCGCGCACCTTATGCTGCACGCCAACTTGCTGTAATTGCTGAGAATTTCCAACAATCTGGATCCGCGGTCCAATGGGGCTTATCACATCAAGGTAGATGCTGGCAAAATTGCTGATCATCTGCTCATCCAGCAAACCAAAATGCTGCACCTGCCGCTCTGCGGTCGAAAGGCGCTGCGCCAGCGTCGCCATCATTTGCTTGTTTGCCGAAAGCTTACGCTCTAGCGCTAATAAATTAACCACATAACGGGTAACATCGTTGTTACCCTTACTGCTTTGCAAACTATTAATAAAAGCCTTTAAGCCCACGGCCAATTTAGCTTCATTTTCAAATACTGCCGCCGTCGAGCTTGGATTTAAGATCACAATACTTTGCAAACTTATTCGCGTCGCTTCAACATCAGCCACACCGGTACGCGCGACCTCATCGACCAGTCTCGCGGCTTGACAAATCCCCGCAAAAGCGAGTGTGCGCTCATACAATGTACCAGTCATAGCTTTTACCTAATCCATTATTTCTCAAATACTTTGTGTTCCAACCAAGCGCTGTTCAATGATGGCGCCGCCAAGGCAAATTTCACCTTGGTAAAATACTGCCGACTGTCCAGCCGTCACCGCAAACTGAGGTTCATCAAAAATAACTTTAATACGATTTTCACCGTCAGCCACGACAGTGCAGGCGCAATCTTGCTGACGGTAGCGCGTTTTTACGCTGCAGCGCAGAGGAAAAGCGAGCGGCTCTCTTGCGACAAAATGCAGCTGCCCTGCGATCATTCCAGTCGAATACAGGCGCGGATGCTCGCGACCTTGCGCAACAATCAACACATTGCGCTGCAGATCTTTATCAACCACATACCACGGTTCGTCGCTGCCCTCTTTTTGCCCGCCGATCATCAGCCCTTTGCGCTGGCCAAGCGTATGATACATAAGACCTTGATGCTCGCCGATCGCAACGCCATCCACCGTTTCAATCACGCCAGGTTTAGCCGGCAGATAAGTTTGCAAAAACTCGGTAAATTTGCGCTCACCAATAAAGCAGATCCCAGTCGAATCTTTTTTGTCGGCAGTTACCAGCCCACATTGCTGGGCAATGGCGCGCACCTGCGGCTTTGTCAGCTCGCCAACAGGAAAAAGGCTTTGCGCAAGCTGCTCGTGGCTTAACGTGTATAAAAAGTAGCTTTGATCTTTATTATCATCCACACCACGCAGCAACTGCACTTTTTCGCCAGCGTTTTGCACAAAACTGCGGCGCACATAGTGCCCCATCGCGATAAAATCAGCTTGTAACACATTGATTGCATGATCTAAAAATGCTTTAAACTTGATCTCTTTGTTACACAAAATATCGGGGTTTGGGGTGCGTCCAGCGCGGTATTCACTTAAGAAATGCTCAAAAACGCGATCCCAGTATTCTGCAGCAAAATTAATCGTGTGCAGTTTTATGCCTAATTTATCACACACTGCTTTCGCGTCATTGAGATCCGCCGCTGCAGAGCAAAATTCCTCATTGTCATCCTCTTCCCAATTTTTCATGAAGAGGCCTTCAACGTGGTAGCCTTGTTCTTTTAGCAGGTAAGCCGATACAGAAGAGTCTACCCCTCCAGACATTCCGACAATCACTTTTTTGCTGCGATGATCCGACATTTTTATACTATTACTTGATGAAATTGGCGTAATTTTAACAGAAAGCAGCTGTGACTGCCTAACGAAAATCACAAGAAAAAGTGTACAAAAAAGCCGCGCAAGAAGCGCGGCTAGTTAAAAAAGTTCACGCAATTAGTGCGTCAGCAGCTGATTAACCGCCGATAAAAACTGCGATGGATCCTCAAGTGAACCGCGCTCAGCCAGCATCGCTTGGCCAAACAATAGCTCAACCCAGCGCCCAAACACGATTTCATCGGCCTCGTCAGCCATTTGCTTCACCAAAGCGTGCTCTGGATTGATTTCAAAAATGTACTTCACTTCCGGCGCTTGCTGTCCAGCTGCTGCGAGCAGTTTTGCCATTTGTGTGCCCATATCATGTTGATCGGTCACAACAATTGCGGGAGTGTTGGACAACTTAAACGTCGTGCGCACCTCTTTGACGCGCTCGCCAAGGTAAGCCTTGGTACGCTCAACCACGCTCGCAAACTCTTTTTGCGTCTCTTCGCGCTTCTCTTTGTCCTCTTCTTGCTCAAATTGGCCAAGATCAAGATCCGCTTTGGTGATTGACTGGAATTTTTTACCTTCAAATTCATAAAGATAATTCATCATCCACTCGTCAATGCGATCATGCATGAGCAATACTTCAAGCCCCTTAGCACGGAATTGCTCAAGGTGCGGACTGTGTTTTGCTGCTTGATAGCTGTCAGCGGTGAGATAATAGATCTTATCTTGGCCTTCTTTCATGCGGCCAATGTAGTCAGCCAGCGAGACTTTTTGCTCGCTACTGTCTTGATCTGTCGAGCAAAAACGCAGCAGACTGGCAATAGTGTCTTTGTTGGCAAAATCTTCCGCCGGCCCTTCTTTTAACACCAGACCAAACTCTTTCCAAAATGCAGCGTATTTCTCGCTCTCTTTGCTGGCCATTTTTTCCAACATGCTCAGCACGCGCTTTGCACAGGCGCTGCGCAATGTGTGCGTGATCTTGTTGTCCTGCAAAATTTCGCGCGAAACGTTGAGTGGCAGATCATTTGAGTCAATCAGGCCGCGTACAAAACGCAGGTAGCTTGGCATAAATTGCGACGCGTCATCCATGATGAATACGCGCTGCACATACAGCTTAAGCCCTTGTTTATGCTCACGATTAAACATGTCCCACGGCGCTTTAGCCGGAATATACAGCAAACTTGTGTAATCATTTTTGCCTTCAACGCGGTTATGGCTCCACACTAACGGATCGCCATAATCGTTGCTGATATGCTTATAAAATTCTTTGTACTCTTCGTCAGAAATATCATTTTTCGAGCAAGTCCAAAGCGCCTTGGCTTTGTTCACTTTTTCCCACTCGCCTTCTTGCGTTGTTTCACCTTCATCGTTCTCTTTGAAGGCGAACATCTCTACGTTGATGCCGATGTGATCAGAATATTTGCCGATAACGCTGCGCACGCGCCAGTCGTCCAAAAACTCTTTCTCTTCTTCACGAAGATGCAGCGTGATGGAGGTGCCGCGGCTCTCTTTTTCAATTTGCTCAAGCGTGTATTCACCCTCGCCGCTCGACTGCCAGCGCACGGCGTCCGCCTTGTCAGCGCCCGCAGCGCGCGTTTCGACCGTCACCTTGTCAGCGACAATGAATGCAGAGTAAAAGCCTACGCCGAACTGACCGATAAGCTGGCTGTCTTTGGTTTGATCATCAGAAAGCTGCTTAAAAAAGTCAGCTGTGCCTGACTTGGCGATAGTGCCAAGGTTATCAATTACTTCTTGGCGCGACATGCCGATGCCGTTGTCGTCGATGGTGAGCGTGCCCGCTTCTTTATTGATGCTAATTCGTACGCGCAGCTCGCCGTCATTTTCATATAACGCACTGTTTGATAAAGCTTTAAAGCGTAGCTTATCAGCCGCATCCGATGCGTTTGAGATAAGTTCGCGTAAAAAAATCTCTTTGTTGGAATACAAAGAGTGGATCATTAAATGTAATAGTTTGGCGGTGTCTGATCCAAAGTTATGTTTTTCTAACGTTTTTTCCATTTTTGATTACCTTGATAAACTTTGTTTAACAATCCGTTTAAATGTGCAGCTTGCGGCAAAAATAAACATTGTTAATACAATATGGGCAGCGCGCCGCTTTTCAAGTGTTGCGGCAAAATCTCAGCTATTTACCCAGTGCATTTTTGTGATGGAAGCGGCAAACCGACTCGTAGCGGTCATTGCCGCCGATCTCAACTTGTGCGCCATCGACGATCGCGCGCCCATTTTGGTCAGTTCGGATCACCATGTTGGCCTTGCGTCCACAGTGGCAAACGGTTTTTAGCTCGATCAGTTTATCGGCCCACGCTAAAAGGTATTGCGCGCCGCTAAAAAGCTCGCCGCGAAAATCAGTGCGAAGCCCGTAGCACAAAACAGGAATATCCATTTTATCAACCACTTCTGTTAGCTGATACACCTGCTCTTTAGACAAAAACTGGCACTCATCGACCAGTACACAGTCGACTTTCTTGGCTTGATTTTTTTCGTGGATCAACGCGTATAACTCACTATTTTGCTGATAAAGCTGAGCATCGGCCTGCAGCCCAATGCGCGAGCTCACTTTGCCCACCGCGTAACGGTCATCAATCGCCGCAGTTAAAATGAGCGGATTCATGCCACGTTCTTGATAGTTAAAAGCAGATTGAAGCAAAGTCGTTGATTTTCCAGCATTCATTGCTGAGTAATAAAAATAAAGTTGCGCCACAGGGTTTCTCCTAACAATTTATCCCGTATTATACCTTGGCTACTGACGACATTACCAAGGAGAATACTTATGCACTCATTGAAATACATCGTTTGTACATTGTTGTTATCTCTACCTTTATCTCTATCTGCAGCACAGTCAGTCAATCTTTACGGCCCAGGCGGCCCACATGTTGCCCTGCAAAAAGTGGGTGAAGATTTTCACGCGCAAACCGGCATTAAGGTGAATGTCACTTTTGGCCCGCAGGCGAGCTGGAATGAAAAAGCCAAGCACAATGCTGACATTTTGTTTGGCACCTCAGAGCAGTCGGCGCTCGCCATCATTGCCGATCACAGCGCGCAGTTTGATGCCGCGAAAATTATGCCGATTTATTTGCGTCCCGCGATCATCTTGGTCAAAAAAGGTAATCCTAAAAAAATCAAAGGATTAATGGATTTAACCCGTCCGGGGATTGGCATTGTGGTCCCTGAAGGCTCAGGAAAAAGCAACACTTCCGGCACCGGCGTTTGGGAAGATATGATCGGACGCAGCGGCAATATTGAGCAGATCGCGAAATTTAGAAAGAATATTGTTTCGTTTACCCCAAACAGTGGGTCGGCGCGCAAAGCGTTTTTAGAAAATCCGCAGGTTGACGCGTGGATCACTTGGCTTGACTGGGCGAAAACCAACCCTGATTTTGGTGACGTTGTCGCGATTGAAAAAGAGCTGGTGATCTACCGCGATATCAATGTGGCGCTCAAGAAAATGCCGAGCAAGCAGAGCGTGCAATTTGCTAATTATTTAACTAGCGATAAAGCAAAAACCATTTTTGCTCAATACGGTTTCACCCAAACTGCGCGTTAAGTTCCCTCTTTGATTGCACTAATAAAAAAGCGAATGAAACCATTCGCTTTTTTTGTTTTATCTAATTTTTTGCAGCTAACTTACATACGAGTGCACGCTATTCTTTTTTTCCGCAGAGCCACTCAAGTAACGTAGCCATACGCACAAGCCCGCAAAAACCAGCGCACCACAGCCTAGCGACAGTAAAACAGAGTTAGAAAACCCGAGCACAATGAAGCTGACCATGGAGACCGAGGCGCCCATCAAAGCGTAAGGCAGCTGGCTAGTGACGTGCTCGATATGGTCGCAGCGCGCGCCAGTTGATGACAAAATCGTGGTGTCTGATATCGGCGAGCAGTGATCGCCAAACACGGAGCCTGCCAGCACAGCGGCAAGCATCGGCAGCAGCAGCATTGGCTCTGACGCCATCGCCAAATCGCCGCCAATTGGCAACATAATGCCAAACGTGCCCCATGAAGTTCCGGTTGAAAAGGCCATCAAACCTGAAAGCAAAAATAACAATACCGGTAATAATTGCGGGGCAAAAGAGCCTGAAACAAACGACGACAAATACTTTCCTGTTTGCATATCGCCAATCACTTTACCGATTGACCACGCGAAAAATAAAATTAATATCGCGCCAAACATTGAATTTGCGCCTTTTAAACTTACTTTTGCAATGACTTTTACCGGCAATTTTTGCAGAAAAACAATCGCTAAAACGACAAGCAAGCAAGTTACGCTGCCAAACAACAATGACAAGCCCACATCCGTATTTTCAAATGCGCCTAACAGCGAAAATACTTTATTATCATCAACTAATTTAGCGGCGCCAGTATAAATCATGGCAGAAATCGTGTTCACAATAAGGACAATTATCGGCAAAACCAAATAACGCACTTTGCCATTCGCGGTGGTCGTCATTTCCAATTCATTTTCAGTTTGATGCGCTAGCGCCATTTGCTGATCGCGCGCCGCCAAATTGGGCTGAGCCATTTCGAGTTGGCGCATCGGACCAATATTTAAATTAAAGTAAGCGACTGCAAATACTAAAAGAAGGGCGAAAATCGCGTAAAAATTCATTGGTATCATCGTGATGAATGCACCAATTGCAGAATATTGTGTAACATTATGGACAAGTAAAATTCCGCCGATGACGGTAATAATATAAGCACCCCAACTCGAGATCGGCGTAATTACGCACATTGGCGCTGCCGTAGAGTCCAGAATATAAGCGAGTTTCGCGCGCGAGGTGCCAAATCTGTCGGTAACTGGACGGCTGATCGCGCCGACCGCTAAGCTATTAAAATAGTCGTCGACGAAAATAAAAATTCCTAAACCGACCGCGAGCAAATTTGCGCCGCGCTTATTTTTGACCTTTTCTTGCGCCCACAAGGCAAATGCGCGCGCGCCGCCAGAAAGCGTCATTAACGCGGTGATGATGCCTAGCAGCACGAGAAACGCCACAATGCTCATGTTCCAGCTATTAATCGCGCCATCGTCGATGACGAGACCTTTAAATAGCGAGCCTACGTATAACGCACTATTTTGCAATGAAAAATCATTTAATAATAATGCGCCAGAAACAATGCCCACTCCCAGCGACAGTAATACTTTTCGCGTAATAAGCGCAAGGCTAAGGGCGAGCAACGGCGGAACTATCGACCAGAGCGAATGAGAAAAATCAGCTAATGTCATGATCTCTTTACCAATATGTTGGTGGAAGATCTACTGCAGAATATTGATATGGCAAATCGCCAATAAAAATAAGATGAAGATCTACAGTAGCGCTCCATAGTGAAAAACTATGGCAGTGTTATCTTTGTTAAAGATAACCCCAGCAAGAAGCACTGATAAGCTTGACTTGCTTCGGCGTCATTCCCTTTTACTTATCGTCATCGGCATCACCCTCGAATAAGTTACTAATGAATAACGCGCCTCTACTTTTTACAGTTAACTCTTTTATTCTATGAAACAAAACCAAAGTTGCAATCATTTTTTTCTAAAATCTGCCATGAAAAAGTGTTCATGGACTGCGCATTCATTCTGCTAATAAAAACTAATTAACTTAATTCGTTACAATTTTTGCAAAAGATCATTTATTCTTGGACGTGACCTATTAATAAATTTTATCTTCTAAAGTTTGTAACCTTTATAATCACTTTATTAAAAAAATAGAGTAAAATGCTATTTTATATATTGCCAACAATTAATTATATTTGCTATTCTGCGCAACGAGAATTAATTCAAATTCTGAAAGGGTCCTAATATGTCTGATACACTTAAAGTGTTATTAAATATTCGAAGTCTGCGCGCTCTTGCTCGTGAACTTACTTTAGAGCAGTTGCTTGATGCTAAAGAAAAATTCCTTACTGTTGTTGCTGAGCGCGAAATGCAAGATGCACAACAAATTGCGGAAGAAAAAGAACGTTTAGAAAAATTAGAAAAATATCGCTCAATGCTAATTAACGATGGCATTGATCCAGAAGAGCTGATGGCGAGCCTAAATATTACTGCAAAGCCTAAATCAAAGCGCGCTTCTCGCCCTGCGAAATATAAATATATCGACGAAGATGGCTCAGAAAAAACGTGGACAGGCCAAGGCCGTACGCCAAAAGTTATTCGTGAAGCGATAGAGAACAAAGGCAAATTAGAAGATTTTTTAATATAATTTGCTAATAAAAAACGGGTTTATCACCCGTTTTTTATTGATTTGTGTAAATTAAGTGTCTGCGCCTTTTTAGCTTTTAGCAGCGAATAACACTCAACTCACAACGATGATCCCTGCATTTTACTTAATAGCGTCGGCAAGCTTGCTCACCGCCAATCCAAAGTAATGCGAACGATTCCAACGCATTAGCGCCTGATAGTTACCGTAGACTAAGTAACTACGTCCTTTATTATCATCAGGACTTATCAGCCACGCTTTAATATCTACGTTAGGCAATGCGCCATTTTCAGCTGTACGCACACCAAGAGTCTGCCACTGCGTGAGCGGCTTACCGCGATCGCTGCTAATCCCAATTAGCTGCGGCTCAATACCTTTTGGGATCGTAACTTGACGTCCCCAAGTGTAACTGTCATCCCAGCCTGATTTTTTCAAATAATTGGCTGCAGAAGCAAATACATCGGCGCGATTTTGCCAAATGTCTTTTTTACCGTCACCGTCACCGTCTGCAGCAAAGGTCAAAAATGAGCTTGGCATAAATTGACACTGCCCCATCGCGCCAGCCCACGAGCCTTTCAGCTGCTGCGGTGCAATGTGCCCTTGCTGTAAGATCTGCAAAGCAGAAAAGACCTCTTTGCGGAAAAATGCTTCGCGACGTCCGTCAAAAGCAAGCGTGGTTAATGCTTCGATAACATTAAAATTGCCGGTGAATTGACCAAAATTACTCTCAATTCCCCATAGCGCCACAATAAAGCGCGGCTGCACGCCAAACTCTTGGCCGATTTTTTCAAGCAAGACTTTGTTTTCGTTGTACAAATTTTTTGCTTTGGTGATTTTCCACTGCGGCAAGGCGCGTGTTAAATATTCATCGAGCAGCAATTTTTTTTCAGGCTGATTTTTATCGGCTTGAACTGCACGCTCACGATATTTGATCCCAAAAAAAACCTCTTCAACCAAGCTGGCTGTAAAACCTTGATCTAGCGCCTCTTTCTTTAAGCCAGAGACGTAACTTGCAAAATCTTTTACCTCAGTTTGCTCAGCAAAACTTGGCGGCGAGAGTACTAAAGCAAGTCCGACTAGCAGCCCTATTTTGTTCTTGTGCATGATATTCCCCAAACTAACTACCATAACTTATTGTTTTTACTTGATATGGTTTCAAGAGCCGCATTAATTGGCGGTGGCATCTGCAGATAAAAACCCGGATCTTGGAGCGCTTCTTTTACCTTATTAATATCAGCCATGGCCAATTTACTGCGCTTTGCCAAATCAATCATCATAACAAAAACAGGGGGGCCGAACTGTTGCGCTAACGCCGCTGGGAGCAGCTCAAAAGCGTCTTTTTTGGGCAAATAAAGATACATATCGGCTTTTTTATGGCTTTTATAAATCGCGCACCACACTTATGCATTCCCCATGATTTTTATCTTGCGCCTCTCAAAATTGAAATCCATTTCATCAAATAATCAACCTATTGATACAATTGTGATTATACGCATTTCAAGCTTGCTGCAAACAGGTTGTAAATATATCATACATGGCCGGCTATGATAATGGATATATAGCACGAATTATTTTCTATGATGGCATATTAATTCAACCAATAAATAGCCTTTGTTCGGTCAATGCCAAAGGCTAACACTTAAGTTGAAATACGTGGCATGGAAACCCAAAGAACATCAAAAAATTAATTGACTTAAACGTATTATCTTTTGTCACATAATTTCAGATTTGCGTATTACGGATCACTCTCATGCACATGACAAAAAGCGCCGAACTAAAGGGAAGTACTTTTACTTTTTCTGTCTTGCAGCTGTTTAACGACGATTTTGAGCAAACGCTTAGGATGCTTGAAAAAAAAATAGAACAAGCGCCGTCTTTTTTCATTGGCGCTCCTTTAGTGCTTGATATTTCACGTTTAGACAAGCTGCCTGATCTTGCGGATCTTAAAAATAAAATTAATGCCACAGGCGTGCTAGTTGTAGGACTGACTGGGTGTCGCGACGATGAGTGGAGGGAAGCGGCTAAAGAGGCAGGCGTTGCGCTTGTTAATCTTGCCACACCAGCTAAACAAGCTCAGCAGCTGGCAGCACCAAGTAAAATTGTTGTCACGCCCATTCGCTCTGGACAACAAATTTATGCAAAAAACAGGGATTTAGTTGTACTAAATCATGTCAGCGCAGGGGCAGAAATTATCGCGGATGGCAATATTCACATTTACGGTTCACTGCGCGGTCGTGCAATCGCGGGCGCAAGCGGACACAAAGAAGCACATATTTTTTGTCAAAATTTACAACCGGAATTGATTTCTATTGCTGGCACTTACTGGCTTAATGAAACAATCCCACAAAATTTTTTAGGCAGTTCGGTAAAAGTATCACTCTGTGATGGCTCTTTGCTTATCGAACCAATTTAGTACTTTATTCTTATATTTCAAAAGGTGAGGGATGGCACGAGTAGTCGTTATTACTTCTGGCAAAGGTGGTGTGGGTAAAACAACATCCAGCGCCGCACTAGCAACCGGCCTTGCGCAGGCAGGCAAAAAAACGGTGGTCATCGATTTTGATATCGGTCTACGTAATCTTGATCTGATCATGGGCTGTGAACGGCGCGTGGTTTATGATTTTGTGAATGTTATCAACGGTGAAGCTACATTAAATCAAGCGCTGATCAAAGACAAACGGATTGACAACCTGTATGTGTTACCAGCCTCGCAAACTCGAGATAAAAATGCCCTAACGAAAGAAGGCGTGAGCAAAACCATTGATGATCTCAAAGCAATGGAGTTTGATTTTATCATTTGCGACTCCCCTGCTGGGATCGAAAATGGTGCGCTGATGGCGCTCTATTTTGCAGATGAAGCAATTGTGACCACAAACCCTGAAGTTTCTTCAGTGCGCGATTCAGACCGAATTTTAGGGATCCTCGATTCTAAATCACGTCGCGCAGAAACAGGACAGCCACCTGTTAAAACATTTTTACTGCTAACTCGTTACAATCCATGCCGTGTCAATCGTGGTGAAATGCTCAGCGTGGAAGATGTGGAAGAGATCTTGCGCATTCCGTTGTTGAGCGTGATCCCTGAAAGTCCATCTGTACTACATGCATCAAACAAAGGCGAGCCGGTGATCCTAGACGGTGAATCCGATGCAGGACAAGCGTACCAAGATGCGGTCTCTCGTTTACTTGGCAATGAATGCCCATTCCGCTTTATTGAGGAAGAGAGAAAAGGATTTTTTAAGCGGTTATTCGGAGGATAATGAATGGCATTGCTGGAGTTTTTTCGTTCTAAAAAGGGAAAATCTGCATCTGTTGCGAAAGAGCGGCTGCAGATCATCGTAGCAGAGCATCGCAGAGCGGGCAGTGGCGAACCAACCTACTTGCCACAGCTGAAAAAAGATATACTGGCTGTGATCCAAAAATATGTTGTAATTAGCCCTGATCAAGTCACCGTTTCGCTTGACCAACGTGAAAGCGATCTAGCGGTGCTTGAACTGAATGTCATGTTACCAGAAGAAGAGCATCGCTAAACGCACGTTTTGTTTTCTCAATGCCGATCAACGGCGGCATTGAGACTCATTTTCTGAGCAAATCTTATCTTGAGCGTCCAAGATCGCAAGTAGCGGCGCTTTTAGATAATCACCACGCCAACCACTTAACAGCTCTGGCTGCTCCTGTTCGCTACGCTGATAAAACCAATCCCACTTAAGTACTTGCTCAATCTGCCGCTTAGAGCCTAAAAACTCAGGTGCAAGCTCGAGCTGACGCGCAAGCGCAGTGATCTGCTGCTTAAAGCTGTCGACCATCGGTTTATAAGCTTCGTTTTCAACCAGACGGGAAATCCTATCCGGCCACTGCTGCGATGGCAGCTGCTCTGCTTGATTCATGATGCGCAAAATTTGCATGCCATGGCGCTGAATTTCGTTTCTGTCCACTTCCGCTTTTTGCATCTTTTCTAACGAATTCAAACGGTAGCGCGTGATCTTCCACAAGTTGGTATCTTTGATCACGAAATTTAACGCCAGATTGCGCCGCTGCGCCTCTTTGCTGCGCCACTGCGCCAGTGCACGTAGCACGGCGAGTTGATGCGGCTCAAGCTGCCACGCATTTTTAATATCGAGGTAGGCAAGCTCGCTATCAGGAACGCGGCTACGGCGATTGACCAGCTGCTGACACTCATATTTTGCCGCATCAAGCCAATCTTTTTCGACAATTTGCTCGTGCAAAATGTGATAAAGCGGCCAGAGATAATAGACATCAGCCGCCGCATATTGCAGCTGACTTTCGGTAAGCGGGCGCTGGCACCAGTTAGTGCGCGACTCGCATTTATCCACCGTAACGCCCAAATAGTGCTCAACCAAGGCCGCAAATCCCATCGAAACGCCGTGACCTAAAAATGCAGCCAAAATTTGCGTATCAATCATCGGTGTAGGAATAAATCCGGCTGCTTGCAAAAACACTTCCAGATCTTCGCTGCATGCATGCAGCACTTTGGTTATGCTGGGCTTTTTTAGAAGCTGCCAAAATGGGGACAGATCCTTGATAGCTAACGTATCAAGCAGCGCTAACGTCTTCCCGTCGTAAACTTGGATAAGTCCGAGCGAGGGATAAAAAGTACGCGTACGCACAAACTCTGTGTCCAACATCAACACAGTAGAGTTTTCTAAATCATCACACAGCTGTTTGAGAGCTTGGCTGTCCGTTATTAGGCTAAATTTCACGCCAGTTCCTCAAAATCAGACATTACAACATTCTTTATATAACATATGCCAGTCAGGCAATAAAATTTATTACTCTTTTACATACGTTCTTATAAAATTTATTACTCTTTTACATACGTTCTTAATTGGCGGCGCAGGATTTTGCCGACGTTCGTTTTTGGCAAACTATCATAAAATTCAACGATCCTCGGGATTTTATAGCCAGTCAAAAATTTACGGCAATGTTTTAGCAGCTCATCTTGCGTCAAAGAAGGATCGCGTTTCACAATGCAAACTTTTATCACTTCGCCCGACACATCATGCGGAACGCCAATAGCGGCCACTTCCAGCACTTTTTTGTTTTGCATTACAACGTCTTCAATTTCAGTCGGGTAAACATTAAAGCCCGACACGTTGATCACATCTTTTTTCCTATCAATGACATGCAAAAAGCCGTCTTGATCAAATTGCACGATATCGCCGGTTGCAAGCCAGCCATCCGCAGAAAGCACTTCGCGCGTCGCTTTAGGCTGCTGCCAATAGCCTTGCATCACCTGCGGGCCGCGCACATACAGCTCACCCGTGCTTGTCGCTAAAGGCTGCGGGACGCCATCGTTATCGACGATGCGAATTTCTGTAGAAGGCACAGGCAGACCAATTGAGCTGTTATATTCTTTTAAATCATAAGGGTAAGCTGCAACCAGTGGCGAGCACTCTGTTAAGCCATAGCCTTCTAAAAGATGGTGCCCCGTCACTTCCAACCACTTATTGGCCACCGCTTTGTAAATGGCCATGCCGCCGCCGACCGCGAGTTTGAGTTTAGAAAAGTCCAACTCGCAAAATTCGCTGTTATTTAACAAAGCGTTAAATAAAGTGTTAACGCCGGTCAACGCAGTAAAGGAGTATGATTTTAGCTCTTTCACAACGGCAGGAATGTTGCGTGGGTCGGTAATAAGGACGTTTAAGCCGCCTAAATCAATGAATAACAAACAGTTAACCGTTAGCGCAAACACATGGTAAAGCGGCAGCGCGGTGATCACCACTTCTGAGCGCTCTTTGAGCAAAGGCCCATAAAACTGCTTTGCCTGCGCCAAGTTGGCCAGCATATTGCTGTGACTGAGCATCGCACCTTTGGCGATGCCCGTTGTGCCGCCCGTGTATTGCAAAAATGCCAGCGCGCTGCCGTCTAAATTGGGTTTCACATACTGCATTCTGCGCCCTTTCGCGAGAGCTTGGCGAAAAGAGGTCGCATTGGAGAAATGGTATTTTGGCACCATGCGCTTGATATATTTGACAATAAAATTCACAAGCGTCGCTTTGTGCAGCGCAAGTTGATCCCCCATCGAAGTCAAAATAACGTGCTTAACGTCGGTTTTATCGATGACTTTTTCTAGGGTGTGCGCAAAATTTGAAACAATAACAATCGCTTTCGCGCCAGAGTCTTTTAGCTGATGCTCAAGCTCACGCGGCGTGTAGAGTGGATTTACGTTTACCACCACAAGACCTGCACGCAATATCCCAAATAAAACAATGGGATACTGCAGCAAATTGGGCATCATAATGGCAACACGCGACCCTTTTTCCAATTTTAAGCTCTGCAAATAAGCGGCAAAAGCGCGGCTGCGCTCTTCTAACTCGCGAAAGGTGAGCAGCCGTCCCATGTTGGCAAATGAGGCTTGGTAAGAATATTTTTGCACCGCTTGCTCAAACATATCGACCAATGATGCTTGACTGTCTAACGTGATCTCTGCGGGTACATCTGCTGGATAGCGCCCAAGCCAAACCTTTTCATCCACAGGTTATCTCCTTTCATCTAACGCGTTTGCTTGAATTTGCATTGCTTTATCGTAATGAATGCCATATTACAGACAACTGAATGATTTCAATATCTTGCAAATAAAAAAGTTCAATCTAAAAAGCATTTTTTGCGACTTAAGAGGCGTGTCAGATTAAAAAATCGGCGATCTTTGGCAGTTTTGTCAAGCAACTTGATGTATAAACGGTGCGGGGTGACTATAAGCGCGGCAATAAGCTCATTTGCAATACAAAATTGCTCTTTTTTCTAAGCTCAAACCCAAAAATGTACGCTAAATTGTGCAGAAAGTTCATCGCGCTTCGCTTGATTTTGCACCGCAAGGTAAGCATCTACTGCGCGCTGCGTTTTCGGCTCTGGCATATCATATTGAATTTTTTCGTAATTTTTCTGCGCCAAATGCGGATTTTGAATGCCTTGCGCGGCCACAGGCGAAGCTGGCACAATTTGCGCAAAAGGCGCTGACTTTTTAGAAGAGTTGGGGGAATTAGGAACCGACGGGCGTGTAACTGATTGAATTAAATCCATTTACTGACTCCTTGCCCATCCTGCTGCTAATACAACGTTCTATTTTTAGTTAGCCAATTGAAATAAAAGCATTAAATTATGAGCAGCGGTTCGCCATTTGTGCAAGTTTGTCGCGCACTCCTTTTAAGCAAAATTGTCATTTTTTGCATCCTTGCAAATATCGCTGATCCTTCAATCAGTTAATTTAAAGTTTAATAAATAGCCATTACGCCTTATGCGGCAACTTTTGCCAAGTCACTGTATCTCTAAGATAAACCGGCTGCGCTAACTCTGGCGCCACAGCTTCACCGCGCGCCCAAGCAAATTGCGCCAAAAAAGCCATATCTTGTGCCATCGGGTATAGCGCGGCTGGCGTGAAATTTGGCAAGTTTAACTGCGCGGCGCGCTCGGGGTAAGTTTGCCAGCCCGTACCTGCGCCCACCCACTCGCCGATAAACTCTGGGGCAAATTTTTCAGGCGCGACCACTTGCTCTGGGATTGCACTTCGCCAGTCGCCATCCTCGCCACGCACATAGCCGCCGACGTAAATTTCTTGCATGCGCGCATCAATTGCGCTTAGCACTTGCGTCTTACCTTGCAGGCGATACGTTTGCTGCGCAAGCGCCGCCAACGAGGAGATCCCAACCAGCGGCAGATCGCGCGCAAAAGCGAGCCCCTGCGCCACACTCACGCCAATACGCACACCGGTAAAACTGCCTGGACCTCGGCCAAAAGCAATCACGTCTAGCTGCTCTAGCGACAATTGCGCCTGTGCCAGCACGTTATCGACCATCGGTAAAATTTTGGCGGCGTGCGACTGCTGCGCAAGCTCACTGCAAACAAGCTCTTCGCCATTATGCCGCACAGCAACAGAGCAGTTTTCCGTTGTCGTATCAATTGCCAATATTATCGTCATTCAACTCACCACTTAAATTGCACGCCATTGCGTGCAAACATCCTCAACCGCGCACTAACAAAATTCTTTTATTATCGCAAAGTTACGAAATTACAACTGGGTCTGCTTTGTTTTGCAGAGGGTCGCCAAAGAGCACGGGTGCAGCTTGATTGCCACATCGTCAAAATTAAAAGCCACCGTTGGGTTACAGTGTCCCTCATCCTCCGCTTCCGGCATGCTTAACTTTACCTTAACGCCCTGCTCTTTTGCTATATCAAGGCGCGCGTCCAAGGCGGGAAAATGCGCCAGCAGCTGCGCAAAAAAATCCTGCGGCGTGCTCGCCGGCAGCGGCACCACCCATTCAACGTGCTGCCAGCCTTCATGCGGATACGTTTTCGCGCCAGGATAAGGCAGCTCAACACACTCTATCGACCAATCACCAAGCTGCAACGGCTTGCGCAAGCCGATTGCGCAAATAGGCCGCCCGTTGATTTCACTTTTGCTCAGCCATTTTCCCTCACGAGTCCACTCGTCTTCGAGCACCTGTGCCCGCTGCCAATCGTTAACGCGCAGCGCAATATGATCAGCTTGCAAGGCCTTAAGATCCAGCCCCAGCATATCGATTAACTTTTTGATTTTTATAGAAAATTCATCGAGCTCACGATAAAGGGACGCAACTGTAAGCATCTCGTTGTTTTCGCTCATTTTTATTCTCCTGCATTCGCCACCGCCACTTTGTCAGTGGCCGCCAACACACCATTTCGCTCTTTTTGAAAAAAATGATCCGTTGCTTACAAATAGCCGCTATCATTGCACACTTTTAATAATTTATAACTTGCGGCGGCTGAATAAAATTCACGGCGCGACGCAAGTTGATGCGGCATCAAGCTAAGGTGAACACGTGAACATCCAAACCCTTATCAACGATAAAATTTCTAGCGCCATGCAAGCGGCGGGCGCCCCAAACGATTGTCCGGCGCTGGTGCGCCAATCGGCAAAAGCGCAATTTGGCGAATACCAAGCCAACGGCATCATGGCCGCTGCGAAAAAATTGGGGATGGCGCCGCGCACTTTCGCCGAGCAAGTTATCGAAAAACTCGATCTTTCTGGAATTGCCACCAAAGTAGAAATTGCCGGCCCTGGTTTTATCAATATTTTCTTAGATAGCGACTGGCTGGCAGCAACGGCGCGTGCGGCACGCCAAGCGCCTCGCCTTGGGATCACACGGCCTGCGCCGCAAACCATCGTGGTCGACTACTCCGCGCCAAACGTCGCCAAAGAGATGCACGTCGGCCACCTGCGCTCCACCATCATTGGCGACGCGGTAACGCGCACGCTGGAATTTTTGGGCCACAACGTGATCCGCGCCAACCATCTTGGCGACTGGGGCACGCAGTTTGGCATGTTGATTGCCAACCTTGAGCGCCACGAGAAAGCCGGCACCGATATCAGCATGGATCTGCAAGATATTGAAGGCTTTTACCGCGAATCCAAGCAGCTTTATGATGAAGATCCGCAGTTTGCAACCACTGCGCGCCAATACGTCGTGAAATTACAAAGTGGCGACGCGTACTGCCTGCAAAAATGGCGCACGCTGGTCGACATCACCGTGCAACAAAATCAGCAAAATTACGATCGCCTTAATGTTTCGCTCACGCCCAAAGATATCATGAGCGAAAGCATGTATAACCCGATGCTTGCTGGGCTTGTCGCAGACCTAAAAGCCAAAGGGCTGGCGCAAGAGAGCGATGGCGCGACGGTCGTCTTTTTGGATGAATTTAAAAATAAAGAAGGCGAGCCGATGGGCGTCATCGTGCAAAAAAGCGATGGCGGATTTTTGTATACCACAACCGACATCGCCTGCGCCAAATATCGCTACGAAAAATTGGGCGCTGAGCGCGTGCTCTATTTCATCGACTCGCGCCAGAGCCAGCACTTGATGCAAGCGTGGACGATTGTGCGCAAGGCGGGCTACGTGCCACCAGGGGTGACGCTTGAGCACCACGCATTTGGCATGATGCTTGGCAAAGACGGCAAACCGTTTAAAACTCGCGCGGGCGGCACGATCCGCCTCGCCGATCTGCTTGATGAAGCAAACGTGCGCGCCGCTGCAATCATCGAGGAGAAAAATCCTACGCTGCTTGACGATGAGAAAAAGCAGATCGCCACCACTATCGCCATGGGCGCGATAAAATACGCCGATCTTTCCAAACACAGAACCACCGACTACGTGTTCGACTGGGATCTCATGCTCTCATTTGACGGCAATACCGCGCCTTATTTGCAGTACGCCTACACGCGCATCGCTTCGATTTTTAACAAAGCGCAGCTTGATCCAAGTACGCTGCAAGGTGAAATCGTACTCAGCGAGCCACACGAAAAGCGTCTCGCCGTGCAGCTTTTGCAATTTGAAGAAGCGCTGCAAACGGTCGCCAATGATGCGCTGCCGCACGTACTTTGTAGTTACCTGTTTGATTTAGCAGGACTTTTCTCAAGCTTCTATGAAAATTGTCCAATTTTAAGCGCTGATGCGGCAAGCAAAGAGAGCCGTTTGCAACTTGCTGATCTCACGGCAAGAACAATCAAAACGGGACTTTCTCTGTTAGGGATCAACACCTTAGAGCGAATGTAATACACTTCAGACATTGCGGGCAGTCCATTGCTCGCACATGAAAAAAGGCAACCTCTGGTTGCCTTTTTTTTGCTGCAGAGCTAACTAACTTAATGAAACAATGCCAATTTCATTAGGCTCAATCCAGCGATAACGGCGCTGCTGACCATCTTGAGCGATATGCAGCAGCCCGCGCTGTTGCCAAACCTTGAGCATCGCCGCGATCCCGTCTTGCGAAAGCGAAAATTGCGCGGCAAGCTGCGCCTGCGTGCAGTTAGGGTTCGCCTTAATGAACTTTTTTAGCTCCTGCAAAATCATCATGCATTACAAGCCGTAAACACTTTTTTGCTGATGGAGGAGCGCTTTAGCAGCCAAATGACCAGCGCCTGCACCGCGATCACGCCCCCGCACCACAAAATGCTCGAGAGCGGCGTGACAGTGATCATCTGCAGCTGATAAGTGAGCGTTGCGGCCACATAAGCGAGCAGCATTGTCCAGCCCGCGACAAATAGCGCAAAAGAGCGGCCAAATTCACGCACATACGCGCCCATCGCCGCCACACAAGGCGTGTAAAGCAAGACAAACACCAAATACGCAAGCGCACTCGCCGTGGTGAACTGGCTGCTGATATTCGCAAACAGCGCCTGATCAACCCCTTGCTCTTCAGCCACTTGCTCGTGGTTCAAATCACCCACGCTAATGCCAAGCGGATCGGCCAAATTAATGCCCAGCAGATTTTCCGGAACAGAGTGCACCGCTTCTAACAGCTTGGCTTGCAAAGAGAACGTTTCTTCACCTTCTTGCGCACTATCAGCAAGATACAAGCTATTTAGCGTACCGACGACAGCTTCTTTTGCAAAAATGCCCGTAATGATCCCAACCGTTGCCGGCCAATTTTCTTCATTAATACCAAAGGGTTTGAAAGCCGGCGTGATAAATTGCGCCGCTTTAGAAAGCACAGAATCGGAAGTGTCTTGGTTGCCAAACGAGCCGTCACTGCCTAACGAGTTGAAAAAGCTCAGCAGCGTTATCACAAGCACAATCGTTTTACCGGCACCTAAAATGAAACGGCTAAGCTTATGCCATGTTTTAAAAGCAATATCTTTTACGCGCGGCAGCTCGTAGCTTGGCAACGTCATCATCAGCGGCGTACTGGTGCCAGAAAATAGCGTGTTGCGCAGAACAAAGCCTGTAAAAAGCGCCGCCGCAATACCAAACAGGTACAGTGCAAACACCACATTTTGCCCGCTTTGTGGAAAGAGCGCCGCGGCAAACAGCGCGTAAACCGGCAAGCGCGCGCCGCACGACATGAACGGCGTCATCGCAGCGGCAAGCTGACGCTCGCGCTCTTGATCCAATGTGCGCGTCGCCATGATTGCTGGCACGTTACAGCCAAAGCCAAGCACCAACGGCACAAACGCCTTGCCGGGCAAACCAATGCGCTGCATCAACTTGTCTAACAAAAACGCCGCGCGCGCCATATAGCCAGAGCTTTCAAGCAGCGACATGAACAGATATAAGCAGCTGATCACCGGAATAAATGTGGCCACGGTTTGAATGCCCGCGCCAAAGCCGTCAGCCAGCAGCGTTAAAAGCCACGCCGGCAACACGTCCTGCAGCCAGTGATTTGGCGCATCCACCAACAGCGCGCCAACCGCGATATCGAAAAAATCGATAAACGCGCTGCCCACGTTAATGGAAAACATGAACATCAGATACATCACCACCAAAAAGATCGGCAGTCCGGCTATCTTGTGCAGCACGATATTATCGATGAGATCGGTCAATTTGCGCGCGCGCGGCTGCACCGTGATGTTGCAGGCGCGATAAATATCAGCCACTTGTGAATAGCGATACTCGGCAAGCTGCAGCTCAACGTCAACATGGCCGATAATGCGGCTGCGGATCTGCGCCAAACGCGCCTGCCAAGCGGCAGAATTGTCCATCCACTTTTGATCGGCGAGCAAGAGCTGCACGCATTCGCCTTTAGAAAGCGGTGTACGCGAAGATTGCGCGATCGCCGTCAGCGCCTCTTCGAGCGGCGCGCTGTATTCAATGTTGAGCACAGACGTTGCAATTTCGGCGTTCATCAGCTGCGCAAGATCGCTTTTAAGCGCTTTGACGGACGCGGCTGATTTGCTGCAAACAGCAAGCACAGGGCAGCCCAATTTTGCAGAAAGCTTTTCTAAATCAATCTCATAACCTTGCTGGCGCGCCTGATCAATCTTATTAAGGATCACGACCATCGGCCGCCCTAACTCGCGTAGCTGCAGCGTGAGATACAAGCTGCGCTCTAAGGTGCTGGCGTCCACGATATTAAGCAGCAGATCGTACTGCTTGGCATGCAGCTCGTTTGCAGCGATTTGCTCGTCTTGGCTGATCAAACTGTCTGTCTCTAAGGAATAAATTCCAGGCAGATCAGTAAGCTGTATTTCAGCAGCGCCCAAAATGGCCACACCCGTTTTTTTCTCAACTGTCACACCATCCCAGTTGCCAACGGCTTGCCGCGTTCCGGTGAGCTGATTAAAAAACGTGGTTTTTCCACTGTTTGGGTTACCGACAGTAAATAGCCTGTTATACATCTTGATTAACCTCAATTTTTTCTGCAATGGCAAGGCTTAGCGCAATGTCGCAGCCACGTACACGCACTTGCAGCGGATCGCCTAACGGGGCAACACGCACTACGCTCACGCAGGTATTCGGTATAAATCCTAATGAAAACAATTTATTACGCGTATTTGTTGGTAGCGCTGACAAAGAGACAACACAAGCATTGCTCCCGACAGGTAATTTAGATAGCAGCATGATCAGCAACAAATGAGAATGATTTTCAATACGCTAATGTTATCCGTTTTTTGTATATTTGCCAAGTTAAAGCAAGCTGTTGCGTTCACCACAGCTCACAACTTGGCAAAATGTCCTACTTGTCGCTGCCGGCAAAACAGCTTACAAAGCTATTGCTGATCGCTTGTAAAAAATCCACGTATCTGTCTTTATTTAAATCAAGATCTTGCCCCAATGGATCCAGCATCACCACTTTTGCGCTGCTTTTTTGCACCAGTTTATTCACTAATGACGGGTTAAATTGCGGCTCCGAAAATACGCAGTGCACTTTTTTCGCATCTAGCTCTTTTTGCAGCAAAAGCAATGTCTTAGCGCCAGACTTGCGCTCAGGAGTCACAGTCAAATGCCCCACCGCTTTTAGCTCAAAAGCCTGCTCAAAATAGCCGTACGCATCGTGAAAGACAATGTAGCCTTTTGCCGGCGTTTTTTGCAGCTGCGTTTTGATCTCCGCAACTTTCTGCTGCACATTTTTCACAAATGCCACGTAGTTGGCCTGATAGTAGGCTTTATGCTCTGGGTCGTCCGCGCTGAGCCTGTCAGCGATTGCCTTAGCGCTCAAAGTTGCTTGCGAAGGACCAAGCCAGATGTGCGGGTCGACCTGCGTATCATCGTGATCGTGTGCGTGGTGTGCGTCATGCTCATGCGCGCCATGATCATGAGCGTGATGTGAGTGCGTGCTTTTCGCGAGCTCCATTTCTGGCACACTGAGCAGCGCAAGCGCTTTAGGCTTTGTATAGAGCAGCTTAGCTAAAAACTGCTCCAGCGGCGCGCCCACCCACACGACCAGATCCGCCTGCTCAATTTTACGCAGATCCGACGGCTTTAACGCATAATCGTGCACCGAAGCCGTGTTAGGCAAAAGCTGCTCGATACGCGCACGATCGCCTGCGATTTCTTTTGCAATCATCGCCAAAGGCTTAACTGTCACAAGCACCACCGGCGGCGTTCGCGCTTGTTTTGTTAGCCCAGCAGACGATATTTCACTCGCCATCCCAGCTGCAGGAAAAAAAAGTGTATAAAAAACAGCAAAGTTTATGAAAAATCGACACATATCTATCCAACCATTTTCAAATTGTGACTTGTGTTATACCATAAAAAAATAATTGACCAGAACGACTTCCTCTATGCCCTCACCTCCCTTGCTCGCACTGCACAACGTTTCGATGAGATTTGCAGATCGCCTCATCCTAAACAACGTCTCTTTGTCTTTGCATCGCAACCAAATTGTGACGATCATAGGCCCAAATGGTGCGGGAAAGTCGACCCTGATCAAGCTGGTATTAGGACTCAATCAGCCGACACAAGGCGAAATTGCGCGGCAAAAAGGGCTGCGCTTTGGCTACGTTCCGCAAAAAGTGAAATTAAACGAGGACTTGCCGCTGCAAGTGCACCGCTTTTTAAAACTGGCCGGTCATTGCAAGGATGAAGCCAGCCTCCTCGCTACGCTGCAACTCGTTGGCGCGCCGCATCTGCTGCATGCCAACATGCACACGTTGTCGGGCGGCGAAATGCAGCGCGTGCTGCTTGCCAATGCAGTGCTGAATAAGCCGGATGTGCTGGTGCTCGACGAGCCAACTCAAGGCGTTGATTTTAAAGGACAACTTGAGTTGTACGACCTTTTCATGCAGCTAAAATCGGCCCTGCAATGCGCCATTTTGGTCGTGTCACACGATCTGCATTTAGTGATGGCAAAAACCGACGAGGTGATCTGCCTGCAGCAACATATCTGCTGCCAAGGCACGCCGCAAGCCATTGTGTCGCACCCTAGCTATCTGGCGCTGTTTGGCCCAAGCGCGCAGCAGCGGCTGGCGATTTATCAGCATCATCATGATCACGAACACAATTTAGCCGGCGCGCCGATCTGCTCGCATCAGCATCATGGTGAACATCATGTTTGATTTTATTTTGCTGCCACTGCTTGCCGGTGTGTGCATCGCGCTGATCAGCGGCCCGCTGGGCTCTTTTATTATTTGGCGGCGTATGGCCTACTTTGGCGACACGCTGGCGCACGCGTCGCTGCTCGGCTTGGTGGTGGGATTTGTCCTGCACATCAATTTGAATTTGGCGCTGCTAATCAGCTGCCTGCTAATTGCTTTATTTTTGATGACCTTACAGCAAAAAAGCCGCATTTCAGCCGACACGCTGCTTGGGATCATCGCGCACACCTCGCTGTCGCTGGCTCTGGTCGCGTTAAGCTTGGTTGAACCTCTACGCGTTGATTTAACTAACTATTTATTTGGCGATCTCCTCTCTATCACTTGGCAAGAGCTCGCTTGGGTCGCCGCGGGCAGCGCGGTAGTGATGTGCGTATTAGCGAGGCTGTGGTCGCCATTTTTAGCCATCACCGTCAATGAAGATCTCGCGCAAATCAATGGCTACCCCGTCGCTCGCCTCAAACTGACCTTGCTACTTTTGATCGCCACCGTTATCGCCTTAGCGATGAAATTTGTTGGCGCCTTGATCATCACGTCACTCATGATAATTCCAGCGGCAGCGGCCAAACGCTTCGCGAAAAGCCCTGAGCAGATGGCGATTTTTGCCAGTTTACTCGGCGTTTTCGCCGTGATGTGCGGGATTGCTTTTTCATGGCTGGCAGACACGCCCACCGGCCCATCCATCGTTGTCTGCGCGGCGATACTGTTTTTCCTGAGTTTGCTACGGATGGAGAAAAGCGGCTAACTATTTGGCCAATCACTTAAAAATGCAGCGGCAAAAGCAAATAAACGACTTATATTTTAAATTTTCAATAAAAGCCGATGACTAACTGTAAAAATGAAAATATAAAAAAATATAAACGTCAATTCGCGATATAACTAAATGGGAACAAAAAGGGGACTCAATGAAAAAGCTGTTTGGCCTTTTAGGCCGCGTTCTAAGTGCTTTTTGGACAGCGTTAAGTTTCACGCGGCAACTTATCTTAAACCTTGTTTTTATTGGTTTTTTAATAAGCGTGATCTACTTTATTAGCCAGTTTAACGCCGGCTACCACAATCAACGTGAGGTCGACCAAAAGCCAAAAGCGCTAGTGCTATCTCTTGCAGGCCCCATTATTGAAAAGCGGGAAATGTTTGACCCATTATCCTTAATTTCCAATAACTTATCTGGTAACCCACCGCCTGTGCAGGTCGTGTTATTTGAAATTGTGAATAAAATTCGCAAAGCGAGCCAAGATCCCAGCATCAATGGCCTTGTGCTTGATCTTAAATTGATGCCTGAAACGCCGCTGACCAAACTGCGCTATATCGCTAAGGCAATCAATGAGTTCAAAGCGACGGGCAAAAAAGTCGTCGCCACCAACAGCTTTTTTTCGCAAAGCCAATATTACCTCGCCAGCTACGCCGATGAAATTCATCTCAGCAACGATGGCGCGGTGCTGCTGACCGGCTATGGCACATACAGCTTATATTTCAAGCAGTTGCTAGACAAACTCGACGTCTCCACCCACGTTTTTCGTGTCGGCAGCTATAAGTCGGCGGTTGAGCCTTATCTGCGCTCCGACATGTCAGCCGAAGCGCGCGACGCAAGCTCGGTGTGGCTCAATCAGGTGTGGGGCGCGTATGTCGATGACGTAGTGCAAAATCGCAAGCTAAAACCTGAGCAAGTTGCGCCAAACAGCGAGCAATTATTGCAAGCAATGCAACACGTTAAGGGTGACAGCGCCAAACTTGCGCTCCATTTAGGTTTGGTGGACAAGCTGTTTTCGCGCCAGCAAAGTCGCCTTAGACTTGCTGAGCTGTTTGGCAGCAATGGCAAAGACAGCTTCAACTATGTCAGCATTTACGACTATCCGCTTCCTCCACCGACCTACCCCGATGCTCCGCAAGTCGCTGTTTTTGTTGCCAGTGGCGTAATTGTAGACGGTTTAGATGGCGAAGGGCAAGTGGGCGGCGATTCTGCGGCTTCGCAGCTACGCCAAGCGCGCCTTGACGACAACATCAAAGCCGTGGTTTTGCGCATCGACAGCCCTGGCGGCAGCGCCTTTGCCTCAGAAGTGATCCGCAATGAGATCAGCGCACTTAAAGCGGCCGGCAAACCGGTCGTCGCTTCCATGTCCAGCGTGGCAGCCTCTGGCGGCTATTGGATTGCGGCCAGCGCCGATCACATTATCGCCCAGCCAACCACACTCACCGGCTCGATCGGCATTTTTGGCCTGCTCGCCACCCTTGAAAAAACGTTAGCTAAATACGGCGTTTACGGAGATGGGATCGGCACTACACCTTACGCGAATTTAAACGTCACACGCGCACTTCCCTCAGAAATCAATGCGTTAATGCAACTTGGCATTGAGAACGGCTATCAGCGTTTTATTTCGCTTGTCGCCACTGAACGTAAGTTACCGCTTGAAAAGGTTGAAAAAATAGCGCAAGGGCGTGTATGGACGGGCGCGAATGCCTTAGAGCATAAGCTGATAGATCAAATTGGCGATTTTGATGACGCAGTCGTACAGGCTGCAAAGCTGGCCAAGCTTGAAAAATACACCCTTAACTGGTTAGAAGAGCCGATCGCGCCATTTGAACTCTTTATCAGCGAGTTTTTTGGCCAAGTACTGAGCAAGTTTGGTGTAAAAACGAGCGCAGCATTACCCTCGCCGGTACAAAAGCTTCTCAACACCGCTCAAAAAGAGCTCAATGTTTTACAAGGGCTTAATGATCCTCAAGGCCATTATGTGCTTTGTACAAATTGTCAGCTCTAAAGAAAACTACCCAAAAAAGCCCTTTAGGGGCTTTTTTGCTTTCAACTGGTTAATTCTCCACCATCCATGCAGCTGTTCGCCATTTCTTCACGTATACTGCACTTACTCATTTGGGCACCGATAAGATCATGAAGAGAAAACAGATTTACATCGCCTACACAGGCGGCACCATTGGCATGCAAAAATCAGCGCAAGGCTATGCGCCGGTCGCCGGTTTTTTGCAGCAATTTTTGCAAAACAGTCCCGAATTTCATCGCCAAGAGATGCCGCTTTTCACCATTCATGAATATGAGCCCCTGATTGACTCTTCAAATATGGGGCCGGAAAATTGGCAGCAGATCGCCGATGATATTGGCAAAAATTACGATGATCACGATGGATTTGTCATTTTGCATGGCACCGACACCATGGCGTACACCGCCTCGGCGCTCTCTTTCATTTTTGAAAATTTGACGAAGCCTGTGATCATTACCGGCTCGCAAATTCCGCTGTGCGAGCTGCGCTCTGATGGCCAAGCCAATCTGCTTAACGCGCTGTATATCGCCGCCAACTACCCGATTAACGAAGTTACGCTTTTTTTCAACAACTTACTGCTACGCGGCAACCGCAGCACCAAGGCGCACGCCGACGGCTTTAACGCGTTTATGTCGCCCAATTTTGCGCCGCTGCTAGAAGCGGGGATCCAGATCCAGTTCAGTAAGCAGCTGGCGAATAAAATTCCAACAGGGCCATTTACTGTTCATCGCATGCAAAAGCAGCCGATCGCCGTGATCATGCTCTATCCTGGGATCAGCGCCGACGTCATCCGCAATGCGCTCGCGCAGCCGGTTATCGCCATGATTTTGCTCACCTTTGGCATTGGCAATGCGCCGCAGCACCCCGAGTTTCTCGCTCTGCTGCAAGAAGCGACCGCTCGCGGCATCATCGTGCTCAATTTGACCCAATGCTTGACCGGCACCGTGCGCATGAGCAACTATGCGACCGGCAATACGCTGGCAAAAGCTGGCGTATTAAGCGGCTTTGATATGACGCCAGAAGCGGCGCTGGCCAAGCTTAACTACTTGTTTAGTCAAAACTTATCTATAGAGCAGATCAAAACGCAGCTGCAGCAAGATCTGCGCGGCGAGCTCACTCCCTGATCACGCATTGGCGGTGCGCAGTTTCGTTGCACCGCTCATTACTTTCATCTTTATTGGTGAAAATTTAATTATTGCTACAACCTATTGATTAATAATCAGATATTTTTATTGATCATAAGTTACAACAGAGCTTTTTTTATTCATGCGCAAAAAGACTGTTCATCCCTTGCACTCTCTCACGTTGCTTGCCGCGCTGATTGCCGTTGCTGGCTGCTCTGAGCCACAGCTGAGCGCCAAAGTGGTCTGCCAGCAGCTGCCTGAGCTTTGCCTCAAGCTCAATATCGAAGACAGTCACTGCGCTGAAACGCGCGACAATTTGATCATGCATCGCTATCACACCATCAAAGAGCCGACCGACACCAAGCAATTTGAAGAGCTGCTCGCAACAAAAAAGTATGAAAAATGCATGGAGCTTGCGGCGCAGCTTGACGTTATTACGCTAAAAGAGAAAAAAACCCTTCGCGTTGAAGCACTTGAGCACGCCAAGCAGTCCATTTTGCAATTAGAAGAGCTGCTGCAAACCGCAGAAGATCCCAACATTTTGCACTATTTGTGGGCCAATGGTAACAATGCTCAGGCGCTCAACAAATTTTTAGCGCTCGATGAAGCAACGCTCGACACGCCTGAATTGCTGCTTAATTTGGCCAGCCATTACGCGGTCAAAGATCCCGAAAAAGCGGCGAAACTGCTGCTTAAAGCGCTCACGCTGTACAAAATGCCGCTGCCACAGCCAGAGCAGCAGCCAAAAGCTGAAGTCGTCCTCGAAGAGAGCGCGGTGCTGCGCGAAATACTGCGTACGCTGGTCACCGTCTATCAGCAAGAAAAATTTTTCGATCTCGCCTACCTGTGGGCGCAAGTCGCTTCGCACTTTAAAGTGGCCATCATCCCGAAACAAAAGCTCGATCTCATGTACCCGATGCCAACCGACAAACGCCAGCTGATCACAGATATCGCGCAGTCCGTCATCGAAAGCATTGAAAATAACAGCTTTGATCCCGCGTTAGTGAATAATTTTGTCAATGGCTCATCGGTGCAAAAGCGCTGACACCCTTTTGGCAAATCGGCGTGCGGCAATTTTTTTGCAGCAAAATCACGCTAATTTGCGCAAAAGGTGCAACTTTGTACATTTTATAGGCGCCCAGCCACATATATTTTGACTCATGCCAAGTTACTTTCGTTTTTTTCTTGCATGCGACGCAGTGATTTTGTAACGTAATGCTAGTTTATTCCTTTATATATTATTAAGTTGTGGAGCAACAACCAATGACTATCAAAGTAGGTATTAACGGTTTTGGACGTATCGGCCGTTTTGTTTTTCGCGCAGCTCAAGAGCGTAACGACATTGAAGTCGTAGGCATTAACGATCTTATCGATGTAGACTACATGGCCTACATGCTAAAGTACGACTCAACTCACGGCCGTTTCAATGGCACAGTTGAAGTTAAAGACGGTAACCTGATCGTTAACGGCAAAACTGTACGTGTAACTGCAGAGCGTAACCCAGCTGATCTAAAATGGGGCGCAATCGGTGTTGACGTTGTTGCTGAAGCAACTGGTCTGTTCCTGACTGACGAAACTGCGCGTAAGCACATCGAAGCTGGCGCGAAGAAAGTTGTTCTGACTGGTCCTTCAAAAGACAAAACGCCAATGTTCGTTATGGGCGTAAACCACAAGACTTACGCTGGACAAGACATCGTTTCTAACGCATCTTGCACAACTAACTGCTTGGCTCCAATTGCAAAAGTGTTGAACGACAACTTCGGCATCGAATCAGGTCTAATGACTACTGTTCACGCAACTACAGCGACGCAAAAAACTGTTGACGGTCCATCTGCTAAAGATTGGCGCGGCGGCCGCGGTGCATCACAAAACATCATCCCATCTTCAACTGGCGCAGCAAAAGCAGTTGGCGTGGTTCTTCCAGAGCTAAACGGCAAACTGACTGGTATGGCGTTCCGCGTTCCTACTGCTAACGTTTCTGTTGTTGACTTAACTGTTAACCTGAAAAAAGCAGCAACTTACGACGACGTCAAAGCCGCGATGAAAGCAGCTTCTGAAGGCGAGCTGAAAGGCATTTTGGGTTACACTGAAGACGCAGTTGTTTCAACTGACTTCAACGGTGACATCCGCACTTCTATCTTTGATGCTGACGCAGGTCTGGCACTGACTGACAAATTCGTTAAAGTTGTATCTTGGTACGACAACGAAATCGGTTACTCAAACAAAGTACTTGATCTGATCGCACACATCAGCAAGTAATTTAATTTGTTGAAAAAGGGCGGCTTAAGGGCTGCCTTTTTTTTTGCCCTTTTTCCATCCAGCTAAAAGGAAAATTAGATGAAACAGCGGCTTACCTACCTTAAAACGCTATCGAGCAGCGTTAACCTCGCGCAGCTAGAAGATCTGCACGTGCTGCAAATTCAACACAAAAAAGCGCAGGCGCTGATCGCTTTGTTTGGCGGACAACTTTTAAGTTTTAAGCCTGCCGGACAAGACGAGCTGATCTGGCTGAGCGACAAGGCCGATCTGAGCGGGAAAACGCCGATCCGCGGCGGCATTCCGATCTGCTGGCCATGGTTTGGCAAAGCCAATCTGCCCGCGCACGGCTTTGCCAGAACTAGCCTGTGGCAGCTTAGCCACTGCCACGAGAATGATGCTGGCGTGCAAATAACGCTGACTTTACAAGAAGATGCGAACACGCTGGCGCTGTGGCCACACGCGTTTACGCTTGAGATGCAATTTACGATCGGCGACAGCTTAGATGTGCATTTAAATGTGAAAAACAGCGACAGCAAGCCCTTCTCTTTTGGCGGCGCGCTGCACACCTATTTTGCGGTGCGCGATATTAGCAAAACACAAGTCACGCAGCTTGGCAGACACTACACCGAGCACGGGAAAAATTATGCCAGCGATGGTACGGCCAATTTTACCGGCGAAGTGGACAGAAATTATCTGCAAGCGAATGCGACCGTTTCGATTTTGCAAGAAAATGAGCCTACTATCGAAGTGCACAACAGCGGCAATAACGCTGTGGTAGTGTGGAACCCTGGCCAAGCGCTGTGCGCCAAAATGAGCGACATGAGTGCAGACGGATATCAAAGCATGGTCTGTGTTGAATCAGCCATTTACGACAACCAAATGCCACTTGCGAGCGGCCAGCACAGCCTGCTTAGCACACGCATTGCACGCGTTCCCTCTGCGCGCTAATTTCTCGCTACGACGCTAGCATTCGCCTAAAAAAATGGCGCCAACACGGCGCCATCGCAATTTTTTTATAACAACAAACAGTTACGCTTTCGCCGTTACCGCAATCGCCAGCTCACTCAATGCTTGAGGATTAGCCAAACTTGGCGCGTCAGTCAAAAGACATGCCGCCGCAGTCGTTTTCGGGAATGCAATCACATCACGGATATTGTCGGTGCCGCATAGCAACATCACCAAGCGGTCAAGGCCAAAAGCGAGGCCGGCGTGCGGTGGCGTGCCGTATTTTAGCGCTTCCAGTAAGAAGCCAAACTTTTGTTTTTGCTCACTTTCGTCAATGCCAAGCAGCGAAAAGACTGCCGCTTGCATTTTTGGATCGTGAATACGCACCGAGCCGCCGCCGACTTCATAGCCGTTCAGCACCATGTCATAAGCGTTTGATTTAACTTGCGCTGGCTCAGATTGCAGCGTTTCTACGCTGGCCAGCGGCGAGGTGAATGGATGGTGCATCGACTGCAATGCGCCCTGCTCATCTTCCTCAAACATAGGAAAATCAATCACCCACAATGGCTCCCAGCTGTCGAGCTTGGTCAAACCTAAGTCAACGCCAAGTTTCAGACGCAGCGCGCCCAACGCTTCGGTCACTACTTTTTTGCTGTCTGCGCCAAATAGCAGCAGATCGCCGCTTTTTGCGCCCGCTCTTGCCAAAATTTCCCCAAGCACATTCTCAGGCAAATATTTGGCTATCGGCGATTGCACGCCCGCCGCTCCCGCAGCAATGTCGTTCACTTTCAGCCAAGCAAGACCTTTAGCGCCATAAATGGCAGCAAAAGCCGCGTACTCGTCAAGCTGCTTGCGCGACAGCGTTGCCCCACCAGGGACACAAATGGTTGCAACACGCCCTTTCGCGGCGTTTGCAGGCTCAGCAAACACTTTAAAATCAATATCTTTGACAAGATCAGCGACATCAACCAGCTCTAAAGGGTTACGCAGATCTGGCTTATCGGAACCAAAACGGCGCATCGCTTCGTCAAACGTCATCACCGGAAATGCGCCTAAATCGACATTAAGTAGCGACTGCCACATCTCGCGCACCATGCGCTCGGCCACTTCACGCACCTGCGGCGCACTCATGAACGACGTTTCGATATCGATTTGCGTAAACTCTGGCTGACGATCGGCGCGCAGATCTTCATCGCGGAAACATTTCACAATTTGGTAATAGCGATCAAAACCGGACATCATCAAAAGCTGCTTAAATAGCTGTGGCGACTGCGGCAGCGCATAAAAACAGCCTTTGTGGACGCGGCTTGGCACTAAATAATCGCGCGCGCCTTCCGGTGTGGCTTTGGTCAGCACCGGCGTTTCAATATCTAAAAAGCCGTTCTCATCTAAAAAGCGGCGTACAAAGCTCGAGGCCTTAGCGCGCAGCTTGATCCACTCGCTCATCTGCTCGCGGCGTAAGTCGAGGTAGCGGTACTTTAGGCGCTGCTCTTCTGTGTTATTTTGATTAAAATCAAGGGGTAGCGGCTCGCTGCGGTTAATGATCACCACATCACTCACTAGCACTTCGACCTTGCCAGTTTTCATTTTTTCATTGAGCTGATGATCGGGGCGCAAACGCACTTCGCCGGTCACCTGAATACAAAACTCATTGCGCAGCTGATTTGCAACAGCAAAAACATCCTTAAGATCAGGATCAACCACCAACTGCACCACACCTTCTCGATCGCGCAACTCAAGAAAAATCAGCCCGCCAAGGTCACGTCGGCGATTAACCCAACCGCAAAGTTGCACCGTCTGCTTTGCTAAATGTGTGTCCAAATTACCGCAATAATGTGTGCGCATATTTCATCTCTTATCAATGGCTGATGCACTGCGCCAACAGTGCTGAAAAAATGGCTCATTATATATCAAAAACGATGATAAGTTGCAGAAGTTGAGCCGATTTAGGAGATGTAATTTATCTCAGGATTGTCATGACATTGAGCCGTAAATTGCCTAAAATTGCTCCCTCTCTTTTTTCTGCTTTCGAGACCACTGTGAACGACGCGCGCGACACGATTTTTGCCACGCCGATTGAAAAATTAGGCGATTTTACCTTTGATGCCACCGTTGCGACGGTTTTTCCCGATATGATCCAGCGCTCTGTACCTGGATATAGCAACATCATCACAGCAATCGGCATGCTGAGCGAGCGTTTTGCCCGCGACAATAGCGTGATCTACGATTTAGGCTGTTCGGTCGGCGCGGCCACGCTTGCGATGCGTCGTCACATTCAAGCGCAAAACTGCCAAATTATTGCGGTCGATAATTCGCCGGCCATGGTTGAACGCTGCCTTAACTCGGTTAACGCTTACCGTTCGGACGTGCCAGTTACAGTGAAAAACGCCGATATTCGGGAACTTTGCATCGAAAATGCAAGCATCGTGGTGCTTAATTTTACCTTGCAATTTTTACCACCGGCCGACCGTCTCGCGCTTCTGAGCAAAATTTACGACGGCCTGCTGCCGGGTGGCATTTTGATTTTGTCTGAAAAATACCGCTTTAACGATCCGTGCGTTGATGAGTTACTCATTGATCTTCATCATGATTTTAAGCGCGCCAACGGTTACAGTGAACTTGAGATCAGCCAAAAACGCAGCGCTTTAGAAAACGTGATGCGCCCTGACAGCATTGAAAATCACCACGCGCGCCTCAAAGCGCTCGGTTTTTCCCACGTTGCGACTTGGTTTCAATGTTTTAACTTTGGATCACTGTTTGCCATCAAATGATCGGTTTGACTTTATTTTGTGAGAACATAGCGGCTTATGTTTGATTTTTCTTCGTTTTATCAATTAATTGCGAGCGAACCGCGCTTGCAAAGCTGGCTTGATCAGATCCCAGCAAAACTTTCAGATTGGCAACAAAAGCCGCAAGGCGATCTGCCTAAGTGGCTAAAAACATTAAATAAAATATCGCACACGCCCGCACTAAGCGAGCTTATCAGCCGCATCAGTGTCGGCAGCGAAACAACGCTCAGCCACGGCGAGCAAGCCAAGTTAGAAAATCTGCTGCAGCATTTTCACCCGTGGCGCAAAGGGCCTTATTTTTTACACGGCATTCATATCGATACTGAATGGCGCTCTGACTGGAAATGGCAACGGCTGCTACCGCATATCACGCCGCTTGAGGGGCGCTATGTGCTTGATGTAGGCTGTGGCAACGGCTATCACATGTGGCACATGTTGGGTGAAAAGGCGCGCACGGTGATTGGCGTTGATCCTTCCGAGCTGTTTTTGGTGCAATTTAGTGCGGTAAAAGAGCTCATAAACCCGCAGGCGCCGCTGCATCTGCTGCCACTTGGCATCGAAGAGCTACCAGGGAAAAAAAGCTTTGATACCGTGTTTAGCATGGGGGTGTTGTATCACCGCAAATCGCCGCTTGATCACCTGCAACAGCTTAAAAATCAATTGGTTAAAAATGGCGAGCTGGTGCTTGAAACGCTGGTTATCACTGGTGATGAAAACAGTGTGCTGGTGCCCGCCGATCGCTACGCGAGCATGCACAACGTCTACTTTTTCCCGTCGGCTAAAGCGCTGCAACGCTGGCTGGAAAAGGTGGGATTTGTCAACGTGCGCATCGTCGATGAAGATATCACTTCGCTGGACGAGCAGCGCACAACGGCTTGGATGCGCCACCATTCGCTCAAAGATTACCTTGATCCAAACGATATCAGCAAAACCATGGAAGGCTATCCTGCGCCAAGGCGCGCTATTTTAGTCGCGACGAATCCCGATTAGTGACGGCGCAAGGCCAAAATAAAAAATGGGTGCAACGTGTTATTTATCTGCAATGCACGGATAACGTAAACGACGCCATCTGTATGATAACGTAATAATATCAATAAGTTGTGCAAATGACATCTTATGATTTCAAGCCTTGTTTGCTTTTCGTAGCAAGGCTTTCAAGTTAGAATTGCGCTAGCGCTATATTATTTTTCGCTCTCAACGCGTCGCGTTTTTTGAGCAGACGACTTTTGTTATGGAGTTTTACGATGACCCTACGCCGCGGCGTTCTCGCAGGAACAAGTTTGCTACTAGCAAGCTGTAGCCACCCTCCTCTTGAACAAATAAAATTTGAACACCAACAGACTATCGCGACTATCAATAAAACTGAAAGTAATCTCTCAGCACAAATTCTAGAATTAAAGCAGCAACTTACCGAACAAAGAGCGTTACAAGAGCAGCTTGAAGACAGCCTAGTGCAGCTCACAAGCCAGATCAAAAAAATCGGCACAACCCAAAACGACATCAGAAAAAAAATAGCGCAGCCTAAAGATCAGGTGAAATATATCGAAAAAGAGATCCCTGTTTCGGTCGCAGCCAACAAAGCCGTTTTGGGCGAAATCGAGTGGATTTGGCTTGATAATACGCAATCGAATTTCCGCGCGCGGGTTGACACCGGTGCGACCACCTCGTCCATCAATGCTACCGATGTGCAAGAGTTTGAGCGCGACGGCAAAACGTGGGTCCGCTTTAACATCGCAAACCACTCTGCGCTGGCCGGTGAGCCAAAGCTCACGCCTGTTGAGGTGATGGTGAAACGCTGGGCGAAAATTCGCCAGTCTGCAGCCGATGAAGTTGAGCGCCGTCCGGTGGTAGAATTGCAGCTGCGCATCGGTAACTTGCATGAAAAAGCGCAGTTTACCCTCGCGGATCGCTCGCAGCTGACTTACCCGCTTCTTTTGGGACGCGAATTTTTTAAAGATCTCGCCGTCGTTGATGTGAGCAAAGCTTACATTCAGCCCAAATACGTTCCCGAGGCGCCGCCTAAACAGCCGCAAGCGCAAGCGCAAACTCCCGCGCCAGCCGCCGCCACATCCACCCCAACTCAAACGAAACCAACACTATGATATCGCGCATACCTTTTTACATTTTGATCAGCCTACTTTTGATCGCCGGCATCAGCATGTCCATCTATCGCCACCACGTTTATGGTGTGCCGTGGGCCGCCGATCAGAGCAAACAAGTTTGGGAAATCGAAGCGCGCGTAGAATTTGAGGCGACCGGCCAGCCCGTTGTGGTCTCGCTGGCGCGCCCAGAAACGCAGCGCGGTTTCACCTTGATCAACGAATACAGCAGCTCGCCAGGCTACGGTTTCACATTGACCGAAGAAAATGGCGTACGCCGCGCGCAGTGGAGCAAGCGCCAAGCGCAGGGCAAGCAGGTGCTCTATTTTAAAAGCCAGCTTTTAGTTGACGATAACGCGCAGTTTTCAGTGCAGCCGCCAACAGGCAACGTCACGAAAGTGCTGCTTGACGGCCCCGTGCACACCTCCGCGGCCGCGCTCCTTAGCCAAGCGCAAGAGCGCTCAGCCAACAGCAGCACCCTCGCCCAAGAGCTGATCAAGCAGTTTAACGATGCTGAAAGCCAAAACGCCGCGCTACTGACGCAGGCAAGCAGCAAAGAAGTGGCCATAGTGCAGCTGTTATCGCTCGCCAATATTCACGCGCGCGTGGTTGGCGCCATTCAGCTTGAAGATGGTCGCCGTCGCCAATCCATCGTCCCGATGGTGGAAATTTGGAACAATGACCATTGGCAACTCTTTGATCCTAATGGCGGCGTGGTCAAAGCGGACAACCTGATCTTATGGAATCCGAAAGGCGCCTCGCTGCTCGAAGTCGTCGGCGGCAATAACAGTCAGGTGAGCTTTTCCATCATTGCGCAAGACATCAGCCCGCAAGTGGCGACCGCGCAAAAAGTGCAAACCGAAAGCCTGCTCAACTTCTCTATCCACAGTTTGCCTATCGAAGAGCAAGCGATGTTTAAAACCATTTTGCTGATCCCGATCGGCGCATTGGTTGTGGTGATGCTGCGTATCCTCATCGGCCTTAAAACCTCGGGCACATTTATGCCTGTGCTCATCGCGGTCGCCTTTGTGCAGACGCAGCTTATCACCGGCATCATTGGCTTTTTGGTGATTGTCGGCACGGGGCTTGTGATCCGCAGTTATCTGTCTCGGCTCAATTTGCTGCTGGTGGCGCGGATTTCCGCGGTGATCATCACCGTGATCTTGATAATCTCGGTCTTTACTGTGATTGCCTTTAAAATTGGGCTAGTCGAAGGCTTAAGCATCACATTCTTCCCGATGATCATCCTCTCTTGGACCATCGAGCGCATGTCAATTTTGTGGGAAGAAGAAGGCGCCAAACAGGTTTTAGTGCAAGGCGGCGGCTCGCTGCTGACGGCAGTGCTTGTGTATTTGGCGATGACCAATGAGTGGATCCGCCATATCTCCTTTAATTTCATAGGGGTACAACTGGTGGTGCTGGCCTTGATCTTAATGCTTGGCAACTATACTGGCTATCGCCTGAGCGAGTTGAAGCGTTTTAAACCATTGCTAAAGGATTGATTTGTGCGCTCACTTTTTCAATTTTTTCAACGCTATACCTCGCCTTTTAAGCTGAAAAAGGCAGGTATTATGGGAATGAATATGCGCAATAGCCGCTACATCGGCCGCTATAATCGCAGACATCTGTTCCCTTTAGTGGATAACAAGTTAAAAACCAAACAGTTAGCGACGCAGGCGGGAGCCTGTGTCCCCGCGCTGATTGGTATGATCGACAGCCAATATCAAGTTTCCACCATCCATGAGCTAGTGAAAAATCACCCAAGCTTTGTGATCAAGCCCGCGCAAGGCTCTGGCGGAAAAGGAATTTTGGTGATCACCAGCACCCACAACGGCATCTACAGCAAGCCGTCTGGCGCGCAAATTAACGCGCAGGACGTCGAGCGCCATATCACCAACATTTTGGCGGGCCTTTTTTCACTTGGCGGCAAAAATGACGTGGCGCTGATCGAGGCGCTGATCGAATTTGATGATGTTTTTGATGGCTTTAGCTACGAAGGCGTGCCAGACATTCGGATCATTGTCTTTCAAGGCTATCCGGTGATGGCGATGATGCGTCTATCGACCGCCGCTTCTGATGGCAAGGCGAACTTGCACCAAGGCGCGGTGGGCGTCGGCATTGATATCAGCAATGGTAGCGCGCTGCGGGCGGTGCAATTTAACCAAGAAGTCGAATACCATCCCGACACGCAAAAAAAACTCAGCACGCTGGTCGTGCCGCACTGGCAAGAGCTGCTAACGCTGGCGGCAAGCGCGTGGGAGATGACGGGACTTGGCTATATCGGCACAGATATGGTGCTCGATAAAAAACAAGGCCCGATGGTGCTCGAGCTTAACGCACGGCCGGGGCTTGCCATTCAAATTGCCAACGGCTGCGGGCTGTTACCGCGTTTAGAGCACGTTGAAAAATTGCTGGCAAAAAAAATCCAGCTCAGCCCAACGGAGCGGGTGAAATATGTGCAACAGCATTTTATTGGGACACAGACGCTAAATCATTTTTTTTATGATCCAAAATTATCTTTTACAAAAAATGATTTAAATCCATAAGAAACAAGTAGTTAAGAGTATTTAATTTTTAAGAGCGCTAAAAATCACAAATTTTTAATTTTTTTTTGAACTAATAATTTGTTTATGCGTCTTAATTTATGCAGAAAGAAATGGCTAGAACGCCTTGTAATTATGCACATTTCTGGCGAATACACTCTATCTATTTTGAACTGCTGCTTTTTCTTACTCCTATTTGCAAAATTTTTTATGCTGCCCATTTTTTTAAATGGGCTTTTTTTTATTTAAAATTTAAACAGCAAACTTTATTCCACACTGAGCCTCTTCGATCAAACGAGCTATTCTATTGTTTAGCCTTGTGATTTTGCGCAATTTTTAGCATACAAATAACATGTTTTTCGTTTAAGCAATACGCTACGATGCTATCGCTACAACTACACAGGAGTTTGCAATGACACCATCTCTACGACGCACAAAAATTGTCACAACCCTTGGCCCTGCCACCGATCAAGGATCCGTGCTAGAAGCGCTGATCGCCGCGGGAGCCAACGTAGTACGGCTTAATTTTTCTCATGGAAAAGCGCAAGATCATATCAACCGCGCGCAAAAAGCGCGCGAAATCGCGAAAAAATTGGGAAAACACATCGGCATTTTGGGCGATCTGCAAGGGCCAAAAATCCGCATTTCCACCTTCGCGCAAGGCAAAATCAAACTTGAAATTGGCGACCGTTTTATTTTAGACAGCGCCCTTGCTGCAGGTGAAGGCAGCCAGCACAGCGTTGGCCTTGATTATAAAACGTTACCGCAAGAAGTGGCGGCTGGCGACATTTTACTGCTCGACGATGGCCGCGTGCAGCTGTTAGTCGACCAAATCCACGGCAGCGCTATCCACACTACCGTTACTGTTGCCGGCTACTTGTCCAACAATAAAGGGATCAATAAAAAAGGCGGCGGCCTTTCTGCGCCATCCTTAACCGCCAAAGACAAGCAAGACATTCTTGTTGCAGCCGAGATCGGCGTTGACTACCTCGCTATCTCCTTTCCGCGCCACAGCGAAGACATGCATTTAGCGCGCAAATTGGCGCAAGAAGCGGGCCTCAATGCCCATTTGGTGGCTAAGGTCGAGCGCGCCGAAACGGTCGCAACAGACGCCAGCATTGACGATATTATTTTGGCCAGCGACGCAGTCATGGTGGCGCGTGGCGATCTGGGCGTTGAGATCGGTGACGCTGAGCTTGTCGGCGTGCAAAAAAAACTGATCCGCCGCTCGCGCGCGTTAAACCGCGTGGTGATCACCGCGACGCAAATGATGGAGTCGATGATATCGTCGCCGATGCCAACGCGCGCCGAAGTGATGGATGTGGCGAACGCCGTGATCGACGGATCTGACGCGGTGATGCTGTCAGCCGAAACGGCGTCGGGCAGCTTCCCGGTTGAAACCGTGCAAGCAATGGCCAACGTCTGTCTTGGCGCGGAAAAAATGCCGTCGGTCAATATTTCTAACCATCGCCTCGATGAAGAGTTTTTGGAGATCGAAGAGTCGGTTGCCATGGCAACCATGTACGCGGCCAACCACATGCCAAAAGTTAAGGCAATGATTTCTCTGACAGAAACAGGGAAAACGGCGCTGATGATGTCGCGCATAAGCTCAGGCAAGCCCATTTACGCCCTTTCGCGCCATCAAAGTACTCTTTCGCGCGCGGCGCTTTATCGCGGCGTTACGCCCTTGTATTTTCCAAGCGACACAGGCTCAGGCCCAGAAGTAGCGCAGCACGCCGTCGATATGCTAAAAGAGCTGGGGCTGTTGCAAACAAACGACGTTGTGATCTTCACGCAAGGCGACACCTGCGGCATTCAAGGCAACACCAACACCATGCGCATCATCACGGTCTGTTAAATTGACGCATTCATAAGGCCAGCACGCTGGCCTTGTTGCTCGCCTAAGCGTGTGGAAATTGCCAATCGGGATTTTGCAAAGCGGTTAAAATATGATCTTCCCAACGATTGTTGATCAGCATGTAGCCGGCGGCAATTCCTTCAATTTTAAATCCTTGTTTTCCAAGCACATTGGCGCTTTTTACATTGCGCGGCATGTACGTGGCCGTCAGGCGATGCATGTGCTGCTGCGTAAATAGCCAGCGGTTGGTGAGCGTCAGCGCGCGGTGCATGATCCCAAGCCCTTGTTTTTCCTGCGCTAAAGAGTAGCCAAGATTGGCGCTGTAATGCGGGTAGCGCACAACCGAGTTATAGGAGATAATGCCGATCACTTGCTCGCAGTTTGGCGAGTCAAACAGCAAGAAGCAAAAAGCAAGCGCGTGGCGCTGCAGCTCACACAGCTGTGACAGACGCTGCTCCCAATTTTTTACCGTATAAAAATCAACCGTTTTCGCCGGCTCCCACGGTATCAAATGCTGCTTATTGTGCTGATAGTAAGCAACGATTTTTTCAGCATCTTGCTGTGTGACCAGCCGTAACGTTAATTCATCTATCGCAAGATGAAAATCTTCATTTATCAATTGCACGACACTCCATTCCCTAAGAGCATTGAATTTATTATGTATTACGATAAATTTGTTTCACCTTTTGGCCTGCTGCACCTTGGCGCAACGAGCCGCGGACTGTTCCATGCGTCCTTGACTGTGCCGACTAAAACAGGCGCTCAAACAGATGAGGAAATTGCAAGGTACCATCTTACGCAGTGTAAGGAGCAGCTACATGACTATTTTGCGGGCACAAGATCAATTTTTAGCGTTCAGCTCGCGCCATTTGGCACTGTGTTTCAGCAGCGCGTGTGGCGCGCTTTACAAAAAATATCCTATGGCGAGTGCGCAACTTATGGCGATATTGCGAAACGGATAGATAACCCTCTTGCGTATCAAGCAGTTGGAATGGCTTGCCGCACCAATCCCATTTTGCTGCTCATCCCCTGCCACCGCGTAGTTGGCAAAAAAGGGGCGCTAACGGGCTTTCAATTTGGTATTTCGATGAAAAAAAATTTGCTCGAGCATGAGCAAAAATATCAAGAGGCGCAGTCGGGTGAGAAAAAATAGTCTGCGGCAAGGCGCAAAAGAGAGCAAACGTTAAAGCCAATCAGCCTTAACGTTTAAAATGAATGGTTACCGTTTTACGCCTGCCAGCTGGCCTAAAAGATCACGGCGCAGCTCTGACAATTTTGGCACCGGTGACGCCAAATGCGGCAGCGGGCGCATCAAGGCTATCGCCTTATAGCCCAAACGAGCCGTCAACAGCCCCACGCCTAATCCTTGCGCCGCGCGGCCAGACAATTTGCCAGCAATACCAATCGAAAGCAGCTCTGATCCCATGTCGGTAACCAGCTCGCTCGCGCCGGCCAGCGCCATGTTGACCAGCACTAAACGCAACATGCTGATTTTTGACCAATATCCAAGCTTAATGCCGTAGTGCTCAGAGATCTGGCCGAGCATGCTCACGCTGCGCCACGCCACAAGGCCCATATCGACAATCGCAAGCGGGCTAAGCGCCACAAGCAGCGCCGCCTCTGAGGCGTGTTTGGCGATGATTTTTTTCGCGCGCGCATCAAGCCCCGCAAGCACAAGGCTGTCGTAAAGCTCAAAAACATCTTTGTCGGTCTGCGTTGGCGTGACCACCTGTTGCCATTTGTCGTACTCTGGCATCAGCTCGCAGCCAGCAAGTTTGGCTAGCTTTTCGCACTCTTTTTTCGCATTGCCAGCGCCATTGGTGCTGATCAGCCCCTGCATTTTTTCGCGCACCATCTGCCGTCCGCGCAGCCGCTGCAGCGCAAAAAACTCTTTACCAAGCGCCGCAAAACCTAGCGTAGAAAGGCCGAGCCAAAAACCGCTCCAGCCCACAGTCAGCCAATCACTGGCGAGAAAAGCGCTCTGGATCTCAGCGATCAGCTGCCAGCTCAGCAGCCCCGCGCCAAGCATGGCAAAACAGCGCAGCCCCCAATGCTTTTTGACTGTCGTCAACTTAGCGGCGAGCTGCTTTTCACTTACGGCCTCTTTTTCAACACAATCTACTGCTAAAAAATCGGACTTTTCGGTAAAAAACTGCGCGCTTTTTAAAGTCTCATCGGCTTTAAATTGCGTTTCGTCACTAAATTCATTAAAAAAAATCGTCTTTTGATATTCAGCCATTCGGGTAACCTTAATACTTAGCTAAATTTGTCAGCAAGCAGATATTGTAAGCTTTTATCCAGTCCAATGTGCGGTAACGGCAGCTCTGGAGGGGTTTCCATGGGCCGAAAAAGCCTAAAGTCAAAACTTTTTGTTTCCCAAAACTCTTTACCTGGCAGGCGCGTCGGTACATCGCCAGGGTACATCAAAATCGGCCGCCCAGACAAAAGATGGCCACGTACGGCCGCCATTTGCTCGCCTTGATGCGACACCATACCATGTTGCGTAGCTTGAATTGACGCGAGCGCTTGGCACGAAATATCAATGCCTTCAAACGCCACGCTTTGTCTTGCCATATGGATCAGTTGCCCAAGCAGCGTCACCAAATTGCCTTGCTGATCTGGCGTAATGTGATCGGCTTTAGTCGCGGCAAATAAAATTTTGTCAATGCTTGGCGCAAAAAGGCGGCGCAGCAAGCTGCTTTTTCCATAACGAAAACTTTGCATCAGCTGCGAAAAAGCGTCGCGCATGTCGTTGAACGATTCAGGCCCCGCATTGAGCGGCTGCAACACGTCAACCAGCACGATTTGCCGGTCCACTTTGGAGAAATAGTTGCGATAAAAGCCTTGCACAATGTGGCTGCAATAATAGTCGTAACGCTGCTTTAGCACCGCATAGTTACTCTCTTTTATCACTTTATTTGGCACTGGCAAGTTAACCAGCGGGAAAAATTGCAAAACCGGCGCGCCAGCGTATTCGCCTGGCAGCACGAAACGGCCCGGTTGTACCCAGTGCAGCTGCGCTTTATCTTTGCAGCTGTGCAGATAATCGGTAAATTTTTCGGCAATTTCTGCCACTTTACGCGCCTCAAATGGCGCATTGAGATCCAGCGTCGCGAGCTGCTCAAGCCAAGGCTTAGCAAGCTCGCTGCGGCTTCCTTTTAAAATGCCCTCTTGCGAGCTTGACCACTGCTCAAAGCTCATCGATAAAAGAGGCAGATCCAGCAGCCATTCGCCAGGATAATCAATTAAATCAACATATAGCGTGGCCGTTTCTTGCAACAAACGCATCGCTTTAGACTGCGGCCGATAGCGAATTTCTAGGCGAATTTCACTAATGTCAGAGGTTGGCGCGGCCCAGCTGGGCGGCTGGCCTTGCAGCGCTTGCATCGCGCCGTCATAGTCAAATGCCGGAATATGCAAGTTATTTTGCTGAATACGCCGCGCGCCAAGCAAGCAGCCCTCGCGCGCCGGCTTAAACAGCGGCAGCTGCGAGCTGATTGCGCTGTGCAAAAGCTGATTGATCACCGAAGTGATAAAGGAGGTTTTTCCAGCCCGCGAAAGTCCCGTCACCGCTAAGCAGATATGACGATCTAAGCTGCGATTGACCCATTTGTTGATCTGATTGGTTACTGATTTCATGCTGCAAACTGGCTCTATAGCTGATCAAATTTACGTTTTAGCTCAAATTCTCGTGAAGTTACGTGCGCTTCCATTTGCTCTATTTTTTTCTCCATCGACTTCATGCTGCCTTTTAATTCGGCAAGCAGCTCTGTCGTTGATTGAGCATTCATATTACGCCGGTGTTGGCCATCTGCAAAGCCTGCGCGGGAGGCATCAGCACTGTCTTGTGGTTTGGCATCTAAAAACAGCATCGCCGCCACATAAACGATAACGGCAGTAAAACCAAAACCGATAACAAACGCGCAAATTGCCAGTGCGCGCATGATCCACACTTCAAGACCAAAATAGTCGGCTAAACCTGCGCAAACGCCGCCGATCCGGCCATTTTTTGGATCACGGTATAATTTATTAAAACTCATCGTTCCCTCCATTGTGATGTGCTTGCATCTAGGATCCTCTCAAGGGTATTGACCCTCTGCTGCAATTGCTCAATTTGCTGTGATAGCTGGCGCAACTCGTTGAGCTGCTCTGCATTGAGATGGCTTCCTGTGAGCCGCCGATTACGATAATGCAGCCATAACCAAAGTGGTGCGACGAAAAGTAAAAACAGCGACAACGGAAACAAAAAAAGCCCTGACATATCAACACCTTAAACTTTAACCTTTGACAGCCTGTGCCCATTTTTCTCATTTTTATTAATAAAATGGCCAACAAGTTGACCATTTTAAAAGGCACAGATATCAAAGAGAACTATTACAACAGATTGTCACTCGACTGAATAGACAATCATCGCACTATTTGAAATAACATCTTGATTTTTTTTAGAAGCCTCCTTGCTCAGGCTTATTTGTGTGCTTTAAGTTTTCTTTCATGCGCGCAAGCTCTTTCTCAATTTCATCTTGCGCTTGCAAGTTAGCAAATTCGCTTTTCAAATTAACATGTTGCCCCATTAGATAGCTGTCGGCTTGCGCTTCAAGCTCATCAATTTTTCGCTCGTATTGATCAAGCTTTGCTAGCGCTTGCTCAGTGCCAGTGTTGTTAAGCTGCTGCTGCACCGTGACGCGATTGCTCGCAGCTTGGCGGCGAATGATCATGGTTTGCTGACGCGCACGCGTCTCAAGCAACTTTGCTTCTAACGCACTGATCTCGCTGCTTAATTTATTGATGTTCTCTTCAACGATATGCAGCTCATTTTGCAAACGCGCCAGTAGCTCAGCCACTTTTTGCTTTTCCAAGAGCGCCGCACGCGCCAGATCTTCGCGCCCTTTTTGCAAAGCCAAAGACGCCTTTTGCTGCCAGTCGTACTGCTGATCCGCATAATGGCCAATTTTACGCGCCAACTCTTTTTTATCGGCGAGAACTCGCGCTGAGCTTGTGCGCACCTCAACTAGCGTGTCTTCCATCTCTTGGATAATAAGACGCACCATTTTTTCAGGATCTTCTGCCTTATCTAACAAAGCATTAACGTTCGCGCTAATGATGTCAGTAAAACGTGAAAAAATACCCATATCAACTCCTTATTTTTGATGCCTTATTATGGATAACTTAGCAAATTTACCAAGCCACACACTAGTAATACAATTTACGTGCCAGTTTTTTATTTCCTTGTTTTTCAACAAGATAAGAAAACTACTCTTTTTAACAATCATCCTTTATGATTAAAAAAATCATTTTTTGGTAAATTTGACCATGCGCCCAAGCGATGAACTGATAGGCAGCAGCGAAATTTTTCTCTCGGTGCTCGAGCACACCTCAAAATTGGCCGTTGTCAACCGGCCGGTGCTGATCTTAGGCGAACGCGGCACCGGTAAAGAGTTGATAGCAAAGCGATTACACTTTCTCTCGCCACGCTGGAACAAGCCGCTAGTTAGCCTTAACTGCGCTGCCCTGAGCGAAGGACTCATCGATTCAGAGCTATTCGGCCATGAAGCCGGCTCATTTAGCGGCGCAAAAAATCGCCACCTCGGCCGCTTTGAGCGCGCGCAATCTGGCACACTTTTTTTGGATGAATTGGCCACCGCGCCTCCTAACGTACAAGAGAAATTGCTGCGCGTACTGGAATATGGCGAATTTGAGCGCGTTGGTGGCGCTGAAGTTTTACAAAGTGACGTGCGCCTGATCTGCGCAACAAATGCAGATCTGCCGGATCTGGTGAAACAAAACCAGTTTCGCGCCGACTTGCTCGATAGAATTGCGTTTGATGTGATCCACCTGCCGCCGCTGCGTGAGCGCCATGAGGACATTTTGCCGCTCGCAGAGCATTTTGCGATAAAAATGTGCCAAACGCTCGGCTACGCCTGCTTTGCCGGTTTTAGCGCAGAAGCGCTGCAGCAGCTGCGCCATCACGCGTGGCCGGGAAATGTGCGTGAGCTAAAAAATGTAGTGGAAAGAGCCGTTTATCGTCACGGCGAGCAAGAGCAGCCCATTAATCACATTGTGCTAGATCCTTTTATTCAGCCATGGAAAAACGCTTTTGTGGCGTCAGCGCCTCACAACGATGCACAAAAAAGCCGCGATCCACAAGAAAACACCGAGCCAGAACAAAGCCGCGAGCCACAAAAAAACAATCCGTCGCAAGAAAGCAACGTAGCTCAAGAAAAAAGCGCCGCGCTCACGGTTTCATTCCCCTGCGATTTGCGCCAATGGCAGCGCCAGCAAGAGCTGCAACTGTTGCAGCAAGCGCTAAAGCAGGCGCGCTACAATCAGCAGCAAGCGGCGAAATTGCTTGGGATCTCTTATCATCAGCTGCGCGGGTTGCTGCGCAAGCATGGCGATAACAGTGAGGAGCAAAAATAGCAACAAAAACAAAGAATAATCGCGAAAAAGTCAGGCCGGCTAACGTTTACAGCAGATAATTTGTGACATTTTCATATCAATGATAAATTGATAAATACGATCATTTTTTTGCGTTCGCCTATGCGTGCTGTTAGCCGTCTACTTGTTACCACATTGTCTCTCTTTTTTTTAGCTGGATGCAAAGAGCATTTCGCTGATTATTCCATTAAAGATCAAGGGTTTATTTATTGTGGTGGACAGCCGCCGGAAAACTTTGATCCCCAACAAGCGAGCGGCGGCTTATTGCTCGATTCATTATCAAGCCAGCTGTTTGACCGCTTAGTCCAGCTCGATGGCACAACCTTTGAGCCTCGCCCGATGCTCGCCGTCAATTGGCAGGTGAGCCGCGATCAGCGTCAGTACACTTTTCAGCTGCGAAAAAATGTCCACTTTCATAAAAATGAGCTGTTTACACCGCAATATGCGCTAACAGCGCAAGATGTCGTGTTCAGTTTTTCACGCATCATCGATAAAAAAAAACCGCTTCATGCTGCAGTTGGCGGCAAATTTCCGCTGTTTGACAGCCTCAATTTTGCAGCGCTGGTCGAGCGAGTCGAGGCCGTCACGCCACATACAGTGCGCTTTACGCTCACCCAACCTAACGCTTCTTTTTTATCCATTTTGGCCAGCCAATTTGCGGTGATCCACTCGGCTGAATACGCGCAATTTTTGCAGCAAACGGGGCAGCTTGAAAAATTTAGTACCCACCCGCTTGGCACTGGCGCTTATCAGCTTGAAAAATATCAGCCGAATCAATTTATTAAGCTCATGCGCAACCGCCACCACTGGAATGGTCAAGCCAAAATGATGCACGTTACCTACGACATCAGCAAAAATGGCGTCGGCGATCTGGCCAAACTGTTTACCGGCGAATGTGATGTGCTCACCTCTCCTAAACAGAGCCAATTTACGGCGATAAAACACGGCCTGCAAGCAACGCTGCACAGCAAGCCTGGCATGAATCTCGTCTATTTAGCGCTCAACACGCAGACGGCAAAACTTGCCAACCCGCAAGTTCGCCAAGCCATCAACATGGCTATCAATAAGCAGGCGCTGGTCAATGGCATCTATTATGGGATGGGCACCGCCGCGAGCAGCGTTTTACCACCATTTTCATGGGCTTATTCCAGCGGCAACAAAAGCCTCTACAACCCAGACAAAGCGAAAAAACTGCTCGCGAACGCGCAATTTGACCACAGCAAACCGCTGACGCTGCTCGTCCCGCTCACCGCAAAACCTTATAATCCAAGCCCGCTGAAGATGGCGGAGCTGTTGCAGGTTTCGCTAGCCGCAATCGGGATCAAAGTTGTCATGGATGTTGAGGAAAACTTTACGCGCGCCCTAAATAAAATGAAGACTAAACAACATGATATGATTTTAACCGGTTGGATTTCCGACAATGGCGACCCAGACAGCATGCTGCGCTCACTTTTATCCTGCTCAGCCATCACACATGGGTATAATATGGCGAACTTTTGCAATGAAAATTTTCAGCAGCTGCTCGACCAAGCCGTTGTTACAACAAAAGTTTCTGAGCGAAAAAAACTTTATGTCACATTACAACAGATTTTGAACGAAAAGATGCCTATCGTACCGCTTGTGCACAGCGCACAAAATCGCGTGATCAGCAACAGTTTGCGCGGCTTAGACTTTACCTCTTTTAGCGATGAAAGCTTTGCCACAGTCATAAGGGGCCAATAATGCTTTTGTACTTTTTGCGCCGCGTTTTTTGGCTGAGCATGACCTTATTGTTTTTAAGCGTCATCACGTTTACCATTTTGCGGATTGACGCGCAGCACACTTATAGCCACGTCCCCTTTATACGAGGATGGCTGAACTACCTTTTTGCGCTCAGTCAAGGCGACCTTGGCGTAAGCGTGGATGGCGTGCCCATCATTCAAGCGCTGCTGAGCGTTTTTCCCGCGACGCTCGAGCTGTGCCTTTTTGCTTTTATCATCGCGCTGATCATTGGCGTGCCGCTGGGCACCATCGCCGGCCTTACGCGCGGGCGCTTGATAGAAAAGGCAATTTCATCCATCACTTTGGTGATCTCATCCGTGCCGATTTTTTGGCTCGCGATTTTGCTCATTTCGCTGCTGTCGTTTTATTACAACAGTTTACCGCTATCGTCGCGCTACAACTTGCTCTACGATCTAAACCCGATCACAGGCTTTGCTTTTATTGACGCGATGTTGATAGATGAACCTTGGCGCAGCAGCGCGCTGCTCGATATCGCCAGCCACCTCATTTTGCCCAGTATCGTGCTCGCGAGCGCGCCAGCCTCAGAGCTTATCAAGCTGCTTCGCGATGCGGTCGCTGATGTCGTCACGCAAAATTACGTAAAAGCTGCGGCAACGCGCGGTCTTTCCACATGGCAAATTGTGCGTAAACATGTGATAAAAAACGCACTTCCGCCAACATTTTCCAAATTTAGCGTACAAATTTCCGCCATGATGACGAGCGCAATTATCACCGAATATATTTTTAACTGGCCGGGGATCGGCTCTTGGCTTTTAAATGCATTGTACTTAAAAGATCACGTCGCCATTCAAGGCGGAGTGCTCGCCGTGGGCTGCATGGTCCTGCTCATGAGCCTGCTGTTTGAACTTGCGAGTGCGATGATGAGCCCGCTGATCAGGAAGGAATGGTATGCTGTTCAACGATGATGATGTTTACCAAGAGCAAAGCAACCCGACGCAGTTCGACCGCTTTTGGAACGATTTGCGGCAAAATACGCTGGCAATGGCGGCGCTGTGGCTCTTATGCACCTTGTGCTTTGTTACGCTCTTTGCGCCGTGGCTTGCGCCTTATGATCCGCAGCTGCCCACCACCGAGGCGCTGCTGACGCCCTCTTGGAATAACACCGGCAAGGTGCAATTTTTTTTAGGGACTGACGATCTCAATCGCGACATGCTCTCGCGCCTTATCGCAGGCACGCGCTTTACGTTTGGCAACGCGCTGCTCGTCACGCTAGGCGCTGGCGCCATTGGCTTTTTGATCGCCATTTTGTCTGGCCTCAATTTTCGCTTTGTCAGCAACGTGATAGACACGCTGCTGCGCACCGCGCTCGCCATTCCTTCGCTGCTGCTCGCGCTGATCATCATCGCGCTGCTAGGTCCAGGTGAAAGCAATATGCTGCTCGCGATTTGGCTTGGGCTTATCCCGCGCTTTATTCGCAGCATTTCGGCCGCCATCGCCGAGGAGATGTCCAAAGAGTACGTTTTATCGGCACGGCTTGACGGCGCTAACCGCTTTTTTATCCTCTATGACTCGATTTTGCCAAATATTTTAGTGACAATCGTTAACTCTTTTAGTCACGCTATCAGTATCGCCATTTTAGATATTGCGGCGCTGGGCTTTTTAGGGCTTGGCGTGCAAGCGCCGCTGCCAGAATGGGGAACCATGCTGGGTGAGTCATTAGAGCTTATTTTTATCGCACCTTGGACGGTGACTTTGCCCGGTTTTGCCATCACTCTGAGCGTATTGTGCGTCAATTTGCTTGGTGACGGGATCTGCCAAGCGCTTAATGCAGGAATAGACTAATGCCACTGCTAGATATCCGCCACTTAACCATTGAAATCGAAACGCCACAAGGGTTAGTCAAAGCGGTCGACCGCGTGAGTTTAACCATTAATGAAGGGGAAATTCGCGGCCTTGTCGGCGAGTCAGGCTCAGGTAAAAGTTTGATTGCAAAAGCAATTTGCGGCGTGACAAAAAGCCGCTTTAAAGTGCACGCCGATCGCCTGCGTTTTGGCGATCAAGATCTGCTGGCGCTGCCAGCGCATGAGCGACGCAATATCATTGGCAAAAATATTGCGATGATTTTTCAAGAGCCAGCCAGCTGCCTTGATCCAAGCAAAGACATCGGCACCTTGCTAGAAGAGTCGATCCCTAGCAGCACGTTCAGTGGCAGCTGGTGGAGCCGCTTATCGTGGCGCAAAAAGCACGCCATCATGCTACTGCATAAAGTTGGGATCAAAGATCACAAGCAGATCATGGAAAGTTATCCGCACCAACTGACTGCCGGTGAATGCCAAAAAATCATGATCGCGATGGCGCTTGCCAACCAGCCGCGGCTTTTGATCGCAGATGAGCCGACTAACGAGCTTGATCCCATCACGCGCGCGCAAATATTTCGCCTGCTTAGCCGTGCCAATCAGCTGTCAGATACGGCGATTTTGTTTATCAGCCATGATCTTACCACTGTCACGCAGTGGGCTGATCGCATCACTGTCATGTACTGCGGGCAGTCGGTCGAGTCTGGCAGCCGCCAGCAGATCTTAGAAGAGCACCACCACCCCTACACGGCCGCGCTGCTAAAAGCGATGCCCGATTTTAGCCAAGATCTGCCGCATAAAAGCAGGCTGCCGACCCTGCCGGGGGCGATCCCGCCGCTGCAGCACCTGCCGATTGGCTGTCGCTTAGGGCCGCGCTGCCCGAACGCACAGCGTAAATGCATTGAAAGTCCGCTAACACAAAGTGTCAAAAATCATAAATTTGCCTGCCATTTCCCGCTCAATATGGAAAATAACGATGACAGCTCTACTTGAAGTTAAAAATTTATATAAAACATATTGTTATCGCACAGGATTTTTCAAAAAAGAGCAAGTTGAAGCGGTCAAGCCGATCTCTTTTTCGCTGAAAGCTGGCGAGACACTTTCGGTGATCGGCACAACCGGCTCTGGCAAATCAACGCTGGCGAGAATGTTGGCCGGCATCATAGAGCCAAGCGGCGGCGAGATCCTCGTCAATGGCGAGCTGCTCACCTACAGCGATTACAAAACTCGCTGCAAGCTGATCCGTATCATTTTTCAAGACCCAAGTAATTCGCTCAATCCGCGCAATAGTGTCGGGAAAATCCTTGAAACGCCGTTAAAACGCAATACCGACATGAGCGCGTCGGAGCGCGAAAAGCGCGTTTTTGCCACACTGCGCCAAGTCGGACTGCTGCCCGATCACGCCTATTTTTACCCGCAGATGCTCGCCGCTGGGCAAAAGCAGCGCGTTTCTTTAGCTAGAGCGTTGATTTTACAGCCAAGTATCATTGTCGCCGATCAAGCGCTGATCGGCCTTGATATGTCAATGCGTTCGCAGATCATCAACCTGCTGCTTGAGTTGCAAGAGCTGATGGGGCTCTCCTACATCTATGTTTCGCAGCACCTTGGCATCGTCAAACACATTTCCGACAAAGTGATGCTGCTTGATGACGGCGTGCCGATTGAATACGGCGACACCCAAACGGTGTTTAACAATCCGCAGCACCAGCTGATGCAGCGCCTCATTGAGAGCCACTTTAGCATGCCAGTGGTTGAAAAATAACGATAAAAAAGGCTGCCTCTCTTTTGGCAGCCCTTTTCGCAAAAATTTATGCAAGCCTTAAAGTAGCGACTGATAAATTTCCTGCAATTTTTTAGCGGGATCAGCTGCTTGCGTGATCGGCCGCCCGATCACCAAGTGATCTGCGCCTGCCATTTTCGCTTGCGCTGGCGTCATGATCCTGCGCTGATCGCCACTCTCGTCGCCAAGCGGGCGGATCCCCGGCACAACCAACGAGAAAGCCGCGCCAAGCTCAGCCTTCAAAAATGACGTTTCATGTGACGCGCACACCACGCCGTCTAGACCGCAATTTTTGGTCAGCTTCGCCAAACGCAGCACATGCTCCTGCGGCGACGCTGTGATCCCAATACCAAGCAGATCTGACTGCTCCATGCTGGTCAAAACCGTAACCGCAGTTAACAGCGGACGAGCTGCGCCAAATTCGGCGAGCGCTTCTCGCGCGGCCACCAGCATTCTTTCGCCGCCACTGGCATGCACGTTGACCATCCACACGCCAAGCTCGGCGGCCGCTTGCACAGCCTTAGCGCAAGTGTTTGGAATATCATGAAATTTTAAATCTAAAAATACCGAAAAACCCCGCGCCTGCAATTCACGCACAACCGTGGGCCCACAATGCGTAAAGAGCTCTTTACCCACTTTCAGGCGGCACAATTTAGGATCAACGCTATCAGCAAACGCTAACGCGTCGGCTAAGTTGCAATAATCAAGCGCAACAATGATGGTAGGATCTTGCATTTGTCACTCTCCGTCTAAGCCTTTGATAGGTTTTACAGCCCCCCAATTTTTACATGACGGACACTGCCAATATAAACTGCGGCTGCTAAAGCCGCATTTGCGACAACAATATTGCGGTTTTACTTTAATTTGCGCCTCAACCAGCTCTTTAAGCATGGTCAAACTGGTTTTAGCGCGCCCCTCTTCAGCCTGCGCGACATGCAGCTCCATCAATTTATGAAAGCCACGCATGGTCGGATTTTTCGTCAGCTGACGAGAGAGAAAGGTTTGCGCCATTGCTTCATTTTGCGACTGCCAGATAAGATCGGCCATGCGCAGCTCAACCGACGCGCCAGCTCCTTTTTCCAAGCAGTGCGTCAAAAATGGCTGCAGCTGGCCTTCTTTATTCAATTTTTGATAGCATAATTCTAACGAAGCCAAAACTTCTGGAATGAAATCAGGGTCTTGCTCTAATACAGCCTCTAAATGATGCGCGGCGCTTTTATAGTCGCCTTTTTTCATATCAAGCTCGGCTAGTGCCAATGAAGCACGTACGCACGACTTATCAGCGGCGAGCGCGTTTTTTAAGAGCTGAGCGGCGGCGCTAAAATTTTCCTCTTGAAACGCCACCTTAGCTAATTCACAGTAAAAATGACCGACATCGCCTTTTAAAGCAGATTTGCCCTGCTTGATCAATTGTTGCGCCACCGCGATCGCTTTTTCCCATTCACGCGTCTGCTGATAAATCGTGACCAGCTGCATCCATGCCAACTTTTGATGCTCAGGCTCATCAGTCAATTGAATAAAGATTTTTTCGGCGCGATCTAAAAAACCCGCGGCAATATAATCTTTAGCCAACTGTTGCAAAGCCAAATTACGCTGTTCAAGGGTTAAGCTTGAACGCGCAATCAGATTTTGGTGAATGCGAATGGCGCGATCGACCTCGCCACGCGAACGAAACAGGTTGCCGAGCGCAAGGTGAGTATCGATAGTCTCATTATCCACCTGCAGTAATTCAATAAAGATGTCGACAGCCTGATCGGATTTTTCTGACAACAGTAAATTCAAGCCTGTAACATACTGCATGGAAAGATGGTGAGACTTATCTTCTTGGCGATGGCGAGCATTTCTATCCCCCATATACCAACCATACCCGGCGGCGATGGGCAACAATAGAAACAGAAGCTCTAGCATGTATCGCTATTCCTTGGGCGCTTCAATGCGCAAGTGGTTTAATTCTTCACGCTGTTTTGTCATTTGATTGCGCAATAAACTGTTCGCCATTTTTTGCTTGACGTATAAAGCGCCGCAGAAAATCCAGCCAACAATAAATCCGCCCGCAAAAGCTATCCCAAGTAACGATGAAAGGCGAAACTCACCTTGCGCGGCAAGATAGTTAAAATTAACAATCGCTTGATTTTGTGTACTTAACGCCAGTGCAATCACAAAACAAAATAGCAGTAATAGAGTGATAATAATTTTCACAATAGCTCCCTCAAAATGTTAAACATACAACTGGCAACACAATAGCGCATAACTTGCTAAGAGTAGAATGCGATTATGCAGTAATTTTCTTTTGCAAACCATGCTTTATACACATAAAAAAGCGGCACACCATTGTGGTGCACCGCTTTTTTTTAAAAACAAAAAATTACCTACTCGTATTTACCCGCTCACGTAGCTCTTTACCGGGTTTGAAGTGAGGAACATATTTGCCCTCAAGCTCCACTTTTTCACCGGTCTTAGGATTTCTCCCAGTACGCGGCGCCCGATAATGCAATGAGAAACTTCCAAAATCTCGGATCTCAATTCTATCGCCAGACTCAAGCGCTTCAGCCATTTTTTCCAAAAGGCCTTTAACAGCATCTTCAACTTGTTTGGCAGAAAGGTGTGGATGCCGAGCAGATAACCTTTCTATTAGCTCAGACTTCGTCATGATCACTCCATTTTTGTATGTTTCTCAATAGTGTAGCGACTAAACTCACTTAGGTATTTCTCATTTTCAGGTAAATTTACTCAGATTTTGCCGCTTTGAACGCATCAGCCATTGCAGAACCGAATGCTGCGTCATCTGCTTTGTTCAATGAAGCCATCGCATCTTGCTCTTCTGCTTCGTCTTTAGCGCGAACAGACAGGTTCAATACGCGGTTTTTGCGGTCAACGCCTGTGTACTTAGCTTCGATTTCATCGCCAACAGAAAGTACAAGAGTCGCATCTTCAACGCGATCACGTGATGCTTCAGAAGCACGCAGGTAACCTTCAACGCCGCCAGCAAGCTCAACAGTTGCGCCTTTTGCGTCAACAGCGATCACTTTACCTTTAACTATGGCACCTTTTTTCGTATCAGCTAAGTAGTTGTTGAACGGATCTTCTTCGATTTGTTTGATACCCAAAGAAATTCTTTCACGCTCAGCGTCAACTTGCAGTACTACTGCAGAGATTTCATCACCTTTTTTGTACTCACGTACTGCTTCTTCTCCAGGAACATTCCAAGAGATATCAGACAGATGCACCAAACCATCGATGCCGCCATCAAGACCGATAAAGATCCCAAAGTCAGTGATAGATTTGATTTTACCCGTAACGCGATCGCCTTTGTTTTGCATTTCAGCGAATTGTTGCCATGGGTTCATCTTGCATTGTTTTAGACCAAGGCTGATACGACGACGCTCTTCATCAATGTCAAGCACCATCACTTCAACTTCATCACCAACACTCACCACTTTTGATGGGTGGATGTTTTTGTTAGTCCAATCCATTTCAGAAACGTGAACCAGACCTTCTACACCTTCTTCGATTTCAACGAAGCAGCCGTAGTCAGTTAAGTTAGTTACGCGGCCTTTTAGGCGACGGTTTTCTGGGTGACGTTTTGCAATTGCTACCCATGGATCTTCGCCAAGTTGTTTTAGGCCTAGAGATACACGTACGCGGGCACGGTCAAACTTAAGGATTTTAACCAAAATTTCTTGACCCACTTCCACAACTTCTGAAGGATGCTTAACGCGCTTCCAAGCCATGTCAGTGATGTGTAGCAAGCCATCAACGCCGCCCAAGTCAACAAATGCACCGTAGTCAGTAAGGTTTTTAACGATACCTTTAACTTCCGCGCCTTCTTGTAGCGAAGCAAGCAGTTCATCACGCTCTACGCTGCTTTCAGACTCGATAACTGCGCGGCGAGAAACCACAACGTTGTTACGTTTTTGGTCAAGCTTGATAACTTTAAATTCCAGCTCTTTGCCTTCAAGATGTAGCGTGTCACGAATTGGACGCACATCGATCAGTGAGCCTGGTAAAAACGCACGTACACCGTTTAGTTCAACAGTGAAACCGCCTTTAACCTTACCATTGATAACACCGATAACCGTTTCAGCTTCTTCGTAGGCTTTTTCAAGCACAACCCAAGCTTCATGGCGCTTCGCTTTTTCACGAGAAAGTTGAGTTTCACCAAAACCGTCCTCGATTGCATCCAGTGCCACATCAACTTCATCACCAACAGCAATTTCAAGCTCGCCAATCGCGTTTTTGAATTGCTCTGCTGGAATTGAAGACTCAGACTTTAGGCCTGCATCGACTAAAACGTAGCCGTTTTCAATCGCGACAACAGTACCTTTAACGATGGCACCAGGGCGAGTTTCTAGCTCACGTAGAGACTCTTCAAAAAGAGAAGCAAAAGATTCAGTCATGTTATTTATCTTCAGTTTTAACGGCCACGGGATTCCTTTTCGCGTGGGGTTGACAAAAAAAGCTAACCGACATCCTTGCGGCTAACGTCGAAGGCACGGCGCAAGCGCACGCCCCTCGAATTCAAAAAAATATTACAACATTTACAATAATGTTTTACAACGTACCCAATTTTGAGTCGATGTAAACTAAAGCGCGGTGCACCACTTCATCTAAACTTAATTGTGTAGAATCAATCAGTAACGCATCTTCCGCCGCTTTAAGCGGCGCCACAGGACGGTTTCTATCGCGCCTATCACGCTCTTCGATCTCAGCTAAAAGCGCAGCAAAATCAGCCTGATGGCCGGCTTGCTCTAATTGGCGCAAACGGCGGCTCGCTCGTTCGCTCGCGCTAGCATCTAAAAATATTTTTACGGGCGCTTCAGGAAAAACCACCGTTCCCATGTCGCGTCCATCGGCGATAAGGCCGGGTGCACTCGCAAAGGCTTGCTGACGACGCAGCAGCGCCGCACGCACTTTTGCAAAAGCGGCCACTTTAGAGGCAGCGGTACCCGTCTGCTCTTGGCGCAGCTCACCAGTCACATCGATGCCGGAAAGTTTTACTTTCACCAGCGGCGACGCCATCTCGGTGATAAATTTAACGTCCAAGTTTTCCGCTAATTGCGCCAGCTTTTCTTCGTCGCCCAAATCCACTTGCGCACGCTGCGCGGCTAAAGCGAGCACACGATAAATCGCGCCTGAGTCTAGCAGATTCCAACCTAAGATATTCGCTAAACGCATACACAGTGTGCCTTTGCCTGCGCCGCTGGGTCCATCAACAGTAATGACCGGTGCCATGTGTCCTCCTGAGCTTTTTTGCGCGAATGCAGCAATCTATATTGGCATAACCATTTAGCGCGCAGTATATACCCAAAATAGGGCAATGTGCGAGTACCTCTTTACGTTGCAAAAGGGCAATTCCCCATTTTTTTCACAAGAGCGCTTGCGCGCAAAAGGCTCACGCATTAACGCCGGCGAGCTGCATAAATTTGGCAAAATAATCGGGAAACGTCTTCGATACGCAGTCAGGATCATTAATTGTCACCGATGCCGCGCTCAATGCCAAGAGCGAAAAACACATCGCCATGCGGTGATCTTGATACGTATCGATGCTGGCGTGCTGCAAGGTTGCAGGCGGCGTAATGCGCAAAAAGTCACGCCCTTCTTCAACTTGCGCGCCGACCTTTTTGAGCTCGCAGCTCATCGCATGTAAGCGGTCGCTCTCTTTAAGGCGCCAGTTGTAAACATTGCGAATAGTGGTGGAGCCGGTTGCAAAAAGCGCCGCAACGGCAAGCGTCATCGCCGCATCAGGAATGGCATTACAATCAAGATCAATGCCGCGCAAATCCGCGCCGCGCCGCGCCATCACATAGTCATCGCCCCAGATGATCTGCGCGCCCATTAGCTCAAGCACTTTGGCAAACTGCACGTCGCCTTGCCAGCTGTTTTTGTTAATGCCGGTCACTTTCACCTCGCCCGCGATGGCGCCCGCCGCTAAAAAGTACGACGCAGATGAAGCGTCCCCTTCGATAAAAAACTGCTCAACCGCTTGATATGTTTGCTTACCTTTGACATAAAAGCGCTGCAAATTGTCATGCTCAACCACCACGCCAAATTGCGCCATCATGCGCAGCGTCATTTCAACATAAGGCTTTGAAACTAAATCATTTTTGATCACAATTTCGCTGTCACTGCCAAGCAAAGGCGCCATCATCAACAGCGCGGTCAAAAACTGGCTTGAAAGCGTGCCGTCAAGCTCGACGGTGGCGCCAGTGAGCGCTCGCGCCTTGATCTCAAGTGGAACAAAACCCGGCTGCGCTAAATAGTCAATCTGCGCGCCAAGGTTTTGCAGCGCATCAACCAGATCGGCAATCGGCCGCTCTTGCATGCGCGGCTCGCCGGTCAGCTGATAAGTGCCCTCGCCCACGCACAGCGCCGCAGCGAGTGGACGCATCGCCGTGCCCGCGTTGCCTAAAAACAGCGTTTGCGGCGCCTGACACGAAAACGGCCCACCGAGACCTTTTATTTCACACACATTTGTACTTTTGTCGTGAGCCACCGCCACGCCAAGCTGGCGCAGCGCCTGCACCATGTGGCGCGTGTCATCACTGTCGAGCAAGTTAAGCAGACGCGTGGTCCCATTTGCCAGCGCCGCAAGCAGCAGCGCGCGGTTTGACAAACTTTTTGAGCCAGGAAGCGGCACAGTTGCACAGACTTTGGTTATCGATGGCAGCGTTAGCACAGTGGTGGACATAATTGTGTTCCTCGATTTGAAGTGAGAGCTAGCTTAACCAAAATTTTTTTCGCTAACTACTCTTTCACAATTATCTCTTTCACAATCATCACCCTAATTTCTTTAAAAGCGAGCGTAAAAATCGCTTCTTGAAAAGCAAAAACTGCAGATTGATTTCGTGCTTATTCGCAAAATTGACACAGCTTTTACAATTTGTTGCACAGTGCATTGATAATAGAGACTTGCTATCTCTTACTTAACGAGTTTATTTATGCAAATGAAGCTGCATCTTATCGAAGGATATGTGCAAACAATCTATATCGCTGAATATCCTGATAGATTATTACTTTTGGATGGTTGCAGCAGACCAGATGTCGAGACCATCGTCAACTTCATCACCAAAGATCTCAAGCGGCCGCTGACCGATCTTAAAATGGTCATCGTTACCCACATGCACCCCGATCACTCAGGCGCGGCGACCATTTTGCGCAAATTGTGCGGCTGTAAAGTGGCAGGCAGCAACACGCCAGGGCACTGGTACCAAGGGATCAGCGGCTACATCATGTACAAAACCGATTTGTGGCTGACTCAGTGGATGGCAAAACGTAAGAAAAAGCCCAAAAAGAACATGAGCTATCCGCGCAAAATTAAGTACGATCTGCTGCTTGATGACGGTGAATATCTGCCGGGATTTTTTGAATGGCAGGTTTTCCAAACCCCAGGCCACACCGATCGCGATCTCTGTCTTTACCATGTGCCGACAGATAGGCTTTATCTTGCCGATCTGATCGTTGTCGTAAAAGAGCGCTATATTCCGCCGTTTCCGGTGTTTTTCCCTGATAAATATAAGGAGTCGCTTGATAAGCTATTTTCGCTAAAACCTAAATCGGTATTTTTAGCGCATCACGGCGAAGTTTTCCTTACTTTAGAAGACGTTGAGCACCTTAAGGCCAAAACGCCGCCAGAACCAGTTACGTTATGGCGCTCGGTTAACGGCAAGTTGCTGCGCACCTTCTTTAAAAAGCCCCTCAAACACACCAAAGAAGACTACGAAGAAGAGGCGCGTCAACAGCAAGCGAAGGCCAAGAAAAAGGGGAAATGATCCCCTTTTTAGCCTCAGGCGATGCAGCGCGTTGTTAGCCGTTTTCCTTTGCAAACTCGTGCATGAAATTGACAAGCGCCTGCACGCCTGCATAAGGCATCGCATTGTAAATAGACGCGCGCATTCCGCCTGCGTCGCGATGGCCTTTTAGCGCAACTAGCCCCCGCGCGGCCGCTTGCTGCAAAAACAGTGCGTCCAGCCGACTATCAGCAAGCGTAAAAGGCACATTCATGCGCGAGCGACACGTAGCATGCACGTTATTATGATAAAAGTCATTACTATCAATCGCGTCATACAAAAGCGCAGCCTTTTGCGCGTTGCGCTGTGCGATAGCCGTTAAACCGCCCTCATCAAGCAGCCACTGATACACTTCCCCCGCCAAATACCACGCAAACGTGGGCGGCGTATTAAACATCGACTCTTTGGCCGCAAGCACGCTGTAATTTAAAATCGAAGGGGTCACTTGGCGCACTTTGCCCAGCAGATCATCACGCACCAGCACCAGCGTCAGGCCGGCCGGACCGATATTTTTTTGCGCGCCAGCATAAATAACGCCAAATTGGCTCACATCGAGCGGCTGCGACAAAATGTTGGAAGACATGTCCGCCACGATGGGCAAATTTGTATTGGGCAATGCAGAAATCTCAACGCCATCAATGGTTTCGTTGCTACAAAAATGCATGTAAGCGCTATTTTCATCAAGCCGCCACTGTGACGGCGCAAGCAACGCTTTTTTGCCCTCAAGCGTGGTGCGGATCTCCACCTCGTTTGGCGTGCAATATTTTCGCGCTTCAGCGATCGCACTTTGCGCCCAGTAGCCGCTGTTGACGTAATCGGCCTGCGTGTTCTCACCCAGCAAATTGAGCGGCACCGCGGCGAACTGGCCGCGCGCCCCGCCATGTGCATATAAAACATGGTAATTTTCAGGGATGGACAACAGCGTGCGCAGATTTTGCTCCGCTTTTGCCACCAGCTCTAAAAACAGCTCATCGCGATGCGAGATCTCCATCACCGACCTGCCCAAATTTTGCCAATTGCACAGCTGCGCCTGCACGTTTTGCAATACCGCCGCTGGCAACATGGCTGGGCCTGCACAGAAGTTATAGACCGGATCCATCGTATCTCCTTGTACAACTCATTGATTTAAAATTTAAAACGACACTATAAAAAACGCAGCGGTGATCGCTGCGTTTGAAGTGGCTCTCTGTTTCACAGAAGCACCAGTTACCTTTCATTTTTCATGAAAGCGCAACCGTTATTTATCAAGCTCTGGCGTATCATCGCTTTCTTCATCAGCGCGGCCGAGCTCATCATGCGTAGACTCAAAATCAATCTCGTCATGTTGCAGCCCAAGCTCAGTGCTTTCATGATCGTCTAGCGACTCATCGTCGTTTGGCTCATCAATCCGTTGTAAACCAACCACATTTTCATCCTCTGAAGTGCGAATGAGGCGCACGCCTTGCGTATTACGGCCAACTTGACTGACCTCTTGCACGCGCGTACGCACCAGTGTGCCGCCATTAGTGATCATCATAAACTCATCACCACTGTTCACCTGCACGGCGCCCACCACGTTGCCATTTCTATCAGAAACTTTAATAGAAACAACGCCTTGGCCGCCACGACCTTTAGTTGCATACTCTTCAAGTACGGTACGCTTACCATAGCCATTTTGCGTGACCGTCAGAATATCGCCTTCGGTACGCGGCACAATCAGCGAAACCACTTGGTCGCCTTGCGCAAGCTTGATGCCACGCACGCCAGCGGCGGTCCTGCCCATCGAGCGCACGCCTTTAAAGCTAAATTGCGGCTCGCCATTTTCGTCCAGCAACGGCTCGCCGTTTTCGTCCAGCAGCGGCGCGCCACTCGACTCTTTAAAGCGCACGACTTTACCGAATTTAGAAAACAGCATGATCTCGTCGCTGCCGCTGGTTAAATCCGCACCAATCAGCAAGTCGCCATCGCGCAAATTCATGGCGATAAGGCCGTTCGCTCGCACGTTAGCAAATTGATCCAGCGACGTTTTCTTCACCGTACCGTCGCCGGTCGCCATGAAAATAAACTTGTCGGCGCTAAATTCGCTGATCGGCAAAATCGTTGTGATCCGCTCATCAGCTTCAAGCGGCAAAATGTTGACAATCGGCTTGCCGCGCGCGGTGCGCGATGCCTGCGGCAGTTGGTAAACTTTAAGGCGATACGCCTTGCCCCGCGTTGAGAAGCACAAAATATTATCGTGCGTGTTGGCAACCAAAAGCCGCTCGACGAAATCTTCTTCCTTCATGCGCGTGGCTTGACGCCCTTTGCCGCCGCGACGCTGCGCTTCATAGTCAGACAATGGCTGATATTTAACGTAGCCTGCGTGCGACAAGGTCACTACCACATTTTCTTGCGTGATGAGATCTTCGATGTCGATGTCAGCACTTGACGCGATAATTTCGGTTCTACGCACATCGCCAAAGCTTGTGCGCACCGCTTCAAGCTCTTCGCGAATAACTTCCATCAGGCGCGTAGGGCTTGCCAAGATCTGCAGCAGCTCGCCGATCAAGGTTAACAGCTCGCGGTACTCATCTAAAATCTTGCCGTGCTCAAGGCCCGTCAATTTGTGTAGACGCAGATCCAAAATCGCTTGCGCTTGCTGCTCAGTTAAAAAATAACCGTCGGCGCGCACGCCAAACTCAGCGGCAAGCCACTCAGGTCTTGCGCTATCAACGCCCGTCGCTTCCAGCATCGCCGCAACAGTGCCAAGCTGCCAGCCGCGCGCTTGCAGCTGCTCTTTAGCCATCGCTGGGGTTTGCGCATGACGAATAAGCTCTATCAGCTCATCGATATTTACCAGCGCAATCGCCAAGCCTTCTAAGATATGGGCGCGGTCGCGCGCTTTACGCAGTTCAAAAATGGTGCGGCGCGTCACCACTTCGCGGCGGTGATCGACAAAACACTTAAGCATGTCTTTGAGGTTAAACAGGCGCGGCTGATTGTTATCCAACGCTACCATGTTGACGCCAAACGAGGTTTGCAGCTGCGTTTGCGCGTAGAGGTTGTTGAGGATCACCTCGGCTACCGCATCGCGGCGACACTCGATGACAATCCGCATGCCGTCTTTGTCAGACTCATCGCGCAGCGCGGTGATGCCTTCAATTTTTTTCTCTTTAACAAGCTCGGCGATTTTTTCAATTAAACGCGCTTTGTTCACCTGATAAGGAATTTCGGTGACAATGATGGTCTCTTTGCCGTTTTTATCCGCCTCAATTTGCGCTTTAGAACGCATATTGATTTTGCCACGACCGGTGCGGTAAGCGTCTTCAATCCCTTTGCGGCCGTTGATCAGCGCAGCGGTTGGGAAATCAGGCCCTGGAATGTGCGCCATCAGCTCATCGATAGTGATCTCTTCATTATCAATCAAAGCAAGGCAGCCGCTGATAACCTCGGTGAGGTTGTGCGGTGGAATATTGGTCGCCATCCCTACCGCAATGCCCGATGAGCCATTGATCAACAGGTTAGGAATGCGCGTTGGCATCACTTCAGGGATCAGCTCTGAGCCGTCGTAGTTTGTAACGTAGTTGACCGTCTCTTTATCGAGATCGGCGAGCAGCTCGTGGGCAATTTTTGACATTCGCACTTCGGTATAACGCATTGCTGCCGCGCTATCACCATCGATTGAACCAAAGTTTCCCTGACCATCCACCAGCATATAACGCAGTGAAAATGGCTGAGCCATACGCACGATAGTGTCGTAGACGGCGATATCACCATGCGGGTGATATTTACCGATCACGTCACCAACAACACGCGCAGATTTTTTATACGCTTTATTCCAATCATTTCCTAGCACGCTCATCGCGAACAATACGCGGCGGTGCACAGGCTTTAGGCCGTCACGGACATCAGGAAGAGCTCGACCTACGATAACTGACATCGCATAGTCCAAATAAGAGTTTTTTAACTCCTCTTCGATGTTGACAGGCGTGATCTCTTTGGCAAGATCGCTCATAGAGCCAATATCCCTCAGGTAGTTTTTCAAAATTACAAAATAGTGCCAAGGGTACCATAAATCTGCGCGCAGCTCTAAGCTCTGACGCGCGCATCGGGACAAAATCAACAATTAAGTGAATGATTTTCACGTAACGGATGTAATTAGCAGGACCATGAACATGAACAGCCCCCACATTGAGCATCAATATCAAGATCTCATTACCATTTTTAATGCGCTTTTTCTTAAGCCGTATGAAACAAGGCTCGAACTTGGCGGCGATGAGCCGATCTATTTGCCAAAAGATGAGGAAAATCCGCACCATCGCATTATTTTTGCGCGCGGCTATTTTGCCTCGGCGCTGCATGAAATCGCGCACTGGCTGATAGCCGGCAAAGAGCGCCGTCTGCTTGAGGATTTTGGCTATTGGTATCATCCCGATGGGCGCAGCGCCGCCATTCAAGCGGAGTTTGAGAAGGTAGAAATTGCGCCGCAAGCCATCGAGTGGATCTTAAGCGCCAGCTGCGGATTTAAATTTAACGTCAGCTGCGATAATTTACATGGCGATTTTGAACCTGATCGCGCCGCCTTTACCGAAAAAGTGCGCGACAAAGCGCGGCAATATTTAGAGCAAGGGCTGCCAAAACGCACGCAGCAGCTGAGCGACGCATTGTGCCAGTTTTATAAGCGTCCAGCGTTAAGCGCGAGCGATTTTGCATAACGCCTCTTTTTTGCTTCTTGCGTTACTCACAGCGGCGGGCTGCGCCGCTGTTTACCAAACTGAACAAAACAGCCACATTCTAATATCAGCCGCTTACGAAGCTGCGTGCCAACTGCCGGCAAGCATTTCGCGTTTGTTGCCAAAGCCTTTGCGTTTTTGCACGATAAATCCAGCGTCAAGCAAACCGCGCCGCACAAACCCCGCCGCGGTAAAAGTGGCAAAGGTGCAGCCATCGCATGCAAGGCGCGCCATTTGCGAGAACAAAAGCTCGCTCCACATCGCGGGATTTTTGCTCGGCGCAAATCCATCTAAAAACCAGCAATCAACCAGCCCCGATTTTGGCACTTCAAGGCGTGGCAAGCAGTCATTAACGTCGGCAAACCAGAGCTCAAGTAATATTTCGTCAGACAATTCAATTAGATGCTTACCCGCTTGCAAAGGCGGATAACAAGCTTGCAGCTGCTTGGCATATTCAAGCTGCGCAGGACGTGCATTATGCGCTAAACTGAGCGCTTCTGCGGTCAGCGGATATTTTTCTACGCTGATAAAATGCAGCTTTTGCAAAGGCGCCGCGGGATGCTGCTTGCGAAACTGTAAAAAAGCGTGCCACAAAGCGAGCAAATTGGCTCCCGTACCAAAACCGGTCTCTGCAACCACAAACGTCGATTTTTGCCAATGCAGCCAGCGCTCAGGCAGGCCGTTTTGCTGCAAAAAGACATAATTTGTCTCCGCGAGCCCATCGTTATTTGAAAAATAGACATCGTCAAATTCGCAGGAAACCGGCGTGCCAGCCTCGTTCCAAAAAATTTTTGCAGGCGCGACAGCTTCGGCCACTTTTGCCTCCTTACTTAAAATAAGTTGTAACCAAGTTCACATTTACGCACAGTACACCAGATTTGTGCGCTTTTTTCATGGAAAGCTGACCACTTTACCAAATTAAAAACGGTATTATCACACCGTTACTTTACAGTAGGAATCATCAATGAGACGAGCAGTTATCACGGGAATGGGCATTGTTTCTAGCATTGGTAACAACCTAGAAGAAGTGTTGGATTCATTAAAAGAAGGAAAATCAGGGATCTCATTCTCTGAGTCTTTTGCGGAAATGAAATTACGCAGCCATGTGTGGGGCGACCTCAAAGTTGTTCCCTCTGAGCTAATTGATCGCAAAAAATTTCGCTTCATGGGTGACGCGGCAGGGTTTGCTTACCTTGCAATGGAGCAAGCGATTGCCGACGCGGGTTTAAGCGAAGCAGACGTTTCAAATGAGCGCACCGGCTTGGTGGCAGGCTCAGGCGGCGCATCAGCCGTTAACCAAACGCTGTCGGTAGACATTCACCGCGAAAAAGGGGTGAAGCGCGTAGGACCGTACATGGTACCTCGCACCATGTCTTCAACCGTTTCAGCTTGCCTTGCCACGCCATTTAAAATTCGCGGCACAAGCTACACCATCAGCTCAGCTTGCGCGACGTCTGCGCACTGCATCGGCCACGCACTCGAGCTTATCCAACTTGGCAAGCAAGACATCATTTTTGCTGGCGGCGGCGACGAGCTGAGCTGGAACCAAGCACTGATGTTTGATGCGATGGGCGCTTTGTCTACACGCTACAACGATACGCCACAAAAAGCGTCACGCACCTATGACGCCGATCGCGACGGTTTTGTGATCTCTGGCGGCGGCGGCATCATGGTGATTGAAGAGCTTGAGCACGCTTTGGCGCGCGGCGCTAAAATCTATGGCGAAATCGTTGGCTACGGCGCCACGTCTGACGGCCATGACATGGTTGCCCCATCAGGCGAAGGCGCGATGCGCTGCATGCAAATGGCGATGCAAGGCGTTGATAAAGTTGACTATATTAACACGCATGGCACATCAACGCCGGTTGGCGACACCAAAGAGCTACAAGCAATCAAAGAGCTTTTTGGCAACAACGCGCCGCCAATTTCTGCAACCAAGGCGATGACTGGTCACGCATTAGGCGCGGCGGGCGTACATGAAGCAATTTATGCAACGCTGATGCTAGAGCACGATTTTATCGCGCCAAGCATTAACATTGAAAACCTTGACGAAAACGCGCAAGGTCTTGATATCGTCACAACGTGTCGCCCAGCAAAACTAAACACTGTTATGTCAAATAGTTTTGGATTTGGTGGTACTAACGCAACACTTGTGATCAAAAAATATCAAGCATGATCATAAAAATACAACCAAGCCTGCAAAGGCTTGGTTCTTTATTTAAATTTTGTAAACATTCCAGCCAATTTCATTTCAATATCTCCTTATTATTCATATTGTTATAAAAAAAACGACTTTTTGATCTTTTCTAAAAAGACAATTACCTCAGTCGCACAACAATATTTATTTTTCTTATTTAAAACAATTAATAATCTAAAAATTTGAGTTAACTTATTTTATTTAAAAGCAAAAATGCAACAGCTGTTTTTTATTTTTTCAAAATCAAAATATTGAACAAAATAAGCTCTCCTTTTTTCTAAAAATCAATTTTGCAACATTTTTTCTGCCTTATTTCCTCTAGGATAAACCTAATAATTTGTTGCAATTTATGAGGCTGTGAGGAGGTAATATGCGTATGGGCTTATTTACCGTTCCTATACTTTTATTGCCGGGCGGTATAACTAAGTTGCGCATTTGTGAAAATTGCTACGTTCGCCTAGTGAAACAAGCATTACAAGAAAAGTCCGGTTTTGTCCTTGCAATGAAAGACGGTGACAATATATGTGCGTACGGAACGCATGTGGAGATCATCGATTTTGATTTACTTCCGGATGGATTTCTTGGCATCACAGTCAAAGCCACGGCAAGGGTGCACATTCACCATATTTTACAAGAAGAAGAAGATAATTTGTGGGTGGGTTATATTAGCGTTTTACCTGATTGGCCAGATAATCACGAGCAAGCCAATGAGCTTGGCGTGGCATTAAGAGCGCTTTTTTCTCATTACCCAGAGCATGTCAAACAGTTTGGTGACGCGGCTAATTTCAGTGAGCTGCGCTGGGTCTGCCAACGTTGGCTCGAAATAGTCCCGCTAACAAGCAAACAAAAGCAATGGCTTATATCACAAAGCTCTTTAGATGATGCGAAAAATTTTCTTTCAACCATTCTTTACGATGAATCGCCAAGCGGTCATCGTGTTACCTAAAAGTATCCAATAAAAAAAGAGGCCATCGGCCTCTTTTTTATTTTTATTTGCATCTTCAAGCGCGGGTTCTTGGTAGCGACTTTATTTTGCTTGCAATGTGCTTATTAGAAAGCTTGCCGGCCTGCGGTTTTCTCGCAGAAGCTGGGCCTGGCATCGCCACGGTGCTAGCGCCTTTGCTGCTCGGCTCGCTTCTATCTTCAAAGCGGCGCACCGCGCGGCGAATTTTTTTACTGTGTGCCATACGTTTTTTAACTTCTGGAGTCACAAACGTTTCTCTTTCACCTTTCAGATCAACGAGTTCGCGCAAATAGTTGACTTCTTTAAGCTCAAGCTCCATCCAGCCACCTTTAGGTAAACTTTTGGTCAGATGAATATTGCCGTAACGCACGCGCTTAAGGCGGCTGACGGTGACACCTTGGCTCTCCCACAGGCGACGCACTTCGCGGTTACGCCCCTCTGTGATCACAACGTAAAACGTGGAGTTGACGCCTTCACCGCCAGCATGCATCACATCTTCAAAGCGCGCTTCGCCATCTTCAAGCTTAACGCCCTTAACCAAATTTTTTACCATCTCTTCAGTGACTTCACCAAAGATGCGCACCATGTATTCGCGCTGAATTTGCCGACTTGGATGCATCAGCCGGTTGGCCAGCTCGCCATCGGTTGTGAACAGCAAAAGTCCCGACGTATTGGCGTCAAGACGGCCAATCGCCACCCAGCGCGAATCTTTAAGTCGTGGCAACCGGTCAAAGACAGTGCGTCGCCCTTGCGGATCGCGGCGCGTACAAAGCTCACCTTCAGGCTTATGGTAAGCCAGCACGCGGCAAACCATTTCGCTGCTCGACGCCAGCTGCACACGGTGACCGTCAATACGCACGTTGACGCTCAGATCATGCAATCTGTCGCCAAGTTTTGCCACCGCACCATTCACACTCACCCGACCTTCTTCGATCATCGTTTCGATTTCACGGCGGGACCCAACGCCAGATCGCGCTAGAATTTTTTGTAATTTTTCACTCATTTCAACACCTTGTCGCCTTCACAGACGTCGTTAACGGTTTGTATTTTGCGCAGTGCGCATTCATTTCATCGCCCTATTTGGGCTCTACTCAAAAATAGAACTATCGCCACTTCCTTGACGTATAACGACAGGATTTCCTTCACTTAAATCAATTACAGTGGTCGGGCTTTGCCCTAAATTTCCGCCATGGATGATGCAATCAACCATTTTATTTAACTTTTCTTGAATTTCACAAGGATCAGACTCCGCCACATCTTGCCCTGGCAAGATCAGCGACGTCGATAGCAGCGGCTCGCCCAGCGCTTCAAGCAGCGCAAGCGCAATCGCATTGTCAGGCACACGCAAACCCACGGTTTTTCGCTTGTCATTGACAATCCTGCGCGGCGCCTCTTTCGTTGCCTTTAAAATGAAAGTGAAACGCCCCGGCGTATTATTGCGAATAATGCGAAACGCGCTATTATCCACTTTTGCGTACAAAGACAGCTCCGATAAATCGCGGCACATCAGCGTAAAATTATGTTTTTCATCTAATTTTCTGATCTGACAGATGCGCTCTAACGCTGACTTATTGGCAATTTGGCAGCCCAAAGCATAACCCGAATCCGTTGGATAAATGACTAACCCGCCTTGTCTTATCAGATCAACAGCTTGATTAATAAAACGTTTTTGTGGGTTTTCCGGATGGATGATAAAAAATTGACTCATTTCTACTCCGCAGCATTACTGTTCCATTTTGACCAAATCGGCGTACACGCATTTGGCAAATGGAGATGGCGCCCCAGTTCAACCCACGGTTTTGGATAATGAAAATCCGATCCTTGTGAACTAAGTAACTGAAAATGTGTGGCAAGTGCTGCCAGCTGTTGGCGATCTTGCTCTGATTGTTGAGAAAATGAGACTTCCATGGCATCGCCGCCCGCATCAGCAAAATATTGCAACAATCGTTTCAGCCATTTGGTTGTCAACTTGTAATGCAATGGATGTGCAAGCACGGCTTGTCCGCCGGCGTGATGAATAGTCTGCACCGCTTCTTCAATGCTGCACCAATTTGGTGGCACGTAACCTGCGTTGCCTCGCGCTAAATAACGCTTAAACGCCTTTTGTGCATTTGACACCACGCCACTTTCGACAAGCCAGCGCGCAAAATGAGCACGCGTGAGCTGGCCATCGCCCGCAAGTTGCTGCGCGCCTTCGAGCGCACCGGTGATCCGCACTTTCGACAAGCGATGCGCAATTAAAGCGGCGCGTTCATTACGCAAAGACGTCTGCTTAGCGATGAGCGCTTGCAAGCTCGCATGCTCAGGGTCAATGTTTAGCCCAACAATATGAATGTCTTTATTTTCCCAGCAGGTAGAAATTTCTATGCCATTAACGAGCTGCAGCGGCAGCTGCTCGCAAGCAATAGTTTGCGCAGCAATGGCAAGCCCCGCCACGGTGTCATGATCCGTGATGGCAAGCATGTGCACGTTGTGTTGCACTGCGCGTCGAACCAGCTCATCGGGGGCAAGTTTACCATCGGACGCGGTAGTATGACTATGCAGATCTATCAAGATATGACTCTCTTTTTACCCAATGCGACAAATTAGCACAGATCGACACAAATTGCCCAACTAAATGGTTGAAACCTTGCCCAAGGAAAGCTTCTGATAATAACAACACGTTGAATATAAAGCAGTTAAGCATTTTCTACATTTTAGCAAAGAAATAACCCCACTTTTGATTTGGTGGGGTTATCGTCTGTGAATGATGTGTTCAGTACAGCTTGCCAACGCTTATTTATTGGGCAAGAAAAACGGCATCAACATCGACTTTCATTCCTGAAATTTTGCGATCCAATTCGCCAACGATAGTCAATTTCGTTTTTGGCGTCGCTTGTATGCCGCGCCAATCATCGTTGTCAATTTCAACGCGAATTTCACCGCTGCCATCACTAAAAATGTAATGCTCGTTACCCAACGACGACGTGATATAACCAGTCAGTGAAACCGGAGTATCATCCGCCCACACACCTGCATTCAGAGCTTGTTTTACTGTATTGATAGCATTGGCAGATGTCGGGCCAGCAAACCCACCCATTTGCATATTTTGGTTCACAAAGCCGCCTTGTTGAGCAAATGCAGAGCCAACCATCATCGCGCTAAAAAGAGCTAACCATTTAATTTGTTTCATTATAACCTCTTTTATCTCGTTGTTTTAATTTCTGGTGATGCCAATATAATAACGAAATATTGCTAATATGCACTTTACATTTTTGTAAGCTGGCTGTGATATTTATTTTATGAAAATAAAAACGAATTTTATTTTGTATCAACGAGGATAATATTAATCGTGCAACAAGAAAATAACTTTTAATAAATTAAATTTTTCACAATACATTCTTCATAAAAAACATACCTATGCCAAAAAATCAGAATATTTATCGCTATTTTTTATCTGTTCAGCAATTGAGTATTGTTTCATCAAACTGTATTTGTTAGTCTAAACCCCTTCATAATTAATATTGCGATCAATGCATTAGGGTTGTTTTGATGCCAGAAAATAATCATTCTCTCAAAAAGTTAGGCCTAAAAGTCACCTCACAACGCTTGAAAATTTTAGCATTATTACAACAACCTGATCATCAGCATGTCAACGCAGAAGAAATCTACCGCAGGCTTTTAGACAGCGGCGAAGAGATCGGCCTTGCGACCGTTTATCGCGTACTCAATCAATTTGAGGAAGTTGGCCTCATCACGCGCCACCATTTTGAAGGCGGAAAATCTGTATTTGAGTTGACGACCTCACATCACCATGATCATTTAGTGTGCCTTAATTGCAGCAAAGTGATTGAGTTTAAAGACGATATCATTGAAAAACATCAAAAGAAAATTGCCAAACAGCACAACTTTAAATTAACGCATCACAGCCTATTTTTATACGGTTATTGTGAAAATGGTGTTTGCGATAAAATGAAATAAGGCAATTAAACTCACTTATATTTTAAATAAGCGTAATTATTTCCTTAAAATTATAAATTTTTCGCGTAACAACACAATTGATTGAATAAATAAAAAATGGATGCCCATTATAAGCATCCATTTTTCTATCGGCTGAAAAATTAGTATTTCACCGCGTTGCAGCGCTCTATTTTATAATCACACTTCTTCTTGCTTAGCAAAACTGTCACGCAGTCCTACCGTGCGATTGAAGACCAGATCATCTTTCGAGCCCAATTTATTGTCTAAGCAAAAATACCCTTTGCGCTCAAATTGATAGCCAAAAAGAGGCTGCGCCTGTTGCAAACTTGGCTCAACAAATCCTTTTTGGATCAGCAATGAATTAGGGTTAATTGTCGCGGCAAAATCATCCGCTGCGCCAGGATTTGGCACGCTAAATAAAGCATCGTAAAGATAAAATGTGGCCGGCACGGCGTTACTTGCGCACACCCAGTGAATAACGCCTTTCACTTTGCGACCATCAGCTGGATCTTTGCCAAGCGTTTCAGGATCATAGCTGCAATATACCGTCGTGATATTGCCGTCAGCATCCTTATCACAGCGCAGCGCTTTGATCACATAGGCACCACGCAAACGCACCTCTTTACCAAGCAGCAAACGCTTGTATTTTTTGTTGCCTTCTTCACGAAAATCTTCGCGCTCAATCCACAACTCTTTGCCAAACGGCAAAGCGCGCGTCCCCATTTCAAGACGGTTCGGGTGATTTTTCACCTGCAAAGTTTCAGGCTGCGAATTTGGGTAATTTTCAATGATCAATTTAATAGGCTCAAGTACCGCCATCGCGCGCGGCGCGTTTTCGTTGAGATCATCACGGATGCACGACTCTAACGCGCTCATTTCAATAGTGTTATCTTGTTTTGTCACGCCGATGCGCTTACAAAATTCGCGAATAGACTCAGGCGTGTAGCCGCGGCGACGCAGCCCACTTATCGTTGGCATGCGTGGATCATCCCAGCCAGACACAAGCTTTTCAACCACCAGCTGGTTGAGCTTGCGCTTTGACATCACCGTGTATTCAAGATTGAGGCGGCTAAATTCGTACTGGCGCGGGCGGCAATCAATGGTGATATTTTCCAGCACCCAATCATACAAACGGCGATTGTCCTGAAACTCTAACGTACAGATACTGTGGGTAATTCCCTCAAGCGCGTCCGAAATGCAGTGCGTAAAATCATACATCGGGTAGATGCACCATTTGTCGCCAGTTTGGTGGTGATGAGCAAAACGAATGCGGTACAAAACAGGGTCGCGCATCACCATAAATGGCGAGCTCATGTCGATTTTGGCGCGCAGACACGCGCTGCCTTCTGCAAATTCGCCGTTTTTCATTTTGGCAAATAGCTCGAGGTTTTCACTCACGCTGCGTGAGCGGTATGGGCTGTTTTTGCCAGGCTCAGTCAAAGTGCCGCGGTATTCGCGGATTTGCTCGGCGCTGAGCATTTCAACGTAAGCAAGCCCTTTCTCAATTAATTCAACAGCATAGTCATACAACTTATCAAAATAATCTGATGAATAGCAAACGTCACCATCCCAAGAGAAACCAAGCCAATTCACATCTTGCTTAATTGACTCAACGTATTCAATTTCCTCTTTTTCAGGATTGGTATCATCAAAGCGCAGATTACATTTGCCCTGATAATCTTTGGCAATCCCAAAATTAAGACAGATTGATTTCGCGTGGCCGATATGCAAATAACCATTAGGCTCTGGAGGAAAACGGGTGTGCACATGCTCATGCGCGCCACAAGCAAGATCGTTATCGATGATTTGACGAATAAAATTGGTTGAACTCGCTTCTTGCTGACTCATCAAAAAGTACCCTTAGAAGAGATTGAAACAAAAGAATGCCTCATGATCTCCTATCAAGCCACTTTACTCAACAGTTAGCGCCACGCAATTAAAAAAAAGCCGCAAAATAGTCCGCTAGACGTTAAATCGCGGGCTGCGCTCAGGCTCATAACCAAGCTCTTGTAATTTTTGATAAAAATTTTGAAGCTCCGCTTCGCTGGTAATTTGGATCGGCTCTTGATGTGGAATAAAAAAGATCGGGCTGTCGTTACTGTCAAATCCATTACTGAATGGGTTTCCAATTTCATCGCCATGCCACACCAATTTTCCGCCGGTATAACCTTCTTCTTGGGCATTCAAATTAATGTCGTTAATGATGGCACTACCAAAATTGTGAAAATTGCCTTTATTGAGGTCGAGCTTGCTTAAATCGGGGGTGGTAAATTTCAGCAAAGCTTGCGCAAATGCGCTGTCCGGCTTTTTAGTGATATCTAAAGGTTCAACTTTGCCATCTTCCACCGTTTTGGGCTGAACAACGAGCCGAGGCCGCACAGAGACGTTTCTGTCGTTTACGCTTTGATTTTTACGAGGAATGACAGCAAACAGATCATAATCCGCAGTGATTGGCTTTAAACCGCCATCGGGAGCATCACTCACTATAGGCTTGCCATTTTCATCAACTTCTGGAGGATTGGTCAGCACTTTAACTGGCAGCCCATCATGCAAATCGATGACGATATTATCAGGTGGTTGAATTGAAAAGTTAAATTCTTGCCCATGATAAGTCGCGCTATATTTTCCGTCCCCAAGCCGCATCATAAGGCCATTGTCCAGCGCATTTCTGATCTGCTGAGAAGAAAGGCGCAAGTCGATGAGTTTCGCCCCTTTTTGCACCGCTTTATAAATTTCACGCTGATGCTCAGCGGCGCGGTTTGGTCCAACTTTGGAAAAAATAGCTTTTTCCGTAATAAACCCAGCCGTCGGTCCAACTTGGCTCGATTTCGCTTTCACATGAAAGTTTTTTGTCGGAAAACCTTCGCGCAAATGCACTTCGCCAAATTTATTGGGAGTACGAAGCCCTATAACCACATGATATTTATCGGCGGTTTGCTGTAATGCTTCGCTATAAAGTAGAGTTTCTGCAATAAATGGTTTACCGACTTTCTCTAGCTCAGCTTTTTCTGCCGCAATGCTTTGCGAGCTGATACTCGATAAACGGCGCGACCTCATGTGGCCAGCAGGTGGAGGGCCAGAATTAAGCGCGCCTTGATCCTCAACATTTTCATTAGCAGCTTCGATCACCATGGGCATTACATCGACTTTTCTTGATTTAGCAGCGGCGCTATTTGACTGCGCAACATCCTCAAGTCGGCCACTTACTTTTTGAGTCAAAGAGTTTTTCGCTTTCGCAGAATTTTTGTCTACGCTCTCACCCTGCTCTGGATTTTTACTTTTAGCTAAAGCGGCTTGATACTTCTGCAAATTTTTCAAAATAGTACTTTGAGGTTTGGCTGTATTTGCTTCTGAAGTTGCTTCTGAAGTAGAAAAATTGAATTGTTCAGCCGCAAACTGCATTTTTTGTGATGCAAATCTTGCAGATAACAGCGAAGGCGCACCATTTCCACCCGCCGCAGAATAAAAAACCGTAGCCGGCTGAACGTTGCTATTTTTTACGCCATTGAATTTAAATTGAAAACCAGGTTGCGAGTTTCTTATTAATCCGCGACCTGTTAGGATCCTCACGAATCCTGGATTTCCAACACCTCTCATAAAAGCGCCTCAGCAAAGTTACTTTTTTATTAACGACTTATTAAATAAATATAATCAATTAATAAAAACTTGCTTTATTAATAGTCAGATATATTTTTTATTTTCAAACTGTTATCTGCTATTTTTTGGCTTTTTGTAAATTTATCAAAGATGAGAAATGTTGCTTATTTTCATATGAAAAACGGCAACAGCATTTATTATTGCTAAGTGCCGTCCGACTTTTTAGGAACAGTCATATGCTGAGAACTCATCTTGATTGTGTATTGAAAAAACCATCCAAAATGAAAGCAAGAGTTTCCATTTGCCCGACAGGTTTTATTAAAATTGAGCTTGCAGATAAAAATACATGTTATTCATGTGAACTGGAAAAAATTTGTTTTGAACAAAATGGAAGAACCATATGCCTAGTAGGATGCTCCTACAATGAGCAAGAGCCATGGAGATTAAATCTTAGTAAAGAAGATGCGCGAGAGCTAAAAAAACGGATCGATGAAATGCAAGATATGGTTGAGATTTTGATGCGAGATCTTGCGTAAATATTTCGTTTAACCAGCCAACCCAAGAAATCCATAATTAAGAAATAATATTTTTTATTTCTTGAGTCGGTTGGCTTTGATAAACTACGCCGACATACCATTTAAAACTCAATAGCAACTCAAAATGACTCTGTCTATCGTTGGGCATAAGAACCCAGATTCTGATTCTATCTGCGGCGCAATCGCGCTAGCCTACCTAAAAAATCAACTTGGAGAAGCAGCTGTTGCAACACGTTTAGGCGAACTTTCGCCAGAAACGGCTTTTATTTTGCAACACTTTGGCGTCGATGCACCTGAATTAAAGCTCAGCTATGCTGGTGAACAAGTTTATATCGTTGATCATTCAGAAGTAAGCCAAGCGCCTGACGACATCGCGGACGCGACCATCGTTGGCATCGTCGATCACCATAAACTAGGCGACCTTACCACCAACACCCCTCTTGAGTGCTGGATCCGTCCTGTTGGCTGCTCAAATACCATCATTAAAATGATGTTTGATCACTATCAAGTTAAAATCCCACCATCAATTGCTGGGATCATGTTGTGCGCAATTTTAAGTGATACAGTCATTTTCAAATCGCCAACCTGCACCACCGCCGATCTGCGCTGCGTCGAAGATTTGGCCCAAATTGCAGGTATTGATGATGTAAAAGCACTTGGCATGCAGATGTTTAATGTCAAGTCGGCGATCAGCGGCACGCCGGCGCGCGACCTGATCATGCGTGATTTTAAGGATTTTAGCATGTGCGGAAATTTAATTGGCATCGGTCAATTAGAAGTCATTGATTTAGCTGTATTTGATGACATTAAAGCTGAGCTTGAAGCCGATTTGATCCGCTTAAAAAGCGAAGGCAAGCGCCACTCAGTGTTGCTGCTTTTGACCGATATCATGAAAGAAGGCTCTGAGCTGCTCGTAGCTTCAGATGATATCAATTTGATAAGCTCTGCATTCAATGCCCCTATCGAGCATGGCCGCGCTTGGCTTGACGGCGTTCTCAGCCGCAAAAAGCAAGTCGTGCCACCGCTGCAAGAAGCTTTCTCTTAAGCAACAATAGATAACTGCCTGTAATAAAAGCCTCGAATTTCGAGGTTTTTTATTGCCAATTCAGCCCGATAAGTGTGCAGATGAAAAAAATAGGCCGCAGAAATGGTGAAAGCCTCACAGGTCACATCCCAACACACATATCACTTAAGCTGGCTGCTTTCTTCCGAACCTGACCAAGTACCTAAGCTAATGTTGTGAGAGAACCTGCAAGGCCTTCATAACGTAAGCATAAAGCTTGACGGCATGTTGCCCTATTTTTTTTATATCATCAAGAGTTCTTTTGTTCATTCGCGCAAAAATAGAGCAAACTCACGGCTTTTTTATAGGATTGGACTAAAAAGATAGAAAAATTGCTCTACCAGCCGATGCAAGAGTGGCCGGCGTTGCCATTTTTCCAATGATAATAATGAAGAGTTTTTAACATACTGTTTTTGCACTTCACCAAGTGCCGCGCAAAAATTTTCATCGTCGATACAAAGCGTTAACTCAAAGTTAAGCCACAAGCTGCGCATGTCTAAATTCACCGTGCCAATCAGGCAAAAAGTGTCATCCACCATCACCGACTTCGTATGCAAAAGTCCATGATTAAATTGATAAATCTTAACGCCGGCGTGCAGCAAATCCTCGAAAAATGAGCGGCTTGCCCACTCCACCATCACGTTATCATTTTTAGCCGGAATGACGATGCTCACTTCCACGCCGCGCTGCGCGGTTGTCTGCAGCGCATGCAAAAGCGTTTCACTTGGAACAAGGTAAGGCGTTGTTATAGTTAATTTTTTCTTCGCAGAGTGGATTGAAAGCAGCAAAATTTGTTGAATTAACCCATCTGGCAGGCTCGGGCCTGAAGGCGCCACTTGCACAACATGCTGATCAAGCGGCGGCGCAGAGTCTGGCGGAAAATGCTGCGGCGCACTCGGCAACGAGCGCACTCCGGTTTCCACTTCCCAATCCCATGAAAAGATCCCAACCAGCTGCGCCACCGCGCATCCTCGCACTTCAACCACGATGTCAACCCACGGGCCAATGCCGGCGTCTTGCTTAAAAAAACTAGGGTCAACCATGTTCATCGAGCCGGTGTACGCAACTTTTTCATCAACAATGATCAATTTGCGATGCTGACGCAGATCTAAACGGCGAAAAAACATACGCATCGGGCTAACCGCCAGCGCCCCAACCAAAGTTACCCCCGACTCACGCATTTTTTGCGGCCAGTGACTTTGGAAAAACAGTTTACTTCCCGCCCAATCGAGCAAAATGCGCACTTGCACGCCGCGCTGCGCCGCCTGACAGACCGCTTGCGCTACCGCATCAGCCTTGCCCCCAGGCTGCCAAATATAAAAAACCATGCTCACGCTAAGCTGCGCGTTTTCAATTTGCTCGGTGATCTGGGTCAAAATTTCATCGGCGCTGTCATGCAGCGTAAGCTGATTGCCGCTGATGGCAGGAATACCGACTCTGTGCAGACAAATATCATGCACCGCTTTTGCCGCAGAGCTTAATTTTTCGCTGCCAAGCGCCATTGGCTGCGCACTATCGGCGAACCAGCGTTGATAAGGGGAAAACATCGCCTTGGTGCGCAAAACTCGTTTGCGGCCAAGATTCAGCTCGCCAAAGAGGAAATAGAATACGACACCGATAACGGGTAGGATGTAGATCACCATCAGCCAAGCGAAGGAGACGCCAATGGGCCTGCGCCTTAGCGCTAAGCGCATGGTCACACCAGCGATCAACAGCCAGTAAAAGAAGACGCCCGCAAAGCTAATAATTTGATAAAATTGAGCCATTTATCAAGCCCACTCTCAGAAAAGCAAAAATTGCTTTGAACCAATTGCTAACTCAAAGGCTAATAACTCGTTGATCCTGCTGCATTTGCTACTGCATAGTAAAAGTAAATTGCCGCAATGCAAATACTTTCACCGACAAGCGGCAAAATTTAGCCTAACCACCAACAATCAAGTCGTCCTTAACCGCTGGTGACTAAGCCATTCAATATACTAGAGTTATATGCAATTAGCGCTGGTTACATCGCCTTCGTGAATAACGCGGCCACGTTCATCGCGAAAAGAGAGTTTGTAGGAAACGCCTTGACGCATCACCGACACGATTTCTTGATCTTGGCAATAACCGTATGCAAGGCTTTCAACCAATTTTTTTGGCTGAATGATCTCTTGAATGCCGGTATAAAGCAGAGTTAACTCAATATTTGGCCCCCGCGCCCTTGCTTTGATCAAATTATACCCATTCATATTAACGGGAATAATTTGGCCAAGCATTTCAGCGCGTTGGCTTGCAAATGCCTCAGCGACACTTTTTTGGTCTCTGCCCGCACAAGCTGCTATGAGTACGCTAAATAAAACGACAAAACCCAAACGATATTTTAAAACAATAGAACGCATCCGGTTCTCCTCACCTAATGCCGATTTAATAATAGTAAGATCAACTCATTAAATTTGCTCACAATTTAGCGTAGGAGCTGTATCTATAAATAAACATTTGCAAAAATAATTTACTGGCGTTGTCTCTTTACTAAAGAAAAACAGCGTCAAAATTTTGATAATGGCTCAAACGCCACTCTACTTATTTAAACTTTCATGCGCTTTAACTTGCTTGTAGATGTACAAACCGGTGCTGACGGTATAAAGCACGGTCAAGATCAGCAGGCCAAAGACCTTGAAATTGACCCAAACGTCCAAAGGGTATTGATAAGCAATAAAAATATTTACGCCAGCCAGCAAAGCAAAAAAAACAATCCACGCGTTATTTATATTGCGCCAAATTTTATCAGGCAGCTCAATCTCTTTACCGAGCATTCCCTTGATAAGCGGCTTATTTAGCCATTGAGAAACCGCAAGGCCACCAGCAAACACCAAGTAAACGAGCGTCACTTTCCATTTGATAAAATTATCGTCATTAAAAAACAACGTCATACTGCCAAAAACAAGTACAGATAACGCAGTGATCAGCTGCACTTTTTCAATTTTTTTATATAAAAACCAAATAGCTACCAGTTGAAGCACCGTCGCAACGAGCAAAGCGGCAGTAGCTGAGTAGATATCGTGAAATTTATATATCACGAAAAAAATTAATAATGGCACAAAATCAATCAATTGCTTCATAAAAACGTTTCTATTTTTCACAAATAAGGCGACAGAGTGTAACGAAGATCCGTCTATTTAAAAAGCATAACGATGCCAGCCGCAAGATTTGCGCACCCTTTTAATAGTGCAACATGCTGATGCGATAAGGTTAACTTATTTAACATTTGCTCGAGCAATGTCACACAATGTTGATCTAGTTACAGATCTCTCGTAATTGCAATTTTTGCTCTTTGGAAATTGCCAGCAAATTAACTCAAAAAAAGGTGAAAGTCTTCGTGACACTGGTCGCCCACTTCGGCGGTGTAACGGCTTGGCTCAAAATGGATATAAAAAAACCTTCAAACCGAGGCGTGAAGGTTTCTTTCTTGCAACTGAAAAACTACAGCTCTTCGCCGTTACTGGCTATCACTTTTTTGTACCAGTCAAAGCTGCGTTTTTTGCTGCGTGCAAAGCTGCCGCTGCCGTCGTCGTGCTTATCGACATGGATAAAGCCATAGCGCTTGCTGTATTCGCCCGTAGTGAACGAGACGCAGTCGATGCAGCCCCACGGCGTGTAGCCCATAACGTCGACGCCATCTTCGATGATGGCAAGCTTCATCTGCTCGATATGCTGGCGCAAGTAATTGATCCGATACTCATCGTCAAACTCGCCCTGCTCGTTTTTCTCATCGCGCGCGCCAAAGCCATTTTCAACGATGAAAAGCGGCTTCTCGTAGCGTCCGTACAGCACGTTTAAAGTGTAGCGCAGGCCTACTGGGTCGATTTGCCAGCCCCAATCAGACGCCTTCACGTGCGGGTTGGGCACGCTTCCTTCAAAACCGGACAACGCATTGCCAACGCCTACGCCATGAGCTTGCACCGCGTTACTCATGTAATAGCTCAGGCCAATAAAATCAGTGCAGCCGGCGCGCAAAACTGCCGCGTCCTCAGGCTCCATGACGATGTTATAGCCCTTGCGCTGCCACTCTCGCAGCACATAGTTAGGGTAGTAGCCGCGCATATGCACGTCACCGAACAAAAAGCGCTCGCGCATCGCAAGCTCGGCGTACATGATATCGTCAGGATGACACGAAAACGGATAAAGCGGCACCATCGCCAGCATGCAGCCGATTTGCAGTTCAGGATTAATGGCGTGACCAAGAGTCACCACCTTTGCGCTGGCGACAAACTGGTGATGCAGCACCTGATACATGCACTCTTCTGGATTTGGCTCGTTGTTGTAAATCACGCCTGAGCAGCAGTAACCAAACAACGGCAGGCGCCAATTGCGCTGATTGTTGATCTCGTTAAACGTCATCCAATATTTGACTTTATGCTGATAACGGCGCAGCACCACTTCGCTAAAACGGACAAAAAAATCAACCAATTTGCGATTTTTCCAGCCGCCATAAGCCGTCACGAGGTGATTGGGCATCTCAAAATGGGACAAGGTGATCACAGGCTCAATGCCGTAGCGCAGCAGCTCATCAAACAGTGCATCATAAAAGCGCAGCCCCTCTTCGTTGGGCTCGCTCTCATCGCCTCGCGGAAAAATGCGCGACCAAGCTATCGAGGTACGAAAACATTTAAAGCCCATCTCGGCAAACAGCGCGATATCTTCGCGGTAACGATGGTAAAAGTCGACCGCCTCGTGATTGGCGTAACGATGCTGCGGCTCAATTTTGCCGGTGATGATGCGATCAACGCCGTGCGCGCCGGAGGTCAGCACGTCAACAATGCTTTGCCCTTTGCCGCCCTCATTCCACGCGCCTTCAACTTGATGCGCCGCAACCGCGCCGCCCCACAAAAAATCTTTTGGCAACTTACTCATTTGATAGCCTCACAACAAAAAGATTTAAGAAACATAGCGTTATCTAGCATTACCGCATTTTAAGCAGCATCGCGCCCTAACCTGTAAGCTTTGCGCGCAACGCGTCGAGATCTTCAGCGGTATCGACGCCGTGCTCTGGGAGCGTGTTTGCGATCCCGACAGCAATATCAATGCCGTGCGCAAGTGGGCGCAGCTGCTCAAGTTTTTCTATCTTCTCAAGCTCGCACTGCGGCAACGCGCTGATAGTTTTGAGCGTTTTAACCGTATAAGCATACAGGCCGATATGGCGATAAAAATTGCCAGCCGCCATTTTCTTCTCGGGCAGCGAAAATTCATCGCGCGGATACGGGATCGGCGCACGGCTAAAATAAAGCGCGCGGCCATCTTGCGCCACAACCACTTTGACGACGTTGGGATTGAGCAAGTCGCCAAGCTGCGTGAGCGGGTGAATAAGCGTTGCCATTTGCGGCTTAGCCTGCGCTTTTAAAAGCTTGGCCAGCTGCAAAAGCAGCTCTGCAGGCATGCACGGCTCATCGCCTTGTAAATTAAGGATAATGTCATCATCCGGCAGCGAAAGTTGCTCGGCAACTTCTGCCAATCTGTCTGTGCCAGATTGATGCTCGGCGGATGTCATCACCCCTTGCGCGCCATATTGCTGCGCGCACGCCAAAATGCGCGCATCGTCGGTCGCAACATACACTTTGGCAAAATGCACTTTCGCCTTTTCAATCACATGCGCTAGCATCGGCTTACCGGCAAGATCAAGCAGCGGTTTTCCAGGAAGACGGCTCGAGCTAAATCGCGCCGGAATAATAATGTGCGTAGTCATCGCGCCTCCTAGTTTTGCAAATACGTGGCGTGCTGCTCGATCACAGCTTCCATCAAAGACGGCTCATGGATCACGTAGGTCGCAAATGGCGCAGGCGGCGTGTCTTGTCCACTTTTTGTCACCCAAATGTTGGCAATGCCGGTATGATACGCGCCGGTAATGTCGCACTCAAACGAATCGCCCACATGAATCGCTTCCTGCGCGCTGCAACCTGCCAGCGCCAGCGCGGTTTCAAAAATGGAAGTGGCCGGTTTTTCCTCGGGCTGCTCTTTGCCAACCAAAATGTGATCGACGAACGCCTCTAGCTTTAGCGTCGCAATTTTGGGACGCTGCGAAAAAGAGGAGCCATTCGTTATCACAACCAGCGTATATTTGGCGCGCAGCCGGCGTAGCATCGCTTCAATGCCGGGGAAAAACTGTAAAGCAGCCATGCGCAGCTTGTCAAATTGTGTTTGAATTTGCTGCGCTTTTTCTAAATCAAGTTCGATATTTTGCTCAGCAAACAGCGTTTGGATGAGCGCTAAACGAAACGTCAAATCATCGCTCAAATGCTCAAGCTTAGGGAATTTCAAACGGCGAAAAAAGCCATCAACGTAGCGGGTCGCAAACCGCTCGCCATCAAGCGTAGGATACTGATCGGCAAGCCAAATTTTTAAGTCTTGGCAGGCCTGACGCGTTGCGCCATCGCTGTCAGACAAGGTCTGATCTAAATCTAAAAATACCGCTTTTAACATGGCTTGCTCCTTTTCCACTCATTAGTTGGCAAACTGCGCCTTGGCTATTCGACGACCGGCATTTTACTGCCAATTGCTTGATAAGGCGAAAAATTATGGTCAACGTGCTCTTTGATCAGCTTGCGCAAATTCTCGACGCTTTCCCACTGGGTATTGTTTTGCGAGCTGTAACGAAAACCTTGCGCCACTCTGGTCGCGTTATGGTGCGTCAGATAGTCGTCCATCGTGTAACTAAATGAAACTGAAGGCAATATTGCGTAATAATCCCCAAGCTCAATCGTATTGAGCGAATCTGTGTCGGTGATCATCTCCTCGTGCAATTTTTCCCCTGGGCGAATGCCGACAATCCGTTGCTCGCAATCGGGAGCGACGGCGCGCGCCACATCCACAACGCGATACGAGGGAATTTTGGGAATAAAAATTTCGCCGCCCAGATGATTTTTTAACGCAAACAACACCATATCAACGCCGTCATCAAGCGAAATATTAAAGCGCGTCATCTCGGGATGAGTGATGGGCAGCGTGCCGCTTTTGCGCTGCTGCAAAAAAAAGGGGATCACGGTAATCCCCCCATTTTTAATCGTCGTTAAAAGTAGAGGTTATGCGGCCATCAATGGCGGCTTTCCGCCATTAGCCTGATGTGGCCGTTCATGATTGTAAAACCAAAGCCATTTAGTGGCATAATCTTGAACTTCTTCAAGCGAATCAAACAGATGCTTGCTGACCCAGCTGTATCTAACCGTCCTGTTGTGTCGTTCAATATAGGCATTTTGCTGCGGTTTGCCAGGCTGGATGTAGTCGATGCGGATCCTATGCTGTTTGGCCCACGCGGTGAATGCATGACTAATGAACTCCGGTCCATTATCGCAGCGAATGGCCAGCGGCTTGCAGCGCCATTCAAATAGCCGTTCTAGCGTTCGGATCACGCATGTGGTTGGCAATGAAAATCCCGCCTCGATGGCCAATCCTTCGCGTTTGAAATCATCAATGACGTTAAATAACCGATACTTACGGCCATCAGACAGCTGATCATGCATAAAATCTATCGACCAAACCTGATCAGGTTTTATCGGCTCTTTCAGCGGCTCCGGCGCATTGCGTTTTAAGCGCCGGCGCGGCTTGATGCGCAAATTTAACGCAAGTTCGCAGTAAATTCGATAAACGCGCTTATGATTCCAAGCAAAACCTTTCACATTGCGCAGATAATGAAAGCACTGACCAAATCCCCAATC
>JBOFRL010000079.1:0-10997 GCA_051650965.1 Vibrionaceae bacterium
TCAATTTGGTCACTCAGTTCATTGATAATATTTTTGATTATCATTCACGAGCGCCCACACAGATTGCATAGGTCAAATTGTTAAAGAGCGTTGACTTTTCAAGGTGTTACCTCGTTGGTCGAGGTGCGCATTTTACGCACTGTGAACATTAAGTCAATAGGTGGTTCACACTTTTTTTATTTTTCTCATCTTTCGCATTTTCTAGTGATAACGCTAAAGAGATTTAAAATAACCTATTGATTTAACTGGCAAAATGTCTTTTCAGCACTGCGTCAGTGGAAGCGAATTTTAGGTTTTTTTTTGAAATTGGCAAGGGGTTTTGCCAAAAATTTAGCAAAACCACGTTTGATTGATGATTATTTAATCGCGAATGATGATTATCTAAGCAGATTCATCTTTTTTGATACGGCAAACTGCAAAGTAAGCTTTTGTGACTGCTTGCGGCGATCAATCCAAGCAACATTCACATCGATAAACTTTACAAACGTTTCACCCGTTACTTTATCGGTAACACTTTTTTTGACAGACATGGTTGTTGTATAGGGAAAATTTGCTTTTGCAGGTAACAGACAAGTTTCAATTATGGAAAAGTCTGCGTTTTTACCATTGCAGCCAGTATTTGTATTCACGGTCTTAAGCACCGCTATTTGATCTTGCGCGACAAGCAGCGCCCTTTGCCACATAACACTATTGGCGCGCTCTATTTCTAAATAGCCATAAAGAGCAAAGGTGCCAAGACAACAGATGATCAGCAATAACAACGCCAGCACGCTTTCAATTAGACTAAATCCACGTGCGGCAAGGCAATAAATGCCTTTACCCTTTGCTCTGCTACATGTCATACAAGCTACCTTTATTCATAAAAAAGCCGCCAGTTTGCGTGAGACTACCAAGGTCTGAGTCGTATCCAAGACTTGAATACCACGCTATCATCGAAACGCTCTTTGGCACATCAATCATCAGACTGCCAGTAAAAGCAAAAGAATAGGGAAAAAAGAACGGCAAAGAAGAAAAATTGGTGGACGGTAGTAAAGTTACCGCGTTACAAATGAACCAAAGTGGGTTATCGCTTTGAGGATCACAGCCTTTTTTATTCCATCCCCAACTACTATCAAAATTTGGTTGTCCAGAGGTTGTTAAAAATTGATAAAGGCTCACGTTAAAGACTTTTTTAGGCGGACCGACTTGCACATCTGAACCGTACTGATTTCCGCCAAAAACCCCATCTTGAATGATCACCAATGCTTTTTTATTAGGATCAGGAAATTCTTCTTCTAAGCCATCTAAAAGGCAGTCACCTTCCACCCAGATTGCTTTTTTACCCGCATCGATAGCCGCTTTAATGTCTTTACCGCAAGCCTCTATTTTGGCTTTATTTGCAGCACCTGTTCCGGTTACCAATACTGTTTCAAATTTGTTTTTGACCTGTTGCCAGTTACTTTTTTCCGTACCGAAAAGCGCCTCAAAAAGCAGCAGATCTTTGTTGTTTACCGTTACATCATCTTGAAATTGATCGCTATTCCACCTCACCTTTGAACGATAGTCAGGCGCACAGCTTGGATTAACATTGCTCAGATAGTAAGGACTACCTTGGCTATTGTGATAAACATTTCCTATCAGACTGATCATATTACAAGTGACATAATAGTTGCCATCGGCGCCTTTAACAGACTCTCCAGGCGCAGCAGTCCAATCACCACCAACAGTGCCAAGCTGAAATCGCAGCGCGCCTGATGAGTTAAAACTGGCAATAGGCGCGGCTCGCTGACGCAGCAGCACACCATAACTTAAAATGCCATTACTTGCAGATAAGATCCAGTCGCTACTTTTAGGTTGCAACGAAAAAGAGACTTTTGAGGATGGCTTGCAGACTGCAAAGACGCTGCTTGCGCTATTAATGTCATTGGGATCTGGTTTTAGGAGCAATTGCTCAAAGGTTGCGACAGCGCACTGCAAAGCTGAATGCAACGACGCGCGATCACGCTCTGCTTGTACTTGATTTTGTACTCTTTTTACATTGTCGCGGGTCACATTGACGACGGTAAAAGCGAGCAGCGCTGTGAGAGTTACCACGCTTACAACAACCCACAAAACAACCACTCCACGCTGTTTAGATCTGAATAGTTTCATAGATATCCTTCGCAAATCAGCCATCTATATTGTTAGGTGTAACTGTAAATTGCACAGAGTCCGTTATTGAAGGAGCGTCAGTCAACGATGCTCTAATAGTAACCACTATTTTTTGTACCTTATTTGCGCCAGATTGGAGCGTGGTACGCTGAAGGCTAAAATCATTGATGGTCAGTTTGCTATCGACCATGTCTTGCCAATAACCACCGGTACAGCTCCAATTACTTAAAATGTTATAATTTTCGTATATTTCAATGGTTTTAGCGCCAGATGCATTTTTTCCTAGACGAAATCCCTTTGCATCATTTGCAGCGACGGCGGTTGGCCCATCTCTTTTGTCAGAATTATATGCAAAGCGGACGCAGCTGCCTTGCACTGCATTTGAGCTGTCATCTAATAAAATGTTAGAAAGGGCGCCATCTTTACCTTGCAAACGAAATGGATTCGCGCCACTGCAGTTATAACAAAAACCAGCACGAGCTAACTCTCGGCTGATCACCGTTGCTAACTGACTAAGTTTGCCATTAAGCCGATCACGCTGTAGCTGCTCGCTACCAAATTGCCCTGTCACCATAAAAAAAGAAACTGCACCAATGATGATGAGCGAGCCAACCCCCAGAGTGACCAGCAGCTCTGGAAGAGTGTAACCACATGATTTTATTTTTATTTGCATTTTGGCCAACCTGTTATCACCGTGTCACTACATCCTTGCAACCCTTTGTAACGACGTATAAAAATTCCAGAGCCCACTGTATCTGTTTTATTTGCACCAAAATAAAGCGAAACATCTTGCGATGGCAGCCCAGTAGCGCCAGAAAAGTAAAATAAACTTCTTGGCGTAGTTGGATTTGGTGATAACAGCTCTATCCCATTGAATTTAAAAAAATTGGCTTGGTTGAGATCACTTTTGCTACACAAGGAAGTCGGTTCTGATGAATTTTCGGTGACCACGATGCAATTCCCTATTCCATTCGTTTGGGGTAAATAATGAACGTAAAGGGATTTACTTTTTCTTAACGACTCATTTGCGGCCAGATCCAACATTGAAAACAGCTGTACCACCGATGATTCAACCAACGCATTTGCTTGATTTGCTAAAAATTTAGGAACCGCTACAAAAGAGAGTAGAGCCATCACAAACAAAACAATTGATAGCTCTAGCATGCTAAAACCTTTTATTTTTGCGGCATCCGGTTCTATTCTCTTTAAGATTGTCATTTTCCGCATTCACGTAATAAATCAAATCAGCTCCATATGTTTTAATATATTATATAATCTAGTAGTTAATATTATTTCTTTTAATGGATTGAATAATTTGTTGAAACTTAATAGAAAATTATTTGGACGGGGTTTTTCGTTCATCGAAATAGTGATTGTTTTGGCGATCATTGGCATTTTGGGCGCGGTTGCGTACCCCAAATATCAGCAGTACTTGTTTAAAGGCGAGCGCTCACAAGCTTTGATCGGACTTTATCAACTGCAAGTGTGGGTTGAGCAAAAGTTTACCTCCGACCAAGCCTATCCCAGCACGCTAAATTGCAGTAATTGCAAATTATCTAGCCAATATAATTATAGTATTACGGTTGTGGGCGAAACTTATACGCTTAAAGCGACGCCAAAAAGCGGTACAACGCCGGCTAACGACACCCGTTGCTACACCTATGTGATTGATCAAGACCAAAAACGCTCAAATATCACAGCGACTGGGGAAACCATTGCGGGAAATAGTACATGTTGGTTTCAATGACGAAGCGCGCTAAGCAAAAAAAAGCCGCAAATCTCTTGCGGCTTTTTCTTATTTATCAATGATCAATGTGTTAGATCATCAATAAATTTTTTCACTCCGGCTAAAAAACCTTGTGATTTTGGCTTGTGCTTATTTGCCGCACTGCCTTCAAAACTGGCTTCTAACTGACGCAGCAACTCTTTTTGCTTGTTACTTAAGTTGACCGGCGTCTCGGTAACCACTTTGCAGATCAGATCGCCAACAGCGCCGCCGCGCACAGACTGAATGCCTTTGCCGCGAACACGGAACATACGGCCCGTCTGCGTTTCTGATGGGATCTTCAGTTTCACCGGACCATCGAGCGTTGGCACTTCAACATCGCCGCCAAGCGCTGCCATGGTAAAGCTAACCGGAACCTCGCAGTACAGATTATTGCCATCGCGAGTAAAAATGGCGTGCTCGCGCACGTGCATCTGCACATACAAATCGCCAGCTGGCGCGCCTTGCTCGCCGGCTTCACCTTCGCCGCTCAAGCGAATGCGATCGCCAGTATCAACGCCTGCAGGGATCTTAACGCTCAGCACCTTGTTAGTCTGCACACGGCCATTGCCGTAGCATTTTTCACAAGGATCTTTGATAATTTTTCCGCGGCCATGACACGTCGGGCAAGTCTGCTCCACAGCAAAAAATCCTTGCTGCATCCGCACCTTACCGTGGCCATGACAAGTTGCGCAATTTTGTGGGGAAGTGCCCGCTTTAGCGCCGCTTCCTTTACAACTGTCGCAACAAATGTATGTAGGAACATTGATCTCTTTAGTTACGCCGCGAACGGCTTCTTCAAGTGACAGTTCCATATTGTAGCGAAGATCGGCGCCACGCTGAGCGCGAGGTTGCCCACCACGCCGGCCGCCGCCAAATAAATCGCTAAACACATCGCCAAACGCATCGCCGAAAATATCGCTAAAGTTCGCGCCACCACCGCCGCCACCGCCATGTTCAAAAGCGGCATGGCCATATTGGTCATACGCTGCTCGCTTTTGTTGGTCGATAAGCACTTCATAAGCAAGCTTGACCTCTTTAAATTTCTCAGCAGTCGTATCATCGCCCAAATTACGATCGGGGTGATATTTCATGGCAAGGCGTTTATAAGCCTTTTTTATTTCGCGATCATCTGCATTACGGCTTACGCCAAGTACTTCATAAAAATCACGTTTTGACATATTCGACTCAACACTGGTTTAACAAGCACAGTATGCCTGATCATAAAAATGGCGGGCGAAGGAATAATCGCCCACGCCCGCACTCACAATGATCTATCTGCACAGCAGAAAGCAGACGTCCCCTTGCATACCTTTACCATCACATCGCCATGCAGCGAAATGATGGCTCAAGATTATTTTTTAGGATCTTTAACTTCTTCAAACTCAGCGTCGACAACGTTGTCATCGTGTGCATGTTGTCCAGATTGCTCAGCGCCCGCTTGATGCTGCTTAGAAATGAGCTCCATCAAAGGCTTAGAAACAGCGATCAACTCTTGAACTTTCGCTTCAATCGCGTCTTTGTCTTCGCCCTTGCTCTTTTCTTCTAACTCTTTGATCACGTTTTCAATTTCACGTTTTTGATCAGCAGTTAGCGCATCACCTGCTTCAGCAAGCTGCTTACGCGTGCCGTGTACTAGCTGATCAGCTTGGTTACGTGCCGCGATCAGAGCTTCAAAGCGCTTGTCCGCTTCTTTGTTTGCTTCAGCTTCTTGCACCATTTTTTCAATTTCAGCATCGCTTAAGCCGCCAGACGCTTGAATGGTGATTTTTTGCTCTTTGCCAGTATTTTTGTCCTTCGCAGAAACATTCAAAATACCGTCCGCATCCAAGTCGAAAATAACTTCGATTTGTGGCATGCCGCGTGGCGCAGGGTTGATCCCTTCCAAATTAAATTGGCCAAGCGACTTGTTGTAGTGCGCTTGCTTACGCTCACCTTGCAGCACGTGAATAGTCACAGCGCTTTGGTTATCTTCCGCAGTTGAGAAAGTTTGGCTTGCTTTAGTTGGGATAGTAGTGTTTTTCTCGATGAGTTTCGTCATCACACCGCCCATGGTCTCAATGCCCAAAGAAAGCGGAGTCACATCAAGCAGCAACACGTCGGTTACGTCACCAGCCAGCACGCCGCCTTGCACCGCAGCGCCAACAGCAACCGCTTCGTCAGGGTTAACGTCTTTACGCGCTTCTTTGCCAAAGAATTCTGCAACTTTCTTTTGCACCATTGGCATACGCGTTTGGCCACCGACCAAAATCACGTCGTTGATGTCACTTACTGACAAGTTCGCGTCTTTTAGTGCCACTTTTAGCGGCTCAAGTGAACGCTGCACAAGATCTTCAACCAATGCTTCAAGTTTGGCGCGCGTTACTTTGATATTCATGTGCTTAGGACCTGACGCGTCTGCCGTGATGTATGGCAGGTTGACATCAGTTTGCTGCGCAGAAGAAAGCTCAATTTTCGCTTTTTCAGCTGCTTCTTTAAGACGTTGCATCGCAAGCGGGTCTTTGCGCAGATCCATGCCTTGGTCTTTTTTGAACTCATCGGCTAAGTAGTTGATCAAACGGTTGTCGAAGTCTTCACCGCCTAGGTGGGTGTCGCCGTTTGTCGCCAACACTTCAAACGTTTTTTCGCCTTCTACATCATCGATTTCGATGATTGAGATATCAAACGTACCGCCGCCCAAGTCGTATACTGCGATAGTGCGATCGCCGCCTTCTTTATCAAGGCCATACGCCAACGCCGCTGCGGTTGGCTCGTTGATGATACGCTTAACTTCAAGACCTGCGATACGGCCAGCGTCTTTTGTTGCTTGGCGCTGTGCGTCGTTAAAGTAAGCTGGAACGGTAATTACCGCTGCAGTTACCGCTTCGCCCAAAAAATCTTCGGCAGTTTTTTTCATTTTTTTCAAAACTTCTGCAGAGATCTGTGGCGCAGCCATTTTTTGGCCGTTCACTTCAACCCATGCATCGCCATTGTCCGCTTTGATGATTTTGTATGGCATGATTTCGATGTCACGCTGCACTTCTTCATCTTCAAAACGGCGACCGATCAAACGCTTAATAGCAAACAAGGTGTTTTCAGGGTTTGTCACAGCTTGACGCTTGGCGGGGATCCCAACCAAGGTTTCGCCATCTTGGGTGTAAGCAATGATAGATGGCGTGGTACGATCGCCTTCCATGTTTTCAATAACGCGTGCTTTTCCACCGTCAAGTACTGCAACACACGAGTTAGTCGTACCCAAATCAATACCAATGATCTTGCCCATTTGGCTTTCTCCACAAATTATTCTGTTATAAGTCAACTCCCCACTATATGGGGATAAATTGGCGAGCTTCAAGTGCGTGATTTACAATTTTTCACTTAAAGCCAAATATTCTTTTAATTGCTTTTCATACGCTGACGTTAACGGAGGCGCTTTGCGCTTTAGAAACCATCACCATCGCTGGGCGCAGCACGCGACCATTTAGCTCGTAACCTTTTTGCATCACTAGCATCACCGTGTTTGGCGCATGCTCGGCGCTTTCTTGGATAGACATCGCCTGATGCCAGTCTGGATTGAACGGCTCGCCTTGCGGGTCGATCACTTTCAGGCCAAATTTTTGTACCACGCTGAGCATAGTTTTAAGCGTGAGCGCGACGCCTTCTTGCATCGGCTTAAGTGCTTCATTTTCCAGATCACCCACTTCAAGCGCGCGCTCTAAGTTGTCGATGACCGGCAAAAGCTCACCCGCGAAACGCTCCAGCGCAAATTTACGCGCTTTATCCACTTCTTGCTCAGAGCGGCGGCGCATGTTGTCCACGTCGGCACGCGCACGCAGGACGCTGTCTTGCTGCTCGCGGATCTGCTCTTCGCTGCGCGCAAGCGCTTTTTCTAATGTGGCAAGTTGGGCAAGCAGATCTTGCTCTGCAGCCGACGTTTGCTCGGTGTTTCCTTCGCCTTGTGCATCAACCACACATTCAGCTTGCGCATTTTGCGCAACTGTTGACTCTTGTTCAGCTTCTGGCTGAGTGGCGTTATCTTGCGAATTGGAAAATTTGAGCTTATCAGTAGTCATAGATACTCCGGCACAATAGACAATAAATGCAGTGTTCAATAATGCAGCCTGTTGATATATTGACGTATTCTATCGCGGGCCACAGTAGTCGCTGCTTTGATGGTGCTATTATGGGGATCAAGCTGGCACTTTCAAGGTAAATGGCCAAAGAAATTCATCCACAAGAGCTGCACATGACAAAAAAAGCCAAGACTTGCCACTTTAGCACCATGTTAATGCCAAGCTATGCTATTAAAGTCTTAAGCATTTTTGTGCTGCACTCGCGTCTATTTGAGTAGGAAATCACATGACGAGCCACTTTCAAACCATTGGACTGATTGGTCTACCGCGTAACCAAAGCGCTTTAGCCACGCACAAAAATTTATACCAATGGCTCACGGCGCAAGGTCTGCGCGTACTTGTCGATACGCGACTGAAAAATCACGTCGATTTGCCAAGCAACGTTTTTTGCGATCTGCTCAATATCGGCGAGCAAGCCGATCTTGCCATCGTGATCGGCGGTGATGGCAACATGCTCAGCGCCGCGCGAGTGCTGGCGCGATTTGACATCTACGTCATTGGCGTCAATCGCGGCAATTTGGGCTTTTTAACCGATCTTGATCCCGACCAATACAAAGTCGCGCTGACCGAGGTGCTAAAAGGCAATTTTATCGACGATCCGCGTTTTTTGCTGGAAGCGGAAGTCACAAGTCTTGGCGAATTCAAAAGCCGCAGCATTGCGCTTAACGAAGTGGTACTGCACGCCTCACAAGTGGCGCAAATGCTTGAATTTGAACTGTATATCGACAACGACTTTGCCTTCTCACAGCGCTCAGACGGCCTCATCATCGCCACGCCAACAGGCTCCACTGCCTACAGTTTATCCGGCGGCGGCCCGATTTTGTCGCCAAGCCTCGACGCCATCGCGCTCGTCCCAATGTTTGCCCACACCCTTTCAAGCCGACCGCTGGTGGTCGACTCAAAAAAACGACTCAAAATCTTGCTTTCACCGCAAAACGAACATGCGCTGGGCGTGAGCTGCGACAGCCAATTAACGCTGCCAATAAACGCAGGTGACGAGATCACCATTTCGCGCAGCAAGCAGCAGCTTAAGCTCATCCATCCAGAAAATTACAACTATTACACAACGTTACGTACAAAATTGGGCTGGGCAAACAAATTGCCATGAGCGATAAAAGCGGGCCAATGCAAACTAATTACGCAATTTAAATGCAAACCTTTTACTTATGATCACGGCTTGTTTATTATCACAACTTAAAAAACTGACACGAAACCACCATGATCTGGAAAAAAATTGCCATCACACTCTTTTTATTTGCCGCAATGACGGGCTGCTCTTTGGCCAATAAACTTGTCTACCGCATCGATATTAATCAAGGCAATTATGTTGAGAAAGCGGCAGTAAAACAGCTGCGATTTGGCATGAGCAAGGAGCAAGTACAATATTTACTCGGAACGCCAATGCTCATTGAGCCAGGCTATCCCGATACATGGTATTTTATTCAACGCCAGCAGTCGGGACACAAAAAGCCTAAGCAAAAATCGCTGATCGTTGATTTTGACAGTTTGGGGAAAGTGAAAGCGCTGCGCGGTGATATTAAAGCTGATGAAAAATTTTTTGAGCCGCTGCAATAAGTTACAAAGTACCTGCTGGCAAAAAGTCCAAAAAAGAGCCGTTGCGGCTCTTTTTTATTGGTCGGACTAATTTTATTTTTCACCGCAATAGTTTTGCCTGCGAAAAATAGTCCTATCCAAAACTGGCAACATAAGCGTGTATAACGAGCAGCAGCGGCATAAGTGCAGCGGTGAGCACGGCGCACAAGATCATCGCCAGCGAAGCAAATGCGCCTTGAATTGCGCCTTGCTCAGCAGAGGCGGCAGTCCCTATCGCATGCGCGCACGCTCCCATCGCCAAACCTTGCGCATGAGGCGAATGAACGCCGATCAATTTAAGAAACGGGTAGCCGATCAGCGCGCCTGAGATCCCCACCACCACCACGATAGCGGCGGCGATCTCCGCAACGCCGCCATAAGTCTGGTTCACGCTCATCGCCAGCGGCGTCGTGATCGAGCGCGTTGCAAGCGCAAGCTGCAGCGTTTTAGGCGCATCAAACAGCATTCCCAGCAGCCAAGCGCTGCTCATCGAAATGACAACCGCCAGCGCCAAACAGAGCGTGATAGGCTTGATGTGCGCGCGAATTTGCGCTTTTTGCCAATACAGCGGCAGCGCCAGCGCGACCACGGCCGGCTCCAAAAACGCATTTAGCCACTGCGTCCCTTGTTGGTACTGCTCAAGCGGCAGCTCAAAATAGAGCAATCCTGCGATGATGAGCCCCGTTGGCAGCAGCACCGGATTGATAATAGGCCAACGCCAAGTTTGATACAGCGCGCGCACCAGCGCGTAAAGCGCCACAGTCACCGGCAGCGCCAGCCAGAAAGTTATCGTGTCAGCCATTGAAATAACCACCCTACGCTACACAAAATCGCCACAATGCCAAACGCGATGCATAAAATGATCACGCCAACTGATTGATGCAGCGGCTGAGCCCAAGCCAGCACGCCCACCGCAACAGGAATAAACAGCGCTCCCATATGGCGCAAAAGCCAGCTCACGCCCGTTTCAACCCATTCCACCGCAATCAATTTCAAGTTCAATGCCGCAAATAGCAGCAGCATGCCCACCAGCGCCGGCGGAAAAGCAAACGGCAGCAGTGCGCACAGCGCTTTCGCGGCCCATAAACAGGCAAAAAGGACGGCTAACGCCCGCACAAACGAAAGAATTCCCATCATAAAGATCAAATAAAAGAAAAAATGCAGCTTAGCAAAAGCAAAGAGAAACTGCCTAGCGATGATGGCTGAAAAGAGAAGAAGTTGCGCGGCGCGCGCCGTATTAAAAAAGCCCGCCAACAAAGCTGTCTCTTGGTCACATTTCATAGTTCAAGAGACTTGGCCAGCAGATAACCGTCAAGGATGGTTTGCAATAAAAACCATCCTTCCCACAGTCGCTCCCACCCAACACGACCGTTACGTTTTGAGTCATACCATCCCGC
>JBOFRL010000080.1:0-1045 GCA_051650965.1 Vibrionaceae bacterium
CCATTCGTACTGTTAGTAGACAAGAAAATCTCTAACATCCGCGAACTGTTACCAATCCTTGAAGGTCTGGCAAAAACCGGTAAGCCATTACTGATCGTTGCTGAAGACGTTGAAGGCGAAGCCTTAGCAACGCTGGTTGTGAACAACATGCGCGGTATCGTGAAAGTAGCAGCGGTTAAAGCCCCAGGCTTTGGTGACCGTCGTAAGGCGATGCTGCAAGACGTGGCGATTTTAACTGGCGGTACTGTTATCGCAGAAGAAATCGGCCTAGAGCTTGAAAAAGCCACCCTAGAAGATTTAGGTACAGCTAAGCGTGTGGTGATCACAAAAGACAACACCACCATCATCGACGGTAACGGCGAACAAGCGCAAATCGAAGCGCGCGTCAGCCAAATCAAGCAACAAATCGAAGAAACCACCTCAGACTACGACAAAGAAAAACTGCAAGAGCGTATGGCTAAATTAGCTGGCGGTGTTGCGGTAATCAAAGTCGGCGCAGCCACTGAAGTGGAAATGAAAGAGAAAAAAGCGCGCGTAGAAGATGCGCTGCACGCAACCCGTGCTGCGGTAGAAGAAGGCGTGGTACCTGGCGGCGGTGTGGCGCTGGTACGCGTAGCGTCTAAGATTGCTGACGTTGAAGTATTAAACGAAGACCAAAAACACGGTGTGGTTATCGCCCTACGTGCAATGGAAGCGCCACTGCGTCAAATCGCGACCAACGCAGGCGAAGAAGCCTCTGTTGTGGCTAACAACGTGAAAAACGGCAGCGGTAACTACGGTTACAACGCCGGCAACGACACCTACGGTGACATGTTAGAAATGGGTATCCTTGACCCAACTAAAGTGACCCGTAGCGCACTGCAATTTGCCGCGTCTATCGCAGGTCTGATGATCACCACCGAAGCCATGGTAGCTGAGCTGCCAAAAGCTGATGCGCCAGATATGGGCGGAATGGGTGGGATGGGCGGAATGGGCGGCATGATGTAATTTTTGCTGGTTTAAATCGGTGATTACGGCGTTGCTGCTCGCTCACATACACACAACG
>JBOFRL010000081.1:0-1069 GCA_051650965.1 Vibrionaceae bacterium
AAGCCGGTTGAGTCCGTGGCCCTGAGCCGCGATCTGAAAATGCTGGAACAAGCGCAGCAAACGCCACGTCCGGCGGAAGTAGATTTAGAGAAAGTCGCGAAGATGCGCGCTCTGCTGGCGCAAGGTGGCTTGAGTATCAACACCGATCGTCTGGCTGACAGCCTGTATCAACATTACAAAGGCTAAACCACGCTATGGATCGTAAGTCTCGCGTTAAAGCGCTGCTGCAAACACTGGCGCACGATGTGTGTGATTATCAGCAACTACAACCGCTGTTACAGCAGCAGTATACGTTGATGCAACAGCGCGATAGCCGTGGCTTAACTGACAGCAACCACCAGTTGCAACCGCTGTTGCACACCTTGCAGCAACGCGCCACCGAACGTTGCCAACACTTGCAAGCACTCGGCCTGCCCGCCGATGACCACGGAATGCAAGCGTTGTTTCGTGCCTTGCCAGAACAGCTCAGCGCCAGTGCTCAGCAGCAATGGCAACAGCTGCATCAGCTGATCCAAGCATGCCAGCAGCAAAATAGCCGTAACGGCAAACTGCTGGCGCAGCAAAAACAGCTGGTCACCCAATTACTGAAACCGGATGCGGGACTGACCTACGCACCGCGCTAAGTCTGTGCCATCCGCAATAACCTACGCCGCTTCGTGTTAACGGCACGCCTGCTGACGACGCAAAAAACGCTGTCCCGACAGCTCATCTAACACCCGCTGCTCACGCTTCGCTTCACGCTGTAACTGCTGTTGCTGCAACTTTTGCAGCAAAGTATCGCCTTTTTTCAAATTCAGATGCTGATGCAACACCCGTTCACGGGCAGCACGCAACTCGGCTTCCGCCAGCGCCAGCTCTTGCTGCTGTAATTGGGTGATCAGGGAAAGTTGGTTACGAAAGCGGCCAATGCCTTTTACCAGCAGCGCGCTGGAGCCATTGTCGCTACCGAGCGCATATTGGGTCGAGACCTGCTGCAACAATTCCAAGCGCTCAGCGTGCGCCTGCTGCTGGCGCTGCCAACTGCCCTGCTCGGACTGTAACTGTTCAAATCGCTGCTGCTGCTGCTGAT
>JBOFRL010000082.1:0-1043 GCA_051650965.1 Vibrionaceae bacterium
TCATCGTCGGTCCTTTGACTCAAGAAGTGGGACCACATCTTTGAAGTTTCCGGCGCAGAAATCAAGCGCTATTGCATGAACTGGCCGTATTACGACCTCAATGCCACCTTCTTATTCCAGCTGCAAGATTAGATTTGTGCTTGAAATTCACCAATGCTTTTCCACTGTGACAGATAATCGCTGATGAGCGCTTCGACTACACTTACAGCAATCGGCTTTTTACAGTGTAAATAGGGTGTGTTTGCGCATCCTGTTCCCTGCAAAATCAAAATAATAAGGAATACACCATGTCGTCTGCTTTTTATCAGCAAATCCGCACTCAACTTGAGCAAGTCAAAGCTGAAGGGCTTTATAAATCGGAACGTGTCATCACTTCGCAGCAACAAGCAGCGGTCGAAATTTCTTCTGGTGAAGAGGTACTCAACTTCTGCGCCAACAACTACCTTGGTTTGGCCAATCACCCGGCGCTAATAGAAGCGGCACAACAGGGCATGAATAGCCACGGTTTTGGCATGGCTTCGGTGCGTTTTATCTGCAGCACGCAAGATATTCATAAACAGCTCGAACAAAAGCTTTCGCAATTTTTAGGTCAAGAAGAGACCATTCTTTACACCTCATGCTTTGATGCCAACACCGGTCTGTTTGAAACTCTGCTTGATAAAGAAGATGCGATCATCTCTGATGCGCTCAACCACGCTTCGATCATTGATGGGGTGCGCCTGTGTAAAGCGATGCGTTTCCGCTACTCCAACAACAACATGCAAGAGCTGGAAGAGCAACTTATCGCCGCCGATGCTGCCGGCGCTCGTCACAAGCTGATCGTGACTGATGGTGTGTTTTCAATGGACGGCGTGGTGGCAAATTTGCCAGCCATTTGTGATTTGGCAGATAAATACAACGCGTTAGTGATGGTTGATGATTCACACGCGGTAGGTTTTATGGGCGCAAATGGTCGCGGTACTCATGAATACCACGATGTGATTGATCGCATTGACATCATCACCGGCACACTCGGCAAAGCGATGGGTGGTGCATCAGGCGGT
>JBOFRL010000083.1:0-25133 GCA_051650965.1 Vibrionaceae bacterium
TTTCTGTAACTTTCTGTAACTTTCTGTAACTTTCTGTAACTTTCTGTAACTTTCTGTAACTTTCTGTAACTTTCTGTAACTTTCTGTAACTTTCTGTGATTTTTTGTAACTCACTATGACTTTCTATGACTTTTTGTAACTTACTGTAATTTTTTGCATTTCAATAAAACGGTTATAGCTGAGCAAATCGGGGAAATCTGATTTATAACAACGTGCCAAAGCCTACATAAAAGTTTTTGAAATCACGGGGCGGGATATATAAAAAAGTATGATTATGGTAATCTTTTCGCTCACTACCATGCGTCCGACGCGTTGACGCTTGCGCGCGCCGTCGGTGAGCTGAGTTTTTTCCCATTCAGGTAGAAAATTTGCACAAAAATTATCAAGATCGCAAAACAATTCCACTAATTTTGTGCATGGGTGATCAGGTTTCTTTTTTATCAAAAAATCTGATCACGAGCGGGACCATTAGTTCAAAGTTTTTATCCCGAGTTCAGGTAAGTTAATTTTTAAATTTTCAGAACCCTATAAATGCCCTGCAATTCTGCAAAAAGTCTTGATTTGGACGCAGTTGCTGCATGAAAGTGACCTGCGCGGTTTTTTTGGTTTACTCTAAAAAGTAACGATTAAAATAAGCTAATACGCATTGATTTAATGCAAGTTTATGTGCGCAGTAGTGATAGCAATCGTTTGCGGCACGGCCATTCACTACACCCTGCGATTTTGCTTTTGCAAACATCAGCCATTGTTATGGTTTGTAATGATCTCTTGCGCGTAAAATGGTTGCGATATAAGATTCACTGAATTTTATTTATCTGTTTTACCAATTAATTACGATTATTTTGTTTTGGGACTTGACCATTGATGTCTGTTTTTTTATCGTAAATGACAAATTAATTGTGCTTGGCACATGCAAAAAGAGTGTAAAACTAGATAGCCGCAGATTTTAATCCAACTGGAAAAGCTGTATACGAATAACCACATCTACCTGTTTAATAAGGAAATTTATGGTCTCTTTAGTATCACTTGCCAAGTATCAAACTGTGTCGCTGTCTAATTTGTGCACGTCGAAGTTAACCAAATTACAATTTGGCCTTGGCTGGGATCCTGCCAAACCTAAATCAGGTTTGCTGGGACGACTTTTTGCAGGCAACTCGACGCTCGATCTTGATGCCAGCGTGGTGCTTTTTGACGCACGAGGCGCGCACCTTGATACCGTCTGGCTGCATCAGCTCGTGTCACGCTGCGGCGCGATTTGCCATGGCGGCGTGCATGAGGACGAGGCGGATGCTTACGACGATAATGAGTCTATCTTCGTCGATTTGGCAAAACTTCCGCGTGATGTGGAATGTTTAGCGTTCATCGTGCACAGTTTTCGCGGCCAGATCTTCAACAAGGTTGGGCGCGCGTATTGCCGCGTTGTTGGGCCTAATGGCAAAGAGCTCGCGCAGTTTGAGCTTGCCGAGCCTGGCGCTTGCCGCGATATTTTGATGACGTCGGTGCGGCGCAGCGGCGGCGCGTGGGAGTTTACCGCGCACGGCATGCCGTGTAATGAAAACCTCATTGAGAGGATGCTTGAGCAAGTTGCCAATGTGGTGCTTGATGAAGCGTAGCCCGAGGGGATGCGCGCTAGCTGCGCCTTGCGACAGCTCGCAATTAAGGGAATGGGGCGTTACAGCCGTTTGTGCAACTAGCGTCCCACTCCCTTAAATGCGCTAGGCATCACCTGTTGTTTAGCGGGTTGGAAGGCTTTGGTCGGTTTTCGGCCAATGTAAAAGTGAAATCTAGCAGGAGTTGAAGTATGTCAATTTTTAAGCAGGCACAAAATGCTCTTGCTGCGGGGCGAGAAGAGCTGGCTAACCAAGTTGGTCGCTTTAAAAACAAAAAGTTTATGGAAGCAACGGTAAGCATTTGTGCTTACATTGCAATGGCTTCTGACGGCGCGGACGCTGACGAAAAGAAAAAAATGATGGCGTTCATCAAAAATTCTGAAGAGCTAAAGGTGTTTGATAGCCTTGAAATCATCGAGTTTTTCAATAAGCGCGCAGAAGTATTTGAATTTGACCAAGATGTGGGCAAAGGCGAAGCGATGAAATTCATCGTGCAGCTAAAAGACGACGAAAGCGCGGCGCAACTTGCGGTGCGCGTAGGCGTTGCCGTGGGTAAAAGCGACGGAGACTTTGACGCTGCAGAAAGAAATGCGGTCAAAGAGATCTGTATTGCGCTTGGACTTGAGCCTAGCCTGTATCAATAAGCGCGGCGGGCGCAAGTTTGCTCTGTGCTAAAGAGCTTGCAAGCGTTATCGCGACTTAAAATTGTAAAAAGATCGGTGCACGCGCCGATCTTTTTTTGTCCCTTTTTCGCCCATCTATCTGTTTTTGCACATTCCCCTCTCCCATTTAGATAGCAAAATGCGTAACGCGCGGCGCCTGCTGCCAGCCAAAATCGCTACTCGCTCAAAGAGTGCGCGACGTTTTTGTGTCTGAAAAGTTTTCATCTCGCAAAAAAAGAAAGTGTGCGCAAAGCTTGCAAAAAAATAAACCTTAACAAGCATATGCTTACGATTGCATTGCTCAGAAAGTAGCGTCAAGATGAGCACTTTTTTCAACAAGGAATTTTTGATGACAGTCTCACGCGTTTTTTTGCATGAACAAGGTCCACAATTTTCGCGCTTTATCATGGGATATTGGCGCTTGCTGGATTGGCAGCTCTCTTCCGCGCAGCTGCTTGATTTGATGAAGTATCACCTCGATCTTGGAATCACCACCATCGATCACGCTGACATTTACGGCGGCTATTGCTGCGAAGAGGTGTTTGGCAAGGCGCTCGCTTTAGAGCCTTCGCTGCGGCACAAAATGGAGATCGTCAGCAAGTGCGGCATCGCGCTGACGGCAAACTCGGCGAACGTGCTCAACCACTACAACACCACGCAGGCGCACATCATCTCCAGTGTCGAAACGTCGCTCAAAAAATTGGGCACCGACTACCTTGATCTGCTGCTCATCCACCGCCCTAACCCGTTGATGGACGCGGACGAAGTGGCGCAGGCGTTCGTCAAATTAAAAGAGGCGGGCAAAATTCGCTTTGCCGGCGTGTCAAATTTCACTCCTTGGCAGTTTGAGCTGCTGCAGTCGCGATTGCCGTTCCCTCTGGTTACTAATCAGCTGGAAATTTCGCCGCTTTATCAACAAGGTACTTTAGACGGCAGTTTAGATCTGTGTCAGCAGCGTAAAATAAAGCCGATGGCGTGGTCGTGCCTTGGCGGCGGACGCCTTTTCACAGCAACAGAATACGCGCCGCTGCGTAAAGAGCTTGAGCACATTCGCGAGGAAATTGGCGCACAAAGCATTGAGCAGGTGGTGTACGCGTGGGTGTTGATGCTGCCAAGCCAGCCGCTGCCGATCATCGGCTCAGGCAAAAAAGAGCGCATTGCTTTCGCCGCGCAAAGTTTGACGTTGCCGCTGACCTTGCAGCAGTGGTTTCGTATCCGCAAAGCGGCTTTGGGCTTTGATGTGCCTTGATTTTTTAGATAGCGCTACCCAAAGCAAACCAGCTCTAAGACGGTGCGGGCGTGTCCGCCTGCACTCTGAGCTGCTCTTTTAATATCGCGGTCACGTGCTGATAACGCGCGGGCAGCGGCCATTCGGCGCGATAGATCAGCCACAACGTATCGATAACCTCATATTGGCTCTGTAGCACGCGAATTTTGTCCTGCTTAGCAAAAGCACTGACGGCAAAGCGCGGCAACACCGTGAATCCAAGTCCACACGCCACCGGCTCTAAAATCAAGCTGATCTGATTGCTAAATCCGCGCCGCGCGATCTGCTCAAAACGCTGCCCCGGATAAGCGCGCCCGAGCAGCCGCTGCGCCATGCTGCGTCCGTCAGGGTGGTCGATAAAGCCAAGCTCGCACAGATATTGCCAGCTCTGCTCTTGGCTATTATTGGGCGCGACCAAGCAGAGCGGTTCGTAAGCGAAAGGCTCGCCGGCAAGGCTGGGATGATCGGGCGGCTGGTCGACAATGCCAATTTCACACCGCCCCGCCAGTACTTGCTGCGTGATATCTGGCGTTGGAGCAAAGCGGTGCTCAACGCGCAGCCCCGCATGAGTTTGCTGCAGTTGCAGCAGCAGCGGATAAAGCCGCAGCCCAATACTGCCCGGCGTGACAATTTTGATGGCGCCATGATGGGGATCTTCATCGAGCAGCGCCGCACGCAGCCAAGCGGCAGCCTGCTCTTGCTTGCGCGCAAACTCGATCACGGCAAGTCCGCGCGGCGTTGCCTCCAATTTGCGCGATTTTCGCAGCAAAAGCGTGCCAAATTCCGCTTCTAAGCGCTGAATGTGCTGGCTGACTGCCGCCTGCGTCAGATCGAGCCGTTCGGCGGCGCGCGTAAAACTGCCGCAATCATGCACCACCAGCAACGTTTTTAGCCAAAGAGGATTTATCATAAATTTAATTTATGGCATTCATTAGTTTGTCTGTGTTTTTTATTATGTCACGCCCCTTTACTATGTCATCTGTTTTCTACGCTTCTTTGTGCTTGCTTAGCACTTTGTTTTTTAGCGTTTTTTGAGGTTAGCGATGACATATCCACGTAATTTTTCACACATTGGCATTACCGTGACTGATCTGGAAAAGGCGGTCGAGTTTTATACGCAAGTTTTGGGCTGGTACCTGATCATGCCGCCCACCACCATCACGGAAGATGATTCTGCAATTGGCGTGATGTGCACCGACGTGTTCGGCCCAAACTGGGGCTCGTTTCGCATCGCGCACCTTTCAACCGGCGACCGCATTGGCGTGGAGCTTTTTGAGTTCCCCAACAGCGAACAGCGTGCCAATAACTTTGAATTTTGGAAGACTGGCGTATTTCATTTTTGTGTGCAAGATCCTGATGTTGAAGGACTTGCTGCGCGCATCGTGGCGGCGGGCGGCAAGCAGCGCATGCCGGTGCGTGAATATTTCCCTGGTGAAAAGCCGTACCGCATGGTGTACATGGAAGATCCGTTTGGCAACATCCTTGAGATCTACAGCCACAGCTACGAGCTGACCTACTCTGCTGGCGCGTACCAAAACGCATAAATTTTTGCTCGAAAGACCTGTAATACTTTGGCGGCGTTTGCCGCCAATTTTTTTGCGTGTCGACCCAGCTGCATTTGCAATTTTATGAGGAAGACCACTCGATTACTCAAGAATTGCGAGTTTCTAGCAGCTTGCGCGCCAAATAGCGCAGCATGTAGATGTCGGCGAGCTTGCCTTCTTCTGCTGATAGCGACTCTTTTTTCACAATTCCAATAGTGTCATCATAGATAAAAAGATCGTCAAACTGATATTGGGAGCTAAAAGGCTCTAATTTTTCATTGGTAAGCGAAATCAGCAGCTCTAAAACGCCGCTTGGCATTTTGGCCAACATATCTGGGTCAACTTTGCTAATAAAGTTAGGATCATGGATCAGCAGTTCGTCGAGCGCGGCTTCATCGAGCGCATCTTGCACAAGAGAGTTAAAATACAACACTGAAAACAAAGCATCTTTCGCAATATGCAGGTGCTGATTGACAAACTGCCATACCGGAACCGGCGATAGGTGGCGCAGCGGCGTCTGCGAGACGGCAAATTTAATTTTAGAGGCGGCCGTTTTTGCTTTAGCAACCAGTGCTTGCTGAGGAGTAACACGTGCAAAACGGCGGCTCATTTGGCTAACGCTTTGATTAGCAAACATTAATACCCCAGCTCCTGCAGCCATTGCCAGTAGCCTTTGTTTATCTTCGACAAAATCGCCAGCCGCAGCGGCTAAATGATAGGCAATCACCTGCTCAAGATCGAAGCCTGCGCTCGGTTGAGGCTTGCTGCCAGCAATTACCTGCTCAATATGTGCCGCAGATTGCAGCGGGTGCAGGTGCGATAACTGCTGCTGGCGTTTAGTAAATTTAATATCATGTTTGGCCTGAGCTGCTGATGGCAATAACGCCTCATCTTCTGCAGGTAAGGAGAATAACTTTATTAGCCACTGTGGCAATTGCTCCACGCCACCAGCAGCTGCAGCGTGTCCAGCTGCATTATTTTTGCTTGGAAAAACAGTTGCTGTCGGTGAAATTAAAATATCACTCTGCTCAACAAAATAATGACCATATTTTTTTACGGTTAAGAGCAGTAATTCATCCAGCAGCAGTAATAAATCATTTGGCAGCTCTATTTCATGGCTTGCGGAAATATGCATTGCATTTAGAATATATCGTTTAGCAAAAGGCAGGCTAAATATATCGCAGTTTTTATCATCGTTTGCCTGATCGACAATAAATTGTAATCTTTCTTTTAATAGCTGCGCTCCGTTAAATAACTCTATGCTACTAAATTGCACTGATTTCATTTTCATAATCAGCGCATTTTTTATTTTTTCTGGCCATGATTTTGTTAATTGAGAAAATTGCTCTCGCAATTGCCTCACATTTAGCGGCAAATTTTTTAAATCAGCATCGCTTAACTCTTTTTCTATTTCTAACAAACGCCCAAGATCACAACTAATAGCAAGAGCGCTTGAATCATTATTTGAATAAATATATTCAACCACCTGAGAAAATTTACCCTGCTGAATAAATGCTATTTCTTTTTGATAATGTTGGGCTAATAATGCAAATTGATCAGCAGATTCTTTTGCCGTGAACAGATCGCTTTCTAATTTGTGAATAGTCGTGACGGCGCTGCTCCTACCTGTCATAAGCTGACGTAGCACCGCCGCCCCATCACCGCAATCTTCAAGCACTCTATTCGCTAAATTTGCGTGACGCAGGCTAAGTGTTTGTAATTGCTCGGCCAGCGCGGTTAATTGCTTTTGGGTAGCTTTGACTTGTTGTAGTATAGGCTGCTGCAAAAAAAGAGTAATGGGCTGCAATTGTCGCAGTAGCAGTTGCTCAAGTGGATCCATTAAATGCGAAGAGGACTCTCGCTCAGCGGCACATTGCTCCATGAATACTGCAAAGCGCTCTAAATAGTGCCTCCAACTTAAAAATCTCTCTTTAACGTCAGGTCTATTTTGCTCTTCAACGAGAGTATTGGTTGCTTGCAAAAAATTAATCCAAGCGGAATTTTGGCTAGCTAAAACAATATATTCATCCCTAGATAAAACGCTAAGCATGCTCCTTTGGAGCGTTGCAGCTATCTCTGTCGCATCAAATTCAGAAGGCAATGCTTCTGTCACGTTTGTATTTATAACCAGCCGCAGATGATTATTTATTTTTGATAGATCTTCAGCTAAAAAAATCCATTGTTCAGGCAAATTAGCTGTTTGTGCTTTTATTTCGCCAGATAGCTTCTCAAGTTCATTTAAGGTTGTCAGTAACAATGCTATATCGTTAATATCACTAAAAGTACAACTTCTTTCTTGTAGCAAATAACAGGAATCAAGAGCACTTATTATGTTAACTAATTGCAAATGGTGCTGACGAGAAATAACTACTGATTGATTTTCTATTAATTTTAAACTTTGACTTAAATTATCTAAAACAGCATGAATATTAACAGCTACGTTATCAGAGTAAGATGATAAAGCTGCTGCTAGATTTTCCATGCATAGAGGGATTTCTATTTTTGTTGCAGCCGCGGCAGTCAGTGGAATTTCTTCGGTTAATTGCCAATTTCGCTTTTTAAAAAGTTCTTCTAGTGTCTTAGGAAAGGAAACTTTGATTTTGTCGTTAATAACATTTGGATATTTTTGTTGTAGGTAAATTAAATTTTCATGCTGTTCATCCAATTGTGAGGCACTAGCGCCTAAGTGCAACTGAACAATATAATTGTAATCGCCCCAACACCGCTCTCGAAATTCTGTTATTGCGCTGTTTAATTCCGGCATAAACATACCAATGTGACCTTCTGTTACATCAGAAAGTAACGGAGCAACTTTGGTTAAATAATCATAAAATTCGATTAATTGCAGCGCAGATTGTGGATCAAGATTTTCTTCTGTGACTGACAAAAAACCACTATCTATCAATGCTTGTGCTTTATGGTGCAAATTATTTAATAGCGCTTGGCCTTTTTTGCTTGGGCTTTGATGATAACCTGCGTAAGTTTGCCAATCGCTTAATAACGTAATGATCCTATCAGCATAAGGCTTGGAGTGAACATTGATCTTTTTTAATAGTTCAGCGGTGGTAATTTCTAATGAGGTTAAAATAGATGAAAATGGCTGCAGCAGATTTTCCATATAAGCAATGAATGCTGGAAATTCATTGTCATCATCTGCTGTCTGCTTTAATTCAAGCAAGGCATCGTGCACTTTAATAAATTCTTTTTTTACAGCAACCAAATCAAAGACAGTTTCTAAATTTTCTTGACCAGCCTGATGCCCGCTTAAATATTCTTGGCAAGTCTTGTATAAATTTTCAATATTGATAAATAACTCTGCATCAACTTCATATTCTGAATTTATTTCTAACTGAAACTTTAAATCAAAAACTTTAGTGAAAAATTGTTTTTTAAATAGATGCAAATTAATTGGCAGTGAACTTGTTAATTGCTCCAAACTCGCCTTCACAGTTAAAGCGCAAAATTCATCATCTACATTAGAGTTATTTTCTTGTAAAAACTCTGTTAATAACGGTAGCACCTCTAATAAATTTTCAGTTAACCGGTAATTAGTCAGTTCTTTTTTTGCTGCTTTTTTTTGTGGGAATATTTTTCTCAATTGACGCACGGTGGAACTGTCATTAAATAACCAAGATCTGCTATCACTAAAAATATCTTCGGCAGATGAGCGAACATTAGAAACGTTTTCACGGGTAGACACGGGCGAGTGATTTGTTGCCGGAGCCTGCTCGCTGGAAGAAAAAATATTGCGAATTGTAGCGAATCCATCCGAGATAAAGGTGCCAGAGGCCAATTTAGCTGCAGTGGTAGTTAATATTGTGCTCGGTGAAATCATGTAACTACCTTAAATGCATTTGCTGGCTAAACATTACCCCTTGGCATTATATTTATTTTAAATGTTGCTGGCGATTAAAATCTGAGCTTCGGAATACCTTGGTGCTCTGCGTGGACTGAAGATGAAGCATCGCCCTCACCTTCTTCCACTAGCGCTTTTAAACCGTTAAGGTCGTTCCCTTCCTCTTTAAAGGTTATTTTGCGGTTTGCTCGTTGCCTTTCTTTTTCTTTTCTCTCCTCGTCGGTTAATTTTTTCTTTTTATCTGAGGAGCCAGCACCGTATAAATTCATCAAAGCCGCTTCTTTCATCATATCTACTTTATTTTCCCAGCCTTCAGCCTCATTAACTTGAATAGCAGCCTGTGCGCAGCAGTTATAACAGCAACACCCAATGCAGCAACCAATAGAGCCTGCCACAGTTAATGAGCCGCCAATAATGCCAGCTGTTGCCCCGCCCATTGCTCCACCACTAGTAAAGCCACACAAGGATTTATGTACTAACAGCTGCGTAATAACCCCTGTGGCTGCAGCAATATCTGCACAAATAAAACAGCAAAGGCTTGCTGTACAACGAGTCATGTCTGGGCCTTGCTTTTCTAGTCCTTCTGCAGTGCAGTTGTTATACCAACATTGCTTACTAGTGGTGCAGCAACAGCACCAGAATTTTTCACAGCAGTCAGGTTCTTTGGGAGCAGTGTCAGCCACCGCCGTTTGCTGCTCGCCTGGCAATAAGGTTGCTGGTTGCTGCGGTCGATGCCCACTACAGCAGCTGCCACAGCCATTAGTTGCAGGTTCTTCGCTTACATTTCGTACAGATTGGGGCATTAATTGCAAGCTAGAAATGGGAAGACCACTAGGTTCCATGCGATTTACATCGCGGGCAGGCTGCTGGGACACAACTCCACTTTGTAAAAGCGCTCTTGTGGTAATTCCCCTGCCAGAGGCATTACTAAGTTCTAACTCTCTAGGATTGCCTTCGCGAGGCTGAGAAGTAACCACTCTTTGCCTAACTGATTGATTACCTGAATATGGATTATTTATCATACGAATGACCTGCTCTATTTGTTTTCTGAGGATTCTGGCAGCTGTTCATCAGATTGCTCAGCTTGTGGCTGCGCTGCTGGATCTAACTGTTGCGGTGGTGGCTGAGCTGTGGTGGATTGAGCAGACTGACTAAATTTAAGTTGAATCAATTGGCTGGCTCTGCTTTCTTTATCCTTTGCTTTATTCGATAACGGTTTGTCGGGCTGCGGCCTTAGTGAGAGCGGAATCGTTGCAGCAAACGCTTTGGCCTGTTCGCGCTGTAGCTGACGCCGTCTGACAAGATCAGCATTAATCCTATCGTTGACCATAATTGAGACTTGTTGCGTCTCTTCTTCAATAAGCCTTTGTTCTGCAATAGCGGTTTGCTTGCCTATAGCTGAAAGCTGATACTGCTTTAGTTCAAGCAGCTCCCTTTCCAGTTGTGAACTGCTTTGTGTCGCATGCGGTTTAGGTTCATCTTCGATGGCTGGTGGTCGATAAAAGTTAATTTTTTCACTGCTTAATGCAATCCTTCGTTCGCGCGCGGCAGTAATTTTAGTACTCTTAGCAAGTACAAACTCTTCTACCGCAGGTCCTTGAGCAGTAGGATCTTTAAGTTTCGTTTCTTCAAGTTCATATCCAAGCTCTTGGGAAGCTTGCGTCAAAGATGAATGAGTCTCCATCTTAACTTTGATGGCCTTCTGCAAACTCGCCATTTTTTCATAATACTGAATACTTGTCATTTCTTCAGATTGAGTAACACACCTTTGCTCTGTTTCTTCTAATTGCAGCTGCATCATCGCTTGTGCATCGCCTAAAGTTAGGCTGTTGGCCAACGCTTGAGAGATGGTGTCAAGCATCATATGCACTGTTTCTGGCGTTACTCCTGGCGTTATTTGCTCTTGAAGTACTTGCGCGGCCGCAGCTGCTAACCTTTGATTTAATTTTCTCGCACAACTGCTGTCATTTAAGTAATCACGCGCTTCACTAGGATCTTCTGGCAGCATTTGATTGAGCACCCTATCAATAACTTGCTCCATTCTTCGTTGCCATGGATCTGTCACTATCTGTTCTATATCCCTGACCAAATCATCAACAAAGTCCGCAGCAGAAGGCGCTTTGCCTGTGTCATAGGCTTTTTCAATGAGTCCTTCAAGTGCTTTTTGCGATTGTTCTGTAATTGTGCTTGCAGAGATTTCCTGCATCGCGCCTGCTGCAACGCTGCCTTCAATTAAATTTTTTAATGATTGACGTACACCCTCTTGAGTTGCACGCCGAGCCTCATTTGCGCTGGCGTAAGCAAGTCGTTGTGCCTCTTTATCTCGTTTTTCCTGCTCTTTGTCTTTTTTCGGAACAGTTTTTCCACCGCTTACTAAAATTGCTGTTTTAGCCCTTGCTCCACCTTGTTCTGGAGAAGGCTGTGTAATGGCACCACTCTGCCCTTCCAGCAAAGGTTGTGCTTCTGCACTAGCTTCTTCAGGAGTGTCAGCAGGTATATCAATTACTGTACCAGCACTTTCGCCCCCCGCTTGTAAAAGCTGCAATTGTTCACCCATGCTAGCTATGGTTTGGCGAACCTCTTCAGCGTATGTCAACTTTGGTGGCTCATCCTCGCTTGATGGTTTCGCTTCTTCTTGCGGAGGGCTCACGTCACTAGTTGCGCTATCTACTTTTTTATCTTTATTGCTAGGCTTGACCGCAACTTCGGCCACTATCGTCCCATTTAACAGATCCTCCGCTCGCAGATCAAAAGCCGCAGCGCTCTCCAAGATCTTCTGCCTTGCTTGCTGCTTTTGTTTTAATTCTTTTTGAGCGTTAATTGCATTAATACTGGCATGAAGATCAGATATAGCCCTTGCAGGACGATGGCTTACTTGCGTGGCATCATAATATGAAGGGAGCTCTTCGCATTGCAGCTGCTCAGCCAAAAGATTTTTATCTAACTCGACTTCTGCATCTGATCGAGCAGGCATAACTGCCGCACGAGATAGCACTTCCAGTGGATGCTCCTCTAGCAGCGTTACGCCTGCAACGTCGTTATTGTAAGCACGTTGTAGTATTTGCGTCTCTAATTGCACGATAGAGCGCTCGATGCGGCGGCGTTCGTGATGTAAATCTTCTTCTACTGTCTGCAATTCACGTAATTTACGCCGCTCTTTTGGAGGAAGAAACCCCTCTTGTGTAAGAATTTTATTCTCTAACATCGTGCGTTGGGTGTGTACTGCTTTTAATTTGGTCTGTACTAGCTCTAAGCTTCTGCGCTCATCAACTAAGTCAAATCGCTCGTTAGCCTCTACGGGCCCTACAACTGGTACAGCAATATAGTCAACGATGTTGTAAGGCGGAGGGGCTACATCGAGTCCCTGCTCGAAAGCAGACTCTGGCAATAGATAACGCTGTGTCCAAGGCTTTGGTTCATCATTATCATCATCTGGCTGAGTTGCAGAGCCGCTTGCAGTGGCGCCAGCTGGGTTTTGCGTCTGCGCAAAGGCTTCTTCAGCTTGCCGCACTAATCCTTGGTGATGATGCTTGTTTAAGGCTGCCAGATCCATCTCTTTATCGCCAAAATAGTTACGGCGATCAGTGAATCGGTATTTGTTGAATTTTTTTAAAACTCCTAGCTCTCGTGCTTCTTGGGCACTTGTATCACGATCGCGCGCTTCTTGCGCACGCCTAGCCACATCCAAATGCACTTTAATTGCTCGATTTTCCTTGTTGCGTTCACTTTGTAGCCTATCAACCAACGCTATTCGTTTACCCATGCGTATACAGCTTACGAGCAACAGGATAATGCTGACTAAGCTCATGCCTGATGCTAGGCCAATCATAAAAACATCAAGCAAAGAGCGGTCGCGAAGGTTGGTCCACATTATATCGCTGCCAGCTAGCCATGCAGTGTAGTTTGAGTAAACCTGTGAAGGACCAGGAGACTTCTTATTCTCGCCACTAGTAACGGGAACAAAATCATCAAAAGTAATTCGTTGCGTATCATTTGCGCAAGTTCGATTAGCAGGAAGGCTGGTTTGATTAAAGTAATGTGGCCTGTATGATCTACGTGAAATGCACGTTGAATTTGTTGTGCTATTTGTGGTGTTCGTAGCGGATTCGGTACAGTTTGTAGCAGCAGTGTCATCCACACAATCGCCACGGAAAAATATCCAATTATCTGGAAACTCTTCGTTATCTAACTCTAATAAGCGAGTTAAGTTGCTCAGTTCAAAGATTTCTTTATCAACTTTTGATCCGGCACTGTTATTCAAATAAAGCTGCCAACGCCATTTTTCATCAGCTTTGAGCGCGCTGTTGGTCGTCATAATCATCCGCTGCAACACTTCAGCATGTATTTGTTTTGACTCCGTTGAATTGCCGAAGAGATCTTTTATCTGCGGGTAAGTCGTTCCCTTTGATGCTGAACTAGTTGTTCTTGAAGTAGCAGCGGAATCTGCTTTCTGCGATAGCAGCTCTTTGGGATCCATAAGCACTCCCTTTTCAGGAAACGCATCGCTTAACTTTAAACATTTATAATTGTTTCCATCTTTTTTGATGATCAATTCGCCAGCTTTGCAATCTGTGGCCGTGACAGTGCTTGTTGTATCTCGCCGTGCACGGCGCCGTACAATTGGCGGAGCATTTTCTGGCGAGGTTTCACTAGCTTGTTGACGACGGCCAGCAGAAGTCGCTTGCGGCGGCGATATCGGTGTGCTCGGTTGTCCTTGCGCCAAATTTTGTGCCAGTGAAGACCAATTTGCAGGATCAAACACCGCAGCATTGGTATGAGCGTTAGTCACCAACGTCTCTGGGAGCTGCGTGCTGCTGGTAACATTGAGCACAGCCAATGCTGTCGATGTTTCCTGCTCAAGGTTGAGCGGGGTAGTTACGCTAAGATTATTAGTATTATTGGTAATGTTCATGCGTGAACCCCAGCGGCAAAAAAGTAAGAAGCAACATTTGGTTATTCGTCGCCTTTAGCAATTTTAATTTTTACATTGTCGAAATCTTTGATTGCTTGTGCTAACTCATGATACAAGCGCGCTCCTACCAAATCTGGATCAGCTGCAGCGTGCAATCCGGCAAGTGTCTGTTCTTCTGCAGCCGCGGCCCCTCTTAGCTCATCTGCCAGTACTTGGGTACGCAAGGCAGCATCTTCCTGCAAGCTAAGTGCTGGTATCTTAAAAGCACGTTTCTCCATTGCTTCCGTGATCCTTCCAATTTCGTTATTAAGCTTTCTGATGGTGCGATCTGCTTGGATTTGCCCTTCAACATCAATACGTCCGGTGCTCATTTTTGCGATCCGCTTTAATAGTTTTTGGCTTTTATTCGCGTTACCGGCCGCTGCATATTGCTGTTGCTCTTTCTGCAATTGAGAGAGTTCTAAATCAAACTTGGCCACTTTAACTGCTAGCGGCTGACGAAGAGCCGCAGCTTTAGCATCTCTTTCCTGTTCAAGCTCATAGCGCTGCTCTGCCATCAAAGCCAGCTCTGGTTTTTGAGCGACGAGAGCTTTTTCGCATTCATTAGCCTTAAATTTGATCGCCTGAACTCGCGCTGTTCTGACCTTTTGTTCGGCTTTTTCTTCTAATAATTGACCGTACTTCTGTTGCAGTGCTGCTTGCAATGTATTAACAACTGCATTGGTCATGGGCTCGAGCACCTTATCAGCAACGTGCAAATTGGCCCTTTTCGCCATCACGTAAGCAATTTGGCTAGCCGATTTTTCGATAAGTGATTGACTTAAGCTACCACTCTTGCCGGTAAATTTAAGCCGTTGATTTTCCGAAACACTTTCAACAAACATATCAGCGTACTCTTGCACATCGTTAGCATCCTCAGCCCCTCGCATTACCTTAGGTATCGTGATCTTGTATGCATCCGTTTGAGCGCGTGCAGTTTTGGCTACTGCTCCTTTGCTAGCCGCTTGCTCTAATGTTGGCTGCACAATTTTGACAAGTTCAGCAACTAACTGCTCTTTTTCAGCTACAGATAGCCCCCCACCAACAAGGTGACGTCGTGCTTGCTCACGCATTGCCGCTGTATACGCACTAACAGGTGCATCAAGATCCGCTTTAGAGCGCTTCCCGCATCTTAGGTCGCTTTCATACTCTTTTTGCTCGCCTGTTAATAGCGTTTCTTCTTGCTCTAAAGCGGAAAATAGCTTCTGCTTCTGATTGTCGGATAGACGCTTAGCAATAACAGCATCTGTTGGGGAATGATGGGCGCGTGAGTTTTTAGCTGCCTTCTTTAGAGCTTCGTCATCTTTGTTGATCTGTTGAGCGAGCGCACGAAGCTCATACGGTATCTGCGCCAATCGCTTTAGCCGCCCCTCTACGATATCTTGCTGCTGGTTGGTTTGCGCTTGAGCAGCGGCTTTTTTGCTGGCCTGATGGTGCTTAAGGGAGCGATACTCAAGCTCCTCCAACAAGGGCTGCAGCTCTCCTGTAAGCGCAGTGGTTAAGGCCTTTGTTAATGCATCGCGATTTTCTTGCAGCAACTCTCGGTTGGCCGCTTTTGTGTTATCCCAGCAAAGGATCGCGTCTATACGACCTAAAGTTGTCGCTATCGGCTCTGGCGCCTTTTCTGCTGCTGCAGCGAGCCTATCTTTATCATCAGTCTGCCACTTTAAGAGAGCTTTGGTTTCTGCCGCTGCCCCCATTTTATATACGCCATACAGCTTTAATGCCGCATCTAGCACTCTTTCTTGCTCGCTTGCTTGGCGCACCTGCACTTGTTCTAGCTGCTGCTGGCGTTGTGCGGCAAAATAATCACGGATCCCTCGGCCGTAATAAATGGGTGCCAAATCAGGTGGTTCGAGTTTGGGATTTTGTTCTCGCAGATCCAGACACACAGTGCGCAATCTGTTTTCACTATAATCAAATTTTTCAGCAACGACGAAATAGGCAGGCATCCCATCAGTAACTGATTCTGTATAGTACAGTAGCTTCATAAGCTCATCGCGTACCCCCTGTAGCAAACATTGCAGTGCTTGATCTTGTTTTACCTCAGGAGAACTCATTAATTCATTAAGCTTGTCGTACTCATCCATCCAGTCTGCAGACAGCTGAACCCTGTCGCTTTGCTCCAGCTCTTTCCATTTATAAATCGCTTCACAAGAAAGTACGGTGTCAATCATTGCTATCAACGAGCTGAACATATCCGCTTTATTGAACAAAGGCACATATTCATTTAGCGCAAGCTTGTAAGAGCCCAGTTTAGCAAGCAATGTACTAAGTCGCGGCTCTTGAATAGTGATATAAGATTGCACTAATCCTTCTAGTGAAGATAACTCATTACTTGCACGCAACCTGCTGTAAGAAATTGATTCAAATAATTTTTTTGGCCATTGCGTGCTTGTAATAATATTAGCTTTTTGCTTAACAACTTGATCTATGTCGAGTCCGAACTGCTCGGTATACTGCTCAACGTTTGCTAATGTTTGCTTGCATTGTTCAACAAATAATGTGTTTTGGCTAATTTGATCAAGCCGCTCTAGCTGCTCAACAAGAGCTTCCCCGGGCTCCTTACAAGGCTTAAAATCATTAACGGCTTGTTCAATAACGCTTAAAGTGCTCTTAGCTAATTTTTGGCGTTCCTTTAAACTCAAATCAACCAACAAAGGCTGACAAACTAAAACTTGTTTAGCTGCTAAGAAGCTTTGATAACACTGCTGCCTCTGTTGATCTAAAAATTGCAGCAAGACCTGCTGGCTTCGTATTAGATAATCAGCCGCTTTGGCCGCTTCTTCTTTAGCTTGCTTAAGCTTATTCTTAACTTCAATAACGCGCTTCTCAAAGCGCTTAACATATTCTTCAGCTCCCGTGAAATCATCTTCGAGCTTACCGCGATACTCTGTCCATTTTGCTACAACCTCTGTTAATTCTTTTAAATTTTTGCTGCCCGTTTGCTTCGCTTGAGTCTGAACTTTTTGGGCTTCGTCTAGTAGCTTGGTTACGTCCTCAAACGCTTTTTTAGCGTCCGACACATCTTTATAAACATTTGCTCTACGTCCCTCATCAAGCTCCAGCGTTAATAGCGCGTTGTGATACTTTTTAAGTGCGGTTTTTGCCTCTTCAGAGTGGTTTTGTAGCACACCAAGCTCTTGTTTAAGCTTATTGCCATCAACGATGCTGGGATCATAGCTTGCAGCTATCTCTATGCTTGTCTGTGTCACCAGTCTTATAAATTCTTGTTGTTCGGCGGTGATTTTTTCAAGTAATTGCTGTCGCTGCACATCGCCAAAAGGCTTCGCAACCGTGCCAGCGGCATCGGCGTGGCCATTAGCTAAAAATAATGGTATCAGCGTCTTGCTTTGAGTTGCATGCGATTGCAATTCACCTAAATAGCGACCAGCAGTTGCAGAAAGTTGCCACCTTTGCTCCATTTTCCTTTTAGCCTGCTGATCTTGTGGTGAGGCTCGAACCAGTCGTTCTTTTAATTCACCTTCTGCCGCTATTGCAAATTCTTGTCCTGCTTTGCCAAAGTTATCGCAACCTGCAACACACCTTGCTAATGCATCTTGAGCGCCTGGATCTGCTAAAGCATTAGCCATAGCAGTAAGCTCTGGTAGAGCGGCATTTAATTTCTGCTCCATTTCATCTAGGCTTGCAGCTTGCCTGCACAATTCACGTAACATTGAACGAACCTTAGAAGAAAGGCTGTTTTGTGCATCCGTCTGCTCAAGCAGGGCAGGAAGTGGCTGTAATTGCACTTTCACTTCCTGTAGCGCTGTTAACGCAGCTAAAGCGGCATTAACCCCTTCGTGATTTTGCTCTGCTTGGCGCGCTAATGTACAAGCACTGCGGATCATCTGGCAGCTAGCTTTCAGTGGCGCTAACTGCTCCGCTAGCGCGAGGGCATTGCTAAGATAAGTTGCATCGAGTTGACTGTTTGCAAACTTTGTTACCACCGCTGTAAACTGATCGCGAGCCATACGCTGCGGCACAGTTTCATTTTGTGTGTTTGCGGCAAAGATTATCTGTGAAGTTTTCTCTAAGTGACTGTAGTTAATCGCCGCTTGCGTCAAATGATTGCCAGCCAATAAAGCATTGTAAGCAGCTGGCGGCATGCTACCTTCTGCAAACGCAGCACTGGCCACATTGGCCCGACGAATGGCCAATGCTCCCTGATATTGCCCTTGCACTAATGCATTTTGGCAACTGGCGATCTTTTCTTGTTGAGCTAATTGTTGTGCTTTCTGCTCAGCTAATTTGAGCTCTTGATTGAGCTTTATTTCCTGTATTTCTCTTTGCTGCAAGAGTTCTGCTGTTGCATGCCGCTGCTGTTGTTTAGAGGTTGTAGTTGTCAAGTTAGTAGGTGCGATGATGCCTTGCTGATCATAATGCGCCAGCTGCTGCTTGAGCCTTTCAATTTGCAGCCTGCCAAGCTCTTTCTTTTTTTCTTCGATCTCTTTTTGTGTATTGGCAAGATCATCTGATAACTTGCAGATCTCTTGTATAAATTGCTCATGATATTTTGGCAGCGCAACTTGCGGATCTTCTGCTTCTACTTGCGTAGCTGCCCCCTCTTCTTCCTCTTCAGGCGCATTTACCTCAAAGTCTGCTACCTCTTTTTCCTTTTTATCGGCTGAAGTTTTCGGTGTCAGCCCATCCTTCTCGCACTGCTTTTTAAGCTCTTCACCTTGCTTTTTATTAGGATCAGGGTCGTCGCCATTTGGATCACCCGCACCGCCAGCGCCTGCAGCCACCCTCTGGCTAACCGGAGCAGTAGCGCCAGACGCTGCGCTTGTAGAAGTGGCTGCAGGATCTGCTGGCGCCGCAGTAGAGCCTGAAGTTTGCGAGGAGTCGGTATTGCGCTCGTCCGCCATGACAACCGACTCAGCAACGCCTGAGGATTCATTTGCCAAGTTTGCAGTGCTTAGCTGGAGAAATTGTTGCCGCCAATCAGTATTTGGAATAACGAGCCGTTGTAACTCTATATCGCCGCTTTTAGCAACGATTGGCAGATCGCTCTCTGGTGTGTTTTCGCTGTCTACCTTTGCGGCGAAATCTTTTGCAAGCTTGCTCTGCCATTCTTTCCACGGTGACGGTTGCGCTTCGACTGCCACGGAGACCATGACTTTTTTGATTAATTCGTCATTTTCATTTCTAACTTCAACTCTTTTTAAGTACTTCTCTTTAAAAGGGTTCTTCTTTTTACTCTCGTCCGACGGATTATCAAACTCAATCAGATCTTCTTCATCGGCTTGAACGCCAGCTTCAGAGTCAGCATCTCTCTGCTCTATCAATTCCCAATCGCGCAGCTGTAGCTCTGCTAATAGCTTGGTTATAAACGTATCCGGCACTTCAACCGTCACCTCACCCTCAGGTCCCGCTTGCCCGCCAGCTGCGGCCCTAGCGGTTTCAGCAGCGAGCAGCTCTTCTAAACAGGGAACTTTAGCTTGTTGCTGGTCACGTTTTTTGCTGATGGCTTCATCTACATATTTTGCAGGGTTGAACTCCGCTGCAGCGTTTTGCTGCCCAGCTTCCGTTGTGTCCGTTGCTCGCAGCTCGCGCATTTCATTACGATAGTAAATTTGGGCGCGTAACTCATCGCGCCTCGCTTTGCGATAAATGGCCTTAGTGATCCCGCCACCCACGACAAGTGCTATCGCGGCGCCAGTAGTTGCGCCGATAAGAAATACGGTGAATTTTGCATAACCATGCAGATTTTTATACAAAAAATCGAAAAAGTCGGTGAATAACGATGACTGAGGCTGTGGCGGTTGCCATGTGGTCTTTTTATTTAAAATGTTTCTAAGTTTAGGTCTAAAGAGGGCTTCTGCTTTTCTTCCATCGACAGCCTCTTTTTTTGCACCATCACTGGCCTTAACTTCAGCATCTTTGGTTAAATTAAATTTTTGTAATCCTGAAATTGGATCAAGTTTTATTGGCCTGCGGATACGGATAAATTCTTTCTCGCCATCAGAAATAGTTTTATTACCAATTAACGAGTCAGCTGTAAAAACACCATCAATTAAAGTGGCATTACTTAAAATAACGTTATTTAAATTAACTTCTTTTATATTATGAACTTTATTTAACGCTAATTGTAAATCTGTGATCTTTGTTTTTTCGCCAAGTTCAATGTCGACATTTTTTAACTGATCCAATATATAATGGTATTGTGTGCCATTTGGTTCTTTTGGGATTAATAAACAACCTTGGTTTCCTGACAAGTCACCATTAGCATCAGTGCTAATGTTTTCACTTTTGTTTTCATTAGTTATTTTGCAATTTATATTAATGCTCGAGATTTTGTTTTGTTCTAAATTTAGATATCCCCCTTCAATAGTTAACTTGCCAGAAACTTTAACTTCAAGATAATCAGTTGCATTAATCGGAGTGGTCTCATTGCCGGCTATCGTATAATTATTCTGGTTTGTAAAATTTGATTTATTTACTACTGAATGGCCTAGAGTGATATTGAAATCATCTTTCAATATTATTCTTTCCGGATTGCTTATTTCACCTATAGATAATTCAAACCCAATGTCACGACTTATTTCATCTAATGTAACATCTTTTTTAAGCAGATTTTCTGAAGAGCTAATAGTAATTTTTTCGACTGTTCCGGGATTTTTTATTTTACCTGATTGCAATATGCCACAGAGTTCTCCCGACGCACCTCCTGAAATTATTGTAAAATTTTTATTTTTTTTTGTATCTGCAACTATCACGTTGATTAAACGAGATTCGATTACATCGCCAGCCGCTGTAATGTTGGATACTTTAACAGGCTGATCTATCTTGGCAGTTGCATTGTGAAGAGTTTTTTCAGTTTCAAAAAAAAGTTGGTACAAATCATCTGAATCATCAATGGTTTCTCCGTTTTTATTTATTAAATGTTGTTTTTCGTAACGGAGGTCACTTAATTCCAGTTGTGTTTTTGTTGACGTTGCATTTAATTGAAGATCTCCTTCTTTTGTTGAGAGGGTTAAATCAGCACTGGATAAAGAAATATTATCCAGCTTTACATTTTTTATAATTGCATTAACTATCTCAACACCATCACTTTGATTTTTACTACTGATTATTTTAATTTCTTTACCAGTTATATTTTCATAGTAACCATTCTTGTTACCTGGCGGAAAATAAAAATAATCACTTTCATCTTTTTTTTCTGTGTATATTTTTTTGTCTGCAGAATTTAATAAAACATGGTGATTAAAGGAATTTTCAGTAACATTTTGCAAAAAACCCATCAGCGCCCAAGCTGCTGGCGACAATTTGTCGTCACCGAAAGTGTTTTGAACATCAAGATGTTTAAGCAGTGCCTCACAAACTTTTTTTACTCCATCGGCACAGTCTTTATAAGTAGGATCAAAAGCCAGCTCTGCACAGCGCTCTACCGCTTCATCTGCGTTGTAGCGGTGTTTCGGAAAAACATTGGCGAAAGTGAAATCAGGTTTAGTTTTAGGAGCATCTGCGGTACCGCCACACATGATTTTACCGATGTGCTCGTCCGGCGGTGGTGGAGTCGGATTATCCTCACTTACTGGGCTTGTTGTAGCTTCATTACGTCTTATGCGGCGGCGTACCAGCGGCGCCGTACTATCTTGCTTCTCATCTGCACGAGAAGCTTGCGCACGTCGACCGGCCTGAGTTACGCTCGGGCTGGTATTCATAGCTACATCACTCCATGATGCGGCTGAGCTATAACCTTGAAATAACGTTGTTGTGAAATTCGTTGCCAGTCCGTTTGGCTGCTCTGCGGTTGGCGCAGTTGATGCCTTTGGCGCAATCGTTGCGAGCGCGTCTTGACTGCTATTTACTGCAATGATCGGCAGTGTTGTGCTTAGTGCAGTGCTATTGCTGGCTAAGGGAGCCGAAGAATTGGTGATAGGTTCTAAAGGAAAACTCATTCTGACGTCGCTCCTGCGTTTAGCGCATCAGCAGCCTTTGCCTCAACAAAACGAATTAGATTGAGCACCAGCAGCTCTTTGCTGATCAGTACCTCGCGCGTTGCAGGGGGTAAGGCTGCTGCAGCGCCTTCTTGCGTATCTTGTGATAAGTTGCTTGTTGGAACGGTTAACCACGTCAGACCATGCATCGAGAGGTTGTAGCGCCAACAAAAATCGGCGATTTCAGGAGATAAGCTATCGCGTGTTACCGCTCTAGCTTGATACTCTTCTGCGGTAGATAGCTGTACTTCTTCAATCTCACCTTGAGCGGTTAACACGCGCAGATCCACATTTATAGCTACTGGTGGCACCGCCAATATTGGCCGCATTCGATAACGGAAGCCATAACAGCTAAGCTGCGATTGCGTCAGTAGTACCAGCTCTTGTTTATTGTCTTTTCCTTTTGGCTGCACCTGCATCAAGACTAAATCGTCTTCACCACCGCCATACTGCCGGCAATAGTCGCCAACGGTGGGGAGCAAGCAGCTATCTGCGGGATGTACAGTTAGCGGAGTACCAATGTTGAGCGATACATTACACTTGGCCCCAGTTTTAGCGTTAAAGCCGATCAAATCGTAAAATGTCTTAGAATTAGGGTCTTTACGGCGCTTGCGATACTCGCTCATTGGCAGCACTTTTTCGTAGTACTGCTTGCCTTTGATATTAGGATCACGTTTGTCATCAGGCACCGGATCGCGGTGGCGCTGACCAAGGTGCTCCACTCTTAGTTGACTATTTTCTAACAGTAATTTTTCTGTTAAGACAAGATCATAGTCGTCTTCAGTTTCAGCATCAGGATCAGGGTATTTCACTATATAAAAGCCGTTACCGGGGACCGACAGCTTTTTCGATTTCTTTTCAATAAGATGGAGATCTTGCGGGCCAGGTAGAAAAACTTGGACTTTTTGATTACGCGGTAAAGAGAGCACAACTTCTTTTTGCGTTTCTATGTTTAATCCAGAAACTTTAGCGACGCCTAGTACACCGCGAATACGAGAAGATACCAGTTGGTCTGGCAGTACGCTGGAGAGATCCTGGGATTTAGGTGTTTTATTGCGTTTTTTACCGTTGAAATCGCCATCATAAGTACCTTGAAACGTAATGCGCTCACGCTCATTAGGCGTCTGTTTTGCAGCAGTGCTCGCGGATGGCGTTTTGGGCCCCACCACCGCAGACGCTAACTCCTTGCTGGTTGAACTACCAGCAGGTAAATCATCTTTGTGTTTCACTGACTCAGAATAGACTTCGGCCGCAAAAGTTATCTGCCGTGATTTACCTGCAGATGACGACTGATCATCTTGTTTAGGAAGCACAACAGTTGAAACTTGCTGCAAATATTCCCGTGCTTGCTCCTGCAACTGTTCTATTCGCTGTTTTAGAAGCTCTCGCTTCTGTTGTTCTATCTCTTGATTTAGCGCAAGGAGCCAAGGTGTTGGCGGTGTTTGCGGCCCTTGTCCTTTTATCGTTAGCAGCTCTTGTTCTTGCTGTCTTAACAATTGTTTTAATGAGAGGAAGTTATCTGTTGTTGATAACTTTTCTAATTGCTGGATATCGAGCTGTAGCAAACGCTGCCGCTCAGTTAATTTTTGCAGTATTTCCTGCTTCTGTTTTGCTTGCAATGCTTTCTTTGCTTGCAATGCTTTCAAGGACTTAGGTAACGTTCGCTGCTCTTGCTCTAACTGCGTTAATTTTTGCTGCTCTTGCTCTAACTGCGTTAATTTTTGCTGCTCTAGCAGCGTCAATTTTTGTTGCTCTAACTGTTGTTGCATTCTCTCCAGCTGTGTTAATGGCAGCGTTTTCACTGCCTGCAGCTGCGCTTGTTGTTGCTGTGTTATTTCTTGTTGCATCTGTTTCCAATCTATGGATGGCTGCAGTGCCACCTCATGCAATGCCAGCTGCTGCAATTTGAGTGGTGGATTCAGTTGTTGCATCGTTAACTGTTGTAACTCTTTTTGTTGCAGCTTTAACTGCGCGATATCAGCTTGTGTTTTTGCTTTTTCTGTCTTCCAAATTTCAAGCGCAGAGCTGCCGCTCCTTATTTGTTCCATTAATTCATTTCGTTTTTGTAAAAGACGCTGTAGGTCAAGCTTGCCTTGCTCGAGCATTCTCGCTAGCTGTTCCTCATCGCCATAACAGCGCGGCGGATGATGTTCCACTGGCCTACGGTTTATCCCCAATGAATACCGAACAAAGCTAGCGGCGCCGAGCTTCCCTTGCTCTTGTGGACCTGCAAAATTGGGGTTATAGATATTTGCTGAGGGTGAAAGTACATCTGACGCAGCATTATCGCTTTCGATGCCGCTTTTATTTTCTTGTGACTTCGCATTTTTCTTTTTCTCTTTCTTAGGCTTACTGTTATCTTTTTTATCTTTACCTATATTTGTGTCCGTGCCAGTTTCTTGCAATGTGTTAGTAGAGGCTTCGCCGGCGTTTCCCTCATTTTCATCTTTTGCAATTTCACCTTCACCTTGGACATCAGTTTGAGGTGCCTCAGCATTTGATGCGATATGAAGTTGTCCCAATGCACTTTCAACCGTTGCAAGAAGCTCACCTTCATCCGCCATAATATCGCCTTGCAGCTCCATCTGCTTAGCAACGTTTGCCAGAGCAACTTCCTGCGCGTAAGCTACTGCTTTCAACCTTTCAGCTTCTTTAGCATCCTCGCTCATGCTGGCATCTTTAATTTCTTGATGAGTCAACACCACGATCTTCTTGCGCGTAAAAGAAAAAAGCTTGGTTTTGTGGCTATGATGATAAGGTTTAGGGCGACCACGTGCTTTATGTGGCCATACCATTTTCCGCTGTTCTAACGGCTTTTCTGGGTGCTCATATAATTGCTTACCGCGATAGGGTGTGAAAATCAATTTACCCGCTCGGGTGCTTTCGCGTTGATGAGGATCAAGTACCGATGAAAGCTCTAGATCGCGCAGCCGAGCTTGATGTTTTTCTTTCATAGTTCGCGCAGGCTGCTTAACTCTTTGCCAAGCTCGCTCCACTCTGGACAATTTTTGTGTAATCGACGAAGCATCAGGCGCCGCTTCTGTTTGTTGGTCTAGAGCTAGATCGGGATCTGGAGTTATAGCTTCGCTGTCATTGCTCGCGACACCAGAAGGAGCGATGGCTGGACTCGCAGCAGTTCCTGTCTGCGGAATTTCAGGGCTGTTGTTTACCGCGCTAACACTTGGCGCGACAGCAGTTTGTTGAGGCACCTCACCTGTCGCACCATTTTTTTGTGCTGCCGAAGCATCTCCTACACTCATGATTGTGCATCCTGCCCATTTAAATTGTCATGACACACCG
>JBOFRL010000084.1:0-3280 GCA_051650965.1 Vibrionaceae bacterium
GTTGTTTACCGCGCTAACACTTGGCGCGACAGCAGTTTGTTGAGGCACCTCACCTGTCGCACCATTTTTTTGTGCTGCCGAAGCATCTCCTACACTCATGATTGTGCATCCTGCCCATTTAAATTGTCATGACACACCGTCCAGTCAACCCCAGCCTTAGTAAGCTCATTTTTTTCAACAACAACTTCTATTGGTTGTGGCTTCTCTGCCCCTTTCATCTGCAAGTCATAGATAATGGCGATCAAATGCTCTGCTTTTATTTTTTTACTTAGTGATTTTGTGACGCCTGGCTGTTCTAGAGCATCTTCTGCATCCTTAGCTGTTACCGGATAAGCAGTAAACTGTTTTCCGGGCGTTAGTTCTAAGTTGACATCTGCACCGCTATAACGCTCTTTCGCATACAATGTGATTATTTTGACTTTTTTAGTTTTTATTTTTTGTGCTTTTACTTTTTCTTTTGGCGGCGAAGCTTCTTTTTGCGCCTCACTCTCATCATCCGCATCATTTGCAGGATCTGACGTAATTGCTGTTGGTTCGTTTACGGTCGCGCTAGCACTTTCCTGTGCGCAGCTAGCAGTATCTTCATCGGGCACGCTTGCTTCAGCTGGTGTTGCAAATTGAAGTGCTGCGGTTGATGCAGTCGGCTCTTCTTTTGCTTCAGCAAATTTCACTTTTGGCGCTGTAAGCGTGAGGCTGCTATTAGGCTCGGTAGACTCATCCGGTTTAAGCGCATACTCGCCAAGCTTCATTTTTTTTAATTGCGCAAAAGCATCTTGTGCAGGCACCATCATTTTGCTTTCAATTTTGCCGTCCTTTAAGTAATGGATCACAGCTTTGCTAAGCTCTGGATCACTATTACTGTCACTGAGCTCAGAAACATGGCTATCTTCAGCGGTTGAGGTGTCGCTATTAGTACTCCAAGCAGCCGTAGCGGCAGCGCTGGCAACGTAAGTTTGTTTTTTTCGAGGCACTAGCGAAATCACTGTCTCTGATTGAAGGCTGAGCTCTTTTTTTGCCCAATGAGCAAAGCGGCGGGCCGGCCTTACAGCTTGCCCCTTCAAAGATGAGGCGCGTTTTTTAGCGGCTTGTTCCAAAACTTCTATTTTTGAATTTGGCTGCGAGCGGCTTTCTTCAAATCCTTCTCGAATCCACTTCTGGGGCTGAGGTGATTGGCTTGAATTCGTCACACCATGTTCATCTTTACGCGTTTCCACAGAATTCTTTGCAAGAATTCCGGCCAAAAGCGCTCTAGTCTCTAGCAGCCGTAAATTTTTTTCCTTCATTGCGCCCGAAAAATCATCATCACCAACAATTCCAAAACCATCTTTACGTGCTTCTTCAATCATGGCTAGCGGCTCACCAAATTCGCTTTTTAGCTTTTGCCAAGCATCATCTGCAACTTCACTTTCTAATTCATGCCCTTTCTGAGACGCTTTATTGGAAGTTTCTTGCTCTTTATCTGATTCAGCAGCTTTTTTTTCTTGCTCCTCATTATTTGCTTGAGAGGCTTCTTTTGTTCCTGTATTTTCCGTCGTGGTTTCCTGCGCTGCAGAAGAACCTTTAGCCTGAGCGATATCACTTTGACTAGCCATTTGCGCTGATGATGTGGATGGTGCTAATGTTTGCGGCTCTTCAGAGCTTGACTGTACGTTAACAACTTGCGCGGTGGATGCTGCATCGCCTCCAGCATGCTCTTGAGTTGGAGCGCTTGATGCTGAAGATGTCGTAGAGCTAGCAGGCGCCGCAGGATTCATTATCTGACCGCACCATGAAAATGAATATTGAAGGCTAACAAACTAGCGTTTTTTCGCAGACTTATCATTTTTGCCACCTTTTTTCTTTTTGTTATTGTCGCCACTGCGCCTACCTTGCGTATCATTATCTCTAGCTTGCCTCTGCAACTGTTCTAGCAAAGCTGTTAACTGTGGATCGAGCTGAATATCTCCCAAAGGAGCTACAGCATTTTGCATAGTCAAAAAATTGTGTGCAGGTGCAGGTAATGATTGCATTTCGAGTGCGTTTCCATCGCGGCGTTGTGGCCGACGACTTCGATGCAGCCTTTGCCAAGAGGGTGACACTTCACGCCCACGATGCATGCGATATTCTTGATATTTTGCACAGCAAAAATAAATAAGACCAATGAGCATGGCTACGCCAATAAAACCGACTGAAAGCCCAACTCCAATAGCAACCGCATTGTTTGCCGGTGTACTTACAGGGCTTGCTGGCAGCAGACCTGTGCTTGTGGTGTTAAATAGCGGGCTGTTTGTTGGCGGCGATATAGGTAGATGCCGTGCGCTAGTTATGCTAGACGAAAAATTCAATGCAGGGCTGCTAGCCGGTACCGTTCTGTTAGCCGCAGAGCTAGTAGTAGGTTTTGCGCTAGCGTGAGTTGTGCTCGTGCTGCTTTTTGAAGTAGGGAAACTTGACTGACTGCTTGCGGTAGTACCTGCTGTGTCAGTAACGCTACGGCTTGTGCTTCTTGCCTCGTTAACACTGCTTGTTGTGATATCAGGGCTGCCAATTGCGTGACTGATTGAGACACTGGAGCTGATGATGCTTTTTGTTTCACTTGTTATCACGTTGGTTGTAACGCTATCGCTAGTGATCCTACTGAACCCTGTGCTGCAGTCACTACTTACTTCATTGGTTGTCGAGCTAGAGGGGCTAGTTGTAGTGCTGCTAGCAGCGTCACTAGAAGCGGCCTCCCCAGAGCTAAACGGTGTTGTTATTGAGTTACTGCTACTACCATTCCTTTTAACACGAATAACGCTTCGATTTCTTATTATAGAAGTAGAATATACACCTTCACTTTGTGACAGAGGGGTCTCGATAATAGCAGAAGATGCTGTAGATTGATCTTCAGATGGACTGACTGAAAGCAGTCTTGATGAAGCTTGCCTTAGCGACGATTCTGCAGTGGAATGATTTTGCAGCTCTGCAGTCTGTGGTGAACTGGTTTCTAACACGCCACTTGTTTGTGTGATATTTGCGATCGGCATAGAGCTCGAGCCGGTGCCATTTCCTGCAGGAGCTGCTGAAGCGGTAGAGCTGACTGCGGATATTGGCATAATTGGCGGCATACTGCCTCGCGAAAACAAATTTTTTAGGGCTTTAATTGTGCCGCTAGTATATCCAGCCCATCGGCGTTTTTCAAGGTAGTTGTCGCCTGAGCTATTAAGCTGCCTCTTTTTTCTTCTCCGGATTTAGCTCCACATCGCCAACACGATCCCAGTTTCTAGCTTCTTTGGACCAGCGATTTGGATTCATTGCTCTTGCC
>JBOFRL010000085.1:0-28249 GCA_051650965.1 Vibrionaceae bacterium
TGCGCGCAATACCAAGCTCTTTGCAGAGCGCAGCAACTAAGCCAAGGTGATCAAGGTTACGAATAGTGATAGCGGGAGTGGCCATAAATATCTACCGGCAAAAAGCAGTAATAGATCAGAATGGCCGATCGCCGTCAAGTCTTTTTAAATCCAAAATCAGGTGCGGAATGACGGATCAAAGCGGCCAGCTGCGCAAGTTAGCGCTGATACATCGCATCAATCTGCGCCTGATAGCGCTCGAGAATGACTTTGCGTCGCAGCTTTAACGTTGGCGTAAGCTCGCCTTGCAACATGCAAAACTCTTTTGGTAACAAGGTAAAACGCTTCACGCGCTCAAAACGCGCCAGCTCGCCTTGCAGCTGCTCGATCCGCGTTTCAAACATCTTGATCACCTCAGCGTGTTTAACCAGCTCTAAGCGATCTTGATATTTGATATTGAGCTCTTTTGCCCAGCTCTCAAGCGCTTCAAAACAAGGCACCACCAGCGCAGAAACAAAATGGCGCGCGTCGGCAACAACGGCGATCTGCTCAATAAAACGGTCATTCGCAAGTTTGCCTTCGATCATCTGCGGCGCGATATATTTGCCGCCCGATGTTTTCATCAGATCTTTTATGCGGTCAGTGATAAAAAGTTCACCTTTTTCATTCAGATAACCCGCATCGCCGGTTTTAAGGAAGCCATCAGCGGTAAAGGCCTGCGCGCTCTCTTGCGGCTTGTTAAAGTAGCCACGCATCACCATCGGCCCTTTGATGAGGATTTCATCATTTTCGCCGATCTTGATCTGCACGTCTTGCATCGGCCGGCCAATTGAAGTGCCATCAAAATCATCGCCTTTCCAGCAAGAAACGGTCGCAGTCGTCTCCGTCATGCCGTAACCGAGCAGCACATTAACGCCCAGCGCATGGAAAAAACGGCCAATTTGCGGCTCAAGCGTCGCGCCGCCGCACGGCATTAAACGGATGTTGCCACCAAGTAGCGTGCGAATTTTTTGCAAGACGATTTTATCTGCCATGCGCGCAGCCTTGTGCTGCCACCACGGCGCCGAGCGTTGAGCACGCTTAGCCGCAAGTGAGCGCTGTGCCAGCGACATCGCCAAAGCAAAAAGTTTGCGTTGTGGCCAGCTTGCGCCGCTCAGCTTAGTCTGCACAGCCGAGTAAATTTTCTCGTAGAAACGCGGTACCGCACACATCACGCTGGGCTTTATCTCCTGCAAAGCAGTACGCACTGCGGCCGGATCGCTAAGGTAATAATTGGTCGCGCCATTGTATAAAACATAAAAAGTCCAGCAACGCTCAAAAATATGTGCCAGTGGCAAAAAGGCCAGCGAAACGTCGTGGCTTTCGATGTTGAGCACTTGATCATGGCTGTGCAGCTGCGCGGCAATATTAGCAAAATCAAGCATTACACCTTTTGGCTCTCCGGTTGTACCAGAGGTATAGCAAAACGTGAACAGATCCGACATCGACGCGCCAGATAAGCGCTCAGCCAATAAGCCCTGCTCTGCGCCATTTGCCAGCGCTAAAAATTCGCTCCAGCTAAGCACTTGCAGCGGCTCATGTTGCCCTTTAAGTGCGCTTAAATCGGCTTGCTCGTCCAAGCACACGACAGTGTTCAGCGTTGCAGCCTGCGGCGCGACACTGACCAGCGCCCGCGTCTGCTCAAGAGACCCGGCAAAAGCGACGCGCACTTTCGCGTCGTTAATGATATAGAGCGCCTGCTGCGCAGTATTATTCGGGTAAATAGGCACCGAGATCGCGCGGGTTTGCAAGATCCCAAGATCGGCGATGGTCCATTTCTCGCTGTTACTGGCAAAAATGGCGACGCTCTCTTGCACGCCAAGGCCAAGCTGTAACAGCGCATGCGAAACCTTGTCCATCTGCAAGCCAAACTGCGACCAGCTCAGCGTTTGCCAACGGTTATCGCGGTAAAAACCGAGCGCGTTTTTTTCGCAACGCGCTGCAATTTGCGCACGAATGCAGTTAACAATATGAAATTCCATTGTTATTTTCTCATCTCTTGAGTAAGAGCCAAAATTTTCAGCTCACACATGTAAGCTCAATAAATAACAGTGTAAACACTCTTGAGCCTAAAACAAGAAAATCAGCCAATATGACGATGAATATCACGACAAATATGCAAATCCAGCATAATGGCAATGCGCAACATGCTGGATAAACAAAATTTTTTGCTGAGCTAACTGTGCGATGGACTAGCTTTTTGGATCACTGCAAATTGACAACAATTTGTCGCGCACCCACTGCTGGCCTTTATCTTTTTCAGTCGAGGCATGCCAATTTAAAAACACGGAAACTTGGCGATTTTCCAACGGTAAATCAAGCAGCTTTACTCTGGTATCGGCAAAAGATTCCACCATCCAGCGCGGCGCAATCGCTATCAGCTGCGAATGGGCCACCACGTGTAAAATATTGCTTAGACTGACCGTTTCATAAGCTTCACGAAAACACCCCTCCTGATAAATGCTTTGCGCATAGCTGTGCGCCACTCCTTGATGTTTTAAAACCGCGTGCTTTTCGTGTTGCAGCTCTTTCACGCTGATACTATTACCAATTCTCGGGTGATTTTGATTCACAACCGCCACCAGCTCGTCCTTAAACATCTCATGATGGCTAAAACCTGGCTCAACCAGTTTGACAAAATCAATCACAAAGTTAATTTCCTGATAGCGCAGGCGATTAGCGATGCTGTCAGAGAACTCAGTTTCAATCTGCACGCGAATATTTGGCGCAGCTTCGTTGATTTCAGCCAAAATCCTTGGCGCAAATCGCACATCACACGGGCTGCTAATCGCAAGACGAAACGTGCGCAAACTCGTTTCCGGCACAAAGATCGAACCCGGCAACTCATTTTTAATTAATTGAATAGCTTGACGGATCGGACCAAAGAGCTGGCGCGCGCGCTGAGTTGGCTTTATTCCTCGACCATTTCGAACAAATAGCTCATCATTAAACATCTGCTTAAGCCGCGACACGGCATTACTCACAGCAGGCTGCGACATCCCCAAATTTTGTGCGGCTCGTGTAATGTTTTGTTCTTGCATCACTGCATCAAAAACAGTGATCAAATTAAGATCTACACTGCGAAGCGTCACATCTAGGCGGCTATTTAGCTCACTGAATGGTTCTTTTTGTGCCATGTCAATACCTTAAAAAATGAAAATAAAATGAAAATAATGGACACTCCTTTCCTTACGACTTAGCTCGATCCTGCTCTCTCATATTTGTCAGGTAGCTGGAAAAATCGTAACTGCCATAAGCTTCCCTATTTTTTTTGTTCTATTAATAGGCAAAAAAACACCTCAATAAACTCATAAAAAAAACGAATTACATGAATCCACCTGTCCATGCATTCAAAGCTTATAAAACACCGGAACGTTTAATGCAGAGCGTTTTTAATTGACTAACAACCAAGACATACTAAGTACCATGATCGAACGCAATAGCTCTAATAAATTGTTGTGAAAAATAATTTTATTAAACAACAACTCATTGCATATTTTATAATTATCTATTTTTCCTGCCTTTTTTACTTTTTTCCGGCCTCATTGCTTGGACAACGATTTTTGAAAAAAATTAAAATTTATAATAAAGCTGTACGGAATGCCAGACACGGCGCCCCGTAGCAGCCGCCAATAGCGCACGACAAGCAAAAAAATGCGCCCAGTGTGGGCCGGTTAATTTTCACCCATAAAAAAACCCACCGAAGTGGGTTTCGCTTTACTATTCATAATATTATTGCAAAAAGGGCAAGGCTAAAAACAGTTTAATTGCCACCGCATTAATAATGTCTATGAAAAAGGCTCCAACCATCGGCACCACTAAAAATGCCAAATGTGAAGGTCCAAAGTGATGTGTGACCGCTTGCATGTTGGCGATCGCTGTCGGCGTCGCGCCAAGGCCAAAGCCGCAGTGTCCTGCCGCAAGCACCGCTGCATCATAGTTTTTGCCCATGACGCGGAAGGTAACGAAAATCGCGTACAGCGCCATGGCTGCGGTTTGCGCGAATAGCAAAATGAAGATAGGCAACGCTAATCGCGCCAGATCCCACAATTTTAAGCTCATCAGCGCCATCGCCAAAAAGAGCGACAAACTCACGTTGCCAAACAAAGAGACTTGGCGATCGCTCACCTCGCGCAGCTTAGAGTAAGTCAAAATGTTACGCAGCACGCCACCAAAAAAGAGCACGCAGACGAAGACCGGCAGCTCCAGCACGCTACCTTTTAAATATTGCGCCAGCAGCTCGCCACATTTTAAACAGACGATGATCATGCCGAGCGTTTCAATGAGGTTCATTGTCGTTAATGGACGCTCAGAATCAGGCATTTCAAAGCCTTGCGGCACTTCACTTTCGTTATACTGCGCCCCGGGAACCTCAACTTTACTCACCAAGTAGCGCGCAACAGGGCCGCCAATAATGCCGCCCAAAACCAAACCAAAAGTGGCGCAAGCCAGCGCAAGCTCTGCTGCAGACTGCACATTGTATTTATCGGCAAAAGTGGCGCTCCACGCCGCTCCCGTGCCATGGCCTCCGGATAAAGTAATTGATCCGGCCAACAGCCCCATATGTGACTCAAGCCCTAAAATTTTTGCTAGTCCAACACCAAGGGTGTTTTGTACGACAAGCAGTCCAGCAACCACGACTAAAAACATGATCACCGCTTTGCCACCGCTCCTGAGAGTGGCAACATCAGCAGAAAGGCCAATCGATGCAAAAAAAGCGAGCATCAATGGCGTTTGCATACTGGTATCAAAACGCAATTCCATTTCGAAGAAATAACGTAGCAATAAAATGACCATCGCCACAATAAGGCCACCGGCAACCGGCTTTGGTATATTAAATGTACGTAAAACCTCAACGTGATTAACTAACATGCGACCTAGCAGCAAAACAAAAATTGCTGCGATGAGAGTGGCGTAAGAATCGAACTGTAGCATTCACACTCCTGTACTAACGGCGGCAAACCACAGCAACGCTGCGGCAAAACCTGCAACACCAATAAAAATCATATTTTTCAATTGATTATATTTTTAAATCGCGCCATTACTGCATAATGGCTAGAGCAGCTTGCCACACTCCTTGCAATAGGGCAATGAAACAGGCTTAGCATTGTCCTTATCAACCCCTAAAAAACGAACCCTTATTCAAAAATGTAAATAAGAACAATGCCTAATAAACGCTGAGCTCACTTATTCTCACTTTTATTTCACATTTATCGCCTTCGCTGATTTTTCCCTTATTTACCCAAGTTGCCGCTTATTCGCAGCGCGCTTTGTTTCATTGCTGCGCAAACTCGTTTTTGACCGATTATTTTATTTGATAAATCCCGTGGGGCGTCTAGAATGACCGAGCTCTTGGGGAGCTTTACCCTTAACGGTAATGGCTGAGACGGCTTTGCTAAACCCACTGACCTGATCCAGATAATACTGGCGTAGGAATGAGACCGCGCACCGCGCAGCTTCATCCTCGCACTCATGCGAGAAAAATATGAAAAATATACTTATCACCTGTTTTATCAGCGCGTTAACTCTTAGCGCGTCCATGGCGCAAGCGGCCACCGCGAGCGCGCCGCCTGCGACACTCACCGTCTATACCTATCGCTCATTTGCCAGCGAATGGGGCCCGGGGCTGCAGCTGAAGCAAAACTTTGAAAAAGAGTGTCAATGTCAGCTCAATTTTGTCGCGCTCGATGATGGGGTGAGCCTCGTCAACCGCCTGCGCCTTGAAGGCAACAAAAGCAAAGCGGACGTCGTGCTTGGGCTAGATAAAAATCTTACCGCGCTGGTCAAATCAACCGGCCTTATCGCGCCGCACAACGTTGACACCAGCGCCATGACGAATCGCAGCTGGTCTGATGCAGACTTTGTCGCCTACGATCACAGCTATTTCGCCTTTGTTTACGACAAAAAGCGCCTCAAAACGCCGCCGACAAGCTTTGACGCGCTGCTGGCCTCCGATCTAAAAATTATCTATCAAGATCCGCGCACATCGAGCGTTGGCCAAGGGCTGCTATTGTGGGTCAAAACGCTTTATGGGGACGACAGCGCGCCAGTGTGGAAAAAGCTCGCGCAGAAAACGGTCACCGTGACCAAAGGCTGGTCTGAAGCTTACAGCCTGTTTTTAAAGGGTGAAGCCGACATGGTGCTCTCCTACACCAGCTCGCCGCTCTATCATCTGATGCAAGAAAATGAAACGCGCTACGCCAGCGCTTATTTTAGCGAAGGGCATTATCAGCAGGTGGAAGTTGCCGCGCAGCTTAAAACCAGCAGTAACCCTAAGCTTGCTAAGCAATTTTTAACATTCTTGCTCAGCGACTCGGCGCAGCTGCTGCTTGCAACACGCAACTACATGTATCCCACCATGCCCATCACGCTGCCAGACGCGTACAAGGCGACCCCCGTTCCGCAAAAGGCGCTTGAACTTGATGAAAAACTTATCGATCAGCAGCGCTCGCGCTGGATCAAAGAGTGGCAAACCGCGCTGATCAACTAACAGTGCCCAGCTTTAAGCACTACAGCATCGCCAGCAAAATCAGCGGCGCGGCCATCAGCACGGTGGTCGCGCTTCTCGCTGGCGGCGCAATTTACGCGCTGTTTTCCCAAGCGGCTGATTTTTCTTTTTTTTCGCTATGGAAAGATCCCTACATTCGTCATGTCAGCGCCTTTAGCTTTAAGCAAGCGCTGCTTTCAACGCTGCTGGCAACGCTGCTGGCCATTCCAGTGGCGCTGGCGCTTTCGCGGCGCACCTTTTACGGCAAGCCTTGGGTGCTAAAGCTTTTTTCGCTGCTTGCGGTGCTGCCGTCATTAGTCGGCATTTATGGACTTATCGCCATTTACGGCAACAGCGGCCTGCTTGCCGCGGCCTTAAATTACGCACAAATTTTAATTAAGCCGAATATTTATGGCTTAAACGGCATTTTACTGGCGCATCTGTTTTTCAATCTGCCTTATGCGAGTTTACTGCTGCTCGATGCGCTGCAGCAGATCCCAAACGAGCAGCGGCGCCTTGCACAGCAGCTTGGCCTGCGTGGCCTTGCGCGTTTTCGCTGGCTCGAATGGCCCTACTTGTCGCAGGCGCTGCCGCACGCTGCGGGCCTCATTTTCATTTTGTGCTTCACCAGTTTTACCACCGTGATGACACTTGGCGGCGGGCCAAAGGCGACCACGCTGGAAGTAGCCATTTATCAAGCCATTCGCTTTGATTTTGACTTTGCCACTGGCGCGCAATTGGCGCTGTGGCAGCTCACCTTGTGCGCGCTGTTTCAGCTGATGCTAAACCGGCTGCGCAAACCGTTTTTTAAGCAACATCAAACACTTATTCACGTTGAGCTGCGGGCAACGTTGAGCGAAAAATTGTGGGACAGCGTATGGCTGGGCGGCGCGCTGCTGTTCGTCTGCACGCCGCTTGTGATGGTAATAGTGCAAGGCGTCAATAGCGACCTTTTCACTTTTTGGGCGCGGCCAACACTGTGGGCGGCGGTGCGAAGCTCGCTGCTCATCGCAAGTGGCTGCTGTCTGCTCGCCTTCGTTTTAGGCGCTACCATCGCGCTAAGCGCCCGTGTGTGGCGTTTTTCCCAGCACAATAAATGGGCAGATTTATTAGAAGGCACCAACGTGCTGCTGCTCGCGCTGCCTAGCTGCGTGCTCAGTACAGGGCTTTATTTGCTCACGCGCGACAGCGAGCTTGCCGAGCAGCCGCTTTTTTTACTCATCGTCATTAATACGCTGATGGCGCTGCCTTTTGTGGTGAAAACGCTCAGCGGCCCCGCTTATCTGCTTTTCTTGCAATATCAACGGCTTTGCCAAACGCTCGGCATCAAAGGGCTGCGCCGCTTGCAGCTTTTAGAATGGCAGCTGCTGCGCTCGCCGATCCAAAAAGCGCTGATCATCAGCTTTTTGCTCAGTTTTGGCGATCTCAGCGCGATTGCTCTGTTTGCCAGCAATGACATTCAAACCTTGCCGTTTTACCTTTTTAACTTGCTCGCGAGCTTTCACATGCAAGAGGCGGCCAGCTGCGCGCTGCTATTGCTGCTGCTCAATTTAGCTTGCTTGCTCGCGTTTGAAAAAGCATTTGGCAAACGTAAGCCAAACCTGACGACGCAGCCACAATCAGCATATCCCATTGATAGGTAAAATAATGTTAGAAGTTAACGCGCTCAGCCATCATTACCCTACCTTTTCATGCTGTTTTGATTTTACGGTTAACACCGGCGAAATTGTCGCGATTGTGGGCGATAGCGGCAGCGGCAAAAGCACCCTGTTATCGCTGCTGAGCGGACTTTTGCGCGCGCACAGCGGCACGGCGCGCTTTAATGGCGCAGATTTTTCAGCCCTTGAGCCGCATCAGCGCCCGCTTTCCATTCTCTTTCAAGAGCATAACCTCTTTGAACACCTTGACGTATTTACCAATATTGCACTTGGAATTGCGCCAAATCTGCGCCTGACAAGACCGCAGCAAGAGCAGGTTAAAATGGCCGCCGCGCAGGTGCAGCTGACCGAGCATCTCCATAAACGCCCCGATCAACTCTCAGGCGGACAGCGGCAGCGTGTGGCACTTGCGCGCGTTTTGGCGCGCCATAAGCCGCTTTTGCTGCTTGATGAACCCTTTTCCGCGCTCAATCCTGAGCTCAAGACGCAGATGTTTTTGCAAGTAAAACAGCTAGTTGAGACGTACCAAACCACAGTGCTGCTCGTGACGCACGATGTGCAAGAGACGCTGCAAGTTGTCGATCGCATGCTAGTGGTTAAAAATGGTGCAATTATCGACCACATTCAGCGCCAATAGTCAATCAGACATCAAGCACATGCCAACCTCGATCTAAAAAAAATCATTCATTAACAACAAATAATCAAAAAGTAGTATAAGATTTCAGCCCGGTCGCACAATTGCTAAAACACCGAGTGTATATAACAATAAATGACATCAAGATGAAGGCCAGCTATGTGCTTTTTTTCTAAGCAGTTTACTTTTTCGCTTTTGCTTCTCGCACCTGTTGCGTTGGCTGAAAAAGGGACTATCACTGTCGTCGGCAGCACTGCGTGGGTACCTTTTTCATTTATCAATGAACGGGGTAAACCTGATGGGATAATGGTCGACTTTTGGCGCAGCTATGCGCGACATAACAATGTTAACGTAAAATTCCATCTCTCTCCTTGGCATGATTCGTTAGATCATGTGCAAAATGACGTTAACGCTATCCATGGCGGTCTCGGTTATAATCCAAGCTATGCAAAACGCCTGCATTTTTCTAATGAATTACCGCTGGCGTACAGCAAAATCGTTTTGTTTGTACGAAAAGACAAAGTGTCCGTAGATGATCCCATTAACAGCAGCCGTAAAGACGCCTTTTTGCTTACCGAAACGCACAAAGATGAAGCAAAGATATACGACTCTTACAAAGATCTTTTCCATGCGGTCTTTAACGACCAACTCAATGCTTTTATTAGCGATCTGGCTAGCGCGGAATACCACCTGCAGCAAAAAAACATGCGCCATGAATTTATCGCCAAAAAGCGCATTTTCACCTATCCGCTCCATTTTGCTATCTCGCGTAAGTCTCGCTACAAACTCCATGAGATAGAAGAGGGGATCAAAAAAATCCCCATCCGAGAGATCAATGCAATTTATCAAAAATGGCAAACCCCTGGCCCCAATGCGGCTGGGAACAATGCAGCGCGCATCAATGATCATCTGCTTTACCTCTTCTTCGCAATAACCGCCGCGCTTGCTGTACTTGGGATCTGGTCCTACAAAAAGCAGCTGCGCACGCGCACTGAGGAGCTGCAAGAAACCATCGCAAAACTGCAAGAATCGAAGCAGCACATGCAAAATCTCATCACCACCGACCCTCTTACCGGCGTGAAAACGCGATTTTTTTTGCTCAGTAACTTGAGCGATAAGCTTTTTTCGCCATTTCCTTATGTCATCGCGGTACTGGGCGTCAATAAGCTCAAATCGATCAATGAGCAATACGGGCAAGATGTGGGCGATCTGGCGCTGCGCCACTTTGCGCGGCAAATAAAATGGCAGCTGCCAAGCAACACGCTGTTTGCGCGCATTGGCGGCGGTGAGTTTGCAATTTTGTTTGATGAGATTTTGCCGGATCGCGCGCTGCTGCTGCTGCAAAAGTTGCAACAGTCGTTAAAAATTAACCAGCTGAATATCGATCAGCAAATTATTCCGGTGGATTTTAAATACGGCATTGCCAGTTATCCCATCGATGGCAAAGAAGGTGAAAACCTTTTCCATATTGCAATCAATCGCATGCGCACTTATAAAAAATCTGGAGGCCCCGAAGAGCAAGAGAAACCCATGCTGCTGAGTGAACAGCTTAATTCGCTGATCACCAACATTTAACTCTTTGTTTTATAAATTAAAAAATAACAATAAAACACCTAAAATAAAGGCTTGCATCATAAAAACAATACAAGCCTGAGTAACACTACTCTCTGACCCAAAATGTGTTGGGGTGGTCGTCCCAATCATCATCATCGTCATCATCTTCGTCGCTTTCACTTTCGCGCGATTTCAGCTGCTGTTCGTGATAATCATCCCACTTGAATTCCACTTTATCAGCTTCCACTTGCTCTACGCTTGGCGCCGGCAAACTGTCGATAAAGCCCATCAGATCGTAAACCAGCTGCTGCGTATTGCCTTGGCTTATCGCAGAAATCGCGTAATACGGCTTATCCCACGCTAACGCTTCAAGCACGCGGTCAATCTGCTCCTGCGCTTGCTCTTCATCGAGAAGATCGATTTTGTTAAACACCAGCCAGCACGGCTTATCGGCCAATTTTTCGCTGTAACGGTTGATTTCATCAATAATAGTAAACACATTATCGACCGGATCTGAGCCGTCAGTAGGTTGTAAATCAACAAGATGCAGCAAAACGCGGCAACGCTCAAGATGCTTTAAGAAGCGAATGCCAAGCCCAGCACCATCCGCGGCGCCTTCAATAAGTCCTGGAATATCAGCAACAACAAAGCTTTTGTTTTCACCAGCACGCACAACGCCTAAAGACGGCACCAGCGTGGTAAAAGGGTAATCGGCAACTTTAGGTCGTGCTGCAGAAACTGCGCGAATAAAGGTCGATTTGCCAGCGTTTGGCAGTCCTAGCATGCCCACATCGGCCAGCAGCAAAAGCTCTAGACGCAGGTGACGCAGCTCCCCTTTTGTGCCCATGGTTTTTTGCCGTGGCGCACGGTTTACTGATGATTTAAAACGGGTATTTCCCAAACCGTGCCAGCCGCCTTTAGCGACCATCACTTTTGCGCCATTGTGCGTCAAATCAGCGATAACTTCGCCGGTATCTTCGTCAATCGCACGCGTACCCACAGGAACGCGCAGCACTTTGTCATCTCCGCGCTTACCGGTACAGTTAGCGCCGCGGCCATTGCCGCCACGTCCCGCTGCATAAAAACGCACAAAACGGTAATCGACCAGCGTGTTGAGGTTTTCGTCAGCAAGCAGATAAACATCGCCGCCGTCTCCGCCATCACCGCCATCAGGTCCACCAAAAGGAACAAATTTTTCACGGCGAAAACTCACTACGCCGTTACCGCCATCACCCGCTTCAATGCGGACGGTCGCTTCATCTACAAACTTCATCTACTACCCCATCGTTGCAGTAATTTGTGCCCAACCGCACAGCAAATTGCGCCACCTACGACAACTAGCGCGCCCGCATAACTTAAGCCATTTAACGCGACCCAGCTGATGGTTTCAGGCCAGATCAGCGAGGCAATATCGGTGAACAAAATGGTGAACAGCGGTGCAAGCGTAACAATCGCGCTAACTGGCGCTGCTTGCCAACGTACCATCGCTTCAGCAAAAGCGCCGTAGGCCACCAGCGTGTTAACGCAGCAAAAAAGCAACATGCAAAACTGCGCGCCACTGATCATCGTCACCTGCTCAAGCTTTGCAAAAGGTGTCACCCATATCGCACTGAGGCCGTATAAAACCAACAAGATTTGCGCAGAAGAGAAATGGCTCAGCAGTTTCTTTTGTGCAAGGCCATACACAACCCACACTAAAGCGGCGGCAAGCGTCAGTAAGACGCCTAAAGAATAATCGCTCATGCTGGTAAACAGCTCGAATAAGCGATCATTAAAAAACAGCATCAGCCCTAAAAAGAGCGCGATGACGCCTACGATTTGATGTGCGCCAAGCTTTTCTTTAAACAGCCAAGCACTTGCAAGCAGCAGCACCACTGGCGCGAGCTGAATGATCACCTGCACCACCGGCGGCGCAACGAAACCGAGCGCCGAATTGAACAGCACAAAGTTACCCGCCAGTCCCAAACTCGCCACAAGGAAAATAGCCACGTTGTGCCAAGAAAGTCCGCGAGCGGAAGGCAACTTTTTGCGCCAAGCCAGCCACAGCCCAAGACCGATGAACGCTGTCGCAAAGCGATACCAAACTATTGTGATCGGCGACATTACCGACAATAGCTGCTGCATCACTATCGGCAAAGCTCCCCAAAATACAGCGGTAGTTAACGCTAATAAAATGCCCAACGTTGCAGCTGGCATGCTTAACCCCTCTAAAATATAAAAAGCCCCGCCATATGGCAGGGCCTTGATCTCTCTTGTCGAAACTTACTCAGCTTCAATGCTGATAAATTTACGGCTATTTGCGCCTTTGACTTCGAATTTAACTTTTCCGTCAATCAAAGCATAAAGAGTGTGATCTTTACCGCAGCCTACGTTGGTGCCAGCGTGGAATTTAGTTCCGCGTTGACGCACGATGATGTTACCAGCCAAAACTGACTCGCCACCAAAGCGCTTAACACCAAGACGTTTACTTTCTGAATCACGGCCGTTTCGTGTCGAACCGCCAGCCTTTTTATGTGCCATCTAATTTTTCTCCTAAATTAAGCGCTGATGCCAGTAATTTTGACTTCAGTGAACCACTGACGGTGGCCCATTTGCTTACGAGAATGCTTACGGCGACGGAATTTTACAATCTTAACTTTGTCGCCACGACCGTGGGTTACCACTTCAGCTGTAACTTTGCTACCAGCAACAAAAGGCGCGCCAACTGCAACATTATCGCCATTCGCCACTAGCAAAACAGAATCGAATACAACTGTAGAGCCCGCTTCAACCTCAATTTTTTCCAAGCGAATTGTTTGACCTTCGCTTACACGGTGTTGTTTACCACCACTTTGGAAAACTGCGTACATGGTTTTCTCCGCATCACACGCACAGCCTACTACGCTTAAAAACGTCGAGCTAGGGGTGCGAATTTAATTCATCAATAGGGCGCGGATTTTACGGGAAGAATTGCCCGCTGGCAAGAGTATTACAAATAAAATTGGCGAAAAGCTGCGCACATCTCAGCTTGCTTGGATTATCTGTTTGCGATAGCGTGGCGTGCGCTAAATTTTGCTGTAACATAGCGAGGCGTACTGACAATTTCATGCCGCACACGGATGCTACGCATGATTTAAAACACTTTGGGCTAACTGCGACATGACAATAAACTTCAAAAATATTCAAGCATTTGCAGCCGATGACATGGCAAAAGTCAATCGCGAAATTCTCGCACAACTCGACTCTGAAGTTGCCCTGATTGGGCAGCTTGGCATGTATATCATCAGCAACGGCGGAAAACGGATGCGTCCGCTTTTAACGATTTTATCCGCAAAAGCCCTTAATTATCAAGGTGATGAACATATAACCGCCGCCGCCTTCATCGAACTTATCCATACCGCTACGCTTTTGCATGACGACGTTGTTGACGAATCGGCGCTGCGCCGTGGTAAACAGACCGCCAATGCGCTGTTTGGCAATGCTGCGAGTGTGCTGGTGGGCGATTTTATCTACACGCGTTCATTTCAGATGATGGCGCAGCTAAACAGCTTGCCGATTTTAAAGTTGATGAGTGAATCGACCAATGTGATCGCAAAAGGCGAAGTGATGCAGCTGATGAACTGCAATAATCCGCTGCTGAGCGAGCAGACTTATCTGCAGGTGATTTACTCGAAAACGGCGCGTCTTTTTGAGGTCGCCACGCAAATTAGCGCGCTGCTAGCAAATGCGCCCAAAGAGGTCGAGCAAGCGCTGCAAGATTATGGCCGCTACCTTGGCACCGCTTTTCAGCTTATCGACGATTTGATGGATTACACCGCGAGCGACGCGCAGATGGGCAAACAGGCCGGCGACGATTTAGCGGAAGGCAAAGCCACGCTGCCACTTTTGCACGCCATCGCGCACGCTAAGCCGCAAGATTCGCAAATGATCCAAGCTATCATCGAAAACGGCAATGGGCGCGACCAGATGGCCGCAGTTTTAGCGTGCTTGGAGCAAACAGGCTCGCTGGAGTACACGCGCCTGAGAGCGCAGCAAGAGGCAGAAAAAGCGATCCAAGCACTTAGCGTCTTGCCTGAATCGCCTTATAAGCAAGCGTTGCACGATTTGGCGCTGTTTTCAGTAAATCGCAGCAACTAAGCATCAATTGACCATCGCGATCTCTTGGCGCTCCAGCATCTTACTGTAGACTTTGACCATCTGCTTGAATTTAGGCAGATCTTTATGAGCTACAGAAGCTGTGATCGCCGCGCTCGCTTTCATCGCATCCACCGGCTTGTTTTTAACCAGCATCTCATAATGCACATGTGGCCCTGAAACGCGGCCTGTCGCGCCAGACAACGCAATACGCTCGCCTCGGCTCACCTTTTGTCCCTGCTTGACCAAAATTTTGCTGTTGTGCAGATAGCGCGTGCGGTACTGCGTGCCGTGATCTATCACAACGTATTTGCCGGCATAGGGGTGGTCACTGACAAGGCTGACCACGCCATCGGCGGTCGACACAACTGGCGTGCCCGTCGGTACGGCAAAATCGGTGCCGTTATGCACCGTCATTTTTTTCGTGACCGGATGGCGGCGCTGCGGTGAAAAGTGCGAGCTCACCCGTACCGGATCTTCAAGCGGAACGCGCAAAAACCCATGATTTTGCAAGCTTTTCCCATCTTCATCGTAATAATTGCCGTCTTCATGCAAATACGCCATCATCACTTTGTCACGCAGGGAAAATCGCACCGCCAAAATTTCACTTTGCCCGCTTAGCTTATCACCAACAAAATGCACATTGCTGATCACCTCAAACTCATCGCCGCGACGCAAGTCTCGAGAAAAGTTGATCTTTTCTTTAAAGATATCAATGATGATCTTCTGCTCACTGAAGGTAAGCCCAGCATCAACTGCCGACTGCGAAAAATTGCCGCGAATGCGCCCAAGGCTCACCGTGCGCTCCCAGTCACCTTTAATGTTGAGCTCTTCAAACTCATATTGGCCGTCGGCGGTTCGAGTAAAGAAGACTTTTGAAGCCACGTTAAACTCAACTTCAAGCTTTTTGAGCACGCCCTTCTCAACCCACACCCGCACCACACTTTTAGGGCGAATGGTATCAAGACGCAGATAATGCGCGTCAGCCGCGATAATTTTCGCTAAATCCGCGCTTTTTAAGCCCAAAGTGACAAATACGCGGCTTAGCACATCGCCAGGCTTGATTGTGTATTCAAAAGTTGCGGCGTTTGATTTTTTTGCCACCGGCTTTGCAGCATATGCTTTGCTAAAAAGGCTAGGAAAAATTTGACTATCGCCGTGCGCTGAGTTCTGTGTTGCCAGCCGTTCTAAAACCACATTCTGAGAAAGAGAGAGCATCACAAAAGCCGTCGTTAATAAACGATTCGTTTTATTAAAACGAAATATCGATTTGATTTTATATTGAGACATGAATTCACTTTTGAAAGCTTGTTAAAAAAACAGAATAAGTGCAATTAAATGCATAAAATAAAACGCTATTAACTTGGCTTGCATGCTTTTGTTTACACACAACAGACCAAATCATAAATGAATTTTCCCTTTTCAGCGCTGGCATCCTTCCCTATTGCTAGTACTCAACTCGTATCCTATAACTTAAACGCAATACAAAACAAAATAAACAAAAAAGCGGCAAATTGCCGCCTTTCTCGAAGTTACAGCGCTACGCTATTTAATAAATAGCTCACCCTGCTCAATATCGGCGCGCAAAGTTTTTAACATATTCTGTAACGACTCTTGCTCGTAAGCATTTAAATTTCCATGCTCAAGGATCTGCTCAAGTCCATTTTTACCAAGCTTTATCGGGTGAGCGAAAAATGGCGCATATTGGCCGTCACTTTCCACAAACGCATATTCAACAATGCCTTGCTCACCTTGCAATGCACGCACTAACGACAGACAGAACTGGCACGCCGCTTGTCCCATCGACAAAGTGGCAGAGCCGCCGCCGGCCTTCGCTTGCACAACTTCCGTACCCGCGTTTTGTATGCGCAGAGTCAGCGCCTTGGCTTCTTCTTCGCTAAACTGCGCGTGCGTCACTTGCGATAGCAGCGGTAAAATAGTGGTACCAGAGTGGCCACCAATCACCGGCACGTGCGTTTGGCGCAGATCAAGCCCTTTTAGCTCGCTCACAAAAGTTTGCGCGCGAATAAGATCCAAGGTTGTGATCCCAAACAGGCGTCTTTTATCATACACACCATGCGCTTTAAGCACTTTCGCTGCAATCGGCACCATGCTATTCACAGGGTTGGTAATAATGCCAATCATCGCCTTAGGGCAAGTGCGCGCGACTGTTTCAGTAATAGATTTAATGATCCCAGCGTTGACATTAAACAGATCAGAGCGATCCATGCCAGGCTTTCGCGCAACACCTGCGCAAATCAGCGCAATATCTGCGCCTTCTAATGCTGCTGGCAGCGCTTCTCCGCTAAATCCTTGAATAGAAACAGGTGTTGGTATGTGGCTCAGATCCGCAGCCACTCCCGGCGTGACCGGCGCAATGTCATAAAGAGACAATGCACAATTTGCTGGCAAATAATTTTTTAGCAGCAACGCCAATGCTTGTCCAATTCCACCTGCAGCACCAATTACAGCTATTTTCATCACGCATCCCTCATTTTTTTCAATTTAAGGCAATTAAAATTACTTCGCGGAATATAGCATTATTTCATCGAGTAATATCGACTGTAAAAAGCAAATTTTGTTCAATTGATAATAAAAATTATGTGGTATAACACACAAAATATTTAATAAAGCCCAGATAAGTATGCAACCCGAAAAATAGAAACCCCATTCACAGCTAATTTACAACGAAGCTTTTAAATCCGATTGTTATCTTTTGAATAACTATGCAAAATAACTACGTTTCTCGCCAAATATTGGAAAAAAAATGCGAAGCAACGATAATCAAGAGCAGTTAGCAAAGGCCTTCAAGGAATTATTAAAAGAAGAAAAGTGCGGATCGCAAAGCGATATTGTCACTGCGCTGCAACAAAAAAACTTCCATATAAATCAATCTAAAGTTTCGCGCATGCTGGCCAAATTTGGCGCGGTGCGTGTGCGCAATGCAAAAATGCAGATGGTCTACTGCCTGCCAAACGAACTCGGCACCCCTTATGTTTCAAGCTCGCTCAAAGAGCTTGTGCTCAATATCGATCACAATGACGCGCTCGTGGTAATGCATACCGCGCCGGGCGCCGCGCAGCTGATCGCGCGACTGCTTGACTCATTTAGCAAAGCAAACGGAATTTTAGGCATTGTCGCCGGCGACGACACCATTTTTGTCGCGCCAACAAAAGCGGCCATGACGCCAGCAGTATTTGCAACCGTGTGCGAACTGTTTGATTATCAATAAATTACAAAAACGCTTGTATAAAGTTGCGTCATGTTAAGAAAGCTACGCTCAGGTAGCTTTTCTTTTATTTTGTTTTTGCAATTCAAAATCAAGCGTCGTGCGTATAACCCCAACGCGGCCCAAGCGATGTCTCGATTTCTAAATGCGACAACACCCTTGCCACCATAAAATCAATCAAATCATCCACACAGGTTGGCTTATGGTAAAAACCAGGCGCCGCCGGCATGATTGTGGCGCCCATTTGCGACAGCGCTAGCATGTTAGACAGATGCAGCGTTGAAAATGGCGTTTCGCGCACCACCAGCAGCAGCTTACCGCGCTCTTTTAACACCACGTCTGCGGCACGCTCCAGCAAATTATCCGACAGACCGTGCGCCACCGCCGCCACCGTCCCCATCGAGCACGGGCAGATCACCATTTTTTTTGGCGCCGCCGAGCCCGACGCCACCGGCGAATCCCACTCGTTTTTGCCACAAATCACCAAATTATCGAGCGGCGCATTGATCTTTTGCGCAAGTACGGCTTTGCACGCGTCCGCTGACGTTGGCAATTGCAAATCTTCTTCCAGTAGAAGCACTTGCCTTGCCGCCGCAGAAATCAGCAAAAAAACCTGATACTCCGCTTGCAGCAAGCATTCGAGCAAACGCAACCCATAGGGGGCTCCAGAAGCCCCGCTCCAAGCTAAAGTGATCCGTTTATCTGCGCTCATGACTCGCTCAAAGCCCGCGTTAATTTTTCATGCAAGCCGCCAAAACCGCCATTGCTCATGATCAAAATGACATCTTGGCTGACGCTTTGCGCAGCAAGCTGACGCACCAGCTCATCCACATCAGAAAAACAGTGCGCGGGCGCCTGACACTGGCTCGCCACATCCTGCACCGACCATGCAATGGTTTCTGGCTGGAACAAAAAGACTTCGTCGGCCGCAGCAAGCGCCGGTGCGATATCCTCTTTGTGCACGCCAAGCTTCATGGTGTTCGAGCGCGGCTCAAGCACCGCTAAAATGCGCCGCTCGCCCACTTTCGCGCGCAGCCCTTCCAGCGTGGTTTTGATGGCCGTTGGATGATGCGCAAAATCATCATAAACCGTGACGCCGTTAAACTCGCCCTTTAGCTCAAGGCGACGTTTGGTGTTGATGAAATCGCCCAGCGCTTGGCAAGCCGTGCTCGCCGCAATGCCCACATGATTGGCCGCCGCAATCGCCGCCAGTGCGTTTTGCACATTGTGATCGCCGATCAGCTGCCAGTGCACTTGCCCAACATTTTTGTCATTCTGCCAAACGGTAAACTGACTGCCGTCTTCACGCAGCTTTTGCGCGCGCCAAGCGGCGCCGTCCGCACCGAAATATTCAATTTCACTCCAGCAACCCATCGCTAAAGTCTGCTTTAAATTCTGATCACTACTCGGCGCGATGATGCGGCCAATGCCCGGCACGGTGCGCACGAGGTGGTGGAACTGGCGCTGGATGTCGCTCAGGGAAGCAAAAATATCGGCGTGGTCGAATTCGAGATTGTTCAGGATCAAGGTGCGCGGGCTGTAATGGACAAACTTAGAGCGCTTGTCAAAAAAGGCGCTGTCATACTCGTCCGCTTCCACCACAAAAAACGAGCCCTTCGGGTCGCCAAGTCTTGCGGAAAGACCAAAATTCCCCAGCACGCCACCCACCAAAAAGCCTGGCTCAAAGCCCGCTTGCTGCAAAATCCACGTCAACATGCTCGACGTCGTGGTTTTGCCGTGCGTGCCAGCCACCGCCAGCACCCAGCGATCTTTGAGCAAAAAGTCATGCAGCCACTGCGGGCCAGAGGTGTAAGGAAGATTATGATTTAGCACATATTCCACACATGGATTGCCGCGGCTTATCGCGTTGCCAATCACAACCAGATCAGGCGCTGGCGAAAGCTGCTGCGGATCATAGCCTTCACAGATGGTGATCCCTTGCGACTCAATCAAAGTGCTCATTGGCGGGTAAACGTTGGCATCGCTGCCCGTTACGGTGTGCCCAAGCTGTTTGGCCAGCAGCGCAACGCCGCCCATAAATGTGCCACAAATTCCCAAAATATGTATGTGCATAAGATCCTTTAAAAAAACGGCGTCAAAAACAGCTAGATTATCCCATCCTACGCGGCAAGGCGCAGCTACTTAGTGCGATCATCTCAGCCAGCGCCTAATTATGTGCACATTCGCACAGAATTGGACGGCGACGGCTCAGCAGACGCTTGCAGGTTTTACGCGAGTTTTCGCCCACAATGAATAAAAGTGGCGAATAAAAAAGGGCCCGCAGGCCCTTCAAACTTTTGGGTCGACTTATTTAATGTTGAACTGATAAAGCAGATCCACTGCGTTATCAACGCCAGAGACGACTTCCACGTATAAATTACGCATCAAGCGGTAGCGCAAACTAAATTCCGGCAAGTTGGTAAAAATACCCACGCCGTATTTAACTTGCAGCCCAGGCAGCAGATAGCCCGACACCTCGATTTTTTCATCGTCGCCAGAGCCTGACGTGTCAAGCGCCAGATCCTGCACGCCAAAGGCTTCGCCGATCTTACCGACCACTTTGCCGCTTTGCGACAGGCCAAAGCCAATCAGCATCGAAGTAACCCCGTTGCTGTCGCTGCCGGCGTCCATCGAGCGGCCGCGCACCAAGTAAGAGAGCGCGTTCGCCTGCGACATGGCGGGCTTTGCGTACACTTCAACTTTTGGCGCGCTCGCAGAGCCCGTCACGCGAAGACCCGCTTCCACGCCATCCTCAATCGCCTCAGGGTTGCGGATAGCTTCCACGTTCAAGTGCGGCTGATCTGGCGGGCCACTAAACAAAATCTGTCCTTTTTGAATGATCAGATCTTGGCCGAGCGCGCGATAAGTTCCCTCTTCAAGCTTCATTTCGCCGCGCACATTGACCCCTTTTCTGTCGCTGCTGACATCCAGCGCGCCGGTCAATTGCGTTTTAAGACCAAAGGCTTGCAAAGTCACATCGTTACCGAGTGCAACTTTCACGCGCGCATTAATATTGATGCTTGGCGCGGCCGGCGGCGTCACAGGCTTGAGCGTCTCATCCAACAAGATCAAATCGCTTGAGCCTTGCACCGCGGAGGCTGGCAAGTTTTCAACGATAATGCGGCCGCGAGGCACGGTGACGGTGCCATTAACATTGACGCGCGAAGGGTTGGCGTCAAGCGTCATATTGGTTGTAAGATCAAGTGACACCATCGGCGGCACAACCACTTTAAGCTGCTGACTTGAGACATTTAAGCCCGCCGTCCAAGCGCTCATGTCGCGCCAATTGCCCTGCCCTTTTAGCAGCAGCGCGCCATCAGGAGTTGTGATGCGCCCATCCAAAGTGCCGCTCTGGCCATTTAAGTTGAGCACGATCTGGCCTTCTTTAACCTCAACCGGCACAGCCTGACTTTGCAAAGCCAGCCGCGTCAGCGACACTTGACCGCGCGCCTGCATTGAATCCAATTTGCCGGACAAGTTCACTTTGCCATCGAGCAGACCGTTCATCTTCGCTTGGTCACCGAGCAGCGGTTTGATCAAAGACAAATCGATGCGATTGATTGTGAAATCGCTCTTGATGTCGGGCGCGTTGCTCGCCATATTTTGCATCGCAAAATCAAGGCCGATCGAGCCGTTGCGAGTCAAATTGAGCTGCAACTTGCTGTTAAGCTTGTCGTCTTTGAGCGTGCCCGCTAAATCAATCTTGTCCCAGCCCACCACCAGCGGCGGCATCTCTGGAGATGTGGTTTGCGTGAGCGAACCCTTGTTTAAGCCCAGATTAAAGGTCACTTGCGGCAATTTTCCTGCCTGCCAAGCGGCATCCACTTGCCCGCGCACTTTTGCGTCAAGCTTGGTCTCTTTCGGCAAAAATGGTTTTAAAACCGCAAAATCAAGGTGTTTGATAGAAAGCTTGGCGTTGCCTCTGTCGCCGCGACTTTGCACTTCGTCAACACAGATCTGGTTACTGTTTTGCTGCAAACACAACGAGCCAACATTGACCGCCGCATTGTTAGCTAAATCAACGCGGATCGGCACAGCTTTGGCCAATCGCCACGTGCCAAGCTCCGTTATTAGATCTGTACGAGTCAAATTGCCTCGCCACAGATTATTGTTTAACGAGCCGCTTAACGTCAGCGCGCTGCCAAGCGGCTTGCCGTCAAACGCGAGCGTAAGATCATGTTTTTGCTCGGTGCCCGACGCGCGCAGCGCCAGATTTTTAAACTCCACGCCTTCGGCTTTTAACCCCTGCACATCGGCGGCCAAGCTGCCAGCAATTTTTGGCAGCGGATCAAGCGAGCCGCGCAAATTAAGCGAGTCAACGCTAACCAGCTGCTCCCAGCCGAGCTGGTTGCCTTTAAGCTGCAGCGTAATTTTCGGTTTTTCCAAGCTGCCTGCAATGGCAACTTTACCTTTGGCGCTGCCGCGCGCTTGCGGCAAGGATGAGGCGAAGGATGGGAAATCCAAATCGACATCAAGCGCAATATTTTTATCCAGCTTGCCTTTGACTGCCAGATAGTTGCGGCCATGCCTTAGCGTTGCGTTTGGTAGATCAACCTCAAAATCGCCGGAGCCTTTAAGATCTTGGGCGCGCGCGCTGGCGTTCAAGCTCAGCTTTTGTTCGCGCAAAATGCCTGTAATATCAAGCTTTGGCATATTGACGTACCAGCCGCCCTGCTCGGTTAGATGGCCGTTTTGTTGCAGCGTTCCCGAAATATTGCCTTCCAAATTTTTGTCAAATTTGCCCGGCTGAATATTGTTTAAACGCAGCGCTGTTTTCCACGAAACTCTATCTTTCCAGCCCGCTTCAACTGAGCCTTTAATGGTACCACCTAAGGTTTCGATAGCTAAATTGGGCAGCGCCACTTTTTCCAGATTGCCGCGCACCGCCGTTTGTAATTTTACCGACGGGAGATCAGTGCCAGAAAATGAAGTGCTTAAGTTAGCGTCATAACCGTCAAGCGAACCTTTAGCGGCAAGCTTCGTGTTCGCCAGATTAAACTGCGCCTTATCGAGCGGCCACTGCAATTTTTTGCTGTTAAGCGCAATTGAAAATGGCAGTTTTGGGTCGAGCGCGTCGACGTTGGCTGTCACGTCGGCCTTTAAAACGCCAGACAGCGCGGCGGCAAGCTCTAGATCATCCAAACTGCCGCTCGCATCAAGCTTAAGGGTGTGACCGGCGATTGGGTCGAGCTTAATTTTGGCCTGTGCGTTCAACGTCAGCGGATAGCTGTCCGTCAAATTGACGCTGGCAGCCAAGTCCAAGTCCGCTTGCGGCGTATCAACTTGCAACTTTTTGATCTGCACATCGTGCTGGAAAGCTTGCGCTTGCAGCTGCAGCCGATGCAAAATCGGTTGATCGTCGAGTTTAACATCGGTGACCAGCAAATCTTGCACATCTACGCGCAAAGGAATGAGCACTTCAGGTAAAACAATGGGGTTTGCAGGCTCTGCCGCTGCGACCGTCGCAGCTTCAGGCTCAGGCTCTTGCGGCGCGGCCGTTTTTGGCAAATTGACAGCAATCCCATGCAGCTCAGTTGGCAAAAGCGTCGCCGTATCACCCTGCCACTCGGCCGCCGTGCTAAATTGCGCGATGCGAATTTGCGTCCCCATCGCGTCGATAAAGGCGTCGTTGAGCGTCAGTTTGCGCAGGTAAATCGGCAGCGGCGCTAAAATTTCAGTGATAGGATCGGTGGGCGGCTCTTCTGGACTTTCTTGCATCTGCGCTAAAAGCAAATTCAGCCCATCAAGCTGTAAGTTTTCGATGCAAAGCTGCTTTGATTTTAAGCACGCGCTGGAGATATCTAGTGCAAGCTGCTTGAGCTTAAAGTCAACGCCATCAAGCTGCAAGCTGACATCTTCGAGCATAAAGCCGTCCAGCAAACGCCCTTCGTGACGGCCGACATTGAGCGTTGGCAGCGCCTGTTTCGCGCCCCACAGCACCACGTCAATGCCGCTGTTTGTAAACAACAAAGTACCCACGCCACCAACACCAAGCAACACCAACGAGCTTGCTGAGATAGCAGACCATTTAGCAACTTTTTTGATTATTGGTTTCATAGCTCTGGTCCCAAACTAAAGTGTACCGCGAAATTATCATCCTTATTTTGAAAACCGTGAGCAATATCAAGGCGCACAGGTCCTACCGGCGAACGCCAGCGCACGCCTAAGCCTGCGCCAGTTTTTAATGTAGGAACATTATCACTCCAAGCATCACCCGAATCGACAAACAGCGCCAGCCACCAGTCATTGGCAACTTGTAAATTGTATTCGAGCGACGCGGCCGCCAAGAATTTACCGCCCGTCAGCTCACCCGTGACATCGCGCGGTGAAATCGATTTAAACTGATAGCCACGAATGCTACTGTCACCACCGGCAAAAAAGCGCATCGATGGCGGCACCGGCTCAATGTCTGGGGTAAAAATCATCCCCGACGTCAAACGCGTCAAGAAACGGTGCTTATTCTCATTTTTAATACTGCGGATCCACGCCGCTTCTCCATACAGACGTACCAAGTCGATATCTGAGGCCAGCGCATCCGAGGCGAATTCAAAAGTGATATTTTGCTTATCCGCCCAAGATGGCAGCGTGCCGCCGCGCGATCTCACCCGCGCAAAGTTAATGCCGGGCAGCAGCAGACTCGATTTGTCCTTGATTTCACCTTGCGAGAAGTCCGAATAGAGCCAGCGCAAATAGGCGATGCGCTGCCAGCCGGTCTCGTACAGCCAGTGGCGCGAAACCGACGAAACCAGCTCAAGGCTGCGCGTGTCGCGCTCGTCTAAGTTTTCGACACCGACTTTGACCTGATAAAACTCATGCTCGACATCTTCAAGCGGAATTTTATAGCCGCTACTGAGCGTCTGCTTAGGCTTTGAAACGTAAAGATCATTTTCAAGGCTGTGGCCTTTACGGTTAAACCACGGTTTTTTCCAGCTCACTTTTACGCGCGGGCCAGAGTCAGTCGAATAACCCAAACCGGTCTCAAACAAATTGCGCGGCGCCGCCTCTAAATTGATATTGATCGGCACGTCGACTTGGTTGAGGTTATTTAAATCTGGCTCAACCAGCGCCGAGCCAAACCAGCCAGTGTTATTAAGTGACTGATTAAAATCACCTAATTTACTAACGTCATAAAATTCTTGCGCCTTAAAGTCTCGCAAACTGTCCAGACGGTCGAGGTCGATTTGGCTGTTGTGATAATTAATTTGCCCAAACCGATAGCGGTTGCCGCTCTGAAAATGCAGGCGCACAAATGCCTGCTCCAATTTCGGCGACACTTCCAAGCGCGACAGCGTATATTCTGAGTCAAAATAGCCGCGATTAATGGCCAGCTGCTGGATGGAGGATTTGATACTGTCGTACTCGCTCTGGTCGAGTACGTCCCCGACTTTAGGGGCCTTGTTTAGCAAGTCGGCAAAAGCCGGATCGTCCTTCGCTTCACCTGTAATTTGAATATCGACAGCCGTGATCAGCGTCGGTTTTCCCGCTGCAACATTAACCACCAGCGCCTTTTTTTTACTAAAACGCTGCTCCGTTGTGCCCGCAATCGTGACTTCCGGAGAGAAATAACCCAGCGCCTCAAGCGCTTTGCTTGCTTCTTTGCGTACACGCGATTCTAAACGAAAATTAAGATTGCGCTCATTTTCAGGAATAACATCTAGATAAGCTTCTATGTTATTTTTTAATTTATTTTCAACGCCTACCACTTCAAATTCTAATGCATCGGCATAAGCCAAATTACACGATATTCCCGCAATAACGGCGGCGCTTAAAACGCTTCTAATTGTCACACACTGCTTATTTTTCATAAGATGCACATCTTTTAGTTATTAAAAAGAGTCAATTACGAGACAATATTCAGCACTCGCATTTGCCTTGCTCTAAATTTTTTAACTTAAAGCACATCACGCGCCACATAAGCAAAGAGTCCTTCCCATGCGCACGGACAAAATTCCCAAAAATCCATAAAAAGATCTGGCGACATAATACAAGGTTCGCCCACAGCCCACCACAAAAAGACGCAAAAAGCCCCGCTTTAAATAGGCTTTAAGAATGCAATTGCATTGATTTTATTAAGAAAAAATAACGAAGCGGCACATGACAAAATCGCTAGAAAATAACGTGGCGCAATTGCTTGGTGAAGGTGGTTAAAACGGGGAAAACGAAGAGCAAAGTTGCAAAACAATGCGTTGAATTAAAGCAGAAAATAGCGGTAATAAAAAAGGCGGCCCTGTTAGCCGCTGCTTTTTCTCTGTGCGCGCAAAATTTTATTTCGCTTTAGGCCAGCACTGATCGCACACCAAAAGAGGCTGGTAGCGCGGCTCGCGGCCACAGATCTTGCACCCTTCCCACTGCTGCGCTTTTTTTTCCGGCGGCGGTGACAGCGATTTTTCGCCAGACTCAACGATACCGCGCAGGCGCCTTCTGGCAAGCTTTAGGCTCAGGCAGTGATCGGCGCTGTAATCTGGGAATAAAAATTCACCAAATTCAATGCTGTAGCTTCGGCACAACTCATCGCTAAACACTTCTGCGTTAAGCGCTTTACATGCAGCCACATACTCTGCGCGCGTTTTAAAAACGGTAGGATAAGCATAGGCTTGCTTGACGCGGTTTTTCGCATCTTGAAACATCTGCCCTAAATTGCGCAGCACTTTTTCAGCTTCATCCAATTGAATTTTCGCAAGATTTAGCAAAATATCGGGGGATTCTGACGGCGGCTGCGGCCCGCTTTTCCACACCACCATGGTTAGCGACGGACGCCAGCGTTTTGGGCTATAGACGCGGATCAGGGCGTCGGTGTAAAAAAAGCGCCCCTTCATTTTCGTCCCGTCCAAAAGCACTTCAATGTGCGGCACTTCAGTGTCGGCCTTGCCTTTTTCGTTCGACAAAATTACATATTGGCCAGCGCGGTGGATTTTCACTAAAACGTTACGGTGTAAAAACCAATTGTAATAAGCATTTGATACGGTAGAAGTGCTAAGTTTCCACTGGCTCATCTGTTATCCCTTTGCCCAAAATCGTCCATATAGTTAGAGAGTAGAAGGTTTGCTCTAAAATAAAACCAATCCGCGCTAACAGATTATATTTACAATAAAAATTTGAAATTCTGTGTCACTAACAAGACAGTGAACGACGCAAAAATTAGCCACTTTTTGCCATTTTGCCGAGCAAAATTTATAACCGTCTTCATGCAGCAATACGTTCAAACATCTAAAAAAGCGTAAAGGGTATGTGATTGATAAGCAAATAAATCATTGAAAATTTAGCAAGGCGAAACGCACAAATCCGCTTCATAGGAAGCGGAAACAAGATGATTTTTACAAAATATGACAGGACATATCCCTACCAGATGATTTGCACAGTTGAGGTGAACAAATTATGCGCCAAGTATTTCACCAGTATCCAGAAAATGTAAAAATTCAGTTTCGCTAACGATCACGGTACCTTTCATACGCGCCGCAGTTACCTTAGTTGGCCCTGCATTATAGCCGCAGCAGAGCATTTGCAAATTTTGCGTAACTGATTGCCTTACTGCAATATTATTCTTATCGGCTAGCTCTGCTAAACGCTCTTTATCAGCCTTTTTAAAGCCTGTAAAACAAATGTCAAAAGCTGTAGGGCCAAGTCTCGACGAAGCAAGTGTTCTTGGACTTTATTTCTTTGGATTAACTAGGTGAGTGCAATCTTCAGCTCGAAAGTTATCTACTGCTTTTAGCGCTTCATAAGCAGATGGGAATTCTTGAAGAATTCTGTCTTTGATAAAAGTTTTGATTGAACGAGAAGCCAGACATATTCCCTGAATGTACTTTTCGCTCTGACTTACATCAACTATTGAATACTGACTAATTCGTGCTTTTGCATTGATATAAACAAAATGCTTTTCTGTCATAAAAAACCCCATAATAAGAAATCTCAGAAAAACTGAGATACAGCTTCTCATTTAAAGATCTATTAAAGAGTATTTTTATAAAACGAATTGAATTTACTACGAATAATGGCAGGGGTGGAGGGACTCGAACCCCCAACAGGCGGATTTGGAATCCGCTGCTCTACCAATTGGAGCTACACCCCTAAAGATGCACCAGTTTTACACTGGTGAATATGAACAGAATTAGGTGTCTGGCAATGTCCTACTCTCACATGGGGAAACCCCACACTACCATCGGCGCTATCTCGTTTCACTTCTGTGTTCGGAATGGGAACAGGTGGGGCCAAGATGCTATGGTCGCCAGACGAATTTTGTTTGATAACAAGCCGTTGCTCGCTATCGCAATTTAGAAAGCTGATTTTTTGGTTATCGTTGTTAGCTTTAACGCGTTCTCACACAAATTCAGTATTACTGTTTGAGTCCAACAAAACCACTTGGGTGTTGTATGGTTAAGCCTCACGGGTAATTAGTATGGGTTAGCTCAACACGTCACCGCGCTTACACACCCCACCTATCAACGTTGTGGTCTCCAACGGCCCTTTAGGACCCTCAAGGGGTCAGGGATGACTCATCTCAGGGCTCGCTTCCCGCTTAGATGCTTTCAGCGGTTATCGATTCCGAACTTAGCTAC
>JBOFRL010000086.1:0-33021 GCA_051650965.1 Vibrionaceae bacterium
GGCAAGAGCAATGAATCCAAATCGCTGGTCCAAAGAAGCTAGAAACTGGGATCGTGTTGGCGATGTGGAGCTAAATCCGGAGAAGAAAAAAGAGGCAGCTTAATAGCTCAGGCGACAACTACCTTGAAAAACGCCGGTAATGCGGTGATCATGTTCTGCTCACCTTGGATAATCAACCGCATCGGCGCTAAAAACACGTTGCTTGTCGCGGGCTTAATTATGACTATCCGCATCACAGGCTCAGCGTTTGCCACCACGGCAACCGAAGTTGTGATCTTAAAAATGCTGCATGCGCTTGAAGTGCCGTTTTTGTTGGTAGGTGCATTTAAATATATCTCTGGCGTGTTCGACCCTCGCCTCTCCGCCACCGTTTACCTGATCGGCTTTCAATTCTCCAAGCAGCTTGCTGCGATTTTTCTCGCCACCTTTGCCGGCCACTTGTACGACCGCATGGGATTTCAAAGCACCTATATGGTTTTAGGGACGATTGTTTTTGCGGTTACCGTTATCTCCGCTTTCACCTTAAGTAACGCCCGTAAATCGACATCCCCAGCCAAAGAAAATTTGACCGCACAAACGGAGAGCTGCTAATGAAACAACGACTTGCTTTAGCTGAGGCGGCGCGAAGTGCGCTTTACAGCCGTCGTGGTAACACTTGGTATCCGGTTTTTCATCTCGCGCCACCAGCCGGCTGGATGAACGATCCTAACGGGCTGATCTATTTTGGTGGGCGCTACCACGCCTTTTTTCAGCACCATCCGGCAAGCGCCGACCAAGGGCCGATGCACTGGGGCCACGCCACCAGCACTGACATGCTGCACTGGCAGCATGAGCCGATAGCGCTAGCGCCCGGCGACGAGCATGATCGCGACGGCTGTTTTTCTGGCTGCGCGGTGGACGACGACGGCGTATTATCGCTGATCTACACCGGCCACATCTGCCTTGAAGACCGCGGTGACGACAGCATTATTCGTGAAGTACAGTGTCTTGCCACCAGCCGTGACGGCATTCATTTTGAAAAACAAGGCTGCGTGCTGGCCGCGCCGGAAGGCATTATGCATTTTCGTGACCCTAAAGTGTGGCGCGAAGGCGGTTTTTGGTGGATGGTGCTTGGCGCGCGCGACCCGTCTGATACAGGACAAGTGCTGCTCTATCGCGGCACATCCCTGCGTGATTGGCATTTTGAGCGCGTGCTCGCGCAATCGGCCGCCAAAGAAAGTTACATGTGGGAGTGCCCAGATTTTTTCCGCTGCGGCGACCATCATTGGCTGCTGTTTTCCCCACAAGGAATGCAGGCCGACGGCTACCGTTTTCGCAACCGTTTTCAAAGCGGCGTGTTATCCGGACATTGGCAGCCGGGCGCCGCTTTTGCGCTGACGGGCGCATTTGAAGAGCTTGATCACGGTCATGATTTTTACGCTCCACAGTCATTTATTGCCGAGGACGGACGGCGCATGCTCATGGCTTGGATGAACATGTGGGATTCGCCGATGCCGACAAAACGCGAAGGCTGGGCGGGCTGTTTGACGTTGCCAAGAGAGCTTGTTGAGCGTGATGGGCGCTTGTACCAGCGTCCTGCGCGCGAAATTCAAGCGTTACGCGGCGACTGTCAGCCACTTTCATTTACAAAGCTTAACGACACGCAGCTGCTGATGGAAAACGCGCAGGCGCTAGAGCTGTCACTGACGTGGGATATCGCCGCAAGTGAGGCTGAGCACTTTGGCGTGCGCCTCGGCGACGGACTTTCGCTGTATGTGGACAATCAGGCCAAACGGCTAGTGTTGTGGCGCCACTACCCCGATGAAAAGCTCGACGGCTACCGCAGTATCGCGCTACCTGATACAGAGCAGTTGACTCTGCAGATCTTTTTCGACCGCTCGTCGGTGGAAGTGTTCGTGAATGATGGCGAGGCCACCCTCTCAAGCCGTATCTATCCGCAGCCTCAAGCACGCCAGTTGTCGCTGTATGCCGCGCACGGGAAAGCCGTTCTCACAGACGGCGCGCTGTGGCCGCTGAGCTAGCGATCACTGCGTAAACGCCGCCTGCCACTTTATTGTGGTAGGCGGCCCCTTCCAGCAACCAATGCAAATATCAAATCAAAGTATGCTATGGCTTATGCGCCATCAGCGCTGCTATTGCGCCACATATTGGCCATAATTTCGATCGTCAATCGTCGTTTCAAAGAGCCCAACATCCAAGCAGCACGGCTCAACGCCCGATGCACTCATCTTATTTAGCTGCAGCCGTCCAGTAAGGTAATCTGCGGGCATTCGGACAGGGTAGGCAACTTTTAGTAGCTTATGAGCACCAGCCAGAGAAAGAATGTACCCGCTTGTCGATATGATCGTACGCTGCGTGCTTTGACTGGGTCTTAAATACTTTGCCAAACGGTACCTTTCGCGCAGCGAGGTGCATATTGGAAAGCGTTTCGCCTTACCATGGTGCAAAAATACAATGTCAGCGTTACTTTTATCATTGATCTGGGTAACAAGCGCTTTGAAATGCATGTGGGCGTAGATATCGTCTTCCAAAATGACACAGCGAGGAATATTTTTTTCCACCATCAGCTCATAGAGTTTGATATGGCTCATGGCACACCCAACCTCGCCCAAGCTCAAATCATGGCCGCACGTCTCTTTTGCCAGATTGAAATCCACTTTTGCCAAGCAATCTGGTGGCAATGCTTTACCATCGACAGCATCAAAAAACTCAAAATTTATCCCTAAACGGGACATCTGGCGCTCTACCATGGCCCGTCTATCAGTACTGCGTGTCAAACTAATAACAAATACGGGTAGCATAATTGCGATAAATCCTGCTTAACTTATTATAAAATCAGGTGCATGTTAAACGCAAAGATTGAAAATACAATGGGCGTGCGCGATTTATGATCTGCATGCTTAAAATACAGGCTACGCTGCGCCACCAAAAAAAGGCGCTTTGTGCCAAATGCGGCCACAAAGGCCAACCGTCAGCCATTGATATGGCGATTTCTGATCGCAACTCGGACCGCTTCTGCAGTGGTAGCCACTCCCAACCGGCGACGAGCGCTGCGCAGGTGGTTTTCGACCGTGCGCACCGAAAGTTTTAGGCTAATAGCGATATCGGCATGGCGCCAACCAAGCGAGACCCACTCCAGCACTTCGCGCTCGCGCGCAGAGAGGCCGCGCTCGTGACCCGCTACCGGCATCTCCATCAGGCGACGAGCGGCATGAAAAGCCGCCGCCGCGATCAGCGCAAGGCCAACCCGAGCGGGAGCGCTGGCATCGATCTGATCGCCACCAAAGCTCATCGCCCCTTCCAGCCCCAGCGGCCCATACACGGGCACCTGCAAGCCATGTCGGCCCACTCCCTTGGGCTCGTGCACGATACGGTACTGCTCGCCAGCGGCGCCCTGCGTCTTGCTCCAGAAGAAGGGTTGGTCTCGCTCCCTGATATGCGTCGCCATCGGGCACTCGCGCATATAGGCATGCAGGTCGACCGCCTCACCGCTCTCCAGCCATTGCCCCTCCAGCCAATAGAGGTGCTCAACCACCCCCTCCTCGCTGGCACTGATAGAGAAGAGCGCAAAGCGGTGATATCCCAGCGGAGTGGCGAAGGCGCGCACCAGTTGCTGGATCTCCTCCAGCCGCTGGCATCCTTCCAGCGCTACTGCGACCTGCAGCGCACTGGCGGGCGAGGACGGCAGCCTCATCGCTTGGCAACGGCCTCGAGCAAGGTGGTGGCGGCCAGCTTGCCGAGGTTATTGCCCGCCAGCGGGCTGTCACCGGTCAGCAGATTGCGATCGCGGCACACCTCTCCCGAAATCCCGCTATTGACGATCTCAAAGCCGATCTCTTGGAGCTTCTCGCCAAACTTCCAAGTAAGATGCCCCGGCATATAACCGATAGCAGGGGTCTGGGCATCCAGCTCGTCGGGGAAAGCGCAGATCTTGTAGCCAGCAAAGGTGTGCGGATTGGCCACCGCCAGCAGCGCCGCAGGCCCATGACAAAGAGAAATGATGAAACGATCACTCGCCATCGCCCACTCCAGCAGCGCTTTCACCTCGGCGCTTTCTGGCAACCCCATCAGGGCGCCGTGCCCGCCGGGAATAAAGACGCCGATATAGTCAGAGTCAGCAGCGAGCACCTCTTTTAGCCGATCAGCAAGCTTAGCCGGCTGGCGAAACTGCGCCTGATATTTAGCATAAAGCCCTTGCACCGCTTCATCTTCGCTAGGCATCGCCCACCACTCGAATTTGACTGAGTTGCCAGACAAGGTTGCCACATCAAAAGCAAAGCCCGCCTTGTCGAGGTGATACATCGGCAGCAGGGTTTCGACCGGATGGTTGCCGGTGGAAAACAAAGTGCCGTTGTCGGTGGGCAGATAGCGCTCGTCGGCACCGAGTAGCAAAATTTTCCAGCGCCCGCCGCGATAAGGCGCGGCATAGTCGGCCCCTGCGAGATCTGATTTGCGCGAGGTAAATTGACTTAGCGAATAAGGCGACGGAAAAAAGGCATTGTGCTCTGCCAGATCCGGCGTTGGTTTTTTGTCATCAATAACTTTATTGGTCATGGTTGAAGCTCCAGTAACAGTAGATTTAGCCTAACAATATAGACTGTCAGAGACCAAGTAAATGAGGGTTTTCCCTCAATCAATATGCGGTTATAAGAGCTGTGACGGTTGTGACAAAACCTAAACATGAAAGCAGCAACCTACACCAGCGCGGCAAATGCGCTGGCAAGACGTCATAACTGCCCTAACGCGCGGCATGCTGCACATCTTGAAGCGTCACTCGCCACACCCCATAAGGCTTGTGCAACTGCCTCGTTGGCCAGACACGCGCCAGCCTAGTTCATTGCCGCTCTCTTGTTCATCATGTTCTTGTTACAATGCATTTTTGCATTGTAGGTAAACGATCATACTGCGTTTATTCATCAGCAATTTTCGCTATCTTAGTGTCATACCTTCACAGAGCCCTAATTCACCTCATTACAGGAGTACTTAATGCCTCTCGCCTATTCCATTCCCGCCACCATGAGCGCGGTAGAAATTACCCAGCACGGTGGACCAGATGTTTTAAAGCTGACCACGCGCGCCACGCCGCAGCCCAACGCCGATGAAATTTTGATCCAGCACTATGCGGCAGGGATCAATGGGCCGGACGTTATGCAGCGCAAGGGGCTGTATCCGCCTCCAGCTGGCGCATCCGATCTGCTGGGGCTTGAGGTTGCCGGAATAGTGGTTGCCAAAGGCGAGCGGGTGACGCGCTTTAATATTGGCGATAAAGTCGCAGCGCTGATCACAGGCGGCGGCTATGCACAGTACGGCGTCGCCCATCAGCATAACGCCTTTCTTTTGCCGCCAAGCTTAAGCTTTGTCGAAGCGGCGGCGCTGCCGGAAACCTTTATGACAGTCTGGTCAAATATGTTTGAGCGAGGCCAGTTTAAGCAAGGCGATATTATTTTGATCCATGGCGGCGCCTCTGGCATTGGCACGACTGCCACCATGCTGGCCAAGGCATTTGGCGCGGCCAAGATCATCACCACAGTCGGCTCTCGCGAGCAGCAGGCAGCCAGCATCAAGCTGGGCGCCGATGTGGCTGTGCTTTACAAGGAAGAAGATTTTGTCAAAGTAGTGCATGCCGCAACTGATGGCCGTGGCGCGGACATCATTCTCGATATCATTGGCGGTGAATACGTTGCGCGCAACTATGCGGCCGCAGCGATGAATGGCCGTATCGTGCAGATCAGCATTATTGCGGGCGCAGCGCCCAATCTTGATCTCTTTCCCATGCTAAAAAAGCGGCTGACACACATCGGCTCCACTTTGCGCTCGCGCACGCCGCAGGAAAAGGCCGAGCTTATCGCGCAGCTGCAAACTCACGTCTGGCCATTTATCGCAAAGGGCGACGTTAAGCCACAGATCTACCAAACGTTTCCGCTGCATGAAGCGGCCGCCGCCCACCATTTGCTCGATTCGGGACGCCATATCGGCAAGCTGGTGCTGACAATGGAGCCCTCGCCAGTGCGATAAACGCGTGGCGAGATGAAAACGCCCTCTTAATTTGCGCTGAGGGCGCTTTTGCCGTTAAGTGCGACAGCTGGTGGCTGGCGCTGCATAAAAATTGTCACTTGCGCAAAGGTGATCCCGAATTTACGAATGTAAGAGCGATTCATCAAGGTGTGCGCATCGAACGCCCACATCCAGTCCTCAAATTTTACGTTGTAGTGGCTGCCATCGACAGGCAAATCCATGTGATAACGCCAAGCGAGTGCATTGCCGTGACTTTGGCCAGTCGCAGGCCCAGCGAGATCGCTAGCGCTGCCAGTAAACTGACCGTCAGCCGAAGGTCGAATAGTCCAAACGCGGTGTTTGATCCCATCGCCCAAGCTATAAACAAAGGTTTCATCCAAGATCAGCACGCCGTCTTGGTAGCGGCCTTTAATGTCGACGGTAAAGCGCGACACCACGTTCCCGCTGCGGTTTTGCACAATGCCCCAGCCTTTTACCTCGCCATTAAAAAAGGTGAGCAAATCGAGTTTGGGCTGCTGCTCGCGATATTGTTCGCCATCAATTTTCAAGCTGCAGCCAGATAACATCGCCAACAACATTAATAGCCATTTCATGATTGCTCTCCTAGTAAAAGCGCGCGCAGCTTCGGCTCAGAAGTCGCCTCGCCCAGCCAAATGTTGAAAAACCACGTTGTGAACAGCGGATCATCTACCAATGCCAGCAGCTCATCATTAAGGTAAAAACGCGTGTGCCGATTTTGGTCGACAACGCCGGTAAGCCGCGTGCCCTTTTTCACATCCGGCAAAATGGTGACCAGTAGCTGATACCAGCGCGCCAAAAGCGCCTCATCGCTAAAGCCCTGTTTGCGGATCTCCTCGACAGAGCGCTTCGCAATGGCTTCGCCATCCAAATCGTGCAAATAGCTCAGCTCCAGCGCAAACGGCGCGTCGGCACGCCACTTTCCCGCAGCCGCATAAAGCTTGGCATCGTAGACATCCCAAAAGAGATAAGTCATACGCGCCTGTCCCACAAGCGTTGCCTGTGCCAGCAGCTCAGGCGCGCTTTTCGCTTGCGCGCCAAAAACCGTTGCAAGCAGCAGGGCCGGCACAAAGCGGCGCCAGCGCGATATTAAATTTGTTTTTTCCATACGCTCCTTGCGCAGTGATAGTCTCGGTGAGCAAGGCGCGGCCTATCCCTAACTGACGGTGACACATTGCTTACAGACAAAAATTCCAACATTTTAAGAGCATAGGCGACGATCGTTACAAGGCGCGCCGCTATTGAGCATAGCCTGATATCAATCAAAAAAGACAACTAGTTACCATTGTCACTGAGCATGCAAAAGTGAGTCGCGCTGTTATCGCATTTTTCCGACAGCATACAGGCACGACGCCGACCCGCTACCCAGTAATGAAAGCAATGAGTTGATGCACTTTAAAGTGCGATGCGGATTTTAAAAAAGTGCCAATATTGCTATTTGCATACTGTTTTTCAGCTTTCTGCGCCGTTAAACAGCCATGCTCAGCAAACAGTAAGCCGCTATAACGCCAAGAAAAATGGTCGGGTAAAAAGTGAAGGCAAAACCAAACGCTCTTGCAGAAGCGCCGCCCGCATAACGCACAAAAAACAAGATCCGGCCAACGAAAAACATGCCGGTCGCAGTTGGAATGAGCGGCAAAAAGTGTGGCGGGAACAAAAATGCGCACGCAAAATAGATAACAAGCGCAAAAACGGTCTGCTCTAACGTATTTTGTAGCAACGCCTGCAGCAATTTAGCGCGCGCCGTGCCTTGAGTTAAAGCGCTGCCGTTAAGATCTTCGGGAGTGAAAAATCGGTGCTGGGCAAGCCGCGCGATGGCGATCACGAGCGGCAGGCTGAGACCCAAAAAACAGCCTGCAAGCAGTTTGAGCCGAAACGCTCTAGCAACCTCCTCTGCAGCCATATTGCTCTGACAGAAAATGACGGCGGCAAAAAAGAGCGTTATTGACAGTAAAACAGCCGTCGCGACGCCAGCTATAACGCCCCGTTGCTCTTTATTCACGCGTAAAACCTCTCTTGTAACAAACGCTGCTCGATACTTTTCTATATCACCCCAAATGGGGAGAATTAAAGCGCAATACAAGAGCAACGCTACAGATGATGAACACAGCCCCAATAAATAGCGGCCAATCCCCTTAATGAGCATAAAACGGCAGAAAGGCTGCGGCCAGTTTGGCTTGAAAATTCTTGCTCATGTTGCCGCGCATTAAAACGGCGAAGGGACGCGGCGATGACGCAAGCCGCAGCATTTACACATGCCCAAACTTCTCGCACAATTGGTTACAAAAATACACATCTCATTTGATTTATTGCGTTAGCCTCCTCACTTTTGCCCCACAAATTTTCTAATTTATGATCCAGACAAATCGAAGCGGACAAATGTCCTCCTTGATCATGCTCCAAGGTTTTATGGTGGGCCAACCCCATAACAATGAGAGATCGAGCATGATGGATCTGATGGCTTTTTTTGATATTAACCACACCCTCGTTAATATCCCGATTGGTGGCGGATATGCCATGTCGTGGATTGAAGCGGTAGGAACGCTATTTGGTTTGCTGTGTATCTGGTTTGCAAGCCAAGAGAAAACCATTAACTACCTGTTTGGTTTGATCAACGTCACGCTATTTGCGGTGATTTTTTATCAAATTCAACTCTATGGATTGCTGCTGCTTCAGCTGTTTTTCTTCTGCGCCAACATTTATGGCTGGTATGCGTGGACGCGCCCCAACGCGCAAGGCGACACGCTGTTTGTACGCTGGATGAGCCGCCCAAAACTGGTGCTAACGGCTGGGATGAGCGTGATCAGCATTATTCTCATGACTATTTACATCGATCCGGTGTTCTTCTCTTTAGCCAATATTACCGTTGATCTGCTAAATCTGCTCGGTGCCCAGCTAGAGCGCCCAGTGTTATCGCCAGACGCGTTCCCATTCTGGGATGCGACCATCACGGTGCTTTCGGTTGTCGCACAGATCTTGATGACGCGTAAATACGTGGAAAACTGGATTTTGTGGGTGGTGATCAACATCATCAGCGTCGGAATTTATGCGGCGCAAGGCGTGTATGCCCTCTCAATCGAATACGCGATTTTGCTTTTCGTTGCGGCCAACGGCACCCGCGCGTGGATGCAAACCGCTCAGCAAAACGCAGACAAAACCACGACTCAAAGGGCAACTGCATGAGTATTCAACCCCACATTCGTATCGCAAAAGCTGCGCCGCGCGTTGTGGTTTGCGGTGAGCTCAGTCGGGCAAACCGCATCGCTCGCTTGCTCGATAATGCAGAGCTTGTCGCGGAAAACCGTGAATACCGCCTCTTCAATGGCGACTACGCGGGGCAATCGTTCACTATCTGCAGCACGGGGATCGGCGCTCCGTCGATGCTGATCGCGGTAGAAGAGCTTGCACGAAGCGGCGCGCAAGCCATTGTGCGCGTGGGATCTGCCGGCGCAATGCAGCCAGAGCTTGGGCTTGGCGAACTCATTTTGGTAGAAGGCGCCGTTCGTGATGAAGGCGGCTCTAAAGCTTACATCGACGCAGCCTATCCGGCCTACTCGAGCTTTGAGCTGGTGATGGAGATGCAACGCTTTTTAGCCAAGCAGCCCGTCGCCGTTCACCGCGGTATTATTCGCTCGCACGACAGCTTTTACACTGATGAAGAAGCGCAGCTTTGCCACTATTGGAACCGTCAAGGGATCCTCGCGGCAGATATGGAGACATCGGCGCTGCTCACCGTCGGCCGTTTACGCGGGCTAAAAGTCGCCTCGGTCCTTAACAACGTGGTGCTGTATGAGCAAGATGTACAAGAGGGTGTCAATCAATACGCTGACGCCGATCAATTGATGATGGAGGGCGAAACGCTGGCTGCACGCGCGGCTTTGCACGCACTCAGCTCTGTGTTAATTGATTGATTTTTAATAATAAATAGAAAAAATAGCACTCCCCGCCTCGCTCTGCTTGCCTCCGCTGCCGAGTGAGGCAATTTTTGAGCTTCGCCTTACGACAAAAAGCAGGTAATCTATGGCGATGTCCCCCAAACCTCAGCACACCATGCAACTTAGCGCACACGCTTCAGGCCGTTTTTCAAACTATTTAAAAGCGCAGCTGCCGGCGCTTTGTCAGGCGCTGTCGCAGTGTCAAACCGCGACAAAAAGGTTTGAGGCTGGGGAAATGCTTTTGCAGCAAAGCCAACCTGTCGATACCTTATATTTGGTCTCTTGCGGGCGGGTCTCGATAAATATTCTCGCGGCTAATGGGCGCCGGTTTCAGCTTGGTGAAGTGCAGTGCGACGAACACCTGTTTGGTGAGATGGAGTTTTTTACGACCATGCTTTGCCAGTGGAACGTGGTAGCAGAGGAGCCCATGCAAGCGGCGGTGATCTGCGCGCAAAAGCTGCAAGAAACGCTTGAGCAGCAGCCCGCACTTAGCCTGTTTTTTGCCTGCGCTTTAGCGCAAGATAGCCAAGAATCCCTCGGCATCTGCACCCAACGCTTGATGCATACAATAAGTTTTAATATCGCGCATGATCTGCTGCTACAACATGATACGCAGGTCAATTTGGGCGGTTTTGAAAGAATGGAGCCAGAAGCTGAGCGCTTTGGCACGTCAAGCCGCGTTTACCGGCGCGCGGTGCGAGAGTTAATAGACAAGGGGCTTCTCGGAAAAAGCCGAGATGGCCTCACGATCACAGACATCGACGCCCTGCGCGCCTTTATTGCAGGTTTTCATTAAACGCCCTTCCCCACTTATTATCGCATTTGTTGAGCGCGCTTTTCGTCTGATCAAGCGCACATCAAACTGTGATAGCGTTATCACTTCTTTCATCCCCCACCACGCCAGTGCCCTAGTGCAACCGCATGCTTATTTACGCACTTGAGCTTTGAGTGTTATTTTAAAAAAACAGAACATGCCCCAACAAGTCATTATCGACGCCCCGCCACAAACGTGATGAGGAGCAGCTCTGCTAAATACGAGTTCGCTCCTTTTAGCAAAGTCAAACAGTCGTAGTAATGGTTACAGCGTGAAAGTCTTACTCAAGACTGCCACGCATGCTGATTACCAAGATATTTTTACATAACGATAAAATCATCGAAGGTGGAAGGTGGTAGCGAATGAATAAAAAAATAGTGATCGGAGTTCTGTTTGTGCTGGTAGGACTGTTTTTTGCTTTCGACCTCCAGCACTGGCTTACATTAGAGCAGCTCAAACAAAGTCAGCTCCAGCTGGCCACGTGGCAGCAGCAAGCGCCCTTGATGTTTGCTTTGAGTTTTTTTGTAATTTATGTGGTAGTGACCGCGCTTTCGTTACCTGGAGCTGCCATTTTAACGCTGGCTGCCGGCGCCGTTTTTGGCTTACTACAAGGCGTGGTGCTCGTCTCTTTCGCCTCTTCTCTTGGCGCGACATTGGCATTTCTCGCATCAAGATACGTGCTACGTCACAGCATACAACAACGCTTTAGCCAGCAACTTGCAGGCATTGACGCTGGGATGGCGCGCGATGGTGCGCTCTATCTATTCACATTGCGACTTGTCCCCGTTGTCCCCTTTTTCTTGATCAATTTACTGATGGGACTGACCTCATTAAAAACACGAACATTTTACTGGGTCAGTCAAATTGGCATGCTGGCCGGCACCGCCGTTTACGTCAACGCCGGCACACAGCTCGCTAAAATAGAGACGCTGTCGGGGATCCTTTCCCCAGCCTTGCTGTTTTCATTTGCTTTATTAGGGCTTTTCCCTTTAGCCGCCAAAGGAGTCGTTATGCAATTTCAACGCCGTAACGTTTACCAATCATGGAACAAACCCAAGCAATTTGACCGCAACCTTATCGTGATTGGCGCAGGTGCCGCAGGACTCGTCTCCGCTTACATCGCCGCCGCCGTCAAAGCCAAAGTGACGCTGATAGAAGCCAACAAAATGGGGGGCGACTGCCTCAATTACGGCTGCGTTCCGAGCAAAGCGCTGATCAGCAGCGCCAAATTAGCCGAGCAAATGCGTCGCGCTGGCCATTATGGACTAGAAGATGTGGCGCCCAAATTTAGCTTTCGCTCAGTAATGGAGCGCGTACAGGCCGTTATCCGAGCGGTTGAGCCGCATGATAATGTCGAGCGCTACAGCAAACTTGGCGTTGATGTCGTGCAAGGCTACGCCACGCTTATCGACCCTTGGACAGTTTCAATCAAACTTAATGACGGCAAAGAGCAGCGCCTCACCGCGCGCAACATCATTATTGCCGCCGGCGCAGAGCCTATTGTGCCCGATCTTCCAGGGCTTAAAGAAGCCGGTTATTACACTAGCGACACGCTGTGGGAAGCGTTTGCCAAGATGGATGACATTCCACAGCGCATGGTTATTTTAGGCGGCGGCCCGATTGGCTGCGAGCTCGCACAAAGCTTTGCCCGCCTTGGCGCCAATGTCAGCCAAATTGAACGCGGCGAGCGCTTAATGCCGCGTGAAGACCGCGAAGTGTCCGAATTTGTTCAAGCGCAGCTAAGCAAAAACGGCGTGCAAGTTCTAACCGGCCACACGGCTTTGCGCTGCGAAATCCGTGATGGCCAAAAATGGCTGATCACGCAAACGGCCACAGGCGAGCACGAAGTCCCCTTTGATGCGCTGATCTGCGCCGTTGGCCGAAGGGCGCGCCTCTCAGGCTACGGCTTAGAAAAATTAGGCATTGAAACTGCAGGCACTGTGGTCACCAACGATTATTTAGAAACCCTCTTCCCCAATATCTACGCCGCAGGAGACGTAGCAGGCCCTTATCAGTTCACCCATACCGCCGGACACCAAGCATGGTATGCCAGCGTTAATGCGCTGTTTGGGCGGTTTAAGCGCTTTAAAGTCGATTATTCCGTTATCCCTTGGTGTACGTTTGTTGATCCGGAAGTGGCGCGCGTCGGTTTGTCAGAGCAAGAAGCGCAAGATAAAGGGATCGCGTATGAAGTCACCCGCTTTGATCTTGAAGAGCTCGACAGGGCAATTGCTGACGGCTCGGCGCACGGCTTCATCAAGGTGCTTACTGTGCCGAGCAAAGACAAGATCCTTGGCGTCACGATTGTTGGCGCGCACGCCGGCGAATTGCTGGCTGAATACGTCCTCGCGATGAAGCACGGGCTCGGGCTCAATAAAATTCTCGGCACTATCCACACTTACCCGACAATGGCCGAAGCCAATAAGTATGTTGCTGGCGAATGGAAACGCGCGCACGCACCAACTAAGATTCTGAATTACTTAGAAAAATATCATCGCTGGATGCGCAGCTAAACGTCGCAATCGTTAATGTAAGAGGGATAGCCTGACAATGAAAAAAATCTTACCTAGTCTGATTGCACTGTGCCTAAGCTCGGCCGTAATGGCCAAGGATAACTGGAGTCAAGTGGAGGCAGCTGCCAAAGGTCAAATCGTCTATTTTAATGCTTGGGGAGGCGGACAAAATATCAATGCCTATATCGATTGGGCCGCCAAACAAGTCAAAAGTCGATATGGCGTGACAGTGCGGCACGTCAAAGTAAGTGACATTGCCGATGTCGTAAAACGCATCAAAACCGAAGTTGACGCGGGACGAAGCAGTAATGGCTCGGTCGATTTGGTGTGGGTGAACGGCGAAAACTTCAAATCCCTTAAACAAAACAATCTGCTATTTGGCCCGTGGGCAGAAGATCTGCCCAATTGGGCCTATGTCGATTTGCAAAAACCGGTGCGCGTTGATTTTTCCGAGTCCACCGATGGGCTAGAAATGCCTTGGGGTACCGCGCAGCTGACCTTTATTGCCGACCGCAACAAGGTAAAGGAGCCACCTCGCTCAGCGCAAGCGCTGCTCGAATTTGCAAAAGCGGAGCTTGGGAAAGTGAGTTATCCCAAGCCACCTGATTTTCATGGCACAACCTTCCTCAAGCAGCTGCTGCTTGAGCTCACGCCCGATCCCAAAATGCTACAGCAACCAGTGACGGCGGACGCGTTCGCCAAAGCCACCGCGCCACTGTGGGCTTATCTCGACCAGCTTCACCCGCATTTGTGGCGCAAGGGCCGCAGCTTTCCTAAAGGCGCGGCTGACATGAACCGCATGCTTGGCGATGGCATACTCAAATTGTCGCTGACATTTAATCCCAATGAGGCCGCAGCGCTGATCGCAAACAAACAGCTGCCCGCGAGCAGTTATAGCTTTGGCTTTAGCAACGGCACCATAGGAAATGTCCATTTTATCGCCATCCCAAGTAACGCAAGTGCCAAAGCGGGGGCGCAAGTTTTCGCCAACTTCCTGCTCTCTCCTGAAGCGCAAACAAGAAAAGCCGATCTCAAAATCTGGGGCGATCCGAGCGTGTTGGCGCTCGACAAAATCGCCGAGCAGTATCGCCGCGCCATGACGACAACGGCGCCCGGCGCTTTAACAGAAAACGTTCCTGCCCTTGCAGAGCCACATGCCAGCTGGGTTGATGCAATTGAAAAGGAGTGGCTCAAGCGTTATGGAGCATGATAAGGAACAGCCGCGATGAAGAAACGATTGCCATGGGTAGGTACAAAATGGGTAGGTACAAAATTTTGTGCAGGTAAACTGCTTGCAATCGGCTTGATGAGCCTCGTTTTTGTGCCTTTGCTGCCAGGTCTGTATCACATGAGTCTGGATATCACCCATGGTGAGCCGTGGCTGGCAATCGTGCAAGACAGCCAAACCATTCCAGCCGCAACGGCAACGCTGATCTCAACGCTGCTGAGCGGTGTGTTGTCGTTAGCATTAGCAATTTCATTTGCCATGCTGCAATACCCTTTCAATGTATGGCAAAGAGCGACCCGCCGGCTGCCTGTGCTATTGGCCATGCCGCATGCCGCATTTGCCATCGGTTTTATTTTCTTGTTCTCGCCAGCGGGCTGGTTGACGCGAGGCTGCGCCTTTTTGCTCGGCTGGGACACGCCGCCCGACTGGATCACAGTGCAAGATCCTTACGGTATTAGCCTAGGGCTTGCATTAGCTATCAAAGAAAGCTTTTTCCTCCTTTGGGTCATCATGAGCCTGCTGAGTGAGCAGCAGATCGCGCGCCAAATGCTGATTGCTCGCAGCATGGGTTATCGGCGCCAGCAGATCTGGCGCAGTATCATTCTGCCTCAAGTATTGCCGCGCATGGCGTGGCCGTTGGCAACGGTTGTGGCTTACAGCCTGTCGGTTGTCGATATGGCGCTCATTCTCGGCCCGACCACACCGCCAACCTTTGCAGTGCTGGTCTGGCAATGGCTCACCGACACTGACCCTTCGCTCCAAGCAAAAGGGAGCGCCGGCGCACTGATCTTATTGCTTGCGCTGATAGCCTTCGGCTTATTGCTACGCGGCGCTTGGCGGCTTCATCAATGCTGGCGCTTTAATTTCGACGGCGTGCGGCAAATAGAAAGAGCGTCATGGCTTGGTCACATTTACCGTGGCGGAGTTTGGCTCTGCTTTGGCTTAATGGGAATATTGGTAGCGTGGTCTGTGGCAGAAAGCTGGTTTTTCCCTGCGCTTTGGCCTGAAACACTCTCCGCTGCAGGCTGGCTGCAAGCTGATTTTGCGCCGCTACAAACGTCGCTATGGCTTGGGCTTTCGTCAAGCCTAATAGCGTTGGGAATGGTGCTGATCTGGCTCGAATGGGGGCCGCTGCACAGCAATGCGCTACTGTATGCACCATTGATTTTGCCGGTGATCCCGTTAGCCGCCGCGCAGTACTTCGCTCTGCTGCGCCTAAATTTAGACGGCTCCCACGTAGGGCTGATCTGGAGCCATCTGTTGTGGGTGTTGCCCTATATTTTGCTCAGTTTGGTCGGCGCTTATCGCCAGTTTGATCCTCGATTAATGTTAACGGCGCAGGCACTCGGCTATTCGCGCTTGATGGCCTGCTTAAAAATAAAGTGGCCGCTTTTATTGCGCCCGATCTTAGCGGCCCTCGCCTTAGGTTTTGCCGTGAGTGTCGCGCAGTATTTGCCGACCTTATTTGCAGGCGGCGGGCGGTTTAGCACCGTCACGACAGAAGCTGTCGCACTCAGTAGCGGCGGCGATCGCCGCACCATTGCTGTGCAGGCTGTTTTGCAGATGCTGCTACCGATGGCCGTCTTTGCTCTGGTTGCTATCCACAGCCATTGGCGCGGTTTAACTTGTAGAGGGTTACGTTAAGGTGTTACAGATCAAATTTCTGACTATTAAGCAGGCAAATAAAACGCTACTTGCGCAGTTCAACGCAGAGATCGCTTCTGGCGAAATATTAACGCTAATGGGTGCTTCTGGCTCTGGAAAATCGACCTTGCTACAGTGGATGATTGGCGGACTGGATCCCGCATTTAGCGCGCAAGGTGAGCTGTGGCTTGATCAGCGCCGAGTCGACCAGCTAAGTGTTGAGCAGCGGCGCATTGGCATTTTATTTCAAGATGATCTGCTGTTCGCCCATTTAAGCATCGGCCAAAATCTAGCCTTCGCCCTTCCCGCCGAAATCAAAGGAAAAGCGCTGCGCCGCGAGACCATCAATCAACATTTGGCCGAGGTGGGCCTTGCAGGGTTTTACGACCGCGACCCAACGTCACTCTCTGGGGGACAGCGTACGCGAGTCAGTATGTTGCGCGCGCTCCTTGCGCAGCCTAAAGCGCTGCTGCTCGACGAGCCTTTTAGCAAACTTGACGCTGTGCTGCGTGAGCAGTTTCGTGATTTTGTCTATGAAAAGATCGCGCAAATGCGCATCCCCACAGTGCTTGTCACGCATGATCTCGCCGATGTGCCTAAGCAAGGAAAAATAGTCCGGATTGAGGATCTGCAGCATGCTTGACAGACGACTGCTCGACTTCACACAAAAACCAATTAACCGCGCCGCACAGCAGCTGCTGCAGCTTGGTTTACGCGCCGATCACATCACTTGGCTTGGATTTATGCTCGGCCTGTGCGCCGTGCCGCTCATTATTATGCAGCGCCCACTTTGGGCAATGGCGTTTATTTTATTCAATCGCATCGCCGATGGCCTCGACGGGGCGATGGCAAGACAAAGCCAGCCCACCGATCGCGGCGCCTTTCTTGATATCACGCTCGATTTTTTATTCTACTCCGCTATCCCTCTAGCTTTTGCTTTAGCCAATCCCAGCGAAAACGCACTCGCTGCAGCCGTGCTGATCTACAGCTTCATTGGCACAGGTTGTAGCTTTTTAGCCTTTGCGATTTTAGCGGCCAAACGCGGCCTGAGCAGCACCGTTTACCCACGCAAAGGTTTTTATTATCTCGGAGGATTTACCGAAGCGAGCGAAACTATCTTTGTTTTTTGTCTCATGTGCCTCTTGCCAAATCTATTTACAACACTGGCGTATAGCTTTACTTTGTTATGTGCCATCACCACGGTGACACGCATCTTCGCGGCGTATCAAGTCTTAACTGAACAGGAGGTTAGGCATGAATAAATCATTTATGTACCAACTGAGCGCAATCGCTATTCTGAGTTCGAGTTATGTCAGTGCTGAAACAGTTCCTATCGGGCAATTTTCACAAGGATTGCTAACTGGATGGGAAGACAGGGTCTTCAAAGGAACAACGCAATATCAATTGCAGCGCGATGGCAACACCCAAGTGCTTGCGGCAACTGTGTCTGACGGCGCGTCAGGAAAATTCAAAAGGATCAAAATCGACCTCAACCGCACGCCGTATCTCAATTGGCGCTGGAAAGTCGACCAAGCGTGGGCTGGCCTTGATGAAAAAACAAAAGGTGGCGACGATTACCCTGCCCGCCTTTATGTCGTCGTCCAGCGCGGCTTGCTGGGAATTTCATCCAAAACAGTCAACTACGTTTGGGCAAGCCAGCAGCCGGTCGACAGCGTGTGGGTCAACGCCTTCACCACTCAAGCGATATTAATTGCCGTCGAAAGTGGCGACAAGAATATACAGCAATGGCGCAGCTACAAGCGCAATGTTAAGGCGGATCTGCGCCAAGCGTTTAATGAGGATTTTAACCAAATCGATATCGTGGCCGTAATGAGTGATGGCGATAACAGCCAGCAATCTGGCCGCGCCTATTTTGGCGATATCTGGTTTAGTGATAAATAATCGGGGCTTGCGCACGACTTTATGTGGCAATCCTTTGTGTATCTGCCTTGCTTTTAGTCTGATGCTACGCAGTTTGGCAGATACACAAAATATCTTACAGTCGCATTTTTCTATTTCAAACAGAGAGAGTTCTGCCATATTCAAACTCTACGTGTCATAACTGATGCTTCTCGATCTTTCTATAAGAATAAATTATTACTAATCTGTGAGTTATCACCTCAATTGCCACGTAGGCTTTATATCTCATGCAGCTAAAAACCCAAGCCCCCCTCTTTGTAACCGCCTACCGAAACATCAACTTTAAATTGCTACTGGTGCTGCTCTTAACCAGCTTGATCCCATTGCTATACTCAACAACGCGCACTCATTTTTTGGGTAACATCCCCGATCCGTGGACTTTTAGTATTGCAGCGCAAATCGCTTGGCTTAACGTCATCTATGAAGTGTTAAGTGAAGCATTACTTTTACCACTCGCATTCTTATTCGGCCAAGTGATCCATGAAAATGAAAAGTACAATGCTAGGCTATCAACTGGGCTAAGTATCGTCGTGGCAGCTTATGCTATAGCCACTATCGCGGTAATAACGTTTACGCCTCAAATGGTGGCCGCAATGCAACAACAAGCTGCGCTTACGGAACAAACTATCGGCTATATCCGTCTAGAATCGATCGCAATTTTAATGTCGAGTGTATTTTCATTTGCAAGTTTGGTGCTGGTGTTAAATAACAAACAAAAACTTATCTACCAGTTGTTACTGATCCAAACGCTGCTCACTCTGTTTTGTGACAGTTTGTTTGTCAGCCAGATGCCAATCTCTTTAAACCTCGGTGTTAACGGTGTTGCTTGGACCAATATTATCGTCAGCGGCACGCTGTCTAGCGTAGCCATTTTTTACTTGGCAGGCGAAGGCTTATCGCTGCGCAGCATCCAATTTCGTCAGCAAGCATGGCTTATAAATTGGGTCAAAGTTGGCGCTAAATCCGGTTTAGAATCATTTGTACGCAATAGCGCATTTTTGGTAATGATCCTACAACTGATCAATCAAGTTCAACAAGCTGGTGTCTTCTGGATAGCCAATCAATTTATCTGGGGATGGTTGCTGCTACCGATCTTAGCGCTAGGGCAGTTAGTAAAACGCGACGCAGCCAATCATGGTGGAATGAGCCAAGAAAAAATGAACTGTTACCTATTGGTGGTGCTGCTCTTGGTTTGCTGCTGGTTTTTTTCAATCCCAGCATGGCAACCTTTTATCGAGCAGGTTATGGGTGTAAACGAATCACAAGCGGTCACAAGGCTCGTACTATTAATGCTTGGTTTTTATATTGTTTTTTCCTTTAACCATATGATTGATAGCTATTTCTATGGAATAGGACGAACCGATCTAATGCTATACCAATCATTAATTGTCAACATCTGCTTCTATGGCTGTGCATTTATCGCTTATCAAACCGGTTTGTTCATTCCGTCACTCAATAAAATTGCTATCATGTTTGGGCTAGGAATAGCAATCGATGCTTTTATCACCGCTTATTTGTATTATCGTTTAGCTAAAAACAACCTCTTAAGAATATCCTCTCGTTAGCAAATAAGGATGAATAACGAATAAATAGCATGGGTTGGTGTTTTTGATTAAAAAATTAAGCCATTGATTAATAAAAATTTTATTGGATTACTGGACATTCTGTCCAAACTCATATTGATTGTATTTCCATCACAAAGCGATCTTTAACTCGCTCTTCCCCCCCCCGAGCTAAAAAGCAACAACCCGCCATTATGCGACACAGATCACAAAGCCAGTCGCTACATTAATGTATGGTGTATTTTATTGCGCAGCGCATAATGGTGCATCGTTTTATGCCCCAATAACAATTTGTTAGCTGCGAACGTGGAAATTTCGAATCATTTAAATTTGCATCGTTATAAATTCAGCACCTGTTAAAAGGAATAAATGATGACTTCCATATCTCTTACTAAAAATCAAACTGTATCGTTGTCCAAGCAATCTGACGCAGCGTTGACCAAGTTGCAATTTGGCTTAGGTTGGGACCCAGTTAAATCCAGTGGTGGCTTCTTTGGCAAGCTGTTTGGGCGTGGCAGCGATGCTATCGATCTTGACGCTAGCGTTGTGACCTTTGATACGCATGGTTCTCGTCTGGACACCGTTTGGTTTCGGCAAAAAGTGTCTAAATGCGGCTCGATCACGCAAAGTGGTGACAACCAAACCGGTGAAGGTGACGGCGATGATGAATCTATTTTTGTGGATCTGACCAAACTTCCAGCCAACGTCGAATACCTCGCTTTTACCGTAAACAGCTTTCGCGGCCAAACTTTCAATGAAGTCGCAAATGCGTTCTGCCGAGTTGTGGATCAAAGTGAAAAAGAAAAAGAACTTGTAAAGTTTAAATTGACTGAGCAAGGCTCGCACACAGGGATCCTTATCGCCTCTCTTCGTCGCAGCAATGGAGATTGGCAGTTTACCGCACAAGGCGTGGCATGCCGCGGCAGCACCATCGACGCAATGATTGATCAGATCACCGCTGCCGTCGTGCCGCAGTGACGTTAATGCTTGGGTGCGCTGCGCGTTTGCACTCAATAGTGTAATTGCTCTTTGAACTACTTTTCCATCATGCAAATGTCTAGCGAGGAGCTTCCTGCTAGGAAAAATCTTTATCTTTTCAATAAGGAACAGAGCAATGAGTGTATCTCTATCCAAAGGCGGTAACGTTTCTCTAACTAAAGCAGATGCTGGACTAAAAATTGTCATTGCTGGGCTTGGTTGGGATCAGCGCGTGACAGATGGCTCAGCATTTGATCTCGATGCGTCAGTATTCATGGTCGGCGATGACGGCAAAGTTTTATCCGACACAAATTTTATCTTTTACGGCAACAAAATGAGCACTTGTAGCTCGGTAGAGCATTTAGGCGACAACCGCACAGGCGCAGGCGACGCGGATGATGAGCAGATCAAAATTGACTTAGCCAAGATCCCAAGCAACGTAAAAAAACTGGTCTTCGCCGTCACTATCCACGAAGCAGAAGAGCGCAAACAAAATTTTGGTATGGTCAGCAACGGCTACATCAGAATGTGTAACAACGACAGCAATGTTGAGCTTGCCCGATTTGATTTATCAGAAGACGCCTCCATCGAGACTGCTATGATTTTTGGCGAGCTATACCTGCATGGCGCTGAGTGGAAATTTAAAGCGGTTGGTCAAGGCTTTGCAGGCGGCTTACCAGCGCTAGCTACCGCACACGGCGTTAACTTAGCTTAAATCGCTTCAAACAATTCTAACCAAGTAGGGTGGCCACAGGCCGCCCTTTGTTTTAACAAGATGCAGGCAAATTAAACAAAGAAATGAGCGTTTTTATCGATATTTTGTATACTTGTGCCGTCATATATTCGCTTTAACTTATTGCCTGCTTCTTTTTTCCACCGCGCTGTTTATCGCGTCCAGCAACGCGCTCCTCTGCAGTGCTTATTGCAAATTAACGCCGCTGATCTCGCCATCATCCAGCGAGTAAACCAGCGCATTAGGCTGCTCACTGATCAGCAAAGGTGAGTGCGTAGTTAAAATAAATTGGCAATTAGGGAAAGTAGCCGTCAAGCGCTCAATGATAGAGCGCTGCCACGTTGGGTGCAGGTGCATATCGATTTCATCAATCAATACAATACCTTCGCCTTGCAGTGGATTGGCAAGCGCAGGATTCATCATAACCAAGCGGCGTGCAATGTCACCCACAAGCCCCATCAACGTTTTTTCACCTTGCGAAAGCTGCAACACGTTAAGCGTCTGGCCTCGCTTATCAATTGACATATGCAAGCGCGGTTTGCGGCGAACTTTTAGATTGCTAAATCCAGGCATAAAACTGCTGATAGCGCTACGCACGGCAGCCAGCTGTTTGTCACGGGTGCAGGCGTGACAAGCGTCATCACCGGCACTGCTATCTTCTGACAATGTCTCTAACAAATCTTGTGGCAAAACAGACTCGTTTTCTAGCTCTTCACGTTCACGAACCCACTCAAAAAAGCGTCTAAAGTCCACGCCCTGCTCGAGAGAGTTATCATAACCATCAATTTGCAGAAAATTGTGCCGTTCTTGGATTTTTGCCGGAACATCAATTTGCGCACGATTTACGGGGTAAAAGGCGATCAGCGGCAAACTTGCACTCTGTTTTTGCGCAAGCTGCGCTTTGTAATGATCTGCCAAGCGGATGGCGTCATCCAGATCGGAGTCAAGTTGAGCCTTACTGCCTGCTCGAGTTTTAACTAGCGACCAGCTGAACACAGTCTCTTCACTTGCCTTATTGCTGTTAGACTCACCCAGCCTATCAGCAAAAGTCACCGTTATTTTGGCTGATGCTTTGCCGTTTAAAATATCCCCATCCACGATAGATTTGCCATCTTCATTTTGGCCGCGCAAATGCGCCACAAACCAGCTCAAGTTGGTCATAAGCGCTTTCAATAGCAATGTTTTTCCCGCGCCATTATTGCCGATAAAAACAGTGATCTTACTGCTGAGCTGCTCTGTCGGCGCCAGCTTTACCTCTAACTGATCAAAACAGCCAAAACGAGCGAGATGAAGTTGTTTAATATTCATAAATTGTTTCCTAATTTTTGTGCGATCACGCGGATGCTGTGCACGCATTTTCACCAGGAGCTTGCTGGTTAACAATTGAATTGAACAAGTATTCAATATATTGGCCGAAGTGTAAAATTTTCTATTTATTTCAGAGAGGTAATACAGGGAAAGCATGGCTAAAACTGATTTGTCGCCCACATGGCACTCAGTCACAAACTAAGCGATTACATTGAGTTACGCGCCTGATCCCTTGGCGAACACTTCATCTTTTATGTAATGTTTTACGCAGCAGGCTACCGCGTGAGCCAGTCCTTCCCCAGCACACCTCGAATATTGAGTAAATAACCGCTGACGTTCGTGCAGGTTTTGTTGTTTCCAATCAGCTAGTTGCACTTTCCAAGACTTTTGGACCTGCGTGTGTACCATTTTTTCAGCAAGCGACCGGAGCCAAGCACCTTGAGCAACGATCACTGCAAATTATCTGCTCGATTTGCTAAGGCAAAGTGTGCCTCTTTTTAAGAATGTAGCTTTTACCAGAGGCAACTAGCTTCGCGCATTATAAAATATTTTCCAATCTCTTACCCGACACCCAAATCTGTATTTTCGATAAGAACTTCAATGCGCTCATCGTTAATTAACGTTGGGTAAACTTCTCGAACAAACCATTGTATTAATTGCTCATCCCTTTTTACATTGGTTGTATTTTCGATAAATACATTCACATTAAAATATGAAAAATATTCTTTTGCTATTGCAATGTCATTAAGAATGATCTCTTTGGTTTGGCCTTGTATTCCGACTAAAAAACAGGCGCCATCAAAATATTCAGCAATATCTTTCGCTTTAATTTTATCGGGTATTCCTTTTTTCCATGTCGCCCGTAATTGTGGATCAAACGTTTCAACTCCAATGCGAAATTTAACATCAATGCCAGTAAAAAAATCACGTATTTGCTTTAACTTTTTGTGATATATCCAATGTGACTCACACCACAATGTTTTAACACCTTTTTCAATCAACTTAGCTTTTAAATACTCTAATGTTGTTTCATCAATTTCAAATATTGAACCTGAATTAATTGCGTCGACAACACCATATTGACCAGTTATTTTATCAATGACTGGCCGATTAATTAGAAATGGAGCAGCGCTTGTATCATTGTAATAATCACAAAAGGTACATTTTTTCCATCTACAGCCTAAACCTTGTAGCAATAGTAATTCGCGCTTCATATGGCTATCGATAAGAGAATAACGAGCTAATTCACTAGACATTTACATATGCTCCAGTGCTTTTTCTTACAGGCTCAACCCCTGATTTTTCTCTTACATAATCAATAATTGCATATACAAAGGGGGTAGCAAAAAATGATTCAATTAATAATTTGATAACATATTGCGCCAAGATCATTGAAATAAGTGCATCAAAAGCAACCGTACCCGCAAATGCAACTACAACAAATATCACCGTGTCAAAAATATAACCTATTGCAGAGCTTGTGATTGTTCTTACAAATAACCATTTCTTACCGGTTATTTTTTTAATAAACTCCATCGCCCAAGCATTTGAGAGACTTCCAAAAATGAATGCCAACATAGAGGCAAGCAAAATTCGTGGCGTATATGAAAAAATAAGCGCATATGCATCATTAACATCACTCAGACTCTCCGCCCCAGGCAAAAGAGTACCGATATATGTTGCTGACACGAGAATAAGATTACAAATAAAAGCAAGATATATTACTCTTTTGGCAGTTTTAAATCCCCACACCTCTGTTAATACATCGCCAAGAATATAGGCTATTGGAAAAGTAATTGTCCCTGCATCAAACCATGTAACGCCAAATATTTCGACAAGTTTTACCGCCATAATATTTGCGGTCAAATAACATGTAATAAGTAGAGCGGCAATAATAACTAAAAAATCAAATTTTACTGCTTCATTTCGCTTTGATATTTCCACTTGCTCACTCCTCTTGAAATTTTACTGCCGGTAATAAATCCACGGTTTGTTTACAGTATTTCTAAGAGAATGCTGCTACGAACATGCACACGGGGATCGGCTTTACGCCATTAACCGATAAGAAATTGGGTGTTTATACCAAACTCATGAGTGAAAAGTAAACCGCAGCAGCGCACTAAATTTGGCTATATGATCAGAGAGTTACTAGTCATGTAGCATTGCATACGCTATGCAATAGCAACTTGCGATCAGGGCAAACCGAAATAAAAACCGCGGGTTTTTATCTTTAATGTCAAGGCAACAGTGCCAATCAAACAAATTGGGCATCGAGCACTATTTTTGCGAGTAGAAAAATAGCTCAATAGAGATGGCGGCATCTCGATCTTGTCCATCAGCTTAAGACCTTGAAAAATCATCAGAAATGAGCAAGTTTTCATTTTCCGCAATTATTACCAGCCAGCGTCACTTTTCGCACCTGAATGTATCGACCATGAATTGCCCAAGAAAGCTAGCAGCACTGCCGTTATTGTGATCTAGATCACGACCATCGAAAAATCAAAAAGTTGTTCTAGAAAAAAAATCTGTGATCCATCACACTCCGCGCAAAAGTGATTCACATGGATCTCTTTTTTTGGAATGGCAATCACCAAATTCTGCTGTTAACCAACTGACTTATTGAGGATTGAATCGATGAAACCACTTGCCGATCACATGACGGCTCTCTTCAAACAGAGCGCATTGGGCTTAGGCGTAACACTAGCACTTTGCGGTGGCGTCAGCGCTAAACCTTTGGCTGATATCCCAGAAAAATTCGCCAAAAATGTGATTGTAATGATCCCTGACGGCATGTCTGCTAGCTCTTTTACCCTCACTCGCTGGGTACACAATGACGGCAAACCGATGCACCTTGATCCCTTGGCCAGTGGTTTAGTCAGAACCCACACCGCCATGAACCCAATCACTGACTCCGCACCTGCAGCCACAGCTATCGCTACTGGCTACAAAACTGAAGATAAAATAATTGGCCTAAAACCATCACGCGCTGAGCTTGAAGGTTCGCGCGCTGTTAGCGCCGATGAAGCTTTTGCGCCAGCCGCTTCTGTATTAGAAGCTGCGAAATTAAATGGTCTACTCACTGGCCTTATCGCGACCTCTGAGATCATGCACGCCACTCCAGCAGGCTTTAGCGCGCACAGCAAACAACGCAGCCAATACAACGACATCTCTGAGCAGCAAGTGTACCAACACATTGATGTGGTATTCGGCGGTGGCCGTAAATTCTTAACACCACCTGCTCAGCCAGACAACAAAGATCCGCTGCTACGTATCGACAACGAAAACATGTTCGATGTCCTTAAAAGCAGTGGCTACGATGTGATCGACAGTCGCGAGCAACTGACCAAACAGACGCGTGGCCGCGTTTGGGGGATCTTTGCTGATGCCGACATGCAGTATGAAATCAACCGTCCTCACCAAGCCAAAGTTGAGCCAAGCTTAGGTGAAATGACGCACAAAGCCATTGAACTGCTTAGCAAAGAAGCGCAGCAGCAACAAAAAGGCTTCTTCTTAATGGTGGAAGGGTCAAAAATTGACTGGGTAGCGCACAGCAACAGCGTTGTAACTCAGCTTCATGAAATCAAAGCATTTGATGACGCAGTGAAAGCCGCGGTCGATTTTGCCAAAACCAACCAAGACACCCTCGTTGTGGTCATGACCGACCACGGTAATGGTGGACTGAGCATCGGTAACTCTCTCTCTAACTACACTTATTCGTCGCTAGAGAAAAAAGATTTTGTTGAGCTACTTAGAAAAGTTCACCAATCCGACTGGAGCCTTGCTAACACGTTAAGCACAGCCGATAACGCAGATGTTAGCGCGTTATTTACCAAAGCGACGACGCTCACCCCGACCACAGAAGAGCTAAGCAAGCTCACGCAAGGAATCGCGCAGTACAAGCAAGATCCTAAAGGAAATCAATACGCTATCAATAATGCGATTGCCGACATTATTAATAACCGCGCTAATATCGCCATGACTACGAATGGCCACACTGGTGAAGACGTGCCGTTTTATGTCTACACCAGCAAGCCGGACTATCAGCTCACAGGTGTTATCCAAAATAGTGACATTGCACACTATGTTGAAAAAGCGATCGGCGTTAATTTAGATGCAGCGACGAAGCAACTTTTCGTACCTGAGTCGGCATTTGAGGCGCAACAAATTAAGATCAATCAGCGCGAGCTGGACCCGAAAAATACTTTCCTAACTGTCTCAGTGAATGATAAAAACTTCACCGTGCCAGAAAATAAAAACTACGTTATCGAAACCGCTACTGGCACCAAATTAAGCTATAACGGCGTTAACGTATTTAATGAAAAGCAATTTTTCATCCCGCAGGCGGCAATTGATATCATGCGCAACGCAAAATAGTCTCAAAATTACCGAGGCTACATAATCAAACAGCTGGTGCACGCCGGCTGTTTTTCTATTTTTCTGCTTTTCTATTTTTAGTCCGCAATTACCGCCCCTTAAATGAAGGATCCCTGCATTTTTCGCTAATAGGCATAGCGCAGCTTGAGCGCCTCAGGATGCGGATCAAGGTACACCTGCTCTTCAATATAGGGCGTAGGAAATTCCCGTAAATAATGATTTATCAGTGTGATAGGAACCAGCAGCGGCAATGTCCCTTGGCGATATTTCATGATAACCTCTGACAACTCTTGCTTTTGCGCTTGGCTCAGATGCTCCTTGAAATAGCCCTGAATATGCTGCAAGGTATTCGCGTGGTTTTTACGGGTAGCGTTGATTTTAAGAGCCGTCATAAACCCTTCAAAATAGCGACTCGCCGTCACATCGAGCTCCTCGATATTGGCCACAATCGGCCCTAATTGCCGATACCACTGCGGGCTATGAGCCATTAACAGGTATTTATAACGAGAATGAAATTTGACGAGCTTATGCTTGGTGAGCCCTTCATGCTTCATTTGCTGCCAATCGTGATAGGCGTAAACCCGCGTAAAAAAATTCTCCCTGAGCGCTAAATCATGCAAGCGCCCTTCTTCTTCAACGGGTAACAGCGGATAACGCTCCATCAATTTGCGGGCAAACACCCCGACACCAGATTTCGTGCCATTATTGGTGCCCATTTTATACTCGAGTACCCGCTCCATGCCGCAGGTGGGGGATTTCGCGCACAATACATAGCCGCCAAGAAAATCAAGCTCTTGCACCTTAGCGTCACTGTATTGGGTCAATTTAGCGGTAACATCGAGGCTACCATCGCCGCTTTGCACCAAAATGGTTTCGCCGTCGCGCACTAGCCTGATACTTTTGCGCGGCGCTCCCATGCCGATGGCAATCTCAGGGCAAATCGGCACGTAATCAAAAAACGCGCCGATCTCCTGAGTACAATAGGGAGAATGTTTATGCCCACCGTCAAAACGGACTTTTTGCCCCAATAGGCAAGCGCTGATCCCGATCTGAATTCGCTGTGGATTGAATTTGTGCATTCGCTGACTCCTTGTCTCGCCTTATGCCCATTACGGACCATAATGGTGAAAAGATCAAACTTCTGTGCAGCTTTCTAAATACAGCCTTTTTACTAGCCATACTTACGCACTTACCACTCCTTGCTAAAGATCCCGACACAGCCAGCTGTTAAGCAGTAACTATTTTTATCTACTTAATAATTCAGCTATATAGCGACGACTTGGCCGGATGTCCATCGTAGCAAATAGCTGCTTTGTAAGGCACACAGCGAAACACCTTTGTTCATCAAAGCCCAAGAAAGCCGTTAACACAAAAACTCGAGTGAGTTCAATTATTTAAACAGAAGTCGCTCGCAGTTCAGAAGCAAGATCAATTGTTGCACGAGAAAAGGTTTGCAGATCAGCAATGCTATTTCAGCATAACCTTTTCACTCCCACCAAGATTATTATCGATGAGCCTTAAATCCTTATTACTCTCACTGGCTGTTGTTTCGCTAGCGGGCTGTTTTTCTACGCCCAAACAAGCTAAAGATTGGGGCACAGCGCCTCTCGCAGAGCTGCAGCAAGCAGCGGAGAAAGGCAATGCACCAGCCCAGTACAACCTTGGGATCATGTATGACAACGGCAAAGGCGTTGCACAAGATGAGAAACAAGCCGTCCATTGGTACCGTCAAGCTGCCAAACAAGGTAATGCTGGCGCTCAATTTAATCTCGGTAAGATGTATTTTAATGGCTGTGGGATAGAGCAGAGCAACGAGCAAGCGGCGCATTGGTATCATCAGGCAGCTAAGCAGGGAGTTGCAGGCGCGCAGTTTTTCCTTGGGACAATGTATGCCGATGGACATGGGGTCGAAAAAGATCAAAAGCAAGCAGTGTATTGGTATCGCAAAGCGGCTGAGCACGGAGAGAGTCTTGCTCAAAACAAGCTCGCCACGATGTACTTCACAGGAAACGGCGTCGCACAAGACTTGCGCCAAGCCTATATTTGGTTTTCGGTAGCCGCCGCCAATGGCTACCCGAATGCAGCAAAGATGCAACACTTAGTCACTTGGCAGCTTCCTGCCGAAGAGCTGGCCAGCATCAAGCGACAGGCTGCCAGCTATTTAAAACAATACCAATCAAAGTGATCATGCAAAAAAGCACCGCCCGCCTATGCTGAGCGGTGCTACCCTGCAAGTTTTCATCCCTCTTACTCAACGGTCACCGACTTTGCTAGATTGCGCGGCTGATCCACATCGGTGCCTTTGATCAAGGCGACATAATAAGAAAGCAGCTGCAGCGGCACAGTATAAACGATGGGCGCAAGCACCTCTTCCACATGGTTGAGGCTCATCACTCGCATAGTCTCGTCGCTTTTAAAGCCGGTCGCGGCATCGGCAAAGACATACAGGATCCCGCCGCGGGCGCGCACCTCTTCCACGTTGGATTTGAGCTTCTCGAGCAGATCGTTATTCGGCGCCACCACAATGATAGGCATTTCGGCGTCAATTAACGCGAGCGGGCCGTGTTTGAGTTCACCAGCGGCGTAGGCCTCGGCGTGGATGTAGGAGATCTCTTTGAGCTTGAGCGCTCCTTCCATGGCGATGGGATACTGACTGCCGCGACCAAGAAACAGGCTATGGTGCTTGTCGGCAAACTCTTCAGCCAGCGCTTCGATCTGCTTAGCCAGCGCAAGGCTCTCTTTGATGCGCTGAGGCAAAACATGCAGCGCCTTGACCAGCTCAGCTTCGCCAGCAGCGCTCAAATTGCCGCGGCAGTGACCAATCGAGGCCACCAGCATCAGCAGGCCTGCCAGCTGAGTGGTGAACGCTTTGGTGGAAGCCACGCCAATTTCTGCGCCAGCTCGAGTCATGAAGGCCAGCGCCGATTCGCGCACCAGCGAAGAGCCCGGCACATTGCAGATAGCCAGCGAGCTCATGTAGCCAGACTCTTTAGCCAGACGCAGCGCCGCCAGCGTATCGGCAGTTTCGCCGCTTTGAGAGAGAGTCACCAGCAGGCTGTTTGGGCGCACCACCGATTTACGATAGCGAAATTCGGAGGCGATTTCCACGCTGCAGGAAACACCGGCGATCTCTTCAAACCAATAGCGCGCCACCATGCCGGAGTGATAGGAGGTGCCGCAAGCGACGATCTGCACGTGCTCGACCTTGTCAAAGATGGCGCGCGCGCCGTTGCCGAACGATTCGACCACAACATGATCGCAGCCCAAGCGCCCTTCCAAAGTGTTAGTGATAGCTTTAGGCTGCTCGTGAATTTCCTTGAGCATGTAATGACGGTATTCGCCTTTGTCGCCGGCGTCGTGAGAAAGTTCGGATTTCTTTTCTTCACGCACCACTGCGTTACCGTTGCTATCGAAAATACGCACATCGCGGCGAGTCACTTCAGCCACATCGCCCTCTTCCAAGAAAATGAAGCGACGAGTCACCGGCAGCAGCGCCAGCTGATCGGAAGCGATAAAGTTTTCACCGATCCCGCGACCAATCACCAGCGGCGAGCCGGAGCGGGCCACCACCAAGCGGCTGTCGTCGCGGCTATCCATAACCACAGTGCCGTAGGCGCCGCGCAGCTGCTTTACAGCCGTTTGCATAGCGGCCAGCAAAGAGTTTGCGGATTTTAGCTCGTAGTGCACCAGATGGGCGATCACCTCGGTGTCGGTATCAGAATTAAACGCGTACCCCAGCGCTTGTAACTTTTCCCGCAACTCTTCGTGATTCTCAATAATGCCGTTGTGCACCACCACGATATGTTCGGAGATGTGGGGATGGGCGTTGCGCTCAGAAGGCTCGCCGTGGGTGGCCCAGCGGGTATGAGCAATGCCGGTACCACCATGCACAGACTGCTCGTCGAGCGCCTTGGCAAGCTCAGCCACCTTGCCCAGACGGCGAACCCGCTGCAGTGGCTGGCTGGCGCTAAACACCGCCACACCGGCCGAGTCATAGCCGCGATATTCAAGGCGGCGCAGCCCCTCCACCAAAATTTCAGCCACATCACGCTGGGCAACAGCCCCGACGATGCCACACATACACATCTCCTTAAGATCAAATCGTAAAATGAGTTAGATGAATTAAACCGCTCAGCTTGATACCAACAAACGGGTCGTCAATCGCTCACAGGCGCGCAGATCAGCGTCACCCCTTGCGCTTGGATCTGCGCTCTGGCTTCGCAGGCAAGCCCCTCGTCAGTCACTAACGTGTGAATGCTGCCCCATGGCAGCTCAAGATTGGGGATCTTGCGGCCAATTTTTTCCGACTCGACCATCACGATCACCTCCCGCGCCACTTCAGCCATGACGCGCGACAGTCCCACCAGCTCGTTGAAAGTGGTCGTGCCGCGGGCAGGGTCGATACCGTCAGCACCAATAAAAAGTTGGTCGAAATCGTAAGAGCGCAGCACCTGCTCTGCCACCTGCCCCTGAAAAGATTCGGAGTGAGGATCCCAAGTGCCACCAGTCATCAGCAAAGTGGGCTCGTTCTCCAGATCACGCAGGGCGCTGACTACGTTGAGAGAATTGGTCATCACAATGAGCCCGCGTTTGTTGCCCAGCAGCGGGATCATGGCGCTAGTTGTGGTGCCGCTGTCGATAATAATGCGGTTGTGATCGCGGATCCGCTCGGCGGCGGCGCGAGCTATCGCAATCTTTCGGTTCGAAACTTGCTCGATATTAGCCTCGAGCACCATCTCGCTAGGCAGCGGAACTGCGCCACCATATCGGCGCAGCAGCAAACCGCCCGTTTCTAGCACCGCCAGATCTTTGCGAATGGTCACTTCGGAAGTGGAAAAATGCTTAGCGAGAGTATCGACGCTCACCTCGCCTTGCTCTTGCACTAGGGTCACAATGGTGTGACGGCGCTGCTGGGTGTTACGCTTTGTCATTTTTAAGTTTCGACTCGAAAGAATATCGAAATATTAGCCGCTTTTTGGCAAAAATAAAACAGCAAAGAGAAGTCGATTTGCCGAAATATCAAAATGATGGGGCGATTTGCGAGGGGAGCAGCATGCAAAGCGCGAAGTAATTGGAGAGCGTTAGGCGAGTATCACAAGCTTAAGCACATCACCATAATGATGTTTGGTCTTCACCACCGAAAGCAATCGGATTTAACGGCAACAATTTTGCTAAAAAAAGTCTGCCATCGCTAAAGAAAACTTGGAGCCTTACAAAGCTCATCGCTCATAAGGCTCCACGCTTACTTATTTTAAAAGCGCCGCGTAATTTTTATGCATAAGATCTGCGCCTGTGGCGAGTATCCTCGTATCAGTGCCTAGCCCTAAGAAGGAAACGCCCAGCTCTTTATAATGTTTTGCTTGCTCTGGCGTCGCAGCCACGGTGCCGACGGGGATCCCAAGTTCCAAAATCCGCTTGACCATATAGTCCATTGCGGCGACCACTTCAGGGTGAAAAACATTCAGCCCATGCCCCATGTCAACAGCGAGATCTGTTGGCCCTAAAAAAATAGCGCCAATGCCAGGCACAGAGCAGATCTCATCTAAATTGCTAATACCTTTGCGACTTTCGATCTGGATCAGCATCATCGATTCATCAGCGATTCGCTCAAGATAATCGGGAATACGGCCATATAAACTTGCACGCACCGCAGGCGCGCCCATGCCGCGATTTCCTCGCGGGGCATAAGAAGACCAGTACATGATCTGCTCAGCCTCTTCTTTGGTTTCAACTTTCGGGAAAATAATGTTTTGGATCCCCTGATCCATCAGCTGTTTGATCACCCCAGTGCTCGGCTCTCCGATCCGCACCACAGGGCTCATCTCAAATGGCGCAATAGCAGAACCGTAGGCGCCTACGGCGCAGTACCGAGCTTTAAGTTAGGCGCTCAACTCAACCTTATTTGACGCTTTTATTGCTGATCATTTTCTTGCATCATAATGGCCATGAAAAAACCAACAATAATAACTATTAAACCAT
>JBOFRL010000087.1:0-64285 GCA_051650965.1 Vibrionaceae bacterium
AAGGCAAGAGCAATGAATCCAAATCGCTGGTCCAAAGAAGCAAGGAACTGGGATCATGTTGGCGATGTGGAGCTAAATCCGGAGAAGAAAAAAGAGGCAGCTTAATAGCTCAGGCGACAACTACCTTGAAAAACGCCGGGAGGGGCGCGCGTGATTTTGCAAATTGTGCAGCATCTTAAGCCGGGTGGACTTGAGATCATGGTGCTGGAGCTGCTGCGTTTATCGCGTTTTCGCGCGCGCATGAAAATTGTCAGCTTAGAGGGCGATAAAGCTAGCGCGCTGCAACAGTGGCCGCGCCTTATTCCCTATCAAGAGCAGCTGATCTTCTTAAATAAACCTGTAAAATTTTCACTTTCTACGCAGGCTCAGCTGCGCAATCTTATCGCAGCAGAAGGCGCCAAGCTCATTCACACTCACCATATCGGCCCGCTGTTTTACGGCGCGCTGAGCGCTTTTTTTAGTAAAGCGGCGCATGTGCACACCGAGCACGATGCTTGGCATTATGCAGAAACTTCTCATCGTCGCTTGCGCTTATTTATCAAAATGTTAAATGAACCTGTTTGTACTGCGGTTAGCGATTTTGTCGCTAAAACGCTTGTGCAATACGGGCAAAGTGCGCCGCAAGTGATCAAAAACGGCGTAGATGTGCACTATTTTGCTGCTGGGGACAAGCTTGCCGCGCGCCAAGCGCTAGGGCTTTCGCCAACTGTGCGGCTGCTGGGCTGCAGTGGCCGGCTTGAGGCGGTGAAGGGGCATGAGTTTTTGCTGCGCGCGCTCGCATTGCTCGATGACGATTATCATCTGGCCATTGCGGGCTCTGGCGCGCTGCAAGGCGCTTTGCAGCAGCTGTGCGCACAGCTGCAATTAACTTCACGCGTGCATTTTTTAGGTTTTCAATCGGATATGGCGCGCTTTTATCAGGCGCTCGATCTCTTTTGTTTGCCGTCGCTAAATGAGGGGTATCCGCTTAGCGTGCTAGAGGCACAGGCGTGCAATATTCCAGCGGCGATAAGTTCGGCTGGCGGCGCTGTCGAAACCTTAGCGCCGGAGAGCGGCGTGATTTTGCACTTGCTAGAAGCGCCTTTGCTGGCCGAGCAGATTGCCGCGCATTTTTCACACCCAAAGGGCACGCTGCCGCGTCAGTTTGTGTTACAGCACGCCGATTTGCAGCAGATGGTTAATCAGTACGATCTACTCTTTGAGAGGTTACTCAATGAGTGAAATTGTTGTTTATCTTACAGTGATCAGCATGTTGCTGATTGTTTACCACCATGCGATTTTCCCGCCGCTGATGCACCTGTTATCGCATTATTTGGCTAAGCGCCGTGACGAGCCGCGAGTAAGCGAGCCGCGAGAGCTTCCGTTTATCACCATTGTGGTGCCTGCTTTTAACGAGGCCGATTTTATCGCGCAAAAGATTGCAAACTTGGCGGCGCTCGACTACCCAAAAGAGCGTTATCAAGTGGTGCTTGCGTGCGATGGCTGCACCGATCTAACCGAGCATCTTGCGCGGGCGACTCATGCGCAGCTGTTTTGTCACGATTTGTCGCTGCGCATTGTCAGTTTTGCCGAAAATCGCGGCAAAGTCGCGGTGCTTAATGATGTGATGGCCACGCTTGATTGCGAAATTGTCGCTTTTAGCGATGTTTCGGCGCTGGTGTCGGTGGACGCACTGCAGCTGGCGGCGGCTCATTTTGCCGCGCCGCAAATTGGCGGGGTGAGCAGCCGCTACAGTTTGCTCTATCCAAACCCTGGCGAGCAAGAGTATTGGCGCTATCAAAACAAAATTCAGGCCAGTGAATCGCGAATTGGCAGCATGCTTGGGGCGCATGGCTCGCTTTATTTCATCCGCAGGCGGCTGTTTAAACCGCTGCCGCTCGACACCATTAACGACGATTTTATTGTGCCGATGAAAGTGATCGAGCAAGGTTACGAGGTGATTTTGGATGAAAATATCATCTCGCTTGAGAGCCAGCCAAGCACCGCGGGGCAAGATTTTCGCCGCCGTCTTCGCATTGGCGCGGGCAATTTGCAGCAGCTGATGCGGCTGTGGCGCTGTCTGCTGCCCAAATATGGCGCGGTCGCTTACACCTTCGCGTCAGGAAAAGCGCTGCGCCCGCTGGTGCCGATTTTTATGTTGTGCGCGCTGCTCGGCAGCTTTTGGCTGGTTGGCGAAAATTGGTTTTTCACGCTGGCGCTGCTTGCGCAAGTACAAATTTATGCGCTCGCTTTTTTGGTGCAGATCGGCTGCTTGCAGACAAAAAATAAGCTGCTGAAAGCTATCCACTATTTGGTGGCGGGCCATGTTGCGAATTTTTTAGGTGGAATGGCTTATCTGGTCGGCTTTTTTCACCGCCACTGGCATCGCGTGTAGGCTGGCGTGAAGAGTATTTTATCCAGCGGCCAGAAAATCAATCTTAGTGAGATCAGCATGTTGCTTGGATCTGCGCTCAAAAGATTTTCTTTTTTTGCATTAAGTCAGCGCATTAAACAGCAGCTGCAGGGCAATGCGGTTTGGATGCTGCTGCTCTATATCGCGCTGATCTGTGCGCTGTGGGGCGCGTACCCGCTGCCGCAGGTGCCGATTATGGCCGGCGCACTGCCTTTCGTGGCGCTGGTCTTTTTTTACTATCCGGTGCTGATAGGTCTTGCCTTTATTTCGTTCTCCTTTTTTCGCGTGCATGAGGCTTTGCCGTTCTTGCTGCCGTACAAATTGCCGCTGCTGGCTTCGATCCTTACTCTTGGCGCGGTTGTTTGGCATGTGCTGATCAGCAAAAAAATCACGCCGTATACAAGCAGAGAGCTCAACGCGTTTGCTCTGTTTTTTTTGGTGGTGACAATCGGCGTGCCGCAGGCTGGCAACGTGCATGTTGCGATTTTTTATTACTATGAAGTCTATTTGAAAATTGGACTTATGACGTTGGTGCTGGCGTGGATGATGGCGGACGCAAGGCAGCACCATCATGCGCTGACCATGATTGTTACATCAGGAGCTGCGATTGCGCTGGTGGCCATTTACAATAAAATCAACGGCATTGGCCTTGTTGAGCTGACTCGTGTCACCATCGGCCGGCATATTGGCTCTGTACTTGGCGACCCCAACGATCTCTCGTTAGTGCTGCTTTTTCCGCTCTCCTTTGCGGTAAGTGTGGGGCTGACAAAAGGGGCGCATCCGGCGCTCAGAGCCGCTAATCTCTTGATTGCGCTCCTTATTTTGCTGGCTATTTTTGAGACGCAAAGTCGCGGCGCGTTGCTTGGGATCTGCGCGGTTTTTGTTGTATTCACGTGGCGGCGCGTGCCGTCAAAAATGGCGTTTTTGTTCTTTTCAATCATCGCGTTATTCGCGCTGTATCATTTTTCTGGAATTGACGAGAGGGTCTCTGGCGGTATTCAAGAGTACCTGTCCATGAAAAAAATCAGCCTCGATCAGGCGGCGAAAGGGCGCTTGTATGCGTGGATGGCCGCATTTGGCATGGCGATGGACCATCCCTTTGCCGGCGTCGGCCTTAACAATTATTACCTCAACTATTTTTATCACACGCCATATTGGGACGGGGTCAACCACGCCGTGCACAGCACGTGGTTTGGCGTAATGGCGGAAACGGGCTTTATTGGGCTGGCGGTGTTTTTGCTGATGTACGGCGTGTTATTTTTCTCAGTGAGAAAATCTGCCAAGGCTGTTTTGCAAGCGCCGCACATCTACAGCGCGACCACGCGCGCGCTGGTTGAAGGTTTATGGTCGAGCGTGATTGCGTTTTTGGTCTCGGGGACATTTTTAACGCAAGGATTTACTTGGCCTTTGTACATTTTGATAGCGTTTGCGGCCAGTGTTTCGCGCTATGTTGCCAAACAAAATGACAGCATAACGTAACTGCTCGCGGCGATTTGAGTGTTGCGGGACAAAATAACGAATTGATTGTGCGGGAGTAATTGCGCATCAGTCGCAAAGTTATAAAAATAGGCTGCTTAAAAATAGCGCAATTAAGTTGCCGCATATTGCCAGCGCACAGGTAACTCCTTATAATCAAGTAATATGGCCCCTTAGCTCAGTTGGTTAGAGCAGTCGACTCATAATCGATTGGTCGCCCGTTCAAGTCGGGCAGGGGCCACCATAAATTTCTTCCTGCTTTCATCCCGCTAATTTTGCACTCTTTACGACCAAAACTTACAACGCTTTGATGCTTAAATTGTTTCTATCAGGCAGTTTTTGTCATTAATCGCACTTCTCTATGTTAAACCTTGCTTGAGCGGCTGAAAAAAAGCGACGATAGCGGCATATGCGCTTGAATAATTTAAAGTTTGTGAGTCTGCTGTGATCCCTTATGCCAAGCAAGAGATAACAGAGCAAGATATCAACGAAGTGGTAGCGGTATTAAACTCTGATTTTTTAACCCAAGGCCCTAAAGTGCCTGAATTTGAACAGGCGCTGCTTGCACAAACTGGCGCGCAATTCGCTGTGGCTGTCAGCAACGCGACGTCGGCGCTGCATATCGCGTGCTTAGCGCTCGGCCTTGGCGCCGGCGATGTGTTGTGGACGTCGCCGCTCACCTTTGTAGCCTCGGCCAACTGCGGGCGCTACTGCGGCGCGCAGGTCGATTTTGTCGATATCGATTTACACACCTATAACCTTTGCCCTGAAAAATTAGCAGAAAAACTTGCGCTTGCGGCGCGCAATAATCGTCTGCCGAAAGTGTTAGTGGCGGTTCACTTTGCAGGCCAAAGCTGTGATATGCAGACTATTTTTGCGCTGGCTAAACAGTATGGCGTCGCGGTGATCCAAACGCTTAAAGCGGTATTGGATGCTGCGCAATGAAGATCGCGATCATTCCCGCGCGTGGCGGCAGCAAGCGCATAAAAAATAAGAACATTAAGCTGTTTAATGGTAAACCTATCATCGCGTATTCAATCGCTGCCGCACAGCTTAGTGGCTGTTTTGACAAAATTTTTGTCTCGACTGATGATCCGGCGATCGCCGGGGTTGCCAAGCAATATGGTGCGCAGGTGCCATTTTTGCGTCCTGCGGCGCTCGCAGACGATTTTGCTACGACAGCCGACGTGATGCAGCATGCGCTCATGTGGTGCAATGAGCAGTCACTAAGAGTCGAAGCGGCTTGCTGCATTTATGCCACCGCGCCATTTTTAACGCCCGAAGCTTTGCAAGAGGGAAATGCGCGACTCGCTGAGGGCGATTGTGAGTATGTATTTGCCGCAGCTCAATTTTCTTCACCCATCTGGCGCTCATTTGCGCTTGATGAACAAAAGCGCGCCAGCATGTTTTTTCCCGAGCATCTCAACACGCGCTCGCAAGATCTGCCCTGCGCCTTTTTTGATGCCGCGCAATTTTACTGGGGCACGGCGCGCGCGCTTTTAGAGAAAAAGCCGATGTTTGCGGCGCACGCAAAAGCGATTGTGTTGCCGCAAACCCACGTGCAAGATATTGATACGATGGACGATTGGCTTTTTGCGCAGGCGCTGCATCGCATTGTAACTTCATGAAAGTTGTGATCCGTGCGGATGCGTCTTTATGGATAGGCTCAGGCCACGTGATGCGCTGTCTGGTGCTCGCGGATGCCCTGCGCGCGCGCGGCGCGGAGGTTTTTTTTGCCACGCTCGCGCAGCCATGCGATCTGAACGCTTACATTGCAAAACGCGGTTTTGCGGTGATTGCGCTTAGTGAAATTACAGCCAAAACGCCGCGCTTTGCTGACGACTATCTGGGCTGGCTACAGCGTCCTGTGCTTGAAGATGCCGCTGATTTTATTGACAAAATCGCTGCCGCTGATCTGGTGATTGTCGATCATTATGCGCTTGATAAGGTTTGGCAGCAGCAGGTGCGGGCGCACCTTGGGTGCAAAATTGTCGCGCTTGATGATCTTGTGCGTGAGCACTGCGCCGATCTTATTATCGACACAACGCTTGGGCGTCAAAGCGCCGATTACGCTAGCGCGGCAAAAGTGTTGGCTGGCAGCGACTTTGCGATTGTCGCGCCGCAATTTGCAGCGCTGCATGCGCGCGCGCGGCAAAAAGTGGCAGAGAGTGAGCTTGAGCCGCGAGGTGCACAGGCTGCGCCTTGGCGCGTGCTAGTTTCGATGGGCGGCGTTGACAAACCCAATGCGACGCTGCGCGTTTTGCAAACGTTGATTGGGCACGTTCCTGCCACCTTTACCGTTTTACTTAGTCAATCTGCGCCGCACTATCGCACAGTTGCCACGTGGGCCGAGCAGCACCGGCAAGTGACGCATCATGCTTTCATCGATGACATGGCAAGCCTAATGCTTGAGCATGATTTGGCGATTGGCGCTCCTGGGGGCACAAGTTTTGAACGTGCCTGCATGGGGCTTGCAAGCATTGTGATCCCACTTGCGCAAAATCAGCGCGCAGGCGGCACGCAGCTTGCAAAGCAAAAAGCGTGCATTTTGCTTGAGCTCGATGAGATTGAAACAGGGCTGGTGCCTGCATTTTCCGCGCTGTGCGAAGAAAAGCAGCTGTACGCTAAAAACAATTTGGCGCTGTGCGATGGGCTTGGCGTGGCGAGGATTTTGCAAGAGTTCGATGCGCTCATGCAAAGCTAACTGCTGTGGTGTTTCATTTTTGTTAACAATTTGGATTATCGAGAGTTTTGCTCCTTTTTTTGCTCATGTTTTAACAAAATTACCTAAACTAATATTCAAACTAACTCGCGATTAACCTGTTGAACCAAAAGCGTTTGTGCTGCAACTTACGGATTGTTGCTGGCAAATCGACCAGTTAAGAGCATAAGGATTGTGGAGAGCTAGCATGTCGAAAAAGCCCTATATCACCATTGACGGTAAAAAAATTGGCGCAGGTTTTCCTCCTTATATCGTGGCTGAGCTTTCTGGCAATCACAACGGCGACATCAAGCGCGCTATTGCATTGATTGAAGCGGCAAAAATGGCGGGTGCGAGCGCTGTCAAGCTGCAAACCTACACCGCCGACACGCTCACCATTGACCATGATGGCGATGAATTTTTGATCAAAGGAGGGCTTTGGAATGGCCGCACTTTGTATCAGCTTTATCAGCAAGCGCACACGCCGTGGGAATGGCATGAGACGCTGTTTGCTGAAGCGAAAAAAATCGGCATCACTTTATTTAGCACCCCTTTTGACGCGAGTGCGGTTGAGCTTTTAGAGTCGCTCGATGCGCCTGCGTATAAAATCGCCTCGTTTGAGCTTATCGATTTGCCGCTGATCCGCCGCGTAGCAGCAACCAAAAAGCCGCTGATTATGTCAACTGGCAATGCCAATCTGCATGAAATCGAGCAGGCGGTGTTAACCGCGCGTTCGCATGGCGCGCGTGACATCATTTTGCTGCATTGCACCAGCGCTTATCCTGCGCCCATTTCGCAGGCTAACTTAGCGACGATGGCGGTGATGCGCGACGCATTTGATGTGGAAGTGGGATTGTCGGATCACTCGTTAGGAATAGGCGTTGCGACGGCTGCGACGGCGCTTGGTGCGGTGATGATCGAAAAACACATGACGCTTTCTCACGCTGACGGCGGCCCTGACGCGGCTTTCTCAGTGGACGTGCAAGAGTTTGGCTGCTTAGTGAGCGCCTGCAACGTGGCCGCGAGCGCCATCGGCAAGCCTATGTTTTCAAGCACTCAGGCCGAGCTTGAGACCAAAGCCTACCGCCGCTCTTTGTATGTGGTCAAAGATATTAAAAAGGGCGAGCGTTTTACCGAAGAGCATGTGCGCTCAATTCGCCCAGGGCTTGGCATCGCGCCAAAATATCTGGATAAGGTGCTTGGCTCAACGGCAACGTGCGACATTGCGTTTGGCACGCCGCTGCAGTTTACGATGTTTGTGGACTGGTCGCGCTGCGACGCGTAGGCCGCGTATTCTTTGATTTATCACGCTTAAGCGAAAAAAATTCTAGCAAACGCGTATTTTTAATGCGAGTTTGCTTTTTTTTGCGCTAAATTTGCAGCGGCGAAGGTTTTGCGGGCAAACTTGGGTGAGATCTTATCTTCACAGCATTAAAAGCTTTGGTGCATGATCACTTGCTATTACTCTGTTGTCTCGACTCATTAAATGAGTCTCGTTATAATGACGTTTCAAAATGTCATCGCCTCCGCTTAGGAGGTGTTTATTAAACTTGTGCAGGCACAAAAATTGTACCCTTTGCAAGCGCATCGTGGTTAGACAGTTAAGTTATTTGCACATAGCCGATGGGCAAATGATATTTTACTGATCTTATTGAATTTATTCATGGTGAGGCGCTATTAAGTACAACAGCGGTTACCATGTTTATTGTTGCATTAATGGATGACTCCCGTATCGCTAACACTATTTTCTTAGTGAAGGCTAAGTCAGTTTTGAGGTTAAAATTATTATGCAAGTTATTGTTGAAGCAACAGAAGGTCTAGAGCGTCACCTAACAATCACCGTTCCAGGAACCAACGTTAATGCGGCGGTGGACGCGGAGCTGCGCAATATTGCTAAAAACCGTCGTTTTGATGGCTTTCGTAAAGGCAAAGTGCCATTAAAAATGGTAGAAAAAATCTATGGCAAATCAGTGCGCCAAGATATTTTGGGCGATGTGATGCAAAGCCACTTCTTTGCTGCGATCAGCCAAGAAAAAATCAACCCAGCGGGCATGCCAACCTTTACACCAATCACTGTTGAAGATGGTAGCGATTTGATTTTTAAAGCTTCTTTTGAAGTTTTTCCAAAAATTGAATTAAAAGATCTTGAGCAAATTGAAGTGACTAAAGTTGACGCTAGCATCAACGATGCTGACGTGGACAACATGCTAGAAACTCTGCGTAAACAACAAGCTACGTGGGAAGAAGCGGCACAAGCGGCACAAGTAGAAAACCGCGTGACCATCGATTTCGTTGGCAGCATTGCTGGCGAAGAGTTTGAAGGTGGCAAAGCGAGCGGTTTTGCACTTGTTCTTGGACAAGGTCGCATGATCCCAGGCTTTGAAGATAACATCATCGGCAAAAAAGCGGGCGATGAGTTCACTGTCGACGTTACTTTCCCAGAGGATTACCATGCTGAGAAGCTAAAAGGCCAAGCGGCGCAGTTTGCAATCACTCTGCATAAAGTAGAAGTTCAAGTATTGCCTGAGCTGACTAACGAGTTTGTACAACGTTTTGGCATCAATGATGGCACTGTTGAAGGACTAAAAGCTGAAGTGCGCCGTAACATGGAACGTGAGCTTAAAGCGAACCTGAAAAACCGCATTAAAGAGCAAGTGCTTGATGGACTTGTGAAAACTAATGATATTTTAGTGCCAAGCGCCCTTGTTGACCAAGAAGTAGAAGTGTTGCGCCAACAAGCGATGCAACGTTTTGGCGGCGGCGCAAAAACTCAGCCACAACTGCCACGTGAACTGTTTGAAGAGCAAGCGACTCGTCGCGTAAAAGTTGGCTTGCTACTGGGCGAAGCGATCCGCAGCTTTGAGTTGCAACCTGATGAAATGCGAGTTAATGCGCTGATTGAAGATATGTCAACAGCATATGAAACTCCTGAAGAGGTGATCAGCTATTATCAACAAGACAAGCGCGCGATGGAAAACATGCGTAATGTTGCGTTAGAAGAGCAAGCGATTGAAGCTATTTTAGAAAAAGCAAAAGTGTCACACAGTGAGCTTTCTTTTTCTGAAGTGATGACGCCAGCACAGGCTTAATTGTTTCATTGACGCCGTAGCACAAGCAAGGTGCCTGTTTCACCAGCAAATGCGTTTGGCTATTGCTGCGTCAATGATGATGGGCACAGAGCATTGAGTGGGTGTTTTACTGCAAATTCGCTCTTTTGATCACAACGGTCCGTATGAATTGCGTTCATTCGGGCCTTTTATTTTAGGAAAATGAGATCATGAGTTTTCAATCTAAACAAGGAATGCCTCCAGTGATGGATATGTTAGTGCCGATGGTCATTGAACAGACTTCACGCGGTGAGCGATCTTATGATATTTACTCGCGTCTTTTAAAAGAGCGGGTCATTTTTTTAACCGGCCAAGTTGAAGATCACATGGCCAACCTTGTTGCCGCGCAGCTCTTGTTCTTAGAGTCAGAAAGCCCTGAAAAAGATATCTTTTTATATATCAACTCACCGGGTGGATCCGTCACGGCGGGCATGTCAATTTACGACACGATGCAGTTTATCAAGCCTGACGTAAGCACAGTGTGCATGGGCCAAGCGTGTTCGATGGGGGCATTTTTGCTTTCTGGCGGCGCGAAAGGTAAACGTTACTGCTTGCCAAACTCACGCGTGATGATCCATCAGCCTCTAGGTGGATTCCAAGGCCAAGCTTCTGATATTCAAATTCATGCCAAAGAGATTTTAACCATTAAACAGCGCCTAAACCGTTTGATGGCAGAGCATACCGGTCAGCCACTAGAAGTGATTGAGCGCGATACCGATCGTGATAACTTTATGTCAGCGCAAGACGCCGTAGATTACGGTTTGGTTGACTCAGTGATCTTTAAGCGCGACTAATGCTTAAGGGTTGCGCAAGTGGTTAAAAACGCTGTATAGATGTTGCAAGCGTAAGTTTACAGGTAAGCGAGAGCTTAAAGAGGTTAGCGAATGACAGATAAACGAACAGACGCAAGCAGTACAAAATTGCTTTATTGCTCTTTTTGCGGCAAAAGTCAGCACGAAGTGCGTAAATTAATAGCCGGTCCATCTATTTACATCTGCGATGAGTGCGTTGGTCTGTGTAACGACATTATCCTTAATGAAGTCAAAGAGATCTTACCAAAAACTGAAAATACGGAGCTGCCTGTTCCTAAAAAAATCCGCGCCCATCTTGATGATTACGTGATTGGGCAAGAGCGGGCGAAAAAGGTATTGTCCGTTGCAGTTTATAACCATTACAAGCGGTTAAGAAATTCTGGTAACAGCGCAAGCGGCGTCGAGCTGGGTAAAAGTAACATTTTGCTCATCGGCCCAACCGGCAGCGGTAAAACGCTACTCGCAGAGACGTTAGCGCGCTTTTTAGATGTGCCATTTACCATGGCGGACGCGACAACGCTGACTGAAGCGGGCTATGTCGGCGAGGATGTGGAAAATATCATCCAAAAACTGTTGCAAAAATGCGAATACGACGTTGAAAAAGCGGAACGCGGCATCGTTTATATTGATGAAATTGATAAGATCAGCCGCAAATCTGAAAATCCGTCCATAACGCGCGATGTATCTGGTGAAGGGGTACAGCAAGCGCTGTTAAAATTAGTTGAAGGAACCATCGCTTCTGTTCCGCCACAAGGTGGCAGAAAGCATCCGCAGCAAGAATTTGTGCAGGTTGATACATCAAAAATCTTGTTCATTTGTGGCGGCGCATTTGCAGGGCTTGATAAAGTGATTGAGCAGCGCATTGCAAAAGGCAGCGGCATTGGTTTTGCAGCTGATGTGCGCACCAAAGAGCAAAAAGCGACGCTCAGCGATCTCTTTAACCAAGCAGAACCAGAAGATTTAGTGAAATTTGGTTTGATCCCTGAATTTATTGGTCGTTTGCCTGTCACAGCGGTATTGAATGAGCTTGATGAAGAGGCGCTCATTCAGATCTTGCGCGAGCCTAAAAATGCGTTAACCAAGCAATACGCGGCGCTATTTGATTTAGACGGCGTTGAGCTTGAGTTTACGGATGAGGCGCTGGTTGCAATTGCCAAAAAAGCGTTAGAGCGCAAAACCGGTGCACGTGGTCTGCGTTCGATTGTTGAGTCTGTTTTGCTTGACACAATGTATGAGTTGCCGTCAAACAAAGCGATTTGCAAAGTTGTGATTGACGGGTCAGTGATCAATGAGCAGTCACAACCGAAATTGATCTACGCAAATACTGAGCAAAAAATGGCAGATACGGGGTCGTAACTCATTTTTACAGGTGAGAAAAAAGAGGGGTGTATCCCTCTTTTTGCGCTAACACCATGCTCAAATTGAATTTTAGTAATGGTGCCCCCATATACTCAACTAACTATAAAATGGAAGAGAGAACGCTATGAACTTGGAACGTTCCGAGAGCATTGAAATTCCTGTCCTGCCCTTGCGTGACGTGGTTGTTTACCCTCACATGGTGATCCCACTGTTTGTCGGCCGGAACAAATCAATTCGTTGCTTGGAAGTTGCGATGGAAAAGGATAAAAAAATTCTTTTAGTCGCGCAAACTGACGCCACGATTGAAGAGCCAACCATCGCTGATCTTTACCATGTCGGAACGGTCGCTTCTATTTTGCAACTACTGAAATTGCCTGATGGCACGGTAAAAGTGTTGGTAGAAGGGCTGCAACGGGTTAAGGTTGAGCAGTTTATCGAAGGCGAATTCTTTACCGCAAGCGCCAATTACTTGCCGTCAGCCTTGCTCGATGAGCGTGAAGAAGAGGTGCTAGTACGCACAGCCATCAGTCAATTTGAAGGCTTTGTTAAACTCAATAAAAAAATTCCACCAGAAGTTTTAACTTCGCTTAATGGCATTGATGATGTAGCGCGCCTTGCCGACACCATCGCCGCACACATGCCGCTCAAATTGCAAGATAAGCAAAAAGTTCTTGAATTACACAACGTTGAAGAGCGTCTTAACTTTCTGATGGCCACGATGGAGTCAGAAATCGATCTGCTGCAAGTTGAAAAACGCATTCGTAATCGCGTTAAAAAGCAGATGGAAAAAAGCCAGCGTGAGTATTACCTCAACGAGCAGATGAAGGCCATCCAAAAAGAGCTGGGCGACCTTGATGACGCGCCGGATGAATTTGAGGCGATAAAACTGCGCATCGAGCAGGCAAAAATGCCGCAAGAGGCGAAGGAAAAGGCTGAGCAAGAGCTGCAAAAACTCAAAATGATGTCACCGATGTCTGCTGAAGCGACAGTGGTGCGCAGCTACATCGACTGGATGATCAACGTTCCTTGGTATAAGCGCTCGAAAGTTAAAAAAGATTTGGCAAAAGCTGAAGAGATCTTAAACGCGGAGCATTACGGCCTCGATCGCGTTAAAGAGCGCATTTTGGAATATTTGGCCGTACAAAGCCGTGTGAATAAGCTCAAAGGCCCTATTTTGTGCTTAGTTGGCCCTCCAGGTGTGGGTAAAACGTCGCTAGGTCAATCTATTGCACGCGCGACCGGCCGCAAATACACGCGCATGGCGCTGGGCGGCGTACGTGATGAAGCGGAAATTCGCGGTCACCGTCGTACTTACATTGGCTCGTTGCCGGGTAAAATTATCCAAAAAATGGCCAAAGTTGAGGTGAAAAACCCGCTGTTTTTGCTTGACGAAATTGACAAGCTTTCTTCTGACATGCGTGGCGACCCGTCATCTGCGCTGCTTGAGGTGCTTGATCCTGAGCAAAATAACGCATTTAACGATCATTACCTTGAGGTGGATTACGATCTGTCTGACGTAATGTTTGTGGCAACTTCTAACTCCATGAATATTCCTGGGCCTTTGCTTGACCGTATGGAAGTTATTCGTCTTGCCGGTTATACCGAAGATGAAAAACTCAATATCGCTAAGCAGCACCTTGTGCAAAAGCAGATGGAGCGTAACGGTCTAAAAGCGAAAGAGTTGACGATTGACGACTCGGCTATCATGGGCATTATCCGTTATTACACGCGCGAAGCGGGTGTGCGCGGGCTTGAGCGTGAGATTTCGAAATTGTGCCGCAAAGCGGTCAAAGAGATCCTGCTCAACAAAGAGATCAAGCAGATCACCATCAGCCAAGACAACTTGAAAAAGTACCTTGGTGTGCAGCGTCACGACTTTGGCAAGGCGGATGAAAATAACCGCGTTGGCCAAGTGACTGGTCTTGCGTGGACGGAAGTGGGCGGCGATCTGCTGACCATTGAAGCAGAATCGATGCTTGGCAAAGGCAAACTCACGCACACAGGCTCGCTGGGCGACGTGATGCAAGAGTCTATTCAAGCGGCGATGACGGTGGTGCGTACGCGCATTTCTAAGCTTGGGATCAATGCTGATTTCCATGAAAAGCGTGATATCCATGTGCACGTGCCAGAAGGCGCGACGCCAAAAGACGGCCCAAGTGCGGGGATCGCGATGTGTACCGCGTTTGTCTCTTGCTTGACGGGCAACCCTGTGCGCGCCAATGTGGCGATGACGGGCGAAATCACGCTGCGCGGCGAAGTGCTGCCTATCGGCGGCTTGAAAGAGAAGCTGCTCGCGGCGCATCGCGGCGGGATCAAAACAGTGATCATTCCAAAAGAGAATGAGCGCGACCTTGAAGAGATCCCAGACAACGTCAAATCGGCGCTCGATATTCATCCGGTACGCTGGATCGAAGACGTGCTGGTGCTGGCGCTGCAAAACAATCCGCTTGGCGTGCAAATTGGCACCGATCCTGCGGCATTGTAATTGCAAAATCTGAAAAATTGGCAGCCTGCAGGTTGCCATTTTTTTTGTCACAAATCGACGCACGTGGCAGCTTGTAGCGCGCAGGGCTTTAAACTCGTTGGTATGTGCGTATAATCAAATTTAACGTCAAAAGTCGAACTTGTTATTTTTACACACTTTTTATTTAACTTATTGGGGTAATTACCTGTGATGATGGAGCGACTGCGCGCGGGCGCAAATAATTTGGTGATCAAAATCATTTTAGGTTTGATCATCCTATCGTTTCTTTTTGCTGGTGTAGGAAGTTATTTAACCGGCGGCTCTGCGCCATTTGCGGCTAAAGTGGGCAGTGTTGAAATTTCTCAGCAGCAATTTGAGCAAAGTTTCCAAAATGAGCGCCAGCAGATGCAAGCACAAGCGGGTGACATGTTTACCGCGCTGATGGCCGATCCCAACTACTTGGCGCAATTTCGCTCGAGCGTGTTAGAGCGCATGATCAACCAAAATTTGCTCGATCAATATGCGCAAAAATTGGGTCTGCGTGCGAGCGACGAGCAGGTGAAAGAGACGATCCGTGCCATGCCGGCGTTTTCTAGCAACGGCGAGTTTAACAACGATCAATATTTAGCGCTGCTAAACCAAAATGGCCTCACGCCAGAAGCGTTTGCGCAATACGTGCGCAGCGATTTGGTGCGCGCGCAGCTGCTTGATAGCTTGCAAGAGAGCGAGTTTGTGCTCGAGCACGAGCTAAAAAATATTTATCAGCTGGAAGAGCAAAGCCGCACAATCCGCACTTTGACTTTGCCGTTAGCTGATTTTGCTAGCAAGGTGACGCTCACCGAGCAGCAAAAAGAAGAGTATTATCAGCAAAACAGCAATCAATTCATGCGCCCAGAGCAATATAAAATTGCGTACGTCGAGCTTTCAGGCGAGACGCTGGCGGATAAAATTGCCGTTTCTGACGATGAAGTTAAAGAATATTACCAGTCAAATCAAGCAACTTACACCAGTGCGCCGCAACGTAAAATCAGCCATATCTTAACTCAAGGCGATGACGCAAAAGAAAAAGCGCAGGCGATTTTGCAGCAGCTTAAAGATGGCGCAGATTTTGCGACTTTAGCGCAGGAAAAATCGCAAGACGCATTCAGCGCAAAACGCGGTGGCGAGCTTGATTGGTTTGAGAAAGGGGTGGTCGACCCGGCGGTTGAAAAGAGCGCGTTTGCTTTAGAAAACAAGGGCGACATTTCGGACGTGGTGCAGTCAGATTTTGGCTATCACATTATTAAGCTTGATGATTTCAAATTGGCGCAAGTCACGCCTTTTGAGCAAGTGAAAGAGGAAATTTTAACCGCGCTGAAAATGCAAAAAGCGGCGGACGCGTTCTACGGTCAGTCAACATTGCTTGCAGAAAAAGCGTTTGAGCTGCCTGACAGCCTTGATGAAGCGGCGCAAGCGGTTAACGCGACTGTGCAAAAAACCGACTTTATCGAGCTTTCTAAGGCGTCTGGCATTTTGGCAAGCCCAAGTGTGCGTCAAGCGCTATCGCTTAAAGAAGTTCGTGACGGCTTAAACTCTGAATTGATTGAAATTGCGCCTGAGCATGTGGCCGTGGTGCGTATCGAAGCGCATCGTCCGGCTGAAGTTTTACCTTTTGCGCAAGTGGAAGGCAAAGTGACCATGCTGCTGCAACAAAAGCAAGCTGCTGAGCAGATGCAAACGTTGGCCGCCACCATGATCAAAGAGTTAGAGCAAGGCGAATCGCAAGCGCAGCAGCAATCAGGCTATCAATTTGCGCCAGCGCAAGATGTGAAGCGCTACGATGCTGATCCTGCCGCTTTTGCTTTCACCTTGAAGGCGCCGCAGCAAGGCCATGCTTATGGTTTCACGCGCGCAAGAAACGGCGACGTAGTGGTGATTGCGTTAGATAAAGTGACGCCTGCCGATGTTAGCAACGTTGATTTAAAACAGCTTCTAGCCGAGCGCGTGCAGCGCATGCTATCGAGCAATGAAATTGAAGCGCTGCTTTCTGATCTTAAAAACGAGTTCGATGTAGTTTACTCGCCGACACTGTTTTCATCGCAAAGCTGATCTTTTGCAACATGACTTTAAATAACGCGCTTAAGGCGCGTTATTTTTTTTCAGCATCAAATCCAGCAACATAAAAGCGCGCTCACTCTAAAGAGTGCAACAAAAATATCGCAGCTGATGCGGCAATTTTTTGTGCGTTGCCTGAGTGGACTTCTAAAATTTAACTGCATTATTAATAAAGGAGATGAACATGCGCAAATCATTGGTCTTAGCAGGTTTGACCGCTGCGTTAATTGTGCCTGTTAGTTTTGCAAGTCAAGATGCAGCGCCAAGCGCGCCGCTCGTTCAAGGAGTGCCGCAAGTACTTGAGCAAGCAGTGAAAATTAACATCAACACTGCAGATGCCGCCGAAATTGACCAAAAAATGATCGGTGTCGGTGAGAAAAAGGCGCAGGCCATCATCGAATACCGCAAGTTGCACGGCAAATTTGAGTCAATCGATGCTTTAGATCAAGTTAAAGGGTTTGGCCCTGAATTGATTGAAAAAAATCGCGACAGGATCGAACTTTAACGCAAGCCGCGTCGCATAAAACTTGTGCCAGCTTTGCTGGCCTTTTTTATGGCTAAAAGCATGATATCTTAAGCTCGTATGGGTAATTTTTTTAATGGAGTTTGCATGCCAAAGCCACACAGTCATTTTTTTGCTCATCTTGCGCGCATGAAATTAATCTACCGCTGGCCGTTGATGCGCAGTGTTGCGCGTGAAAATGTGTCGGAGCACAGTCTGCAAGTTGCTTTTGTCGCGCATGCGCTGGCGCTGATCGAAAACAAAAAGTTTGGCGGCAACTATTCGCCTGAGCGCGTGGCGCTGCTGGCGATGTTTCACGATTGCAGCGAGGTGATCACAGGCGATCTGCCAACGCCCATCAAATATTACAATCCGGCCATTGCCGCAGAATATAAGAAAATTGAAGCGGTTGCCGAAGATAAGCTGCTTGGCATGTTGCCTGAAGAGTTTCGCGACGACTATCTGCCTTTGATCAGCGGCGATGCGACCAATGCCGACGATTATCGTCTTGTAAAACAAGCGGATGTGATTTGCGCTTATCTCAAATGTTTAGAAGAGATCTGCGCTGGCAACCGCGAGTTCGAGCACGCTAAGCGGCGTGTGGCGAAAACGCTCGCGCAGCGCGAAAGTCCGGCGACGCGCTATTTTATGCAGACTTTTGGTGAAAGTTTTGCGTTGTCGCTGGAGGAGATCAGCGATGAGGAGTATTTGCAGTCGTCGCAGCTGCGCCGCTAACCTATGTCGCACGTTCCATTTTTTGTGTGCGTGACGCTTTTGGTGGCGCTGGCGCAGTTGCCGGCGCTGCACGCGTGGCTTGCTTGGGATAAGGCTTTGATTTTAGATGGTGAGTGGTGGCGGCTGCTCAGCGGAAATCTCACTCACACCAATCTTACGCACGCGTTGCTCAATTTGGCAGCGCTGGCCTTGCTGCTGATCCTTTTCCCGCAAAAAAGTAGCTACCGCGCAATCACATCTTTGTTTTTATTGCTGATGTTGTCGATTGGCGGCGCAACGTTGGCAACTGGGCTTGCGTGGTACGCGGGGCTTTCGGGCGTGCTGCATGGCTTTTTTGTGTGGGGTGCGCTGCGCGCTTTTTGGCAACGCAAGCCTTTGCTGGGGCTTTCTTTGCTTGGGCTGCTTTGTAAATTATTTTTTGAATATCAGCAAGATCATAGCTATGTCACCGAGCTTATCGCCGCGAAAATTGCCTATCAGACCCACTGGCTGGGCGCGGCTTTTGGATTAGCGCTTTTTGCCCTGAGTAAGTTTTTACCGCGCTAACGCATTTTTATCTACAAAAATGGCTTGCGCTGGCGAGGTCCTTGGTGCGCTCGCTCGTGCGATTTTTGTGATCTTGTTCTATTTTCTGCAAGACAAGCCCCGCAATTTTCGCCATACTGCACAGGTTTTTTTATGAGGTCGTTATGAGTGAAATTTCAATTTTAGTGACATTGGTTGGCGTGCATTTGATTGGCCTAATGAGCCCTGGCCCCGATGTCGCGCTGGTGATGCAAAGCGCGAGCCGTTACGGGCGTAAGACGGGCGTTTTGATCGCTGCAGGTTTGACTTGCGGGATCTTCCTCCATCTTGCTTTTACGCTGTCAGGAATTAGCTTACTTATTCAAAAACAGCCGCTTATCTTTGCCGTGCTGCAGCTAATTGGCGGAAGTTATCTCTTTTATCTTGGCATTGGCGCGCTAAAAGCGACCATCGCGAATTGGAAATTGCCGCCGCAGCTGGCAACAAATGCCGGCGCGCAGCTTGAGAGTAAACGCCAAGCGTTTTCCAAAGGGTTTATGACCAACATCTTAAATCCTAAAGCGTTTGTCTTTTTCATCAGCTTGCTATCGAGTTTTATCCCTGTGGGCATGTCGGTGCTCGGCAAAGTGAGCGTGGTTGTCTTGGTTGGCGGCGTGTCGTTTCTCTGGTTTGCCTCTTTGGCGTGGCTGCTAACGACCAGCGCGATGCAAAAGCGGCTGGTTGGCCTAACGCGTTATATTGACGCGACTTGCGGCGTTGTTTTTGTGCTGGCTGGCGCGACTATCATTTTGCAAGCACTCTCTCACATGTAGCAGGAAGCTGCGAAACTAAAGCGTTGCGAGCTGTTGTGCTGCCGATAGCGGATCTGCATCGGCAGCGTGTTTTATGCTTGTAAGTTAAAGATCGCTATTATTCCTGTTCGGGCAGCTCCGGCGGCTCATTCAATTTGGCAAATCCGAGTACTTCACCACCCTCACTTATAACAACAAACGTTTCTTGATTAAGGTGCAAAAGGGTTACACCGTTTGTAAACATTTGTGGGAGTGAGTGTGTGTCTCCTGGTAGTGGATTTAAGGGGCCATTTATGTCGCCGTATACATTTTCGTTGGTGAAAGTGACCCGCTCTCTGTTTAGTGCAAGGACGCCACCATCTTCACCATAGCTACGGGGTTGTCTGAAATCGGCGTAGAGAGGTGAAGCTGCAACTTCTGGTACGAGATTAGAAATCTTTAGAGTAGTTTTGTTATCGGGTGGAACAGGCGTTGTGCCTTGGTAATAGCAGAGCGTCCACTGCTGTTTGAGCTTGGTACAGTTCCCTGTGTGGTCATCGGGATTAAAGTGGTAATCTCCATTTTGAATAGTGCGTAATAGCCGCTCTTTTATTTCTCTATCATGTGGCGACTCTGCTGCTTGCCCTGCTGCTGGCGGCCCTCCCAAAGCTCCTGTCTCTTGCTGCGGCGCTTCAGTTGTAACAGGGCGGCGGAATACCACTTTCTTGCCGCCATATTCAGCTTCAAGCTTGTGCTCACTTGGCGTGGTTGTGATTGTTGTGTCAGTATCGGTTAACGCCGTTATGGCATTTAACACATAGCGATAGGTAGCGGCCGTGCTTTCAGTTTCTAACCTTTCACGATCAGCAGCGCTCATAGGGCCAATCGCAAGACGATCGTCTTTAGCAAATCCATTGAGCTGGTATGTTTGTGGGTGCTCTTCTCTTTTGGGGGTGACGGTAAACTCTGCAGTAAGCGCCTCGGCTCCTACTGGAAGCGGCCGCAGATCGGGTTGGTAGGCTCGCGCCGTAAAATTGATGGCGTCTGTATTTTCAGGGGTCACTTGTAACGGCGGCATTCTTCGTTGTAGGCGCAGTGAGATGCTTGCAACATTTTGTTGCTGGGGCGAGGTCTCCATCTCCCAATCGCCAAGTAGTGAAGGATTAACTCCGGCAGCATTACGCACGCCAGTGATGTTTAGTGGGCCTTGCTGCGGAGGTGGCGGCGGGCCTCCGCCAGCGGCTCCTTGAGCCTGTGCTACGCCGTTTGTGCCTGTGATGGGGGCTGGTTGCATGATAAATGACTCATGGCAAAGTTTGGTTGAGATAAAATCCTAACAAAAACAAAAAAATAACTGTCATGAAATGAGATGATTTTATAATGGCATTGCTTGGCTTTTGCGTACTGCTGTAAGTTAGCAATAAAGAGAGACTGAATTGACTGGTGGCTCACCATTTTGCAAGCATTCTTTTGCATGCAGAAGATGGAAGATGTGAAACTGACGTTTTGCGCTCTCTTGTGCTGCTGATAGAGCAAGCGCATCTGTGTCGGTCATGCATGGCTCGCTGGCTTTTTTGCTTTATGGTGCGCTACTGGATGCGTTAGTCTAAGTCGGCTAATCCCAGTATTTCACCTTTATTTGTACGGATGATAAATGTCTTGTTATCAAGATGCAAAATAGTTACTCCTTGCTCCAACATTTCTGGGAAAGACTGGCTATCTCCGGGAAGGACTTGCAAGGGACGGGCACTTTTACTAATTTCCCCATCTGGGGTGAGAGTGAGTCTGTTTTCAATTAATGTAAGCAGACCATCTTCTCCATCAAGGCCATTTTGCCAGAAATCGGCGTACAGTGAAGAAGTTGTATTTCCTGGAAGTTGATACTCAATGTTTACTTTGGTTGGCATATTGGCTGGCACTGGCGTTGTGCCTTGATAGTAGCAGAGTGTCCAGTTTTGTTCGATTTTTGTTGTGTTGCCAGCGGCATCCGCTGGGTCAAAACAGTATTGTGAATTTTGGATTATTTCTAATAGCCGCTGTTTTATCGCATTATTGTGCTGTGACTCCGCAGCTGCTTGCTCTGCTTCCGACGTGAAAAACCGTGGCTCTGGCCGCAACTCAGGTGCAAGAGTGCGACGGAATTTAACTTCGTTTAATAATTGCTTTGCTGTAAGCGTTTGTTGTTCATGGGTTTCAATGGTCACGTTAGCATTTGTTAGCACCTCCATTGCGTTTAGAGTGGTTTGATAAACAATTTCGCTGCTGCACTGCTCTAATCTTTGACGATCGCCTTCACTAATAGGCTTTAAAGCAATGTGATTGTCGTCGGCAAAGCCATCAAGGTGATAATTTTGCGGCTCGGCATCTTCTTGTTGTGGTAAAGCTTCTACAGTGAAATCTGCGATGATAGCCTCGGCGCCCACCCGAAGTGACTGCAAGGAGGGTGTAGCATGAAGAGTTTGTTGGTTTTCTGCTGTGATCTCCATGGCAGGTATTCGCCTTTGCAGGCACAGGGTAATGTTTGCTTGCGCTTGGACTTGAGCTGAGGTTTCTATAGTCCAATCGCCAAGCATTTCGGGATTGACCCCAGGAGCGTTATGAACGGCAGTGATGTTTAATTCTGTGGCTTGCGGCGGCTGGCCTCCGCCAGCTGCTCCTTGAGCCTGTGCTGCGCCGTTTGCGCCTGTGATGGGGGCTGGTTGCATAATGAATGACTCATGGCAAAGTTTGGTTGAGATAAAATCCTAACAAAAACAAAAAGATAGTTGTCATGAAAAGAGGTGATTTTATCGCGACATCGCTTGGCTTTTTGCGCGCAGTAAACTGGCAATAAGAGAGTGGCTGAATTGATTACAGCGCTGAATTTGTGCCTGTTTGGTTGGCGATTCCATCATTATCTGAATTTGTTGCAGGTGAGGTCTCGGGACTGAAGTTTTGCTGTCTGCTGCTGCTGCCGACAGCGCATCGGCAGCGTGCGAAACAATGCTTTTCTTTGCTTTGAAATTAAAGGTTGCAGCTATTCCAATTGAGCAAATCCTAAAATGTGACCGTTGCTAGTACGGACAACCAAAATTTCGTCATTGAGGTGCAAAATTTCTACACCATTCTCAAACAGTTGTGGGAGAGAATGTTCATCTCCGGGAAGCGGCTGTAAGTTGTGCTCGCCCCTGTTTGTGCAATAGAAGTTAAAAGTGCTTCTAACCTTTGTAAGTATTCCTATTTCGCCATCAGAGCCATTTTGCCAAAAACTGGTACGTAAGCCGAAATGGGGTAAACGAGAACGGGTAGTTGTGAAACTTACTTTGGTCTCCATATCCTTTGGAGTGGGAGTCGTGCCATGGTAATAGCAGAGCGTCCAATTTTTTAAGAGTTTTGCAGTAACAACAGCGTAATCCTCGGCATCAAAACTGTATTGTGAATGCTGAATAATATCTAATAGTTCCCTTTTTTTAGCATCATTACTAGATAATGGAAGTTGCGCCGTTGCTCCACTTACTTGCGTAGCTCCAGCATCTTCCGCAGCTCCAGCATCTTCCGCAGCTCCAGCATCTTCCGCAGCTCCAGCATCTTCCGCAGCTCCAGCATCTTCCGCAGCTCCAGCATCTTCCGCAGCTCCAGTTTCTTGCGCAGCTCCAGTTTCTTGCGCAGCAGCCTCTGCTCGGTGAGCTGCACCTTTGGGATGAAGCTTTTAACTTGGCTGCTGTAAGACTTTCGTGTTTCTTTTTAGGTAAAGGCATAGTAGGTGTAGTAGCTGTTTCTGGAGCTTCTCCTCCAGCATTATGCACGCGAGTGACATTCAATCCTACTTGCGCCGAATTGTCTGGCTGACCACCGCCGGTAGCTCCTTGGGTTTGCGCCGTGCCGTTTGCGTTAGGGTTTTGTGCTGGTTGCATAAGAGCTCGTGTTAAGGATTATTTAAGTAAAATCCTAACAAAAACAAAAAGATACTTGTCGTGAAAAGAGGTGATTTCATAGCAGCTTGTCACTCTGCTCTCTTTATATAATAAGCTGGGGTCAGTGAGCTTGTGTGCGCCACTTTTATGGGAAATGAAAGCCAGCGAGCTCACAGTGCTCGAACTGGCTTTTTAGTGAAGATCAACTTTGTTGATAGCCGGTTAAAAAGCGGCCAAAGCGGGTGATGGCGAGCTCTAAATCGTCAACGCGCGGCAGCGTGACAATACGAAAATGGTCCGGCTTGTCCCAGTTAAAACCGGTACCGTGCACCATCAGCACTTTTTCTTGCAGCAAAAAGTCGAGCATCAATTTTTCATCATTATGAATGCGATAGCGTTTTAGGTCGATTTTAGGAAACAGATACATCGCGCCTTTAGGCTTAACGCAGCTCACGCCAGGGATTTGATTTATAAGCTCAAATGCCTTGTTTCGCTGCTCTAACAGCCGTCCACCTGGCAAAATCAGCTCGTTGATACTCTGATAGCCGCCGAGCGCGGTTTGAATGGAGTGCTGAGCCGGCACGTTGGCGCACAGGCGCATCGATGCCAGCATGTCTAGCCCCGCGATGTAGCCTTGCGCTGGCTGCTTTGGCCCCGTGAGCACCATCCAGCCGGCGCGAAAGCCGCACACGCGATAGGACTTTGATAAGCCGCTGAACGTGACGCAAAAAAGATCGGGTGCAAGCGCGGCGATAGAGTGGTGCACCGCGCTATCGTAAAGAATTTTGTCATAAATTTCATCAGAGTAGATGATGAGGTTGTGCTCACGCGCGATCTGGGCAATTTCTAGCAGCAGCGCTTTGCTGTAAACTGCGCCGGTGGGATTGTTTGGGTTGATCAAAACTATCCCTTTGGTTTTGCTGGTGATTTTTGTGCGAATGTCGTCTAGGTCGGGAAACCAATCCGCCTCTTCATCACAGCGATAATGGACTGGCGAGCCGCCGGAAAGCGACACTGCCGCCGTCCACAACGGATAATCAGGCGCCGGTACAAGCAGCTCATCGCCGCTGTTAAGCAGCGCCTGCATAGCCATAACGATGAGCTCTGACACGCCATTGCCCAGATAAATGTCGTCAATGCCAAGATCAAGCATGCCGCGCTGCTGATAGTGCTGCATCACCGCTTTGCGCGCAGAATAAATGCCTTGCGAGTCGCAATAGCCTTGCGCGGTCGGCAAATTGCGGATCATATCGAGCAAAATTTCATCCGGCGCGTCAAAACCAAACGCGGCCGGATTGCCGATATTGAGTTTCAAAATTTTGTGCCCTTCCTCTTCAAGCTTTTTCGCTTGTTTCATGACGGGGCCGCGAATGTCGTAACAGACGTTATCGAGTTTAGATGACATGGCTATTGCTTGCGGGGTGGCTGGGCTGCTCATAACGGTCCTAGTTTTATAAGGAGAAAAGGATAAAGTACACTAAGCGGCGCTGTGTGATAACCCTTTGTTTGCAATAAGTAGCAAATTGCTCACAGAGGAAATTCGTCAACTTTTGTCGCCTTTGGGCGCTGTCGCAAAGATTATTTTTTGTTTGACGATAAATCGGTATTGCTAGAGCGTTTTTTCGGTGACAATATCGCACGGCGCACAGATGTGCGTATCATTATCATCCTTTATGGCTATGTGAAAAATAGCCGAAGCTTGCTGTCACTCAGAGTCGTTATGCTACCAAACTTTAGTCAACTGATTGATTTATTAAAAAATGATCTTAAGGCGTCGCGCAATATTCCTAACCATTGGCAAGCGCAATTTTGTTGGGATGAGCCTTTTGATCCCCTAACTTGGCTTGACGCGCAGCCTTTGTATCCGAAATGTTTTTGGCAGTCACGCAGTGGCGCTAAAACCGTGCTCGCGTTAGGTGCTGTGGCGACTTTTGATTGCGCGCAGCAGGCGCTGCAAGGTCTGCAGGGTACGCAAAGAGTGTGGGGCGGCCGCCCGTTTGCGCAAAAGCAAGTGCCGAGCGCCGCCGCGTCGGATTTTTTTTTCTTACCGCTGCTTGAAGTTATTTGCGATGGCGGGCAGTGGCTGTTGCAACTCAATTTGCAGACAGAGCTTGCCGACGTGCAAGCCGTGCTTGACGCGCTCAATTTTGCGCCGCCAGCGCTTGCCTCGCTCGATTGCGAGCAAACTGGGCTTTCGCACACGCCCAATGAAACGCTCTGGAGTGAGATGGTCAACGGGGCTTTGCAAAAGATGGCGTTATCGTCCGCTACACTGGCCACTAATCGCGAGGCAAAGCCAAACAGTGCGCTGCAAAAAGTGGTATTAGCGCGCAAAACTACCGCCTCGTTTTCCAATAAAATCAACCCGTTTTCCTTGCTGGCGGCCAGTCAAAAAATCAATTTGCACCATTTTCATTTTTTACTCGCTAAAAATGCGGATTCGGTGTTTGTCGGCTCGACGCCTGAGCGCCTGTTTGCGCGTGACGGCAGCGCGCTGTTTACTGAGGCGCTCGCGGGGACGTGCGCGCGTGGTAAAGATCCGCAGCAAGATGAACAGCTTGCGCAGTGGCTGCAGCGAGATAGAAAAAATAGCTATGAAAATCAGATTGTTGTAAATGACATTGTGGCGCGTTTATCCGGCAAAGTGCTGCTTTCGGTCGCACCCGCGCAGATCATTAAATTGGCGCATGTGCAGCATCTTAAATGCGCGATGAGCGGCGTGATCTTAGATAGCGCGGAGATCAACGACAGCCGCCTGCTCGATTTGCTGCAGCCAACCGCCGCCGTGGCGGGCTTGCCGCGCGCCGCCGCTTTTGAACATATTATGGAAAACGAGCCGTTTGACCGCGGCTGGTATAGCGGCTCCGTCGGGTTTATGCGGCCGGAGCGCAGCGAGTTTTGCGTCGCTATCCGCAGCGCGCTGGTTGAAGGCGATGTGGTGCATTTTTTTGCGGGCGCGGGAATCGTGCCAGGCTCCATCGCGAGCGCCGAATGGCAAGAGCTGGATAAAAAATTAGCCACGTTGCTCGCGCTGCTTGAGCCGGCGCAATGTTGAAGCACAAAATGCGACATATCATTGTCTGATAAGAAATTTTACTACGAACGGCTATGAATGACACTTTTAGTTTAACCGAAAAAGAGCTTGCGCTGCGGGCTCTTGATCAAGCTACGCTCAACCGAATTTGGGCGCGCCTGATCTTGCAGGCGCTCTATCGTCAAGGCGTGCGCCATTTTTGCATCGCGCCAGGCTCGCGCTCCACGCCGCTCACTTTAGAGGCGCAGCGTCTGTCTGAGGAGCGCCCAGATGTTACTTTGCACGGCCATTTTGATGAGCGCGGCTTAGGATTTTTGGCGTTGGGGCTTGCTAAGGGGAGCTTGCAGCCGGTCGCGGTGATTGTCACCTCGGGCACGGCTGTGGCCAATTTGCTGCCGGCGGTCGCAGAGAGCGCTTTAACTGGTGAGCCTTTAATTTTGCTTACGGCAGACAGGCCGTGTGACCAAATTCAGTGCGGCGCCAATCAAGCCATTGTGCAAACAAATATTTTTGGTGAGCAAGTGAGCGCAGCGCTTCATCTGCCCGCGCCTTCAATCGCCATTTCTCCCGCGTGGCTGCTCTCTACGCTTTCACAAAAGCTTGCCTTGCAGCAGCAACGTGGCGCAAGTTTGCACATCAATTGTCCATACCCTGAGCCTTTATATGGCGCAGAGCATAGCGACGCGCATGCGCCAACGGCTGCTTACCTTGAGCCGGTCAGCGCTTGGCTAGCCGGTGACAAGCCCTATGTGACGTATTTGACGCCGCAGTCGCTGGATCAAGACGCGCTGCGGCAGCTGTGGCAGCCGCTTGCTGAGCAAAAAGGCATTGTGCTGATCGGTAACGTTGGCGCGCATGAGCAGCCGGCGCTGTTAGCGCTGGCGCAAAAGCTCGGCTGGCCGGTTTTGTGCGATCCGCAGGCAGGACTTGCGAGCGCTCATGCTGGCTTTGATGGCTGGCTGCTGGACAGCGAGTGCCGCGAGCTGCTGCTGAGCGCGCAGTGCATTCTCCAGTTTGGTGCGCGGCTGGTTTCAAAGCGACTGGCGCAATTTTTGGCGCAGTTTCACGGCAATTATCTGCTGATCGCACCTTTTATGACGCAGCTTGATCCGCAGCACCATCACGCGGTGCGCATTTGCGCGCCTTGCGCTGAGGTGGCGCGCGCGCTGCTGCCTCTGGCGAAAACTCATATGTGGGCGCCGCAGCTAAAGCTGGCAAGTCAGCGCCATTTTGCCGCGGTAGAAAGAGTCTGTAAGCGCGCGCCGTTTTCGGAGCTAAGCGTAGCGCGCGCGCTGCCTGACTGGCTGCTGCCAGATACGTCGCTGTTTATCGGTAACAGCTTGATCATTCGCCTGTTGGATCTTTGCGCAAAAATGACGTCGCGCGCGGTGTTTGCTAATCGCGGCGCCTCGGGTATTGACGGCTTGATTGCGACGGCAAGTGGCGTGGCGCGTGCTCGCGCTGCGTTGCGGCAAGGCCCACTGCTGTGCGTGCTTGGCGATCTGTCGGCGTTGTATGATTTGAATAGTCTTGCGCTGCTGCGTGATGAGCGTGCGCCGGTCATAGTGCTGGTGATCAACAACGATGGCGGCGGCATTTTTGATCTGCTGCCTGTGCCCGCGGCGCGCAAAGAGGCGCTCTATCGCATGGGGCATGAGCTCAATTTTGCCCACGCTGCGGCGCAATTTGCGCTGCCCTATTTTGCGCCGCGTTCATTGCCGCAAGCGCAAGAGCTGCTTGTGCAGGCGCAGCAAGCGGGCAAAAGCTGCGTGATTGAGATAATTACGCCGGCGGGCGAGGCTGGAAGGTTGATGCAATCGTTATTTAGCGAGCTGAAAAATGGGCGACTATTAGCGGCTGAAAGTGTGGGCGCAATGTCGCAGGCTGCGCTTGGTGAAAATGTTGATTGATCAAACGCTTAGCTACAGTTTGCACGGCAAAGTCGGTGCGCCAACCTTCATTTTTTTGCATGGATTTTTGGGAAGTAGCCGCGACTGGCAGTCGGTGATTGCGCAATTGCCGCAGTTTTACTGCATTGCGCTTGATTTGCCAGGGCATGGCCGCAGTCGCCATATTCAAGCCGATGATTTTGTAACAGTTTGCGACCTGATTGCGCGCACGTTGGCGCAGTGTTTGCCAAGCGGCGCGCCCTGTTATTTAGTCGGTTATTCGCTGGGCGCGCGCCTTGCGATGCTGCTGCTCGCGCAGGATTTTTTGCAACAATTTGTTTTTCCTAAGGGCTCGCTACGCGGCGTGATTGTTGAAGGCGGCCACTTTGGACTGCAAAGCGCTCCTGAGCGCGCCGCGCGCTGGGACAACGATCTGGCGTGGGCGGCGCGTTTTAGCCGCGAGCCGCTTGAGCACGTGCTGCAAGATTGGTATTCGCAGCCAGTTTTTGCATCGCTAACGGCGGCTGCGCGCGCGCAATATTGTCAGCGCCGTCTCGACAACGATGGCGCCGTGCTTGCAAAGATCTTGCTTGCCACCTCGCTTGCCAAGCAGCCCGATCTGCGCGGCGCGTTGACCCGCAGCGCGCTGTCGTTGTACTATCTTTACGGTGAAAAAGATCTGAAATTTCAAGCAATAGCAAATGATTTTGGCTGCTACAGCCACATGATCCCCAATGCAGGACACAATGCGCACGTCGATGATCCCGCCGCTTTTGCGCGCGAGCTTGTGCTTATTGCGTCGCGTTTGAATAGCGCTCAGCCGCCAAAGCTGCACAAATAGCGCCTTTGCACCGGTCAGTAACAAAGAGAGACTAAAAGTGGCAAGAACAGTTGGAATTAGCGAAGAAGAGTTGTACGCGCCGATAGAATGGCAAGATTGCTCGCAAGGGTTTAGTGACATTTTATATCACAAATCAAGTGAAGGCGTGGCGCGCATCACCATCAATCGTCCTGAGGTGCGTAACGCGTTTCGCCCGCAGACGGTCAACGAGATGATAGAAGCGCTGCACGACGCGCGCTACGACGAAGATGTGGGTGTGATCATTTTGACCGGACAAGGTGAGCTGGCGTTTTGCTCGGGCGGCGATCAATCTGTGCGTGGCGATAACGGTGGTTACCGCGACGACGAAGGCACGCATCATCTTAATGTACTTGATTTTCAACGACAAATTCGCACCTGTCCTAAACCTGTGGTCGCAAGTGTTGCAGGCTACGCGGTCGGCGGTGGTCATGTATTACACATGATGTGCGATCTGACTATCGCTGCAGATAACGCGCAATTTGGCCAAACTGGCCCTAAAGTTGGCTCATTTGACGGCGGTTTTGGCGCATCTTACATGGCGCGCATTGTCGGGCAGAAAAAAGCGCGCGAAATTTGGTTCTTGTGCCGTTTTTACGACGCAAACGAAGCGCTAGATATGGGACTGGTCAACCATGTAGTGCCGCTGGCTGAGCTTGAGCGCGAGACTGTGCGCTGGTGTCGCGAAATGTTGCAGCACAGCCCGATTGCTTTGCGCTGTCTGAAAGCTGCGCTGAATGCCGATTGCGATGGCCAAGCGGGGCTGCAAGAGCTTGCTGGCAACGCGACGATGCTCTTTTATATGACGCAAGAAGGGCAAGAGGGACGCAATGCATTTAATGAAAAGCGTCGTCCAGATTTCAAAAAGTTTCGGCGCAATCCGTAAGTGAACATTATGAAGCATGCCACGTTATACCGATATCGTCTGCCGATGGACAGCGGCGTGATCTTGCGCGAGCAGCGCTTAACGCATCGCGAAGGGCTGCTGCTTGAGCTTGTTGCAGGCGGACGGCGCGCCCTTGGCGAAGTGGCGCCGCTCGCCGGATTTAGCGCAGAAAGCCTTGAGTCGGCGCAGGCGCAGCTGCTCCCTTTGCTCACGCGTTGGACGCAGGGCGAAGAAAGCGCACAGCTTTTGCAAGAGGCGAGTTTGCCGTCGGTTGCCTTTGGCCTGTCGATGGCGTTTGCTGAGCTTGAGCTGCCTGACGGTTTGCCTAAAGCGGGCAATTTTCAAACTGCGCCGCTGTGCAGTGGTGACCCCGACGAGGTGCTGATTGCGCTTGCCGATCAAGCCGCGCCGCTTGCCAAAATCAAAGTCGGCCTTTACGAGCCGATCCGCGATGGTTTAACGGTCAGTATGCTTTTAGACGCCATCCCGCAGCTCAAGCTGCGCCTCGACGCCAACCGGCAGTGGAGCTTGGCTAAAGCGCTCAAATTTGCGAGTTTTTTGACGCCTGAGCAGCGCGCGCGCATCGATTTTATTGAAGAGCCTTGTTTTGATAGTGCCCAAAGCGTTGAATTTTCTGCGCAAACGGGCATTGCGCTGGCGTGGGATGAAAGCTTGCGCGATGGCACTTTTTCTTGGGACGCGCCTCATTTGGCAGCCGTCGTCATCAAGCCCACGTTAACAGGCTCGCTTGCTGACGTGCAAGCGCTGGTGGCCAAAGCGCATCAGCTTGGCAAGCAGGCTGTGATCAGCTCAAGTTTTGAGTCAAGCGTGGGATTGTGCCAGCTGGCGCGCCTTGCCGCGTGGCTGACCCCTGATGTGACCCCAGGACTTGATACGCTCTCGCTATTTGCTGCGCAGCTTGAAAACGCGTGGCCTGAGAGTAAGCTGCCGCTGCAAACGTTAAACGACTGCGAAAAATTGTGGCAAAGCGCTTAAAGTTCAATGACTTTCCGTGGCGCCACTGGTGCGCCATGGCCGCGTCTCGCACTGCGCTGGTGCTAGGAAATGGCGCGCTGGCACAAACCATTAGCTGGCAGCAACTTGCTAGGGACGTTGATCTGCTCGCCCCTTTTTTCGCAAAGTTTAAAAACGAAATGCTTTCACAGCGAGCAAACGCGCCGCGCGCACAGCGCTTATGCAGCGTTGTTTTTCCCGCCCAAGATGATCGTTATCTGCTGCTAATTACACTGCTTGCGGCGTGGCAGCAAGGCGTCGCGACCTTTTTGCTCAACCCAAGTTTTAGCGAGGCAAGAGCGCAGCAGATCACAGAGCACGCGGGCGCAGTTACGCTGTGCGACGCGCAGTGGCAGCAGCTGCGCGCTTTGTTGCAGTGTAAAACTTCATCTGCGTCAACTTTTGCTACGAAAATTTCCACTACGATAAGCAGCGCGCCGCCTGCACGCTCAAGCGCTTTTTGTGCCAAGCAAGTGCTGACGTTAACCCACACTTCTGGCTCAAGTGGCGAGCCCAAAATTGTGGCGCACGCGATGCAGCAGCATTTAGCCAGCGCCGCAGGCCTGTTGCAGCGCCTTGCGTTTGGCCAAGATGATTGCTGGCTGCTCAGTTTGCCGCTGTTTCATATCTCGGGACTTGCTATCGTGTGGCGCTGGCTTAGCGTTGGCGCGACGCTCAAACTTGCTGATTGCAGCGGCGCCAATTTATTGACCGCTTTAGATGGCGCAACGCACGCTTCGCTGGTACCAACGCAGCTGCAAACGCTGCTCGACCAAAAAGCCATTCCGGCATCGTTAAACACGGTGCTGTTGGGCGGCGCGCAAATTCCGCAAAAATTGGTCACGCAGGCGCAGCAGCAGGGGCTTAGTTGTTGGTGCGGCTACGGCATGACGGAGATGGGCTCGACGGTGACGGCAAAGCGCGCGGATCCGCTGTTTTCTGTGGGCGTGGCGCTGCCGCTGCGCAAAGTGCGCTTGACGGGGCGCGGCGAGGTACAGGTGCGCGGCCCTTGTTTGGCGAAAGGTTATGTCAAACGTGGCGTGCTAAAGCCGTTTCGCGGCTGGTTTGCGACTAAAGATCGCGCGCAGCGTCTGCCTAATGGCGAGCTTGTGATCTTAGGCCGGCGCGACGAGCAATTTATCTGCGGCGGCGAAAATGTGCAGCCGGAGGTGGTGGAGCGTGTGCTTAGGCAATGTTGTGGCGTGCAGCAGGTGTTTGTTGTGCCGGTGGCTCATCCGCGTTGGGGGCAGGTTGGCGCCGCTTTAGTGCAGGGGCGTGTAGACGAAGCAGCATTTTTCGCCTTTGCCAAAGAGAGATTGCCGGCCTTTGAGCGCCCGCATTATCTGTTGCCTATCCCTGAGGACTTGCTGCCTATCAACGGCAAAGTGTCGCGCCAAGCCTTAAAGCAATGGGCCGCTTTGCAGTTAGCGTGACGGCTCGTTGATAAAATACGGCTAAAAGCTGCGATCAGTAGCGAAAGCGGTTGTTATTGCTCGCTGAGATCTGCGCGTTGTAAGTCCAAAAATCGTAGATAATGCCAAGAAAACATAAGCCAAACGTGCACAGGTATAATAGGCCAGTAAACCACTTGCCAATGTACATGCGGTGAAAGCCTAAAAAGCCAAAGAAAGTCAATAAGATCCAGCCAAGGGTGTAATCTTTTGGGCCAGATGTGAAACGGTAGTCGGCTTCTCTATCCATGGATGGGATCAAAAAAAGGTCGATGATCCAACCAATTCCAAGCAGGCCAAAAGTAAAAAGCCAGATGGTGCCAGAAACGGGTTTTCCAAAATAAAAGCGGTGAGCACCTAGAAAGCCAAAGATCCACAGAATATAACCAATTGTTTTGCTGTGGGTATCTCTCATAAAGCTTGACATATGACTCCTTGCTCCTTTTTGAACGCTGATCGGTGCGCTTTTTGATCACGCAAGCTTTGTAACAGGTGCGTGGCTTGAATTCTTGCTGGTAAAAATGGGTATTACTCGCACAGGGAAATTGTAATGGAAAATTGGGCAGCTGTAACCTGCTGAGGTTGTGCCGCTTGACTTTTTATTGCCCCTCTCTAGGATAGGAAAAGCTAATTTTGGCTTGAAAGCTTGTAATAGGGTAATGAAAAGCTATGAAACGTTTTCTTTCGATTTTTTCTTTGATCTTCATGGTGATGGTGGCATCACCGGTCGTGGATGCCAAAAAATTTGGCGGCGGCGGAAGTGCGGGAAGAAGCTTTAAAACAGCGCCTGCGCCAACTAAGAGCCCCGCTGGCGCGCAAAACGACGCGAGCAAAAGTCAAACACAGCCCAATACGGCGCCGAAAAGCGACTCGAAGAAGGGCTTGCTTGGCGGGATCCTTGGCGGCGTGTTGGCCGGTGGCCTTTTTGCCGCGCTTTTTAGCGGTTTAGGTGGCGGCTCATCGTTGCTAGGTCTGCTTGCTTTTATCGCGGTAGCCGTAGGACTGTTTGTATTGTTTAAAAAGCGCACGGGAGCGCGTTCGCAGCCAAATAGCAGCGCGAGCGGTTTTGCCGATGCAACGCCAGCGTACGCTGCAGCTGCGGCCGGTGCGACTGCGCAGCCACAACCACAGCAAGAGCCACAGCCATCTGCTGCGCAATTTTCTCAGCAAGCGACAGCTGAGGCCGCGCAAGCAACCTCTGCAGCAAGCAGCGCAGGATTTACGCAGGGCGGATTTGCTGCTGCCGAGCCAGAAGTGCCGCACAATTTGCCTGCAAGTTTTGATGCCGACGCCTTTGTCAATGGCGCGCGCGAGCATTACCGCATCCTGCAAAAAGCTTGGGATAACAATCAGTTCGAAACTATCAAAGAGTACGTTTCTCCTGAGCTGTACACCTTCTTAGTGGCAGAGCGCGCGAAAAGCCCTGCGCAGCAAACAAGCGAAGTGCTGTTTGTCGATGCACAAATTGTGCGCGCGGACTACGACGATAAGGTTGCGCAGATCAGCCTGCAATTTAGCGGCCGCTATCGCGACATCACTATGCAAGAAGAGTCAGCGATTGCCGATCTGTGGCACTTAGAGCGCAAACTTGGCGAGCCAAACGCGCCATGGCTAATTATTGGTATTGAAAACAGCTAATTAGCGAATATTGGTCAAGCAAGCCAGCACCTACGCGGTTGATGGATCTGCATCAGCCCGCTTGTGAGTAGGTTGCTGCGCTTGCTGCTTTTTTTTCAGATCTTGCGTCACAATCGCCAGTGCTTCTAACGCCGTTTCGGTATCAATATTATTAATTTCAATCAGATAGATAAGATCGACCGCCAATTTTATTTTGTCCTCGGCGTCCGCTAATGGGGTGCTATTTGTTGTCATTTTTCTCCCGTTGTTTTCTTAAAAAAACTGCCATCTTGACTTCTAATTCTTTGCGCGCGTTTTGACAGCGCTCTAGCCGCCCGCGGGTGGTCGCAATGTAGAGCAGCCATTGCTGCTGCATTTCCGGCTGGCAAACCTTGAGCTGCTGACTTGCACCATCGATCACCGCGAGCAGCTCATGCTCCCACTTTTGATGTTGAATGATCTCTTCACGCAAACTTTTAGTGCAGGCACGCTTGCGCGGCGGCTTGGCTGGCGCATTGAGCATGCTTGGCGCAAGCAAAACTCGCTGTAATAAATTGATTTGATTAAATAAACGCTGGCAGAGATGCTCAGTACTTGCCACCGAATGGTGAAACTGGCTGTGTGTGGCGAGCTGTTTGACCAAATTTTGCGTTTCATGCACATAAGGCGTGAGAGTTCTAGCCCTGCAATGAAAATTTTCTTGGCTAAACAGCGGCGCAAGTTGCACGCCGCGCTGCAGGTCGATTTGCTGCGCCTTTTTGGCAAAGTGCTGCAATCTCTGCGCTAACTCATTTAGATCCATCAACTAAAACCACGCCTGATAGGCCAATTTGATAGCTAGCACCATGACCACGGTGATAAAAATTGGGCGGATAAATTTGGCGCCAAAACGGATTGCCGAGCGCGCGCCAAGGTAGGCGCCGCACATTAAGCAGGCTCCCATCAGCAGGCCGAGCGGCCAATAGACGTGGCCTAAAATGATGAATGTGGCTAATGAGGCGATATTGCTGGTGAAATTCATCGCTTTAGCAAGCCCAGACGCAATCAGCATGTTGAGTTTGTACATCGACATTGCGATAACGACCCAAAATGCGCCAGTGCCAGGGCCTGCCATGCCATCGTAAAAACCGAGCGCTAAGCCTTGTCCCCACTGTTTTTGTTTCAAATAGCGATCGCCTTCTGGTAACGCATTGCTGTCATTATTAATTTGCGGCTGCAGCAAGGTGTAAATCGCAGTTGCGACAATCACCAGCGGCAGAATTTTTTCCAGCCATTGGGTGGGAATTTGATCGACAAACAGGGTGCCGATGATGGCGCCAAGTAAGGTAGCTAAAAATGCGTGCAGCCAAAAGTGCGGCGAAAACAATTTCTTGCGATAGTAGGTGTAAGCGGCGGTCGCGCTAGCAAATGTGGCGGCCAGTTTATTGGTGCCAAGCGCTAAATGTGCGGGCAGGCCAAAAGAGAGCAGCGCCGGCACTGTTAGCATGCCGCCACCGCCCGCGACTGCGTCTACAAAACCTGCAATAAAAGCAATGCTTGCAAGCATAATTAAACTGCTGGGTTCAAATAATTCAAACATATAGACGATGGCCTCAATCAATGGTGACGGTAAATGGAGGGAGAGCGGCGAGCAAAGCCCTGCCGTAGCTTTTGGTTACGATGCGCCGATCCAGCAAAATGATCCGCCCGCAATCTTGCTCGCTGCGCAAGAGGCGGCCTGTCGCCTGCACGAGCTGCTTGCACGCTTGGGGAATGGTCAGCTGCGCAAACGGATTGCCGCCATGGCGGATGATGTATTCTGCGTGGGCCTGCTCGATGGGGGAGGAGGGCGGCGCAAAGGGCAGTTTGGTGATGATGAGGTTGGTGAGCAGCTCGCCTTGCAGATCCAGCCCTTCGGCAAAACTGTTGGTGCCAAACAGGATGCTAACTTGCCCAGCCTTACAGCACGCGATGTGCGCCTTGATCAGCTCGTTACGCGACTTTTCACCTTGCACGTGCAGCGCCCAGCCATTTTTCTGGCAGTGCTCGGCGAGCGCCTGCGCCGTTTCATTCATCTGCCAATAGGAGCAAAATAGCACCAAGGTCGCTTTTTGATCTTGCAAAAATTTGCGCAAAATTTTTGGCAGATGGCGGGTGAACTGCGGCTGATCGGGCAGATAGTCGTTTTGCGGGATGATGAGGTTGCCGTTTTGCTTGTGATCAAAGGGCGCGGGAAGCGCGATAAATTGCGTGCCATCATCCTGCACAAGCCCCGTTTGCGCACAAAAAAAGTCAAAACTGTTCATGCTGCGCAGCGTCGCCGAAAAGAGGCCAATCGCCGCGGCTTTCGACCAAAGCTGCGTTTCGAGCTGCTCGCTCACATCAAACGTGCTGACGTGAATGCTGTATTCGTTTTCTTGTTTTGCTTTGCTGATCCAGCGCACCGGCGGCGGCGCGTCTTTGGCTAAAGGCGCGGCGACAAGCTGCCACACTTTCGCAAGGCTTTGCGAGCGCGCAACAAAATAGGCCGACTCGCTAAGAGCGGCTTGCGCTTGGCTTGTGTGATTGCTTGTTAGCTGCTCAGTAAGTAGCCCATGCATTTTGGCAACAAGATCAGAGACTTGGCGGCAGCTGCTGTTTAAATTTTTGGCAAGTGTCGCAAGCTGCTCGGGAAGCTCGCCGTGGCAAAAACGGTGCTGGCCGTCGCCATCGAGCGGTAAAGTTTGCAGCTGCGTCAAAGTGTCGCCAAGCAGCGCAACGCTTTGCTGATTGGCCGCAGAAAGATCGTCTAATAGCTTGGGATTTCCATCGGCGATTTTCGCAAGCAGCGCAAAACGCGGCGTGGCCTGTGCCAATTTGTGCAGCATTGTAATGTTCGATAAAAGAGAAGCGTTGGCCGCGCACAGCTCGCGCGCCGTGTGAGGCAGGTGATGCGCCTCATCTATCATGTAGTAGGTTTGATCAGGCGCAGATAAAATCGCGCCGCCGCCAAGATCGAGATCGGCCATTAGCAAGCTGTGGTTGGTGATGATCACATCTGCTTTGGCGAGCTGCTCGCGCGCTTTGCTGAACGGGCAGCTGCGATGCTGGGCAAGCCCTGGGTGACAAGTGTGGCGATCAGAAACAATCGCTTGCCACAATGGCTCGCTCAGTGAGTCGGGCCAGCTGTCGCGATCGCCATCCCAGCGGCCACTTTGCAGCGCGTCGTGCAGCTCTTTTAGCAGCGCTTGCTGATAAGGGCTGGGCTGCCATTCAAAAAGCATGGTCTGCTCATGCGCGGCGTCGTGCAGCGCATTGGCCAACTTTTGCGCGCAGCAGTAGCGCTGGCGGCCTTTGGCCAAGATAAAAACAAACGGCTTGGCGTAGCTTTTGGCAAAAAGCGGCAGATCCTTATGAAAGAGCTGCTCTTGCAGCGCGATGGTAGCCGTTGAAATCACGACTTTTTTTTGATCGTGCAGCGCACAAGGGATGCTGCCAAGCAGGTACGCGAATGATTTTCCAATGCCAGTGCCCGCTTCTGCTACGAGAATGCGCCGTTTGGGCTGGTAGCGGCCGCTGACGGTCTTCGCCAACTCTGCAATTAAAAAACTTTGCGCTTTTCGTGGCGCAAAGTGCGGCAGCTGCGTTTTCACCGTGGCGTAGCAAGCTTGAATTTCTTGTTTAACTAAAAGCGATGGCATAGTCGGATAAATCAGGGAAAAAATTACTATATCATGGCTTGCTTGATGGGAAAATTTAAAGCAAAAATAGTGTCGCGCAAAAAATGCGAGGCGTTTCCAGACGATTAAAAATCAGCAAGAAAGTTATAATAAAATTGACTTAGTGCTTAATTTTGCTTATTTATAATAACGCAAAATTAAATTCGATTTTTTTGTATTTTTTTGCTTTTTTTGGTATTTTACTCCACAGCATGTTGCACCTTTTATTAATTCCCGTGCATAGTGATAGTGTTTTTTTTTGCACAGAAATTTGCGCTGTGTCTATCTCTTTGTATAGATATGTTTTTTTGTTTTTTAGCCTGTGCTTTTTTAATTGACATAGATTAAATTTCTCTGCAATCTAAGCGGTGAGAGTTGACGTGCTTGTCGTTAAGATTAACGCTGTGGCGAGTGCAACCATTAAAAAAAGGATTTCGCAACAGGAATCTTGTCAATTAAGAAAAGGCAGTGGTTTAATTATGAAAAAAACTATCCTCGCTTTGGCAGTGCCAGCTGCGCTGGTTGCTGGAACTGCGAACGCTAGCATCAATCTATACAGTTCAGATACTACAACTGTAGACATGTCTGGCGCAGCTGAAGTTCAGTACTTCAAATCTTATGACCCGACAAAAGATAGCTACATTCGCATCGATGATGCTGAAGTTGCAATCAAAACTTCAACAAAAGTTGCAGATAATCTTAACGTCGTTACGGGCATGAAGTTCAACTTTGAAGATGACGACAACGATCTTGGCGGTTTAACCGACGAAGAGTTGTATGTTGGTTTTGAAGGCAGCTTAGGCCGTATCACTTTCGGTCGTCAATTGCTAGTTTCTGATGATGCTGGTAACGCTAAAGATTACGAGCTAGGCCAAGAGCAGTGCGATTTCATCCAAACGCAAGCGAACAAGTCTGTTAAATACGTTTATGATAACGGCGGCATGTTCTACGGCGCGTTCAGCGTAGCGTTTGACAACAATACTACGAAAACAACTGGTATTGATGATGCAGATAATCCTGTTAATGACACCATCCTAAGCAAGTTAACTAAGGTTGATAACGCTGCTATTTTTGATGGCCGTCTAGGTTTCCGTGCTGGTAACTTTGATTCACGCGTTTACTTCTACAGTGCTAATAACCTAGAGACTGCTAAGTACGCTCCTCGAGGTGTGCTAGTACAGGACGTTACAGGCTTTAACCTAGAAGCAAACTACGTAATGGGTAATTTTGATATCGCTGCTTCTTACGGCAATGTTGACTACAAAGCATCTGGTTTACCTGCTGGTCACAATGACGTGAACACATGGCAGATCTCTGCTGGTTATAAAGCTGGCGAGCGCACTTACTTTGCTATCGGTTACGACCAAGCAATCAGTAACGCTTCTGGTCTGTACAAGAAGATCGAAAGTAATGACCTATACGGTAACGTGACTTATAAAATTCATAAGAACGTTAAACTGTACGCGGAAATCGGTATCTCTGATTACGAAGAGAACGGCGTAGACGTATTGCCACAAGGCACTACTCCACGTAACCGCGATCTTGGCTACGTGCTAGGAATGGAAGCAACATTCTAATTTTAAACAACTGTTTGAAATTACTGTTGTTAAAGCCGCCGCGAGGCGGCTTTTTGTTTGCGCAATGTCGGAGGTGAAAAGTGATGCGTAATTTATTGCTGTGCTGCATGTTAAGTTTGCTGTGGGTCAATTCTGCTTCGAGCGCAAGGCTGTTTGCCGAGAATGGCGTGGAGCTGTTGGTGGTGAATGGTAAAAAAATAGAGCTTGCCCAAAGGCAAAGCGTCGCGCTTGAGGCAGGCTTGCATCAGCTGGTGGTGCGCTTTGATCAAACCGTGCGCGACGGCTCGCGAAATACCCTTTTTACATCAAAGCCATACATTTTTGAGCTTGAAATGCCAAATCGCGACATGTTGATTTCTGTGCCACTGCTTCGCACCTATTCGCACGCAAATGCGTTTTTTCGCGCGCCGAAATGGCAGCTACGCGATAAAGTCAGCGCGCAAGAGAGCACAATTGTGGCGACAATGCTGACCGGCTCTGGCCTTGGTTCGCTCAATGATATCGAAAAAGTGGTGAAGCTTTACAATGAGCAGCAGACCACGCCAAAAGCTGACCTCAATTTGCCAATCGCCGCTAAAACAGCCGCGCTACCGGTGCCCGCATTAGCCGCGACTGCGCCAGAAAATCAAACATTGGCCGCACTAAAAAGTTGGTATCTCAAAGCGAACGCGGATGAAAAAAAAGCATTTATGGAGTGGATCGCTGCACAAAAATTTTAACCATTGCTCCTAATGCGGAAACTATTTACTATGAAGGCTTTGTTTAGCTGCGAGCACAAAGCCTCGCTGATTTTTAAAGTCCAGTTAAAGCATGAATCACGATCAGAACGCTCTTATTAAAAACAGTATTAAAACCATTCCCGATCACCCAAAACCTGGCATCCTCTTTCGCGACGTGACAAGCTTGCTTGAAGTGCCGCAGGCCTATCAGGCGACCATCGATAGTTTTGCTGAAAAGTATAAAAATCAAGGGTTTACGAAAGTTGTCGGCACCGAATCACGCGGCTTTTTCTTTGGCGCGCCGCTTGCGCTAGCACTTAAGCTGCCGTTTGTCCCTGTGCGCAAGCCTGGCAAATTGCCGCGCGCGGTGCTGAGTGAAAGCTACGAGCTTGAATACGGCCACGATACATTAGAAATTCACGCTGATGCGATTGTTAGCGGCGATAAGGTATTGATGATTGACGATCTTTTGGCAACCGGAGGCACCATTGAAGCAACCGCAAAGCTCATTCGCCGTTTAGGTGGCGAAGCGACGCATGCAGGTTTTGTGATCAATTTGCCCGACATCGGCGGCCAGCGCCGTTTAGAAGATAACGGTATTGCAGTTTTTTGTCTGTGCGAATTTGCCGGTCATTAATAAAAAAGAACCATCGAAACGACATTAAAATCGGCTTAAGTGCACTTTTGGCTAAAAGTAGCAAAAAGGGCGATGATCCTTGTCTCAAAATAAGTGGAGTGTGATGAGCTATCAAGTGTTAGCCAGAAAATGGCGCCCGAACCAATTTTCTGATGTATTAGGGCAAGAACATGTGTTGATGGCGCTTAGCAATGCTTTGTCACAGCAGCGCTTGCATCACGCCTACCTTTTAAGCGGCACGCGCGGTGTAGGCAAAACGACCATCGCGCGCATTTTCGCCAAAGGGCTTAATTGTGAGCAAGGGATCGTCGCAACCCCCTGCGGCACTTGTGCGACTTGTCAAGAGATCGCGCGCGGCAGCTTCGTCGATCTGTTAGAGATCGACGCGGCGTCGCGCACTAAAGTTGAAGACACGCGCGAGCTGCTTGATAACGTGCAGTACAAGCCGGCACGCGGCCGCTTTAAAGTCTATTTGATTGACGAAGTGCACATGCTATCGCGTCACAGCTTTAACGCGCTGCTCAAAACGCTCGAAGAGCCGCCCGAGCATGTGAAATTTATTCTCGCTACGACCGATCCGCAAAAATTACCGGTCACGGTGCTTTCTCGCTGCTTGCAGCTGCATCTGAAACACTTAGATGTGTCGCAAATAGAAAACAAGCTTACGCACATTTTGACCCAAGAGGCGCTTCCCTTTGACGCGCCGGCTTTGAGGTTGCTCGCAAAAGCGGCAAGTGGCAGTATGCGCGATGCGTTATCGCTGACCGATCAAGCGATTGCGCAAGGCGCGGGTAGCGTGCGCGAAAGTGGCGTCGCCAGCATGCTGGGAATTTTAAATAGCGATTTTGTGCTGCGCCTTTTAGAGGCTTTAGCCGCTGATAGCGCGCCGCAGCTAATGCAGGCGGTGCAGGAGCTGGCCAGCAGCGGCGTCGAGTGGGACAGACTGTTAAGCGATATGGCGGCGCAGTTGCATCAGCTTGCTGTGGCGCAACTGCTCGGTCCTGAATATGCTGCTGATCCGAGCTCCCCTAAAATTGCCCACTTAAGTGGACAGTTTAGCGCGCAAGAAGTGCAGCTGTTTTACCAAATTGTGCTGCAGGGACGACAAGATCTGCCGTTTGCTCCCGATGGCCGCTCGGGCGTTGAGATGACTTTGCTGAGAATGCTGGCATTTCGACCCGAAGAGATCTCGCCGATTTCACTTGCGCCGTTAGCCCATGATCATGCGATCGCGGGTAATAGCAGCGCGCTTTGTGCGACGTCGCCAGTATCGATGCCCGCGTCAACGCATGCCGTCGCTGCCAAAAATTTGACGGCGCTAAAAGCGCAGTTACAACAAAAAGAGCCGCCAAAGCCTGCCGCGCCCGTTGCACCGCAGGTAAGCGAAGCTAAGCAAGAGATCCCTTTACAGCCAAGCGAGCAATCGATGTCTGCGCCGCCAAAAAAGGCAGAGCGCGATGACAGTACACCGCTTGCGCCGGCCTCTGCGTTAACGTCGTCAGCAGCGCCAAAACCTGTAACGCCAACACCAACGCCGGAGTCAGTGCCGCAGGTAAGCGAAGCGGTTTTGCAAAGTCCACAAGCGACAGATGCTCCTGCTGTATCCGCACCTGTAGCGTCGCAAGAGTCAACACAATTGTTGCCGCCGCAATCGCAGCAAGTTGCCGAAGAAGAAAAACCGTCGCCAGAAAGCCAGCCGCTTGCACAAAGTGAACACACGGCCGCTTCGCCGATACTAACGCAAGAAATATCAGGAGCGCGCACTGAAGCTGAGCAGCAAATGCTCACGGATGATGCGATTGAAGGGCTGCTTAGTGCGCGCAAGAAGCTGCAGCAGCTGCGCGCCTTGATGCAGCAACGTGTCGAGCAGCTTGAGTCGCTGCCAAAGCCCACAGAAGCGCCCACAGAAGGGAAAGCGCCTTCGCAAAATATCGCGCTCAATCAAGAAAAATCAAGCGTTGCTCAAAGCGTGCCGCGAGCCCCCGCGCCGCAACCAAGCGCTGTTGATCCTGCCGCGTTGCAGGCTTATGCCGACTACGACAGCGCCGAGAGTGAGCTAGAGCATGACGATTACTATCTTGCGCAAGAGCCGCTCAAACAAAGTGAGGATGCTCAAGAGAATGTTTCTAGCCCCGCTCAAAGCAGCGCGGTACAGGCCGCCGCAAAAGCGCAGGCCTATGAAGAGCTAGACGAACACGACGAGCAAGATGAATTAGAAAATCACAGCGATGCGGAAAGCGCCTTTTATGATCACGATTATCGCTGGCAAGCAAGCTCGGCTCCTGAGCAAACAGAATGCGCGCTTTCGCCGGCACAAATAAAATCGACACTGCAAAATGAACGCACGCCAGAAATGCAAAGCCAGCTTGAGCTTGAGGCGTGCGAGCAAGATAGCTGGAGTCGCAGCGTCGCGCAGCTGCCAATTCCTAAACTGCTCAAGCAGCTGGTGCTAAATGCCGCGATGGAGCGCGAGGGTGAAACGGTGCGCCTCTATTTGCGTACCTCGCAGGCGCATCTGCAAACGCCTTCTAATATCAAGACATTAACGCAGGCGCTGAGCGAGCATTTGGCGGCTTGTGTTGTATTACAGATCGAAATTAATGATACGCACGGCGTGACGCCGCTGGAGTGGCGTGACAAAATTTATGCCGATAAACTTGCGCAGGCAAAACAGAGTTTGCACACGGATCCTTTTGTCATTTTGGCGCAGCAACGTTTTGGCGCCGCTATTGATGAAGCGAGCATTCGTCCTCTTTAACTGTATGAAAAGCGAGAAATATTATGTTTGGTAAAGGTGGAATGGGTAATTTGATGAAGCAGGCGCAGCAGATGCAAGAGCGCATGCAGCAAGCTCAAGATGAAATTGCCAATATGGAGATGATGGGCGAGTCGGGCGCCGGCATGGTTAAAGTCTGGGTTACCGGCAACCACAATGTGCGCCGTGTTGAAATCGACCCTTCTTTGATGGGCGATGACAAAGAGATGCTAGAAGATCTCATCGCTGCGGCCTTTAATGACGCGGTGCGCCGCATTGCCGACGCGCAAAAAGAGAAAATGGCTGCGGTCACTGGCGGTTTACAGTTGCCAGGCGGCTTTAAAATGCCATTTTAAGGCGCAAAAATGTTCAACGGTGGCGCGCATTTTGTGCGCTACTTGTTATTTTGTAAGAAAATATATTCTCCTACACTATTTTCCCACCTTTTAGCTTTTAAAGTTCTGGTCTTTGTTTCATGACAATTTACAATATTGCGCGTAGGCATGAGTCAAGCTTTTAATATTTCAAAAAAAGCAGTTCTTTTGATGAAAATCAACGTATAAGCATTTTTTTGATTATTATAAAGGTAAGCCTGTGCGCTTTTGGCGATATCAACAGTATGTTTTTATTGTAACTTGGCCACTAGCACCCTACTTGCACCAAGGATCACAAGCTTGCACTTAAGCCGTGCAGCTACGGATCTTTTTTGTTGCGTGATTCTGCACTAACTCAAAAAGCCAAGCTTGGTATTTTGTAAGATATCTTTGAGCAGAATAAAATTTTGTAGCGTAGAAGGAGTTAACATGCTTACTGACGTTGTTGAGCTGTCGCGGTTGCAATTTGCGCTGACCGCGATGTATCACTTTTTGTTTGTTCCGCTCACTCTTGGACTTGCTTTTTTACTTGCGATCATGGAGTCACTGTATGTGATCACCGACAAGCAAGTTTATAAAGATATGACCAAATTTTGGGGAAAATTGTTCGGCATTAATTTTGCCCTCGGTGTTGCGACCGGCCTGACCATGGAGTTCCAATTTGGCACAAACTGGTCTTATTACTCGCATTATGTGGGTGATATTTTTGGCGCGCCGCTGGCTATCGAAGCTTTGGTGGCTTTCTTTTTAGAGTCAACTTTAGTTGGATTGTTCTTTTTTGGTTGGGATCGCCTATCCAAAAATCAACATTTGGTGGTGACTTGGCTGACTGCGCTTGGCTCAAATTTTTCTGCGTTGTGGATTTTGGTCGCCAATGGCTGGATGCAAAACCCTATCGGTGCCGAGTTCAATTTTGAAACCATGCGCATGGAGATGACAAGTTTTGCTGACGTGGTGCTAAACCCCGTTGCGCAGGTGAAATTTGTCCACACCGTTGCCTCAGGCTACACCACGGGCGCGATTTTTGTGCTTGGGATCAGCGCTTACTATCTGCTGAAAGGGCGCGATATCGCGTTTGCTAAGCGTTCGTTTGCGATTGCGGCGTCGTTTGGTTTAGCGGGCATTTTGTCAACTATCGTGCTTGGCGACGAATCTGGTTATGAGCTGGGCGAAGTGCAGCAAGTTAAGCTTGCGGCAATTGAGTCTGAGTGGCATACCCAGCCTGCGCCTGCGGCATTCACCTTGTTTGGGATCCCAAATCAAGAGGCCATGACGACCGATTACGCCATCAAGATCCCTTATGTGCTTGGTTTGATTGCGACGCGCTCGTTTGATGAACAAATTCTTGGGCTGCGCGATCTGGTCGACATGAACGAAAAACGGATCCGCAATGGTATTCAAGCTTACGCGCTGCTCGAAAAGCTGCGTGCTGGCGAGCGAACTACCGAAAATATCGAGAAGTTTTCTGTTCTAAAACAAGATCTTGGATATGGCTTGCTGCTAAAAGCGCAGACTGACAAGGTTGTCGATGCAACTGAAGCGCAGATCAAGCAAGCGGCGAAGGACACCATTCCGCAAGTTGCGCCACTGTTTTGGTCATTTAGGATCATGGTCGGCTGTGGTGTGGCGATGTTGGCGCTCTTTGGTATGGCCTTCTATCAAACTTACAAGCAAAAAATTTGTGAAAAACCGTGGCTATTAAAAGCGTCACTGTGGGCGATGCCGCTCCCTTGGATTGCAGTTGAAGCCGGCTGGTTTATTGCAGAGTATGGTCGTCAGCCTTGGGCTGTGGGTGAGATATTGCCGGTCAATATCGCCGCCTCCAACCTAACCGCGAACGATATTTTGATGACGATCGGGCTTGTGGTTACGCTTTATACTCTGTTTTTGATCGTGGAAGTTTACTTGATGCTTAAATTCGCTCGACTTGGCCCAAGCAGTTTAAAAACAGGGCGTTATCACTTTGAGCAAGCTCAGTCTCTTCCTCATCAACCTGCCAATGCGTAAAGGAGAGGGTCATGTTTGATTATGAAACGCTGCGCCTAATTTGGTGGCTGTTAATTGGCGTGCTGCTGATAGGCTTTGCCATCACCGACGGTTTTGACATGGGAGTTGGCATGCTGCTGCCTTTCATTGGCAAGACCGACAGCGAAAGGCGTGTGATGATAAATTCTATCGCTCCACATTGGGACGGTAACCAAGTTTGGCTGATCACTGCGGGCGGCGCGCTCTTTGCAGCGTGGCCTTTGGCTTACGCGGTCTCATTCTCGGGCTTTTATGGCGCGATGATTTTGACGCTGGCGGCGCTTTGGTTTCGCCCGATTGGCTTTGACTATCGCTCAAAGCTGGAAAGTCCACGTTGGCGTACCATGTGGGACATGGGAATTTTCATCGGCAGTTTTGTGCCGGCATTAGTGTTTGGCGTCGCTTTTGGCAACTTGCTGCAAGGCGTGCCTTTTAACTTTAGCGAGATGCTCAGCCCCACTTACCACGGTAATTTATTTGGACTGCTTAATCCGTTTGGCATTCTGTGTGGCTTGATCAGCGTTGGCATGTTGGTGACGCAAGGCGCAACTTACCTGCAGATGAAAACCACCGCGGATGTGCGCGAGCGCGCGACCTTGGTTGGAAAAAGATCGGCAGCCGCGACGGCGGTGCTGTTCGTGCTTGCGGGTATTTGGGTTATTTTCTTAGACGGCTTTGTGCTTGTTTCAGAAGTGGCCAGCAATGCGCCAAGCGATCCGCTCAACAAAGAGGTCGCACGTGAAGGCGGGGCGTGGTTCAATAATTTCTTGCAGTACCCGCTCTTGTTTTTAGCGCCGCTACTTGGCGCGGGCATGCTTGCGGCAAGCGCACGTTTCTCGCATTTTGAGCGTCCTGCGTTAGCCTTTGTTTGCTCAAGCCTTGCGATGGCAGGGATCATTTTGACCGCTGGATTTGCCATGTTCCCGTTTGTGCTGCCGTCGAGTCTAAACCCTAACCACAGCCTCACGCTATGGGATACGACTTCAAGCGAGTTCACTCTTAGCATCATGACGAATGTTGCCATTGTGATGGTGCCGATCGTGTTGAGTTACACCGCGTGGAGCTACTATAAGATGTTTGGCCGTCTAGATAGTAAATTTATTGAAGACAACAAAAATAATCTTTATTAAAGGAGCACGTTGATGTGGTATTTCGTTTGGTTTCTTGGGGTATTACTGGCTTGCTTCTTTTCAATTATCCATGCGTTATGGTTAGAAAATAGCAAGACAATGGAACAAGATCAGTAAAATAAGAAAGTAATATAAGAAGCGGCAGTTTGACTGTCGCTTTTTTTTAATAATTTGAAGGCGGTCATACTTTATTTTTCCTTTTAATTTAGATAGTTAACTCGCAGTATTGTCATTTATTGAAAGCGGCATCTCGGTTATAGTAGCTGTGAAACTGCTTTTAGGTCTATTGGACAAATATATGCAAATAGAAACGGCTTTTCAGTGGCCGGTCACAATTTATTATGAAGATACAGATATTGGCGGGTTAGTTTACCATGCTAATTATTTGAAATATTTTGAACGGGCTCGGACTGAGTTTTTGCGTTCGCTGGGGATAACCCAAAAAATATTGCTTGCAGAGCAGACTGCATTTGTCGTTCGTCACATGAAGATCGATTTTTTGCAAGGCGCAACTTTAGATGATCATTTAGTTGTGAATTCGCACATTAGCGAACTTCGCACTGCAAGTATGACCTTTTCGCAGCTTCTTGTTGCAAATTCTGGCGCGGTGATTTGCAAGGCGGATGTCAAAATCGCCTGTATTAATACACAGCAAATGAAACCTATCGCCATTCCACCATTTATAAAATCGGAGATCTTACGTGAACGCTGAGCTTTCAATTCTTGACCTGTTTTTACAGGCAAGCCTACTGGTTAAAGCTGTGATGTTAATGCTAATGACGATGTCAGTTATTTCATGGGCAATGATTTTGAAACGTTCGCGGGTCTTGTCGGTTGCTAAAAAACAGTCTGATTATTTTGAAGACAGATTTTGGTCTGGTATGGATCTTTCTACGCTATTTCAAGAGATGAAAGGCAAGCAAGATGACTTAACGGGCAGTGAGTTGATTTTCTACACCGGATTTAAAGAGTTTGCGCGTCTGCACCGCAGCAACGACAAGATGCCAGAAGCTATCATGGAAGGCACTTACCGCAAAATGCGCGTGGTTCTTTCCAAAGAAGTAACGGAACTTGAAAAAAGTCTTAACTTTTTGGCAACAGTAGGTTCTATTAGCCCTTACATTGGCCTTTTCGGCACCGTTTGGGGGATCATGCATGCGTTTGTTGCGCTGGGCGCTGTGAAGCAAGCAACGCTTGCGATGGTCGCGCCAGGTATTGCCGAAGCGTTAGTTGCAACGGCGATGGGTCTGTTTGCTGCGATCCCCGCAGTAATGGCTTACAACCGTTTTAGTTCTAAAGTTAACCTGATAGAAAACACCTATGTGAATTTCATGGATGAATTTTCTAGTGTGTTGCATCGCCAAGCTTTTGCGGTAGGTAAGGAGTAGCGGATGGCCTATCATCGCAAACGTCGCAAAATGGCCGCCGAAATCAATGTGGTTCCTTATATTGATGTGATGTTGGTGCTATTGATCATTTTTATGGTGACAGCACCTTTTGTTACGCAGGGGGTCGATGTTGAGTTGCCGCAAACGACGACGGCAAAAACCGCCGCAGAGCTGGCTAAAGACGCCGATCCTAGCTCTTTTATCATTGTCGAAATGGATGCAAGCGGCAATTTGGGCTTAAGCGTTAATAATGGCGAGATGAAACGTGGGCTTTCCATGAATGATATCTTGTTGTTTGTGAAAGCAGAGCTTTTGGTTAATCCCAAATCTTCAGTATTGGTTGGCGGAGATGGGCGAGTGCCTTATTCGGAGATCATTTTAGTGCTTGATACGTTAAGTCAAGCCGGAGTGGGTTCGGTAGGTCTTATGACGCAACCACTTGGATCGTGAGATAACTTCTTATGAAAAAAAAAGCGAACGGTGGTTATTTTTGGGCCATCACTTTGTCATTGTTGCTGCATGGGATTTTGATTGTGGGCATGTTGTGGGGAGCTGATTTTGAGTCCTTAAAAACGCCCACGCAGCCTAAAGCTGCAGGACAAAGTATTCAGGCGACCGTGATTGATCCCGCGCTAGTCAGCGCTCAGGCGAAGAAAATTCGCGATCAACAGGCGCTTGCCAAGCAGCAAGAGGCCGACAGGCTGCGTAAGCTTGAGCAAAAAGCGCAGCAGATCGAACGTCAGCGCGAGCAAGAGGAGCAGCGCCTGCGTGATCTGCAAAAGCAAAAGCTGTTAGCTGAAAAGCGTGCGCGTGAAGCGGAGAAAAAAGCGAAGGAAGCAGAAGAGAAGAAATTGCTGCTTGCTAAGCAACAAGAAAAGGCCAGAGAGGAAAAGCTCAAGGCTGAAGAAGCGGTGCGCCTCGCTCAAGAGCAAGCTCAATTAGCCAAACTCGAGCAAGAAAAGCAGCTAGAAGCGCAGCGTCAAGCGCAAGCTGCGACGCGCGAGGCTGAAGAAAAACGCAAAGCTGCAGAGTTAGAAGCGGCCAGAGCACAACAGCAAAAAGCAGAGAGAGAGGCTGCACTTAACGAGCTTTTTAGCGAACTCGAGTCGGAAACGGAGCAGCTATCCTCGGCTCGAGCTAAATACGTAGCTGATGAGGTTTCACAGTGGTCCAACCGCTATGTAGTGATGATCCAGCAAAAATGGTTGGTTGACTCATCGATGCAAAGTAAAGGGTGCCGGCTAAACTTACGTTTGGCACCAGATGGGCTTGTGCTTAGTGTGACTGCGCTATCTGGCGATCCAGTGCTTTGCCGCTCTGCGAAAGCCAGCGTAGTTAGCATCAATAAATTTCCAATGCCATCGGGATCTGAGGTAGTGGAAAAATTGAGAAATATTAATCTCAATTTTCAATTGTAAACGAGGTAAGCAATGGTAATAGCACGCAGTCTTTTTGCTGCATTTTTATGGATTGTAAGTACAGGCTACGCATATGCGGCGCTAGAGCTGTACATCACTGAAGGGGTAAATTCGGCTCGTTCTATCGCGATTGTCCCTTTTAAATGGCAAGGAGCAGGCAAGCCACCCGCGGAAGTGGCCAAAGTGGTGGCTTCTGATCTGCAGCGCTCAGGCAAATTTTCGCCGCTCGCGATGGAGAAGTTGCCAGAGCAGCCTTCACATTACGATGAGGTCGATTTTGCCAAGTGGTCTGCGGCGGGCGTTGACGCGCTGGTGACCGGTACGATCTCGCAGGCGGAGGGCGGCGGATATTTGATCCGCTATCAGCTTATCGATATGGTGCGTGCTAATGCGCAAGATCGTCCGGCTGCTGAGCTGCCGATTTTGCTTAATCATCAAAAAACGGTGACAGCCGAGCAAGTGCGTCCTTACGCGCATCGCATTTCAGATCTTATTTATCAAGCGCTTATGGGTGAAAAGGGTGCATTTTTAACCCGCATCGCGTATGTGGTTATTGATGATAAGGCGAAATACCGTTATCAGCTGCGCATTGCTGATTATGATGGTTACAACGAGCGCACCGTGCTTAACTCAAGTCAGCCTCTAATGTCTCCAGCGTGGTCACCTGATGGTGAGCAACTGGCGTATGTGAGCTTTGAAAATGGGCAGGCGCAAGTCTTCATCATGAACATTTATACGGGCAAAAGGGAACTTATTTCATCATTTCCTCGTCATAATGGATCGCCCCAATTTTCTCCAGATGGCAGCAAGCTAGCTCTTGTTTTGTCAAAATCTGGCAGTCTTCACTTGTATCTCCTTGATTTAAAAACAAAAAACTGGAAGCAAATTACTCAAGGTCGATCCAATAATACCGAACCATTCTGGGATCCAAGCGGTAACTCACTGATATTTACGTCCGATCGGGGTGGCAAACCTCAAATTTATCGAGTAGATTTAAAAGGTGATTTTGCCGTTAACCGGCTCACGTGGCAGGGCAGCCAAAACTTGGGGGGCCAACTAACGCCAGATGGCAAACATCTGATCATGGTCCACCAATCTGATTCTGGCTACAATATTGCAAAGCAAGATCTGCAATTGGGTACAGTGGAAATCCTAACGAATACAACGTTGGATGAGTCTCCAAGCCTAGCCCCTAATGGTAGCATGGTAATCTACAGCTCTGTCTATGGTAATAGCAATGTGCTTTCTTTAGTGTCTATTGATGGACGCTTTAAGGCTCGCTTGCCCGTTACTCAAGGAAGAGTGAGAGCACCTGCGTGGTCCCCGTTTCAATAATAGTTGCACGAGGAAATTAAAATGCGATTTAACAAAGTACTAAAAGGTTTAGCTGTTGCATTGCCTTTGTTTACATTGGCGGCATGTAGTTCAAACAAGTCTACGGAAATGGATGAGTACGAAACTAATGGCGGCACAGTTGTAGAGCCAGTTGCACCGGTTGCGCCAACGCTTACTCCAGAAGAGATCCGTAACAATGAGCTACGTCAATCTCAAACAGTTTTCTTTACTTTTGATGATTCAGAAATCAAGGGCCAATTCAAAGAAATGCTAGGCGCACATGCTGCATTCCTTCGTACTAACCCAGACGTTCATGTAACCATCGAAGGCCATGCTGATGAGCGCGGCACGCCAGAATATAACATTGCTCTTGGCGAGCGTCGTGCAAAAGCTGTACAGATGTTTTTGCAAGCGCAAGGCGTTCCAATGTCTCAGCTTTCTATCGTGAGCTATGGCGAAGAGCGTCCGCTTGTGCTTGGCCACACTGAGCATGAGTATCAGCAAAACCGTCGTGCGGTGTTAGTTTACTAAACGAGAAGTAATGAATGATAAATAACAGTAACCTATCCCGATTTTTTTCGCTAGTGTTACTGGTAAGCGCGGCAGCCCAAGTGGCTGCTGCGCCAGCTCCAGTGACCTCCATTCGTGGTAATTCCTCTGAGATCCAACGACTAGAGCGTCTGCTTGATGCGCGCACGCAGGTGCAAGTTTATCAGCAGCAGCAGCTTGCAGAAATGGAGCGCGAGCTTGATGAATTGCGTGGAATTGTTGAGCAAAACAATCATCTTGTGCAGCAGTTGCAAAACAGACAGCGCGATCTTTACAACGAAATTGATGCGTTAAAGCAAGCAAAAAATGACTCTGCAAAATCGTCGCCAGCGGCTAATAAAAATGATGTAAAAATTGTGGCTAACGATTCTGAAAGTGCGCTGTACGAAGCGGCGGTTGATTTGATTTTAAAGAAGAAAAATTACGCCGGCGCCATCCAAGCGTTCGATGGTTTTTTGGCTAAATACCCTAAATCCAGTTACGCACCCAACGCGTATTATTGGTTAGGCCAGCTCTATTTAGGAAAAGAAGAGTTGGATGAGTCGAAAAAACATTTTGCTAAAGTTCTTGATTATAAAGATTCAAATAAACGAGCTGAGGCACTTGTTAAACTTGGGATCATTGCGACAAAGCAAAAAGATCCTCTTAACGCGAAAAAATATTTTGGTCAAGTGATTAAGCAGTTCCCTGATTCGACCAGTGCTAGTCAGGCTAAAAAGTTGCTGGACGCGATGTAAACCCTTTTTTAGTGCAGCGCTGTAAGTCACATTCGGCGCTGCAACTGCTCAATTTTCCTACTCCTTTTCTGCGGCGCTATTTTTACGTTTTTGGCTGGTGCTTCGGCAATCGCGGCAATGTGATTGTACGATGCGTTTTCCATTTACATTGCGAAAGCCAAATTCTTTTTCAATTGCATTGAGATCTGCGCGAGCAATTTTGCCACATTTGGGACATTGTGCTTCTAAAATTGATGGCATAGCGGCTTCCTTTTAAAAAAGTAAAACAGCAATACAGTACGTATCACTTTAAAATAAAATGGTGACTAGAATACCATTGGCGCCATGCCAAATCATCAACCAGCTGCACGTGTTTTTTACTATTTCTTGCGTATCTAATTGATTAAATTGATTTTTTCTAAGAGCCTTACCTGCGCCAGTTTTGCTATTTTCCCATGACTTTTGCGCTAAGCGGCGCGTTTTTGCGGGCAAAATTTAGCGATCCAAGTATCCTTACGCTATAAAAATTGTGAAAAGAGCCGTCATGTTTGTCGCTTTTTTATTTCTCTTTTGAATACATCAGATTAAAATGCAGCGTAGTTTGTGATGTTCTCCCTTTTTAAAAATTAACAGTCCCATGGAAATGGCTAAGGTTAAGGCCGCGCTTTTAGTTGTGATGCGTGTGTGAAATTTTTAGGATCAGTTGCTAAACCGGTTTAGGTGGCTGGCATGAGGATAACGGAGTGAAAATGAAAGCAAAAATTTGGGTACTTGGTGACGCAGTTGTCGATTTATTGCCCGAAGATGGCGGGTGTTTACTGCAGTGCCCCGGCGGCGCTCCCGCTAATGTTGCGGTTGGCGTGGCGCGGCTTGGCGGCGACAGCGCTTTTATTGGGCGCGTAGGTAACGATCCTTTTGGCCATTTTATGCAAAAAACGCTAGAAAAAGAGCAAGTTAATACAAAACACATGCTTTTAGATGAAGATCATCGCACTTCAACTGTTGTCGTTGATCTTAATGATGAAGGCGAGCGCTCATTTACGTTTATGGTGAGGCCAAGCGCCGATCTCTTTTTGCAACCTTCTGATCTGCCAAATTTTTCGTCAGGTGAATGGCTGCATGTCTGCTCAATTGCGCTAAGCGCTGAGCCAAGCCGCGGGACGACTTTTTTGGCCATGCAAAACATTCGTCAGGCCGGCGGCAAGGTCAGCTTCGACCCAAACATTCGTGCCGATCTGTGGCGCGATGATGCCGAGCTTCAAGCGTGCTTAGCGCGGGCGCTGCAATTATCGGACGTTGTGAAATTATCCGAAGAAGAGCTTGCCTTTATCAGTGGTGAAACTGATCCCTCGTTAGGAATTGAAAGCCTGACTAAACGTTATACTTTTGATCTTCTTTTGATCACGCAAGGTAAACACGGCGTTTTGGTACATAAAGACGGAAAAACAACGCATTACCCTGTAAAACCTGTGGTCAGCGTCGACACCACTGGCGCAGGAGATGCTTTTGTTGCAGGTTTATTGTTTGGCTTGTCGAGTCACGAAATTGTGAAAAGTGACAGCGAGCTTTCGTCAATCATTGCCATTGCGCAAACATGCGGCGCGCTGGCGACTCAAGCAAAAGGGGCGATGACTGCGCTGCCTTATTTTAACGATTTGCAAGAAAGGCTGTTGGCAGACTGAGCTGTCAGTTTGTAACACAATGAATTTATTGCGTTATGTGAAAAATAGCGCCGAGGTTGGAGAGGACGATGGATTTTGAAAAAATTGCCCAGACGCTTTTGCCGCTGCTGGGTGGAAAAGAAAATATCGCCAGTGCAGCGCATTGTGCGACGCGTTTGCGCTTGGTTTTGGTCGATGATGCGCTTGCCGATCAAAATGCGCTCAATGACGTTGAAGGCGTTAAAGGTTGCTTTTTTAACGCTGGCCAAGTGCAGATCATTTTTGGCACCGGCACCGTCAACAAGGTACACGCAGCTTTTATTAAGGCGGCTGGGATCAGCGCGTCGGATAAATCAGAAGCGGCGGACATTGCTGCGCGTAAACTCAACGTTTTTCAGCGAGTTGCGCGTCTGCTCTCTAACATTTTTGTGCCGATAATTCCCGCAATTGTAGCTTCTGGCTTGCTGATGGGCTTGCTTGGCATGGTCAAGACCTACGGCTGGGTCGACCCGCAAAATGCCATCTACATCATTCTTGATATGTGTAGCTCTGCAGCCTTCATCATTTTGCCGATTTTGATAGGTTTTACTGCCGCGCGTGAATTTGGCGGCAATCCCTATCTTGGCGCAACGCTTGGCGGGATCTTGACCCATCCGGCGCTTACCAACGCGTGGGGCGTGGCAAGCGGTTTTAACAGTATGGACTTTTTTGGCATTGAAATTGCCATGATTGGCTATCAGGGAACGGTTTTCCCTGTGTTGCTGGCCGTGTGGTTCATGAGTTTTATTGAAAAGCAGCTGCGCCGCGTGATCCCTGATGCGGTGGATCTGATCTTGACGCCATTTTTGACGGTGATCATTTCAGGTTTTGTCGCGCTGCTGCTGATCGGTCCTGCTGGGCGTATGCTGGGCGACGGGATCTCTTTTGTGCTCAGCACCACCATTGAACAGGCAGGATGGCTGGCCGGTTTGCTGTTTGGCGGACTTTATTCGGTAATTGTGATCACCGGCGTTCACCACAGTTTTCATGCGGTTGAAGCGGGGCTGTTGGGCAATCCTGCTATCGGCGTTAACTTTTTGCTGCCCATTTGGGCGATGGCGAACATTGCGCAGGGCGGCGCGTGCTTGGCGGTGTGGTTTAAAACCAAGGATCCTAAAATTAAAGCGGTGGTGCTGCCATCCTCGCTTTCAGCTTTACTTGGAATAACGGAAGCGGCCATTTTTGGTATCAACATGCGTTTTGTAAAACCTTTCATTGCGGCACTTATCGGCGGTGCACTCGGGGGCGCGTGGGTTGTTTCGATGAAAGTTTACATGACTGCCGTTGGTTTGACTGGTATTCCTGGTATGGCGATTGCTCAGGCCGGCTCGCTGCTTAACTATGCGATTGGCATGGTGATTGCGTTTGGCTCAGCTTTTGTTATCTCGTTGTTACTTAAATATAAAACGGATAGTGCCCAATGATACGCGCCGCATCTGTTGAAGGCGTGCTGCACGCGGTGATGCAAGGTCAGCCAAAAGCGCTGGCTGATGCGCATTATCCGCAGTGGCACTTAGCGCCCGTGACGGGGCTGATGAATGATCCCAACGGCTTTATTTCATTCGATGGTCGTTATCACCTTTTTTATCAGTGGAATCCATTTGCGTGCGACCACACTTATAAATGCTGGGGGCACTGGAGCTCGGCCGATCTATTGCAGTGGCGACACGAGCCGATTGCGCTGATGCCGACGGAAGAATACGACCGCAACGGCTGCTATTCTGGCTGCGCCGTTGATAATGGCGGCGCACTGACGCTCTGTTATACCGGAAATGTGAAATTTGCGGATGGCGGACGTACTGCGTGGCAGTGTTTAGCGGTGCAAAATGCTGCGGGTGGCTTTGACAAAAGCGGCCCTGTGCTTGCGTTGCCGCAGGGGTATACCGGCCATGTGCGCGATCCTAAAGTGTGGCAGCATGACGGGGTGTGGTACATGGTGCTGGGAGCGCAGGATCTGCAAAAAAAGGGCAAAGTGTTGCTCTATTCTTCGCCAAATCTCAAAGCGTGGGATTTCATTTCTGAAATTGCAGGTAATGGCATCAATGGGTTAGATGATGCAGGCTACATGTGGGAATGCCCAGATCTTTTCGCTATCGATGGTACGTTTGTGCTGATCTGCTGTCCGCAAGGACTTGCGCGCGAGTCTGAGCGCTTCCTTAACACTTACCCAAGTACTTGGCTAAGCGGGAAATTCGACCATGCCACCGGCAAGTTTGAGCACGGCGCGCTTGTTGAGCTGGATGCGGGTTTTGAATTCTACGCTCCGCAGACTCAGTTAGCACCTGATGGGCGACGGCTCCTTGTCGCTTGGATGGGCGTGCCTGAAGGCGAAGAGCTGCTGCAGCCAACGCTTGCTTGTGGTTGGGTGCATCAGATGACCTGCGTGCGCGAGCTGGCATTTGTGGATGGCAAGCTGTATCAAAAACCTGCTCGTGAGCTGCAAAATTTGCGAGAGCAGCGTTCATGCTGGAATGGTACGGCGGATGAGGCGCCGGCAATTGCGGCGCAGCGTCTGGAGTTGTCTATTATTCCATGCGGCGCTTTAGAAGTGGATTTTTCTGGCGCTTTGACTTTGCAGCTGAGTGAAAAAGGGATCCGCTTGGCACGTAAAAGCTTGGTAAATGATGAAATCCATTATCGCTACTGGAATGGCTCGGTAAAATCGTTGCGCATTTTTTGCGACAGCTCCAGCGTGGAGGTGTTCATTAATGACGGCGAAGGGGTGATGAGTAGCCGCTATTTTCCGCAGCATCCGGCAGCGATCACTTTTACTGGAAGCGATGAAGTTGCCCTTGAATACTGGCCGCTGCATGCTTGCATGGTAGAATAGCCTTTTTCATGATGGATTTGGCGTGAAAAAGGTAAAACGGATCACGATTAATGATGTGGCAGAGCTTGCGGGAGTGTCAAAGGCGACCGCAAGCCTTGTTTTAAATGGACGTGGCAAGGATCTGCGTGTGGCGCAAAAAACGTGCGAGCGGGTACAGGCGATCGCAAAAGAGCTGCGTTATAACACCAATATTCATGCTCGCTCTTTGACGTTATCCCGCAGCGACACAATCGGCTTGGTTGTGCCAGATATCACCAATTATGGTTTTGCTGTTTTTGCTCATGAGCTTGAGATGCGCTGCCGCGAAGCTGGAGTGCAGCTGCTAATTTCTTGTACTGATGAAAATCCAGAGCAAGAAACAACGATCGTGAATAATCTGATATCAAGGCAAGTAGATGGGCTGGTTATAGCGTCAAGTATGCATAATGATGTTGATTATCAAGCGCTTAAGGTGCAATTGCCGATCCTACTTTTTGATCGCCATTTGGATAATAGCCAATTACCATTAGTGATCACAGATTCCGTATCATCAACCGCGCAATTGATCAGTTCTGTTGCACAAAATTACCGCGGTGAATTTTACTTTTTTGGTGGTGAGCAGCGTTTATCGCCGACGCGCGACCGCTTACAGGGGTTTGTGCAAGGCTTGCAGCAAGCCGGCGTTGAGTTAAAGTCTGAGTGGATCATTCACGGCAATTACCATCCTAATTCTGGTTATGAAATGTTCGGTGAATTGTGCGCTACGCTTGGGCGTGCGCCAAAAGCGTTATTTACAGCATCGTGCGGTCTGTTAGAAGGCGTTTTACGCTATATGGTTGAACATAACTTGTTGGAAAATAAAATTTATTTGGCAAGTTTTGATGATCATTATTTGTATGACTCTCTTTTTATACGCATTGATACCATTGCGCAAGATAATCGTTCATTAGCATATCACTGCTTTGATCTGCTTAATAAAATGATAAATGGGCAATTAACGGTTTCATTGCAACATTATCTTCCGGCTAACATAAAAAAAAGATCACTCTAATAAAAATGGCGATGTGTTATTAGTAAAGTTATAATTCATGTATCAATTAAATTTAGAATCAGTTTAATATCAAATTGATAACATGTTTTCATCATTAGAATAGCGTTAAAATAATTAATGTAATTCTTTGTTATATAAGAAAAAATTAATATCTATTTTTGCTGTGAAAAACTGTTTATTCCCGCTATACCTAATTTAGACATTCGATCGCATTAAATTTTACGTTGGATTTATCGATGTACAATTTACCACATGGGTGATTATATGAAATTTTTTCTAAAGCCTGTTGTGTTTTCTCTCATGCTCATATCTGGTATGGCATCTGGGGCGTCTGTTGTTGTCGACGTACCTAATGTAACAAATAATCCTACTGATAGTAAATTTATGCAGATTGCAACGGAAGGAGTGCAATCTAACAAACCAAACTCAGCAGATTTTTTGAATGCTAATTATTCTCCTGAACTGACATTAAACACTGATTCTACTGTTTATGTTACTTTTTTGGCATCGCTTGCGGGTTACAAAAATACTCTAGGTTACATTACTTATAATAACGATTCATTTTTGGGTATGACTAAATCAAACATTGATTTAGATGGAAATGGCGTTATTGGCTTAGATGAGTTGAATGCTATACCTAGCGTATCTACAGGTTTTCTTTTTTCTAACACTTCTCAAGCAAAAAATAATAACTTGTATGGAGATACTGTTCAGATAAAAGATGGTTTGCTTAGCAAAGGTACAAAAATAGCTTTTTTCCTTGGGCAAGATACCGGTATTTCTAGTACTAGAGATAATCTAGTTTCTAATGGCATATTTACAGGTAGGGACGATGTTTTTTACGGATTAGACTTTTTAAATCCTGAGTCAAGTAATGGAAGCACTATTAACAGCAGAGATGACTATATCAGACATTCAGCATTGTTTTTTTCAGATAGCAGTAAAGGGAATGTAATTTTAGGATTTGAAGATCTTCTAAGAGGACCAAGGAATCCATCAGATAATGATTTTAATGATGGGCTATTCTTAATTACTAGTGGTAGCTCCGGTGCTTTTAATGGCTCCAATATTGCTACTGCTCCTCTTTCACCAATGGAAAAAAGTTTATTTGGGATTGCTTTTTTAACTATTATTTTTGCATTTAGTAGAAGGAACAAAGTGAATAACATCAAGCCAAATTTTTAATTTTAGGCTGAGATTTTACCGAAGGAATATAATATATTTAGTTAGGGTGATGGTTCGTTGATAAAAAATTCAGAGCTGATAAGCGAAATAATCAAAAATCATTTTTTAATAGACTGCTTTCGCCAATAACTTTGTGATTTATTTCATAATTAGGCTCAACTTTTCTTAAATTTTTAAGAAGAGTATTTTCTTTATTCTTAAGCTTCTTCAAGTTATCAAGTTCTTTAGATGATTACCAATAATAAATTGGAAGCCATTTTTTCAAAGGGATAAGGTAGGGATAGGATTATATCTTTTTTTAATGATACCCATAGAACACAATTTGAATGTATTAATTTAATAGAATTGAAAATTAACAGGCTTATTGAGTTAGAAAAGAGTACATACTGCAGATGATAAATTAAATAAATATGGCGGTGAGAGAGGGATTCGAACCCTCGATACGTTGCCGTATACACACTTTCCAGGCGTGCTCCTTCAGCCTCTCGGACATCTCACCGTAGCACTATAAAAATGCTGTTTGCGAACTATATGCAAGCTACAATACCAGGTCAATGTAAAAATACGTATTGCTGTTTAATTGATTTAAATTTCAGCAAATAATGAGTTTTTCATTAAAATTAGCCCAAATAAAGCTTACATTTTACTGAGCTTGGCTGTTATCACTTTCTGTGAGATTGGCAAGGAGTGCTTCTTCATCGACCTCATCTTGTTGCTCTTGAGCTAAAAACCTTTGCGCATAACGCAAATAGATTTTTTGTTCGATAAATAACTTTAATAAGTCTTTGTCAATATGTTGCTCATTTGCCATTTTTGCTAATATTTTTAAAGAGTTACTTAATGATTTCGCTGGTTTATATGGACGATCAGCGGCTGTGAGAGCTTCAAAAACATCCGCTAGTGCAATGATCCTCGTGTCGATGGTGAGTTGGCTTTTATCCAGCCCATAAGGGTATCCTTTGCCGTCAAGGCGCTCATGATGCCCTCCTGCAATTTCGGGAATTCGCTTTAGATGCGTTGGATAAGGTAGCCTATTTAGCAGCTCGATTGTCTGCACAATGTGCCCATTTATCATGAAGCGCTCTTCCTGCGTTAAAGTGCCGCGCTCCACGCTGAGGTTGTGCACTTCTCCGCGATTATATTGTAATTTGGGAATGGGCATAGAAAACGGCCAATTTTGCCATCTCTGTAACTGAGAGGGAGCCCAAGCGATTTTTAGATCGGCGCTATCATCGAGCAACTTAACTTGGTGAGGAAGTGGCTCTTGATTGCGTGTTTGCTTGCGCTGTAGCTCTTCCCATGAAACGCCTTGGGTGTCATCGAGAGTTTGGGTCCACACTCGCTGCGCAATCTGTCTTAGTCTTGCAAGTTCTGCCTCTTTGACAACTGTCTCGCCGCTATTAAGTTTCGCGATGAAGGCAAAATCATCATCAAGTTGTTGTAAGTTTTGCTGAAGTTTTTTTGTAAGCTCTTCTGCGTTTTCCACATTTTCGTGAAGACGTTGCCAATAGCGGATCTCTTCGTCACGCTTTAACACTTCAAAACGAGTTCTAATTTCATGAATTCGGTTATAAATTGTTTCAAGCTTTGTTGATTTATCGACAACGAATTCTGGCGTGGTCACTTTACCGCAATCATGCAGCCAAGCCGCCAGGTAAATCGCTTCGCGCGAATTTTCGTTAAGCTCAAAATCAGCAAAATATTTTTGATCGCTGTGAGCTGCTTCCGCCAGCATCAAAGTTAGCTCTGGCACTCTTTGGCAGTGGCCGCCAGTATAAGGTGACTTGGTATCAATTGCTGCCGCGATCAGCTCGACAAAGGATGAAAACAGTTTCTTTTGCTGTTGTAAATGCAGCCAATTTTCTTTTATTAATGAAGCAAAACCTAAAAACGCTTGAATAAAATACATCCGTTCATCTTCTTGCTCATTGAGTGGACGCTTAAAGCCCAAGAAAATGCATCCGCTATATTTTTGTTCACGATCGTGCATGGGAATGAGCCACGCATAAAGTAAATTGCTAGGTAATTGCTCGCTGCTTATTTTTTGTCTTACGGGCGAATGTGGATCTAATGAGATTGGGTAAATTTGATCGGCATTTAGCATCTCAGTAAGTTCTGGAAGCGCATCTTCAAGATGTTGAAGGCTTAACGTTTTTGATAACTCAAGGCTTTCCGGAGTCACCGCGTAGGTTTCATACTGCTGCTCGGCATTTTTAGACCACATTAAGGCAATATCAGCCTTAGCCATGTTTTTACTTTGTAAAACAATCTGCTCGAGCAACGAGCTAAAGTTATCGTTACGCGAAACTTGCAGCAGCGTATCGATGAACTGGCTGATGGTTTGCGACATCACGCTAAACGAGTTAGCGAGTTCTTTAATTTCAATAATGTTTGAATCTGGAATGTTGATTTTAGTAAAAACTAAATTGCTCAGCCTTTGACTTGCAATATGTAACATGTGCAGCGGATCGGCGATTTTTTTTGCGGCGAATAAAATGAGCGCCATGCTGGTTAAAAGAAGTAAAAGTGTGTAGAAAATTTGCTTGTCACGAGCCGCAAGCGCATCTTGCAACAGTTCATTTTCTGGTATCGCACTGATCAGCCAAACATCTTTTTGGCCATTTTGGCTTACTAGCGTGCTTGTTATCCACCAATCTAAGTCGTTAAATCTTTTGGAAAAAGAGCCTGTAGGAAAAACGTCTTGTTGGTAAAAATACAATAAGGGGCCGTTTTCGATAGCGCTAGCATAATTAATGGTGTCTTTTTTTTCACTTAACTTGTTGTAATCACTATCATTTGCTCCTTTTTTCATAATGATAGCCTTTTCATCATTAACCATAAGCAATTGATTATTTTTGGTTATTTGATACCCACTGAACAAGTTTTCGAGAGTTTGGATGCCGATATCAATAGCAATAACACCATGATTTCCATTCATTTTTTTCGCTAGTGAAATACCCATTTTTTGAATGAATTTGTAAAAATAGGCCGGTGTTGTGTAAATTTCGCCATCATCTTTGGCGCCTTGATACCAAGGCCGCGTGGTTGGAAAGTACTGATGAGAACTTTCTTGGTTAGTGATGATCGCAAGTTTTTCATCGAAATAAAGTCGGTTTTGTTTTCCGCCTAGATGATTTAGCTCGACTTGCAACACGCTGTTGGGGGGCGCGTTAAATTTTTCTCGCATGTATTCCGTGTTCATTGTGCGGATGAATGCTGAAGTTTCATTTTCGTAACCAATTGAAATAGCAAGAACATCTTTATTCTCAGCCATGATAGCTTTCGCCAGCGTTAAAATGGGCCGACTGGTTGCCGCTAAATAATTTTGCGCAAGAGAGGACTGGCTTAAGGAGCGCAATGAAGTGACCAGTGGCACCGTCGCGTTCTGGTAGGCCAATTCAATCTGTTTGGCGTATTGCAAAGAGCGCGCTTCAGCGATTTGGAAGTAGAGTTTTTTACTGTTTTGATAATTAATGCTGATCAATAGCGTGGTTAAGGTAAAAAAAATCAAGCAAAAAAGAGTCGTAATATAGACTTTAAGATTATTTTTTAACTGCATTTTTTAAATCCTATTTGCTTGTATTTATTTTCTTTTACGGAAAATAAAAGAGCGATAACTTCAAAAATAGGCTTTAAATGGGCGTGAGTTTGTCTTAGTTGTGCTCAATTTTTAGCAAAGGCAGATAGGGACTTGGGCGTTAATGATGCTGTGAATACAGGGGCGTAATGAATGAAAAAGAAAAGCCCACTAAACGTGGGCTTTTGGAGCGTGATAACCAATTAGCGAGAAACGACAATTCGCAAGTTCGCCATGGCTGCAAAGCCACCTTCTGGAAGCTGAGTGAAGCCGCTGAAGTAGCGATTGCTTAATGTCAAATCAAAGCCATAAACGCCAGCAAGTAATGCGCTGTAAGAGGCAGGGTCGATGCTGATAGTCACAACGCGCTCTGAGCCGCCTTCACACAAGATGCGGTCGTTGATTTGCAATCTTCTGCCGCAAGCTGGACGCTCTGCGCGCAGGTACAGTAGCAGCGTTTGGTTATTCGCTAGGCTTACTGTGATTGGCGAATCTTGCTCTGGGCCGTTGTAAATGCTGTTTTCTAGAAAACCTGCTGTGATCTGCGTAGTTTGCAGCTCAGGTAAGATCAGAAAATAGTTTTGAATTTCAAAGCCTACTGCTGAAGTGTCTTTTTGCAGGCCTGAGAAAGTGAACATTTGCGCCGGTGTTGTCGTGTTCACGCTAGTCAGCGGGATTGAGAAGCTGTTAGACGGGGTCACTTCGGTTGCGGTTGAAAGTTCTACAGATTTGCCTTGCGAGTAGTTCATGACCAGCGAAATGCTAGAATCGGTATTGGTTGTCGGCCTAAAGGTGCCTGTGACCAAGCAAGAGCTGTTGGCGCCAAGCTCGGTGCCGCATTGGTTGGCGGTCTCTGTAAAACCAGTAGGGTACGTACGGGTAAAAGTGATGCCAGTTGCAACCGCGTCGCTTGTGTTGCTGAAAGTGAAAGTAACAGGGTAGGACTGGTTAACCGCAGTGTGTCTTGGGAGCATCGTGGTCACGTTGCCGGTAACAACTGATTGGGCGGCCGTGACAGAGCCTTGCGCCATTGAGCTGCCGCCGGTATAGGTCAAGGTGTACGTGTAAGTAAAGTTGCCTAACGCTGGCGCGTTCGCGGTTCCTTCGACAAAACAAGAGGCTCCCGCATCTAAGGTGCTCAGCGCGCTGCAGGTGTTGTTTGTTTCCGTAATGAAATTGCTGGTAGAGCTGCTTGTAAATACAAGGCCCGTTGCCTGCTGGGTTCCATTGTTGCTGAAGGTGATCCGCAGCGGGTGATCCGAGCCAACAGAAACATTAGGCGGAAGCGCGACGTCAGTCGTGTTGGTGATATTAATGGCTGACGTGTTGGTGCTGTAGTCGAAAATGAGCGGTTCGCTGCCGTCGTAGCTAAATTGGAAGTTCATTCTGTAAGGGCCGACTACATCAGCGGTGAAGGAGCCCGCATAGGTGCAAGATGCGCTTGGCGGAAGCTGCCGCGTCGTCGAGCAAGTGTCTGTCATTACAGTGAATTGTGGCGGAACCGTGGCGACGAAGTTGACGTTATTGAGCGTAGTTAGAGAGTCATTTCTAAAGGTAAGTGAAACTGGGTAAGTAACGCCTACATACGTTGCTTCGGGAAGTATGACGCTTTGACTAGGGTCTATAACAATAGAGTTTCCTCGTAATGGGAATGTGCCATCGTTTTCTAAACATCCCGCCAGAAGAAATGCTGGTAGTAACGAAGCCATTAATAACTTTCTATTCATAATCATCTCTCAAGTTAATAAACCTATTAACAAAATTTATTTACAGCTCGCTCTATCAAATAATTTTCATAGGCTGGGCAGGATCCGTTGTGATTTGGCGAGCTTGTTGGCTATAACAGCAAACGTTTTCAGATCAACAAACGGCGTTATAAAAGTAGCGAAATATTAATCAGGAATGGCGGATTAGTGACGTGAAATAATGTGATAATTACGCGCGCCCCCCTGTGTCAGGATAGTTGTCGCCTCAGTTTTTCGTACTATTGAACAGGGGGCGGAAGTTAGGTTTGAGTGAGACATTATCCTGAAGCGCACAAAAAAGCAGTCGTTAGTAAGTTGATGAAAAGCGGTTTATCATT
>JBOFRL010000088.1:0-5859 GCA_051650965.1 Vibrionaceae bacterium
ATGATAAACCGCTTTTCATCAACTTACTAACGACTGCTTTTTTGTGCGCTTCAGGATAATGTCTCACTCAAACCTAACTTCCGCCCCCTGTTCAATAGTACGAAAAACTGAGGCGACAACTATCCTGACACAGGGGGTCATCGACCCGAATGTGGGCCGCTACGCCGACCGCATTTTCACCCGCTCAATTGTTGGCTGGCCGGGCGTGACTCATATCAGTGATCACGACTTTACGCCAGTGATTGAAAAGGCGCTGTCGCTAGAAGGGTTTAAATATCAAGAAATTGAGCATTTTATTACCACAGGTTTTGCGCGCAATACACTCATGCAAGCTGCGCCTACGGTGATTGAAAAAGTGCAAGCGGGCGCTATCAAACACTTTTTCGTGATCGGCGGCTGTGACGGCGACAAGGCTGAGCGCAGCTATTTTACCGAGCTTGCCACCATCGCGCCGCAAGAGAGCCTGATCCTGACTTTGGGCTGCGGCAAATACCGCTTCAATAAGCTCGAATTTGGCGAAATCGACGGCATCCCGCGTCTTTTGGATGTTGGGCAGTGCAATGACGCGTACTCGGCCATTGAGTTAGCGCTGGCACTCTCGCAAGCTTTTTCTTGTGATGTCAATGAGTTGCCGCTGACGTTGGTGTTGTCGTGGCTGGAGCAAAAGGCGATTGTGGTGCTGCTTACGTTGCTGGCGCTAGGGGTGAAAAACATTCGCACCGGCCCAAGCGCGCCGGCCTTTTTAACGCCAAATTTGCTCAAGGTGTTAGAGGAGCAGTTTGGCTTAAAAGGGACGACCACCGCGCAGGCGGATCTGGCTGAGATCCTCGCGCGCTGATTTTTTTTGCTGACTGGCTGTTGCCGCTACGCGCAGATGCAACTTCGCGCTAAATGCGTTATTTTGCTGATACAGGCGAGCTTGGCTCGCCTTTTTTTTGTGACAGTTAAATGTAAAGGAGCTGCGTGATGAGCGCTGATTTACCGATTTTTCGTTGTATTCGCCGCCAGCAAGAGACGTATGATGTGGTGAGCTGGCAATTTGTGCCGCTTAATGGCGATTTGCCTGCTACGTTGGCAGGACAGTGTGTCACGATGCACACGATGATGGACGGCAAGGAGCTGTGCCGCGCTTATACGCTTTCTTCTAGCCCGCAAGACCCGTTTTGGCAGGTCACGATCAAGGCGGCGGGCGCGGTGTCGCAGTATCTGCTGCAAAATCTGCATGAGGGGGCGCAGGTTGCCCTCGACGGCCCTTTTGGCGATTTTCATCTCACCAAACACCCGTCGGCGCGGCCGCTGCTACTTAGCGCCGGCTCTGGTATCACGCCCATGTGGTCTATCGTGCGCGATGAGTTGGCGAAAAATCCTCAGGCCGATATCCGCTTTATTCACAGCGCGCGCTCGCGTCAGGATCTCATTTTTGCCCCTGAGCTTGAGCTGCTGGCGAAAAGCCACCGCGGGCTTCATCACGCGTGGGTGCTTGAGGAGTGTGAGGCAGAGCATCCGTGGCAAGGCCGATTGACAGCGGCGATGCTGCTTGAGCTTGCGCCTGATCTGCTGACGCGAGATGTCTACCTGTGCGGGCCTACCGCTTATATGGCGGCGGTGAGGGCGCTGCTTGCAGAGCTTGGTTTGCCTGCCAGTCAGCTGCACCAAGAGTCGTTTGGCGATCTGGCGCCAAAAGCGGAGACGGCTGCCGCCGCGTCGTTTGCGCTGACTATCAGCAAAAGCGGCAAAGTTGTGAGTATTGCGGCAGGGCAAACGTTGCTCGATGCGCTTGAAGCTGCGGGTGAGACCATGCCTGCGGCGTGCCGCGCCGGTGTTTGCGGTGCGTGTCGTTGCACAACGAGCGGTGCCATTGAGCGGCTAAGCGACATGACGTTGAGCGAGCAAGATCTGCAAAACGGCGTAGCTTTGGCGTGCTCGTGCATTGCGAAGGGCGACGTCAGCATCGATTTTTGATCCTTTTGTCAACGCGTAAGGGAGTGCAAACGCACTCCTTTTTTTGTGTCTTTAGTTTGCCTTTGCTTGTGCGAATGGTTTTGCTGATTGCCTCATTTTAATAGTTGATGTAAAGTTAAAATGATTGCTGAAAAGAGAGATTTTTATGGAACAAAGTAACGTAACATCCATTCTTGAATCGCTGTGCGCAGGCGTGCGCCTTGACGCTTTTCGTCTGCTGGTGAAAGCCGAGCCGCAGGGCCTTGTCGCAGGTGAAATTTCCACCGCGCTAGAGCTGCCGCCGGCGCACCTTTCATTTCATTTAAAGGTGCTTGCGCAGTCGCGTTTAGTGACCGTGACGCAAGAGGGGCGCTTTTTGCGTTACCGCGCCAATCTTGCCTTGATCCAAGAGGTGATTGCGTACTTGACCGAAGAGTGCTGCGCCGGCGTGCCTGCGCTAGCAGCGCAAGATGAACAGCCTCAACAGGCGTGTAAATTGGAGAATTGCAATGAATGAGTGGGTAGACATGCTCATTGCTGCGGCAAAAATGTTTCTTTTTTTGGCGCTGGAGCTTTCACTTTTATTTTTGTTGATCAGCGGCTGCGTCAGCTGGCTGCGCCAACGCATTCCTGATGAAAAAATCCAAAAATTGCTTGGCGGACGGCGCGGCAAAGGTTATCTGATCGCGGCGGCGCTTGGCTCACTGACCCCGTTTTGCAGCTGCTCGACCATCCCAATGCTGCGCGGATTGCTGTCGGCAAAAGCTGGATTTGGCCCGACCTTGACCTTCTTGTTTGTTTCGCCGCTGCTCAATCCCATCATTGTGGGCCTGATGTGGGCGACGTTCGGCTGGAAAGTGACGCTGCTTTACGCGGTTTTGGCTGCGAGCGTTTCAATTGTGGCAAGCCTGTTGCTGGATAAATGGGGATTTGAGCGTTATGTCATTGATGAATCAAAGCCAAAAGAGACGAGCGCGTCTGGCGGTTTTTCGTTGCGCGCTGCGCCAGTTGTAGCCAATGCGGCTTGCTGTAGCACAAGTGCTCCGGCGATCACCGCTATTTCTTCTGTGAAAACAGCAAGTTGCTGTGCGCCGGCGAAGCCTGTGGCAAAAATGGTGTGTTGCACAGGCGAAAGCGCTGCGCAAAGTGGCGCAAGCTTAAATGCCGCGAACCCGCAAGCCGTTTCTGGCGTACGCCTTGCTTGTCTGGACGCTTGGCAGCAATTTAAAGATGTGTTGCCTTATCTTGGCCTTGGCGTGCTGATTGGCTCATTCATTTACGGCTTCGTCCCATCGCAATGGATTGCCGAGCACGCTGGCGCAGACAACGCGTTTGCCATCCCGCTAAGCGCAGTGATTGGCATTCCGCTTTATATTCGCGCAGAAGCTGTGATCCCGCTAGCGTCTGTTTTGCTTAGCAAAGGCATGGGCGTCGGCGCGGTACTTGCGCTAATTATCGGCAGCGCTGGCGCGAGTTTGACCGAAGTGATTTTGCTCAAGTCGATGTTTAGAACGCCGATGATTGTGGCATTTTTGACGGTGATTTTGGGGATGGCAGTTGCTATGGGCTATCTTGTCGCCGCCATTTTCTAATTTACTTTTCTGCTTGAAAATCTGTGCAAGCTTAAATTTCACAGTAGCGTGTAACAAGAAAAAAGGCCCTCAGGGCCTTTTTATTATTGCGATCAAGCAATTGAGCAGTTAAGCAATTTCGCTCAGCAGCGTGCTGGCATTTTTCATTGCTTCTTTGGTCGAGCATTCGACAAGCTTGGCGTTGTCAAAACGCTGCGCGTCTTTTACCGGAATGTCGTGCGCTAAGATCACAAGTTTGGCATTAGCGATGTCGAGATCGGTAAGACGGTTTTGGATGCCATTTTGGCCTTGGGTTTCAACTTTAATTTTGATCCCAGCCGCCGCGCCCGCTTTCTCCAGCGCCTTGGCCGCCATGAAGGTGTGCGCAACGCCAGATGGGCAGCAGGTGACCGCTACAACGTCGTACTCGCCTTCTTGCGCGCTCATTTTGGTCGCCATGGGGGCGGGGGGTTCTGTTTTGGCTTTAGCCTCTTCTTCCTCGTTTACAATCGGCTTCCAAAATCCGACGATCACCGCGGTGGTGAATGCGCCGGCCGCAATGCCGATGATGTACGCGATGCGTCCTTCAACAACAGGCAGCACGATGAGGCCGCCCCAAGGCGCGTGGCACAAGACATTTGCGATAAAGCCAATCACGTTACCGACGATGCCGCCGGCAACAATCGCTGGCAGTACGCGCAGCGGATCGTTGGCCGCAAAGGGGATAGCGCCTTCTGAAATGCCGATTGAGCCCATGATGGCCGCCGCTTTACCCGCTTCTTGCTCTTCTTTGGTGAATTTTTTTCTAAACAAAAAGGTCGCCAGCGCAAGGCCAAGTGGTGGGGTACAGATAGCAATCGCGACGCCGCCCATCAGCCAAGGCTGCGTGTCCACTTGCGTTTGCGCAAACAAGGTCGCCACTTTGTTGATTGGGCCGCCCATATCAAACGCCGTCATGCCGCCTAAAATGGTGCCAAGCAAGATTTTAGATGCGCCCGCCATCGATGCTAAAAATTCATTCATCGAGGCCATGAAAATTTTGATAGGCTCGCCAATTCCCCACAACACGACTCCTGCAGAGATCAAGGTGCCACACAGTGGATAGATGAAATAGGCGCCAAGCGCGGTCATGTTGGGTGGCAGGTAGATTTTTTTGAGCAGATGCACAACGCCACCGGCGATAAAGCCTGCCACGATGCAGCCTAAAAAGCCGCCGCCCATATCAGCCATAATGCCAGAGGCGATCATGGAAGGCGCCAGCGCTGGCTTGTCGCCAATTGAGTAGCCGATGTAGCCGCCAAGGATGATGGGGAACAGTACTAAGCCTTTGATCCCAATCGCCGAGATCCCAGCAAGGATCCCGCCTTCGGGCACTGCGCCTTTACCGGAAATCATCACCGCTAGCGCCAGCAGTACCCCGCCTGCAACAATGAAGGGCAGCATGTGCGAGGTGCCAAAAAGTAGATGCCCCTTAAGGCGCAGCAGTACCTTTTTTATACCGTTATCAGTAGGTTGAGTGTTAGACATAAAATCTCCGCTTATGGGTGAGTTAACAGATCTAAAATTTGCTGACTGTTTTGCGCCTTATGGATCTGCTCAAGGAACTCTTCGCTGAATTTGCCAAACAGCTCTTGCAGCACATAAATGTGGTGATCTGCATTGTTGTCTGGCGAAGCTATCATGAAAAAGACCGACGGCTTGACGCCATCCTCATCGCCATATTCGATGCCTTCGCGTTTAACGCCGACAGCAATGGCCGCTTCAACCACCGCGCTACTGCGTGCGTGAGGGTAAGCGATCCCTTCCATAGAGGTAACGCTGGTTTGTTCGCGCTGCTCAATGTCTGCTAAAAAAGCTTCTTTGTTATTGATTTTATTAGCATTAAGCAGTAGCTGCGCTAATTCTGAAAAAACGTCTTGTTTAGTTGTTGCTTGCAATTGTGGTTGGATCAATTGCAGGTTGACTAGCTGTGTGATCATGGACGGTCTCGCCAAAATATGTGTATTAGTAAAACTAGTCACTTTAGCCCTGAGTTTAAATAGTAAAAAAAAGCCAAAACTGCACTTTTGTAACCAAGGTTTTGTTGTGTGAAGTTGATCATGCTTAGCGCTGTGCTTTAAAGCTAAGCCAGTAGTAAGCTATTTGCTTTCTTAAGGCGGCTTTACAAGGCGCGGTGATAGCAAAAAAGTGCCAGTTTGGGCGCAGGGGCGAGATATTGTCAAATCTGGTGTATGGGGTCGGTTAGGCAGCATTCCTGTCTGACTCATCCAGCACCTGCATTCCATCCTTGAATTTCACGTTATCCACTACCAGCTTTAGCAGCGCAAACCCCTGTAGGCGCCGCCAC
>JBOFRL010000089.1:0-26506 GCA_051650965.1 Vibrionaceae bacterium
AGATAAGTATTGTTTTAGGGCTGCGCTGACAAAATTTTTCAAGGAAACACTGCCGGATATTGGTAGCCGTTTAGCATCTCGGATCAATGACAATTTTCAACTATTGCCTCAAGCATCTTCAGGTTGATTGGGTATAAAAACACCATACTTCCCTCAACACTTTGTTTTGTCTAGTTGAGATCAGGAAAATCGATAAAAATTCAAAAAAATCCCCCGATTTTCATCGAGGGATTTGTGTAGGAAAGACAGGCTTTGTGCGGGCTTTTTATTGGGCGCGGTGCTGAAAGCTGAAAAACGCATTAAGCAGCTCAAGAGCAAACAGCGCGCCGCAGCATTAATTTTTTGTCAAATCAAGCGCATGCAATCGGCTGGCTCACCAGCTGCCAGCCCTCTTCGCTGCAAACAAGTACGCTGCTGTGGGTGTGCCAGTCACCAAGGACAAAGCGCTCAGCATTTTTTCCTTGCAGATCAAATGAATACTGCTTGCCTTCGTGAGTGTGGCCATGAATAAGGTGCTGCACCTGATAGTGCTGCATTGCCGCCTCAAGCGCCTGCTGATTGACCGCCGCGATTTGCGTGGGCTGCTGATGATTTTTCTCATGGCTGCGCTGGCGAATGGTGGCGCCAATTTTTTGCCGCAGTCGCAGCGGTAAGTGCTTGAATATCCACTGTAACTTTTTATTGTGCACTTTTTTACGGTAATTTTGATAAGCAATGTCGTCAGTGCACAAGGTGTCGCCGTGCATGATCAGCGTTGCTGTGCCATAAAGATCAACGAGATGATGCTCAGGCAAAAGCGTGATCCCCGCCTTTTTTGCAAACTGCTCGCCAACTAAAAAATCGCGATTGCCGTGTATAAAAAAGATCTGCACACCGTGCTGGCTAAGCGCCTGCAGCGCGTCGGCAACTTGGGCGTGTAATGGCTGAGGCTCATCATCGCCGACCCAAAATTCAAAAAGATCACCCAAGATATAGAGCGCCTGAGCTTTGCTTGCCTCTTCACGTAAGAAATGCAAAAAATGCGCTGTCACGTGCGGTGTACTTTGTTTGAGATGGAGATCGGCGATAAAAAGAGTTGTCATTACATTCACTATAAAAAAGAAACAGTTACGCTGATAATACGCACAAAAAAGCGCTTATGCGCTGAGAGTGACGCCTGTGATCACAACTTCTTCAACAGGCACATCTTGGTGAATGTAACCCGCGTTGCCAGTTTTTACTGCTTTGATTTTGTTGACAACTTCCATGCCTTCAGCCACTTGGCCAAACACGCAGTAGCCAAAACCATCTCTGGTTTCTGAGCGAAAATCTAAAAAGTTGTTGTCGCTGACGTTGATGAAAAACTGGCTGCTTGCTGAATGCGGATCCATGGTGCGCGCCATGGCGATAGTGCCGGTTTTGTTGCTAAGGCCGTTGCTCGCTTCGTTTTTGATCGGCGCGCGCGCAGTTTTCTCTTTTAGGCCAGAAGTCATGCCGCCACCTTGGATCATAAAGCCGTCAATAACGCGGTGAAACAAGGTGTTGTCGTAAAATCCATCACGGCAATATTGTAAAAAGTTTTCCACCGTAAGCGGCGCTTTGTCAGCAAAAAGTTCCAGTTTGATGTCGCCAAAATTGGTATGCAGTGTGACCATGTTATTTTCCTCAAAAATAGAATTGGCGTGATTTTAGCGTAATCAATGCATCATTGCACCAAGCAATCTTGTGCGCGAATGAGCTGCAACTTGCCGCTATTGGGGTATTTGCGGTATATAATCGACTCTTTGTAGCAATTGGGCTCTTGATGCATGTTAAAAATTTATAATTCGCTGACCAAGCAAAAAATGACCTTTACCCCGATAAAGGAAAATAACGTGGGGATGTACGTGTGTGGCGTCACCATTTACGACTTGTGCCACATCGGCCACGGTCGCACTTTTGTCTGTTTTGACGTGGTGGTGCGCTATTTGCGTTATTTGGGCTTTAACGTCAATTTTGTACGCAATGTGACTGATATTGATGACAAAATTATTAAACGCGCTCAAGAAAATGGCGAAAGCTGTGAGGCCCTGACTGAGCGTATGCTTGCGCAAATGCATGCCGACTTTGACGCGCTTGGTTTGCTGCGCCCTGACGTTGAGCCGCGCGCGACGCATTATATCGCTGAGATCATCGCGCTGGTTGAAAGGTTGATTGAACGCGGTTTTGCCTATGTCGCGAGCAATGGCGATGTGATGTTTGAGGTGAAAAAATTTGCCGAATACGGAAAATTGTCCGGCCAAGATCTTGAGCAGCTGCAGGCAGGCGCGCGCGTCAATGTTGAAGAGGCGAAAAAAAGCCCGCTGGATTTTGTGTTGTGGAAAATGGCAAAGCCGGGCGAGCCGATGTGGGCGTCGCCGTGGGGACAGGGGCGCCCCGGCTGGCACATTGAATGTTCGGCGATGAACTCGTCGCTGCTGGGCACGCATTTTGATATTCACGGCGGCGGCTCAGATCTTGCTTTCCCGCATCATGAAAATGAAATTGCGCAATCTTGCTGCGCGCACGACACGCCTTACGTGAACACTTGGATGCACAGCGGTATGGTGATGATCGACAAAGAAAAAATGTCAAAATCACTGGGCAATTTCTTCACCATTCGCGATGTGTTATCGCATTTTGACGCCGAAACGGTGCGTTACTTCCTATTGTCGGCGCATTATCGCAGCCAGCTTAATTACAGCGAAGAAAACCTCAAGCAGGCGCGTCAAGCGCTCGAGCGTTTTTACACTGCGCTGCGCGGGGTTCCGCTAGCGGACGCGGCGACCGATGAGCCGTTTAGCGCGCGCTTTAAAACCGCGATGGACGACGATTTCAATACGCCAGAGGCGTGCGCGGTGCTGTTTGATCTCGTGCGTGAGCTAAATCGGCTTAAGGCGCAAGATCTACAGGCGGCAGCGCCGCTTGCCGCTACGCTGCGCAAATTGGCCGGCGTGCTTGGCTTGCTTGCGCAGTCGCCGGAAGCTTTCTTGCAAAATGCGCAGGGCGAAAACGACCCGCAATTTGCTGCTGAAGTTGAAGCACTGATCGCGCAAAGAAATGAGGCGCGTGCCAGCAAAAATTGGGCGGCAGCGGACGCAGCGCGTGATGCGCTGGTGGCGCTGGGCGTGGTGCTTGAAGATGGCGCAAGCGGCACAACGTGGCGAAAAAAATAGTGCAAAAAAATAGTGGCGAAAACGAGTAACCACGTAAGAAAAGGTAATAAAAAAGCCGCATCACAGCGGCTTTTTGCTAACTCAACGATTTTATCCCACAAGCCCTGGGAAAAGTGCCCGCACGCCGTTGGCGATAAACTCGATGCCGAGTGCGGCCAAGATCAGTCCCATGATCCTTGTTACAACGTTAATGCCTGTTTGGCCAAGGTATTTTACGATAGTCGGTGCTATGCGTAGCAAAATCCACACTCCCACCGCAAACACGCCGATCGTAAGTAACAGGCCAATAATTTCAATGGTTCCAGAGTGACGACTCGCATAGACAATGGTCGAGCTTATTGCGCCAGGACCTGCGAGCAGCGGCATGGCGATAGGCACAACGCCGACTTGCTCACGACTGGCCGATTCCGATTGCTCTTGCTTGTTTTGCTTATCTTCACCAAGTTTGCCGCTCATCATGGTAAAAGCGATGCTCAGTAGCAAAAGTCCGCCGGCGATGCGAAACGAGTTGAGAGAAATACTAAACAGATCAAGTAGTAATTGTCCTGCAAGTAAAGAGACGACCAAAATAGTGGCGAAGGCAAAACTGGCAATGTAAGCGGTTTTATTTCGCTCGGCTTTGGCTTGGTGAGCGGTCAGCGAGACAAAAATAGGCATGATCCCAAGCGGGTTAACAGCTGCGAACAGACCGATAAAAAAGTGGAAAAAAATTGCAAACTCAACGCTGATCATGACGGCGTAAGCCTCTGGTTAAAGTTGATTGATAATGTTTCTAGCACAAGTGAAGCACAAAGTGTGCCGGATCAGTATAGCTATCTCCGATCGCAAATTCAGCAAAAAACAACATATTGATCTTTCATCAAATTTCTATGCGACACGTTGAGAAAAGGGTCGCTGGGATTGCTTGTTATTCTCAGATCTGACTCATATACTGTGAATTTATTATGATATTCACGCAGCAAGAGTTTGTTATGACATTTACGCAGCACATGGAGCAATAGATGAGCGCAAACTCATGGTACCTGCTTTATTGCAAAGCCAAAGAGCAGCAACGCGCCATTTTGCACTTGCAGCGACAAAATGTGATTTGCTATAGCCCACAAATTTTGGTGGAAAAAATTCGGCGCGGCATGCGCAAAACTGAGAGCGAGCCGTTATTTCCGAGCTATCTTTTTATCTCGTTTGATCCGCAACAAATCGCGTTTGTGACCATCCGCTCTACACGCGGCGTGGTTGATTTCGTGCGCCAAGGAGCGCAGCCATGCCTTGTGCCACAATCTCTTATTAGCAATTTAAAGGGGCATGAAGAGGCGTGCCTTGCGCAAAATGTGCAGCAAAAAGCGTTTGTTGAAGGGCAAAAAGTTGAAATTTTGGGTGGCCAGTGGCAAGGCGTGGACGCGATCTTTAAAGAAGCTGACGGCCTCTATCGCTCGGTGCTGCTTATTCAGCTACTTAATCAACCTGTCGAAGTCTCGCTTGCAAACCAAGATATTGCGCGCCGCTAAAGTGAATTTGGCAACGTTGCCTTATGCCTTTTTGCAAAAAGCGGCGTTGCAATGTTGCCTTTGTGATCCCAATCTGCGGCAAAACGCTTGATCCACAGTAAAATGCAATTTTTCTCATAGGGCTTTGTTTAAATGGATAAAAATGCAGTTTTTCATTTAGGTGTGACGCGTGCACAGCTTGCAGGGGCAATGCTTGCGATTTTACCAGGCGATCCTGGGCGTGTGGAAAAAATTGCCAGCTTCACTGATGAGGCCAAGTTTTTAAACAGTCACCGCGAATTCACGCTTTATCTTGGTTATCTTGACGGGCAGCCGGTTGTGATCTGCTCAACGGGGATCGGCGGGCCGTCGACCTCGATTGCGGTTGAAGAGCTCGCGCAGCTTGGCGTGACAACGTTTTTGCGTGTCGGCACCACCGGCGCTATCCAGCCACAGGTCAATGCCGGCGATCTCATCGTCACCACAGCCGCAGTGCGCCTCGACGGGGCCAGTTTGCATTTTGCGCCGATGGAATTTCCCGCGGTTGCCGACTTTTCTGTGATGAAAGCGCTACAAGAGGCAGCGCAAGAGCAGCAGGTCGCTGTGCACACCGGCATTACCGCGTCGAGCGACACTTTTTATCCAGGGCAAGAGCGTTACGACACTGCAACCGGACGCGTGGTGCGCCGTTTTCAAGGCTCTATGCAAGAGTGGCAGCAGATGGGCGTGCTCAACTATGAGATGGAGGCGGCGACGCTGTTTACCATGTGCAGCAGCTCGGGCCTAAAAGCGGGCTGTGTGGCCGGCGTGATCGTGAACCGCTGTAAGCAAGAGATCCCCAACCCTGAAACTATTGCGCAAACTGAAATGCGTTCGATTGCAGCCGTGGTTGCAGCGTCGCGTAAGCTGTTAAATAATAAGCAATAGTCGCGTGTAAGCGCTTGATAGCTGCGTAAGCTTGCGCAGCTGTTATCCTTCTTTCGAGTCTTTCTCACGCGTTTTCGCGATGATTAATAGGCGCACAGCCGTGACGCTCAGATCTAACAATCACAAAAAAATACTGAGATGCTTTGGTAAAATCTTTTTAGTTTTGGATTATTACCAATAAAAAACGGCTACTTAACGTAGCCGTTTATTTTTACTTTTACTTCAAATTTTTACTGTAAAAGCGATTACTTTTTGCTTTTCTTTTCAGCTTTAACGGCTTGCTCAGATTTCTTCATAATCACCGTGGTGCCTTCAACAGTTTGGCCTTCCACAAAAGGTTTGCCGTAGTAAGAAGCAAGCAGCACATTTTTTAGCTCAGAAATCAATGGGTAACGTGGGTTTGCACCGGTACATTGATCATCGAACGCTTCAACCGCAAGCTTCTCAACTTTGGCCAGAAAATCTGCTTCGTTAACACCCGCAGCTTGAATTGACAGTGGAATATCAAGCTGAACCTTAACCTCTTCAAGCCATGCCAGCAGACGCTCAATTTTTTGCGCGCTGTTGTCAGAAGGCTTGGTCAAACCAAGGTGATCGGCAACTTCTGCGTAGCGACGGCGCGCTTGTGGGCGATCGTATTGTGAAAACGCCGTTTGCTTAGTTGGGTTGTCGTTCGCGTTGTAACGCACTACGTTTGCGATCAGCAGTGCGTTCGCCAGGCCGTGCGGCAGGTGGAACTCTGCGCCGATTTTGTGCGCCATTGAGTGACACACACCCAAGAATGCGTTGGCAAACGCGATCCCTGCAATTGTCGCAGCGTTGTGCACTTTTTCACGCGCAACTGGGTCTTTAGCGCCATTGCTGTAGCTTGATGGCAGATATTCTTTAAGCAGTTTTAGCGCTTGTAACGCTTGGCCGTCAGAATATTCATTCGCTAAAACAGAAACATAAGCTTCAAGCGCATGCGTTATCGCATCATAACCACCAAAAGCGGTCAGTGATTTTGGCATGTTCATCACAAGGTTTGCGTCGATGATAGCCATTTGCGGCGTTAGCTCGTAATCTGCAAGCGGGTATTTTGCGCCAGTTTTGTCGTCAGTTACAACGGCAAACGGTGTAACTTCAGAGCCTGTGCCTGATGTGGTAGTGATACATACCAGCTCGGCTTTTTGTCCCATTTTAGGGAACTTGTAGATACGCTTACGGATGTCCATAAAGCGCATTGCAAGCTCTTCAAAATGCGTGTCTGGGTGCTCGTACATTACCCACATGATTTTGGCCGCATCCATCGGTGAACCACCGCCTAGCGCGATGATCACATCTGGCTGGAAGCTGCGCATTGCATCGGCGCCTTTGTGCACCACAGAAAGCGTCGGGTCGGCTTCCACTTCGAAAAACGTGTGTACGTCCATGCCTTGCGCTTTTAAAAGCTCAATAACATCATCAGCATAGCCGTTGTTGAACAAGAAGCGGTCTGTAACTAAGAACGCGCGTTTTTTGCCTTGCAGATCGCCAAGTGCGACTGGCAAGCTGCCGCGACGGAAGTAGATAGATTTTGGAAGTTTATGCCACAACATGTTTTCAGCTCGTTTTGCTACGGTCTTTTTGTTGATCAGATGCTTAGGTCCAACGTTTTCAGAGATAGAGTTGCCGCCCCAAGAGCCACAACCTAGCGTCAGCGATGGCGCGACGTTAAAGTTGTACAGATCGCCGATCCCGCCGTGCGTGGTTGGAATGTTGATCAAAATACGCGCTGTTTTTAGCTTGTCGCCAAAGTAGCGGATACGGTCTTGGTTGGTGTCTTGGTTGGTGTAAAGGCCTGATGTGTGGCCGATCCCGCCAATTTCTACCATGGTCACGGCTTGTGCAACCGCGTCTTCAAAGTTGTCCGCGCGGAACAGGCCTAAAGTTGGTGACAGTTTTTCGTGGGCAAAAGGATCGCTGTGAGACACTTTGCCAAGGCCTTCTCCAACAAGCACTTTGGTGTCTTCTGGCACTTTGATCCCAGCCATTTGCGCGATAGTTGCCGCAGGTTGGCCAACGATTTTAGCGTTCAGCGCGCCGTCGATAAGCAAAATTTTGCGCACTTTGTTCGCTTCATCTTTGCTTAAAACATACGCTTTGTGTGAAGCTAGACGCGCTTTCACTTCGTCGTAAACAGAGCTCACCACGATTGCCGCTTGCTCAGAAGCACACACTACGCCGTTATCGAAAGTTTTTGACATCAAAATAGAGGCTACTGCGCGCTTAATGTCGGCAGTTTCATCGATAACTACTGGCACGTTACCCGCGCCTACGCCGATAGCTGGCTTGCCTGATGAGTAAGCTGCTTTCACCATGCCTGGGCCGCCAGTTGCGAGGATCAGGTTGATATCTTCATGACGCATCAAAGCGTTTGATAATTCAACAGACGGCTCGTCAATCCAGCCGATAATGTTTTTTGGCGCGCCCGCAGCAACAGCCGCGTCTAGTACCAATTTTGCAGCTTGGTTAGTTGACTCTTTTGCGCGTGGGTGAGGCGAGAAGATAATGCCGTTACGTGTTTTTAGCGAAATCAACGATTTGAAGATGGCAGTAGAGGTTGGGTTAGTAGTCGGAACGATACCGCAGATAATACCAACAGGCTCGGCGATGGTAAAAGTGCCGAACTCTTCGTTTTCTTCTAGGATGCCGCAGGTTTTTTCGTCTTTGTATTTGTTGTAGATAAATTCAGAAGCAAAGTGGTTTTTGATCACTTTATCTTCAACAATCCCCATACCGGACTCTTGCACCGCCATTTGTGCTAGCGGAATACGCGCTTGGTTTGCGGCAAGTGAAGCTGCACGGAAGATCTTGTCTACTTGCTCTTGTGAGTAAGTAGCAAATTCTTTCTGTGCCTTTCTCACTCGCTCAACCATTGCATTGAGCTCGGCCATATTTGTAACAGTCATCACTTTCTCCTGACTTAAAGTTAAAAACAATTTAGTCACCCCTACAAAACGCATAAGGTGGCTAAATTGTTTTTTTTACTCATTTTAGTAGATCGCCATATGATAACTGAGTTAAATTATTGTAATTGCTAACTTTACCACAGATGAGAATGGCTAAAAAGTATTTTTATGCCCTTTTGGCACGGTGATAGTTATCATAGTTTTTAATTGAACAATTATTTTGCTAGTGGCGTTACATCGCATTTAAATATGTAAGCATGTATGCTACTTCCCCTTTGAAATGGACCTTAAAGAGCTTGTGACTATGTTTCGTCCGTTGCCTGTGTGTGTTGGATTTCGTTATTTGCGCGGACGTTCGGGTGATAAGTTCGGCCGTTTTGTCTCTTATTTATCAACGGCGGGGATCACGGTTGGCGTGATGGCGCTTGTGACCGTTTTATCTGTGATGAACGGTTTTGAATCTGAATTAAAAGAGCGCATTTTAAGCGTGTTGCCGCATGCGCTTGTGACTCCGGCGACGTTGCCAAGTGACCCTGCTATTTTTGCACAGCAAAAGCTGCGCGGCGCCATTGTCGACCATGCGCCGCTGCTGCTCACGGACGTCGTTGTGCAAAGCGCGCACGGGATCTCGGGCGGCAAATTGCTCGGCGTTGAGCCTAGCGCGCATGAGCCGGTCGCAAGTCGCATTAAGGATGGTGATTTTGCCGCGCTTGAGTCTGGAAACTACCGCGTGGTGGTCGGCCAGCAGATGGCGCGCGACTTAGCGCTCGATGTTGGCGACAAAGTGCGCCTGTTAGTCACCAGTGCCAGTCATTACTCTCCGCTTGGCAAGATCCCCGTGCAGCGCAATTTCACGGTTGCGGCCATTTACGCCACAGACACCGATCTCGACGGTGAATTTCTCTATGCCAATATTAATGATGTCGCCCGTTTGACGCGAAAAACGGTTGCCGATGCGCCCACGCGTTTGTTTTTAGCCGAGCCATTTGATGTCGCTAAATTGCAAACTATTTTTGAAGCGCAAGGTTTCTCTTGGTTTGACTGGCGCGCCTTTCGCGGCGAGCTATTTCAAGCCGTCAAAATGGAGAAAAATATCATGGGGTTAATGTTAGGGCTCATTATCGTGGTGGCGGCTTTTAACATCATTTGCGCCTTGATCATGGTGGTGATGGAAAAACAAGCAGAAGTGGCGATTTTGAAAACCCTTGGCATGTGCCGGCGCAGCGTGGTGCTGCTATTTTTGGTGCAAGGCGCGAGCAGCGGTCTTATCGGCGCGCTGCTTGGCGGCGTTGCGGGCGTCCTGTTGTCTTTGAGTCTTAACGATATTTTTCAGTTTTTTGATCTAAGCCTGTTTGGCGACGGCGTCATTTTGCCCATCGTTGTCGAAAGTACCCAAGTGCTGCTGGTTGTGCTCGGCGCGATGCTGGTGACGCTTTGTGCAACGTTTCTCCCGTCCTTGGCCGCCGCCTCTACCGCGCCTGCGAAGGCGCTTCGCTATGAGTAAGTGCTACTATGAGTGAATTGTTATTGCAGTGCCGCAATGTGTGTAAAACCTATCGTGACGGGGCGCTTCGCACTCCGGTGTTAAAAGATGTCTCGTTTTCGCTGACCGCTGGAGAAATGGTGGCGATTGTCGGGGCGTCTGGCTCTGGCAAAAGTACGCTGCTGCACATTGTTGGCGCGCTCGATTCGCTCGACAGCGGGCAGATTGATTTTATGGGCCGCTCATTGGCTTCGCTTAACGAAAAACAGCAAGCGACGCTGCGCAATCAACATCTTGGTTTTATTTATCAATTTCACCATTTGCTGGCAGACTTTACCGCACAAGAAAATGTGATGATGCCACTTTTGATAGCCGGCCTAAAACCTGCGCAGGCCCAGCAGCGCGCCGATGAAATGCTTGATGCGGTGGGACTTTCTCATCGTAAATTGCACAAGCCTTCTGAGCTTTCTGGCGGCGAGCGTCAGCGCGGCGCGATTGCGCGGGCGATGGTAAGCCGTCCGGCGTTAGTTTTGGCCGATGAGCCGACCGGTAATCTGGATCATAAAACGGCGCAAACTGTTTTAGAGCTGATGCTTGATTTAAATCAGCAGTTTAATACCGCGTTTTTGCTGGTCACGCACGATGCAAATCTGGCGGACAAAATGGGGCGCAAGCTGACCATGTTTGACGGCCAGCTGCTTGATCCTGCGCTGGCGGCGGCAGGTAGAGCTCCATTATGACGCAGCGCTTAGCACTTTTTATTGGCCGGCGCTTTCGCCAAGTCAAACGGCGCAGCCGCTTAGTTTCGTTTATTTCTATCTCTTCTGTGCTTGGGATTTCGGTTGGCGTGATGGCGCTCATTATTGGCCTTTCGGCGATGAACGGCTTTGAGCGTGAGCTGCGCCAGCGCGTATTGTCGGTGATCCCGCAGGGACAATTAGCGGGCGTTGGCACCACCATTGAAAATTGGCCAGCTTTAGCGCAACAGGCGCGCCGCCATCCGCAAGTGGTGGCCACGGCGCCTTACGTTGAATTTACAGGCCTTCTTGAAAAAGGGGTCAACCTCAAGCCTGCGCAGATCCGCGCGGTTTCGCTAGAGCACGAGTCGCAAGTGAGTGATATTTATCGCTATGTGACGGACGACGCTTGGCCGCAGCTTGTGCCGGGCACGCAGCGCATCATCATTGGTCAGGGGATCGCCGACGCGCTCGAGGTGAAAACGGGCGACTGGCTGACGCTACTCATTCCGATGGCCTCTGATGAGTACGACAAAAAACTGCGCGCGCCTAAAAAGGTGCGCCTGCAAGTCGCTGGCACCATCGCGCTTGGCGGGCAAATTGACCACGGTTTGGCGCTGATCGCGCTCGAAGATGGGCAAAATTATTTTGATCTCGGCAGCCAAGTCAGCGGAATTTCGCTTAAATTTGAAGATCCTTTCACCGCGCCGCTGGTGATGCGCGAAGTGGGCGGAATGGTTAAGCAATTGGTGGCGATGAAAAATTGGATGCATCAATACGGCTACCTGTATCGCGACATTAAGCTTGTGCGCGCGGTGATGTACCTTGTGATGGTGCTGGTGATCGGCGTGGCCTGTTTTAATATCGTTTCAACGCTGATGATGGCGGTAAAAGAGCGCGCGACCGATATCGCCATTTTGCAGACTATGGGCGCGAAAAACAGCCTCATTCGCAGCATTTTTGTGTGGCACGGCTTGATGTCGGGCGTGATTGGCAGCGCGGCGGGCTGCTTGCTTGGCGCAAGTGCCGCGCTCTATTTAACGCTCATTGTGGAGTGGCTGGAAAAGCTGCTGGGCAGAAAATTTCTCTCAAGCGACATTTATTTTGTCGATTTTTTGCCAACTGAGCTGCATCTGACTGATCTTGCGCTGGTTTCCTTTACGGCAATTGCGCTGAGTCTGTTTGCGACGTGGTACCCGACACGGCGTGCCTGCCAGCTGCAGCCTGCACGCGTATTGAGTGGAAAATAGCGGCCTAAAAGTGACTTAACCGTCTAAGTGTTTGTTTGATTTGACATGCAGCACGCGAGGAAAGCGAGCTTTGCGCTGCTGCCAGCTTTTTGCCACGCTGTAGCGCCAAAAAAAGTGCACGCCGATAAACCCCAGTCCCGCAAAAAAGATCCCACACACAAAACTGCCAAGTAAAAAGGGCAGCCCGATGGTCGAAAGCTGATCAGACAAAAAATCCCACGTCGCTTCAAATTCAAGATGGACATAAGGGCGATCGAGCAGCAGCGCGCCTAGTTTATAAGTGAAATAGTAGATAAACGGCATGGTGATGGGGTTGGTTATCCAGACCAGCGCTATCGAAAGCGGAAGATTGACGCTACAAAAGACGGCAATGCCTGCCGCAATGATCATTTGGCTTGGCAGAGGAATAAATGCGCAAAAAAGCCCAATAGCAAATGCACCCGCAGCAGATCGACGATTTAACACCCACAAGTTGGGGTTGTATAAAAGTGTGCCAAAAATAGCCAGCGACTTATTTTGCCTAATGGTGTCGTGATGGGGTAAAAATTTTTTTATGTAATTTTTGAGCATTGTTTTGTTAACCTAAATGGACTTAGCGATGATATTTTTAGCAGGCATGTTATTAGCTTACATCTCTTTGCGCTGGTGGTATGCGCTTTTAGATATTAGGTTGCCGGCTATAGTTTTGATCTCACTCGGTTTTTTAAGAATTTATCGGTCAAAATACTCAAAAACAAGGCGCCTTGCACTCAATTTTTTGTTTGGGCTAAGTTTAGCAGCATTAATGGCAGCAATGGCTCAAATAAATTTTTTACAAAAGGTCGAGCGGGCGCAGCAGGTTAATAAAGAGACCGTGCTGATGGGGGAAGTCAGCTCCCTGTTTATTGGCAACGCCGCTTATCCTACTGTTTTATTTAAAATTACCGCGATAAATCAGCAAAAACTGCCGTGGCATGAGCAAATCACAGCGCAGTTGCACTGGCAAAGCGCTAAGTCGTTAAAACAAGGACAACGCTGGAAAATCACCGCGCGTTTGCGCGAGCCTTATGGGCGCGCTAATGAGGCCGGTTTTAACGCGGAGCCATTTTTTCTCGCGCATGGCATTCACAGCAAAGGCAGCGTTTTGTCGGCGACGTTGCTCGATGACAAACTTGCGCTGCGCCAGCAGCTGTTCGACGCCGTTGCGCCAGCCGTGTCCGCGCTGCCCAGCGGCCGCTTTTTGCTGGCGCTGGCATTTGGCGAGCAAGATCTGCTGACGCAGGAAGATTGGCAGCACCTTCGCGATAGCGGACTTGCGCACCTGCTGGCGATTTCTGGTCTGCACATCGGCTTTGCGTACCTGCTGGGATTTGCTTTTGGCAGAATGCTTGCGCTGCTCGCCTCGCGCCGCGACCGTCTCGTTTGGCTGCCTTTTATCACCGGCTTGCTGCTCGCCTTTATTTATACGTGGCTGGCGGGATTTTTGATCCCAAGTCAGCGCACTTTGCTCGCTTTAGCTGTTTATACCTTGTTGCGCTTAAGTGGCCTTGCAATTGGTCCTTTTGCTTTATTGCTGCTGGTCGCCTGTATCGTTCTAAGTTTTGATCCTTTTGCCATTTTTTCGGCCAGTTTCTGGCTCTCTTTTGGCGCGGTGCTGCTTTTATGCTGCATGGGCGCGCTGGTAAAAACGCACCATCCGCCGAGTAAACTTGCTAAGGCGGCGCAATGGGGGCGGATGTTGGTGGTGATCCAAGCGTTTTTGACGGTGGGAATGTTGCCGCTGATGAAAGTGTGGTTTGCGGGGACGAGCGCGAGCGGCTTTTTGTTTAATCTGCTCGCCGTGCCTTTAGTGAGTTTGGTGTGCGTGCCGCTGATCTTAATTGCGCTGCTGGGCTCGCTGGTGGGAACTGACTTGGTTTGGGCATTGGCGGACATAGCGATAACGCCGCTGATGTGGCTGCTGCCGCAAAGCCGTGGGCAGTGGTTCTCTTTGGCACATTTTGATCTGCTTTGGCTGTTTTTATTGCCGCTGTTCGCGCTTGCACTTTGTTGCCTGCGTGGGCGAAGGCTCACTTTTTCCTTTGTTTTGCTTGCGATTTTACTCTTTTGGCGCGCGCCAACGAAAGAGAGTGGCGCGTGGCAGATAGACGTACTCGATGTCGGCCATGGCCTTGCCGTTTTGCTCACTCAGGACGATGAGAGCGTGTTGTACGACACGGGGGCAAGCTGGGAGAATGGCTCCATCGCGCAGCAGGTGATCACGCCGATTTTGCAAAAGCGCGGCGCAAAACTCATCGGCATGCTGCTCAGCCACAACGACAAAGATCACGCCGGCGGCGCGCCTTGGATTTTGCAGCGCCACATCCTTGCGAGCGAGCCGCACGGCTGGGTGCGCACCGTTAACGCCGAGGTGGGCTTTTTGCCTTGTCTGGCGGGTGAAAAGTGGCAGTGGCGCAAGCTTACGTTTGAGGTTTTGCATCCGCAAAAGGCGACGGCCGATCCGCAAAATCGCGACTCTTGTGTGGTGAAAGTCTCTGACGGGCGTCATGCGCTGCTGTTGACTGGCGATCTGCCTAAAACGCAAGAACTTAGTTTGGTGAAAAGTGGCGCGCCATTAAAAGCGGATATATTGCTGGCGGCGCATCACGGCAGTAAAAACTCGTCTTCCGCTGCATTTTTGGACGCAGTTGACGCTTCGCTGGTGCTGATTTCTAACGGCCGCTACATGCCGTGGCCGCTGCCACATCCTGAAACGCTGCAGCGTTACAAGGCGCGCAAGATGCGCTGGTATGAAACTGCGCGTCAAGGGCAGTTACGCGTTGAAATTTCTAGAGATAACTTGCAAGTTAAAACTTTCCGCTTTGATCTTGCCCCATATTGGCACTTTAAGTTGTTTGGTCAGGCTGCAAGTTCAGAGTAAAATAAGTAACCTTTTGTAATTTAAGCTACAAATGACAGATTTTAAAGACAAAAATACGTGGCAAACGTTTAAGCAGCTTTGGCCTTATATTGCCGATTACAAGCTTGGACTTGTGATTGCCACCATCGCCTTGGTTGTGAATGCAGCCAGCGATACATTGATGCTTTCTATGCTAAAACCTCTTTTAGATGAAGGTTTTACCTTTGATAGCGTGGGCAGCGATTTTCTGACGTGGATGCCGCTGTATCTGCTTGGACTGATGCTGGTGCGCGGCGTTTCAAGCTTTGTTTCCGCCTACGGCCTCTCTTGGGTGTCAGGGAAGGTGGTCATGCAGATGCGCCAAAGCATGTTTGCTCATTTCATGAAAATGCCGGTCAGCTTTTTTGATAATGCCTCTTCGGGCGAGCTTTTGTCGCGTATCACCTACGATTCTGAGCAAGTTGCCAGCGCCACCAGCGCCGCGCTTGTCAATTTGGTGCGCGAAGGCGCCTCGATTTTAGGGTTGATGGTGCTGATGTTTTACAACAGCTGGCAACTTTCGGCGATTTTGCTGCTAATAGCGCCGATTGTGGCGTGGGCGATAAGCTTCGTTTCTAAACTTTTTCGCCGAATTTCCAGCAACATGCAAGAGGCGATGGGCTCTGTGACCAGCTCTGCTGAGCAAATGCTAAAAGGGCACAAAGTGGTGCTCAGCTTTGGCGGTCAGCAGGTTGAGACGGCGCGTTTTGCCAAAGTGAGCAATCAGATGCGTCAGCAAACCATGAAGCTGGTGAGCGCGCAGGCGATAGCAAACCCCGTGATCCAAATTATCGCGTCGTTCGCGCTGGTCGCGGTGCTTGTGCTTGCAAACACCGACGCTATCCGCAGCGAGCTGAGCGCGGGTACCTTTGCAGTTGTGTTTGGCGCCATGTTTGGCTTGATGCGTCCTTTAAAATCGCTCACCGACGTCACATCGCAATTTCAGCGCGGTATGGCGGCGTGCCACAGCCTGTTTGCTCTTATGGAGATGGAGACTGAGCAAGATCACGGAACCCATCAAGTTGCGCGCGCGAAAGGCGACATCGAAGTGCAAAATGTCAGCTTTAGCTACCCGAACAAAGGGCATAAGGTCTTAAAAAATGTCAGCTTTTCCATTCAGGCGGGCAAAACTATTGCACTGGTCGGGCGCTCAGGCTCTGGCAAAAGCACGATCGCCAGTCTGCTTACGCGTCTGTATGACGTGGATGAAGGACAAATTTTGCTCGATGGCATTGATATTAAAGAGTATCGCTTAGCCAATTTGCGCGAGCAGGTCGCGAGTGTTTCGCAAAACGTCCACCTCTTTAATGACACTGTGCTAAATAACATCGCTTATGCTGCGCAAGAAAAATACAGCAGAGAGCAAGTCGTGCAAGCGGCGAAGTTTGCGCATGCTGATGAATTTGTGAATGGCATGGAGCACGGCTTTGACACCATGATCGGCGAAAATGGCGTGAGTTTGTCTGGTGGCCAGCGCCAGCGCATCGCCATTGCGCGCGCGCTGCTACGTGATGCGCCGATCTTGATTTTGGATGAAGCGACGTCGGCCCTTGATACTGGCTCTGAGCGCGCCATTCAAACTGCCCTTGAAACGCTGCAAAAAGACAAAACTGTGCTGGTGATTGCGCACCGTTTGTCCACAGTGGAAAAAGCCGATGAAATTTTGGTAGTTGATGACGGCGAAATCATTGAGCGTGGCACGCATCAATCGCTGCTGGCAAAACAAGGCGCTTACGCACAGCTTTATCAAATCCAATTTGGAGGTTAAGTGGCTGCATTTTTTGAGCGACTTTGGTTTGCAAGGCCACCCTGGCGGTGGCTTTTTTTGCCTTTATTTTACCCGTTAAGTGTGCTGTTTTCGTTGATCGTGCGTGTGCGGCGGCGGCGTTTTTTGCAACAGCGCGCGCAAAATAACTCAGGCGCAGCAACTGCGGGCACGGCGGCCTGTTTTCGTGCGCCGGTACCAGTGATCGTGGTGGGAAACTTAAGCGTTGGCGGCAATGGCAAAACGCCGATGGTATTGTGGCTTGCTGAAAAATTGCGCGCGCAAGGTTTTTTTCCCGGTATCGTCTCGCGCGGCTACGGCGGGAAAGCGCCGTATTACCCTTTTTTACTTGATCAAACGACGACGCCAGCCATTGCTGGTGATGAGCCGGTGCTGATTTTTCAGCGCACAGGGCTGCCTGTTGCGGTGGCGCCGGAGCGCGCTAAGGCGGTGCAGCTGGTGCTTGAGCAGGGGGCAAATATTGTTCTGTGCGATGACGGCTTGCAGCACTATCAGCTCGACAGGGATCTTGAGCTGGTGTTGATTGATGGGCGACGGCGTTTTGGTAACGGGCACTGCCTGCCGCTTGGGCCGCTGCGTGAGCCTCTCTCACGTCTCGCTAGCGTCGATTTAGTGATTTGCAATGGCGAAGAGCCAAAGGACGGCGAGCTTGCCATGCAGCTTGTGCCGGATGCCTTTATTAACGTGAGCACTGGCGCGCGGCATGAAGGAAATGCTTTTGCAAACTGCTGCGCGATGGCTGGGATCGGCGATCCCAAGCGTTTTTTTGCCACGCTTGAGAAACTGGGGATCACAACAAAACACAATTATGCGTTTTCTGATCACCATGACTTTGATTGCGCAACATTATTATCATTAGCGCATGCTGATCAGGCGCTGCTCATGACGGAAAAAGATGCGGTAAAATGTCGAAAATTTGCACAAGAGCAGAAGATCGATAACTGGTGGTATTTGCCGGTTAACGCCACTTTTAGCGCGGCAGACAGTGAAAAAATCATGCAAAAAATTAACTTATTGAGGTAGTTATGGATCATCGTCTTTTTGAAATTCTCGCTTGCCCAAACTGCAAAGGGAAGCTCAACTACAAAAAAACAAGCAATGAATTTATCTGCAAGTTTGACCGGATCGCCTTTCCTGTGCGCGATGACATTCCTGTGCTGCTGATGGACCAGGCGCGCCCTTTGACTGCCGAAGAGCAAGATCTCAGTAATACGTATTAATCACAGATCTGTGCTTCGTTTTACCCAATTTTTGCTGCTGCAACGCAGCAAATTTTTATTCTGCCTACGGGCAAACCGTCGATAACTATTTGTCCTGATTAGCAATTGGCTGCATTCCCTATTAAACAATCTCAACCCTACGACGCACCGCGCGGCGCTGAGCGGCTATCGTTAAGCAATTGAAAATATTTTAGGACGCAGCATGAACAAGAAAAGCTTGTTATTGCTTATAGTCACTTTTTTTATTTCGATCCGCGCTTACAGCTTTGACGATCGCGATGCCATGCTGCTTGGCGATTGGTACTGGTTTAATTTGCAATGGCAACCTTCACAAAATCAGCCTTATAAGGGCGTGTCCTTGCATTTTCTTGACAATAATCAGTTCCATGTCTATTTGCTGGGCGCAGACGACCGCGAGGAGCACGGTGAGGGCGTGTACGAGCTGACAGAAAACAAGCTTTTTTTGAGTGACAGTAATGGCAACATGCAGGCTTATCCTTACGAGATCAGCAACAACGAGCTGGTTTTAGAAGGGACAACGTTCGTGAAATTGCCGCCGCAATATCTGGCCGGCTCTTGGTACAGCACCGAGTTTTTTGGCGATGACATTGATAAAAATGTGCAGCAGATCTTTTTAACCTTGCAGCCTAACTACGCTTTTTCGCTAAGCGTTTCTGGCACAGAAAATGGCCAATTTAAAAGAGTTGACCATGACGGGATCTACTATTTGGATGGCGATTATCTGATCTTGGTTTATGAAGATGGCGTTCAAGAGTCAAAAATGCTGCTCGATGCCGATACGCTGACCTTAACCAACGATCAGTTTGGCATGGGAATGGTGCTAAAAAGGCTTGGCTCACAATCGGTTTTGCTCAGCGAGCGCATGGAAGAACAAAAAAATTAGCAGCGCCAAGCGCTACTAATTTTTTTTAAATCAACGTGTTGTTAACACGAAATTAACCAAAGTCGCCGTTCACATAACCACGCGTACGCGGATCTGTTGGTGATGTGAAGAGCGTTTGCGTTTCGCCACACTCAACCAGCTCTCCCATTAAGAAAAACGCCGTTTGATCAGAGATCCGCCGTGCTTGTTGCATCGAGTGGGTAACGATGACGATGGTGTAATCTTTTTTCAGTTTTTCAATCAGATCTTCGACTTTTTTGGTCGCGATAGGGTCGAGCGCCGAGGTTGGCTCGTCCATCAATATAACATCCGGCTCCATCGCGATGGTGCGCGCGATACAAAGGCGCTGCTGCTGGCCGCCAGAAAGTCCAAATGCGTGCGATTTAAGGCGGTGTTTCACCTCATCCCACAACGCCGCGCCAACAAGGCTGCGCTCAACAATTTCGTCGAGCTTTTTCTTGTCACTGACGCCTTGCGCGCGCAGGCCATAGGCCACATTTTCGTAAATACTCATCGGAAACGGGTTCGCTTTTTGGAACACCATGCCGACCTTGATGCGCAGTTCAGACACATCGATGTCGCCATAGATATTTTGTCCGTCCATGGCGATTTTGCCCTTAAGCTGCACGCCTTCAATAAGATCATTCATGCGATTTAAGCAGCGCAGCAGGGACGATTTTCCGCAGCCTGATGGACCAATCAGCGCAGTTACATGATTATGCTCAATATTTAGCGAGATATGCTTTAGCGCATGCACCGCGCCGTGGTTGTAGTAAAGATCAAGATTTTCAATTTTAAATTTATTTTTCATTGTCAAATTCTCTCTCACTCACTCAATAGTTGGCTTTATTGAGCTTAGAAGCAATCAATTTGGTCAAAAGGTTTATCACAAGTACAACAAAGATAAGTACTGTGGCGGTCGCGTAGGCTTGATCCCAGTCGCTAGCGGTGTAAAGCTCTTGCGTGAGTTTATAAAGGTGTACGGTCAGCGTGCGTCCTGAATCGAGGATACTGTCTGGCACGCGTGCGACCATGCCGGCGGTCAAAAATACCGGCGCAGATTCACCGATCACGCGTCCCACACCTAAAATGATGGAGGTGATGATCCCAGGTACTGCGCTTGGCAAGATCAGCTTCCAGATGGTGTAGATTTTTGACGCGCCAAGTCCGTAAGAGCCTTCACGGTAGCTGTTTGGCACCGCGATCAGCGCTTCTTCTGTGGTACGGATGATGGTTGGCAGGATCAAAATGCTCAGGGTCAGCGAGCCTGACAGGATTGAAAATCCAAGTCCTAAGATGGAGACGAAAAAAGTCATACCAAAGAGGCCGAAGATGATCGACGGGATCCCCGCGAGCGATTCGGTACAAAAGCGGATAATTTTGACTAATTTGCTGCCGACGCTTGCGTATTCAGTCAGGTAAATGGCCGTCATGACACCGATAGGCACGGCAATCGCCATGGAAAGTAGCACGATATAAAATGTCGCTACAATCATCGGCCAGATCCCAGAGCTGCTGCCGGTGCGCGAATAGTTACTGGTAATAAATGACCAATCAATCACTTGCAGCCCATTGCTTAAAATGTGCCACAAAATCCAGAGCAAAAAACCAACACTTAGCGAGGCGGCAACCCACACCGCAACCAGCGCCAATTTATCTTTTACTTTGCGCGAAAACATAGTTATCACCTTGCTTTTGCTCTGTTAATGTAAAGTAACAGTGCATTTAAGATCATAATGAAAATAAGTAGCACAACGCCAGTCGCATACAGTGCGTTTGCGTGTAAACCTGATGCGTAAGACATTTCGAGCGCGATGTTAGCGGTCAGCGAGCGCGCTGAGTCTAAAAGGCCGCCTGGCATCGCCGGTGCGTTGCCCATCACCATGATCACGGCCATGGTTTCACCTAACGCTCGGGCGATTCCTAAAATAATGCCGGTCATGATCCCTGAGCGCGCCGCTGGGATCAGCAGTTTGAAAATGGTAAACATGCTGGATGCGCCAAGCGCCAATGAACCCTCTTTGTACGTTTTAGGAACGGCTCTTAGTGAGGTTTCAGAGATGACGATAACGGTTGGCAAAATCATGATCGCAAGTACGATGATACCGGCAAGCAGCGTGCTTCCTGCGGGGACGTCAAAGACGGTTTGGATAAGCGGCACAATCGTGATCAGGCCAAAAAAGCCGTAAACAACAGACGGGATCCCAGCCAAAAGCTCAATGGCGGGGCGCACAAGATTTGCCAGCCACTTCGGGGCAACTTCTGCAATAAAAACAGCCGTTAAGATTGCAATCGGCACGCCCAGTAACACGGCGCCAATCGTTGATACCAGCGAGGTCACGATCATCGGCGCGATGCCGTACAGCGCTGGCGGTAGCCAGTCTTCGCCGGTTACAAAGTTGAGAAAACCGGTCTCTTGAATTGCTGGCCAGCCTTCAAGGAAAATGAAGTAACCAATGGTGGCAACTGAAAGCACACCGATCACTGAAATAATTAAAAAAAGCGTTTTAAACAAGATCTCTCGCCAGTCGCGACCTTGGCGCCTGATCAGCGTGCGCCGAGTTGGAAGAGATGCAGGGGTATTTGTCATATAAGCTCCTTCATTTCAGAAAATCACATACTGAAACGTGGATAAAAATAACTGAACGTTAAAAAAGTAAGCAAGTTTTTACAAACTTGCTCATAGTATAGATGGAAAAAAAGAAGGGCCTAGTTGGCAGGGACATAGCCGTGATCTTTCACAATCTCTTGTCCTTCTTTAGAGATGATCCAGTTCAAAAATTGCTTCGCAGCTGGTGTCATCGTCGCCTCTTTTGAAAGAAGCAAGAAAGGACGCGCTACTTTATATTGTCCACTTGCAACGTTGGCGATTGACGGCGCGCTTCCATCGACTTTGATGGCTTTAAGCGAGCTGTCGACTGAACCTAACGAAATGAAACCAATGGCAAAAGGGTTTTGGCTGACGATTGTTTTGACAACGCCGTTACCGTTCGCGACTTGCGCGCGCTGGCTGATAGCCGAAACGGTGATCCCTTTGATCTCTTTTTTAAGACCCATGATCTCTTCAAAGGCACTGCGTGTGCCTGAGGCTGTGTCGCGCGTGACGACAACCAGCGGCTTGTTGACGCCGCCCACTTCTGCCCAGCTTTTGATTTCGCCGCGATAAATTTTATCGATGTTAGCAATAGTGAGATTGTCGATTTTGTTTTGATTGTTCACCACAATGGCGATGCCATCGAGGGCGATGGTGGTCTCTTTTAGCTCTGGTGATTTTTCCGCTGCCGTCAAAGTGCGCGACACCATACCGAGCATTGATGAACCGTTTTGGCTTGCTTTGATACCAGCAGATGAGCCAGTACCTTGAATTTCAATAAAAACATTGGGGTTTTTGCTTTGATACTTTTCTGAAAGTACCTCCATAATGTCAGTAACAGAAGTGGAGCCTGATACCGTGATAGTCTCTTTTGCCATGAGTGAATTTGCGAATAATGCGCTTATCATACAGATGGAAGAAAGAACTTTACTTTTCATTAGCTAACCCTTGGTTGGTTGAATTAAAGCGAGGCTAGTTTATGGGGTTAGAAATAATAATGAAAGCCCTACAGAATATCGTGCTCAATCTGTGCTGGTGGATTGCGCTAATAAAAATTAATTTGGCGGGATAAACTGCTGCAAATTTGCGCATCTGCGATCTTTATTATCTGAAAAGTTTGTTTTGCCTAAATTTTAAATTTTTTTTAATCTTCGCCTAAAAATTGGTGAAAAGTAATAAAAACAACAGATTGTTCGCAAAAAAAGAGAGCGCAACAGATAAAATGCTTCCCTTATTTGAACGTAAAAAGTGGCGTAGAACTTTGCGCCTCGTTATCATGATGCCAATTTCGTGAATAGCTTGTAATATTTTGCTTGTGCTTAATGGGTAACAGTAAAGGTAGTTGATGAATAGAGTGAGTGATGAGGCGCAAAAAGTGCGCGCGGCGCTGTTAGCTAAAGGGATTGAAACGCCGCTGCGAAAAAAGGAGCCAACGGTTTCATCTAGCGAGCAAAAAGAGCGCATCACTCACCACATGCGTGAAATTATGCATGTGCTTGGCCTTGATTTACAAGATGATAGCCTCTTCGAAACGCCTGAGCGCGTTGCGCGCATGTATGTGGATGAGATCTTTTGCGGCCTTGATTACAGCACTTTTCCCAAAATAACGTTAATTGCCAATAAAATTAATTGCGTGCAGCCGGTTACGGTCAATGCGATAAGTTTTACTAGCTTTTGCGAACACCATTTTGTGAGCATTGACGGTCACTGTTGTGTCGCTTATTTGCCTAGCGCGCATTTGATTGGATTATCAAAAATTAATCGTGTGGTGCGTTTTTTCGCCAAACGGCCGCAGGTGCAAGAGCGCCTAACGCAGCAGATCATGGTGGCGCTGCAAACGCTGCTAGAAACTGAAGATGTAGCGGTGTTTGTGAGTGCAACGCATCACTGCGTTAAAGCGCGTGGCGTCATGGATTTATCAAGTTTTACAACAAGTTATGCGCTTGGCGGGCAATTTGAGACAAACGCGACGCTGCGTGGAGAGTTTTTACAAAGCGCGGCACACTTGCGTTAGTGGATAAGAGTGTTAGAAGATAAGTGCGTTAGTGGATAAGCTGATTTTGACTGTAACAAGCGTTTGCACTTGTTACAGTCACGATAGGTAATTTATAGCGCCGGTATTAAACGCAGATCACCTTGATAGCAAGACCACCTTTTGAGGTTTCGCGATATTTTGCGTTCATATCTTTGCCGGTTTCAAGCATGGTTTCGATAACTTTGTCTAGCGAGACGCGCGGCACATCTTGACGGCGCAGCGCCATGCGCGCGGCGTTGATGGCTTTCGCGGCCGCGATGCCGTTGCGCTCAATGCACGGTATTTGCACTTGTCCTGCAACCGGATCGCAAGTTAAACCAAGATTGTGCTCCATGCCAATTTCTGCAGCAATACAGACTTGTAGCGCACTTGCGCCCATCAGCTCAGCAAGTCCTGCAGCAGCCATCGAGCAAGCTACGCCCACTTCACCTTGACAGCCCACTTCCGCGCCCGAGATCGATGCATTTTGCTGATAAAGGCCGCCGATAGCGCCCGTTGTTGCAAAATAGCGGGTATATTCGCGCTCAGTGACGGGCTGAATGAATTTATCGTAATAGGCGAGTACCGCAGGAATGATGCCGCAGGCGCCGTTGGTTGGCGCAGTCACGACACGTCCGCCGGCCGCGTTCTCTTCGTTGACCGCAAAGGCAAACATGTTGACCCAGTCAACTACTAGCATCGGGTCGCCGGAAGATTTTTCACAAGCAAGCAGCTGCTGATGCAATTTAGCGGCGCGGCGCGGCACACGCAGTGGTCCTGGCAAAATTCCTTCGGTATGCATGCCACGCTCAAGGCACTCTTGCATGGTGCGCCAAATGTTTGCGAAATAGTCTTGGATCTGCTCTTTGCTGTGCATGGCACGCATGTTAGCCATGACGATGGTGCTAATGGACAAACCGGTTTCGTCGCAATGCGCTAGCAGCTGCGCCGCGCTGTTAAAATCGTAGGGCAGCGTATGCTCTTGCACCGCGCTTTTGCCAAATTGCTGCTCGTCAACGATAAAACCGCCGCCAATCGAGTAATAGGTTTTGGAAAAGAGTTTTTCATCATTGTGCCACGCATGGATTTTCATGCCATTTTCGTGCAGCGGCAAAAAGGTGCTGTGGAAGATGATCCCTTCATTGCGCGGAAAAGCCACGCTGTGGTTATCAAAGGCTAAAGGCAGGCGCTCAGTCTGCTCAACTTGCTTGATAAAGCTTGGAATATTATCGATATCAACCGATTGCGGTGTATTGCCTGCAAGTCCCATGATCACGGCAAGATCAGTGTGGTGGCCTTTGCCGGTTAAAGAGAGGGAACCGTAAACATCCACTGTAATTTTTGTTATATGGGTTAGTGGGATATTGTCTTTGGCTAGGTTGCTGCGCAGTTCATCAACAAATGTTTTGGCCGCTTTCATTGGGCCGACGGTGTGGGAGCTTGATGGGCCAATGCCAATTTTAAAAATGTCAAACACGCTGATCATGAAAACCTCGCAAGAAAGCGTTGTAGGTGAAGCAAAATTAAGGGTCGATGATTCGAAAAGAGGCCGCAAGCTAGCTTGCGGCACGGCATTTTACCTGAAGATCAAGCAATAAAGCTGTATAAGATTGCTGAAATTGCCACAATTCCCATGAATGTGACAAAAACGTTACTTAATTTTCCAGCGTATTTTTGCATTTGTGGCACTTTTTTGATGGCGTACATAGGCATAATGAACAAAATTGTTGCAATAATCGGCCCGCCAAGTGACTCAATCATACCCAAAATACTTGGGTTTAACGTGGCTGTGATCCAAGAGGTAATAATGATAAATAGCGCTGTCGCTAGGTTAAGTTTTTTGATGTTAACACTTTTACCTTGTGAGCGACGCTGCTTGATCACAAGACCATTAAGCGCTTCGCGTGCGCCAAGGTAGTGACCGAAGAACGATGAAACAATCGCAACGAATGCGACTAGAGGCCCTAAAAACGAGATAAATGGGCTTTCGTGCTTGTTAGCAAGGTAGGAAAGAATAGACAAGTTTTGGCTTTTTGCTTGCGCAAGATCGGCCGGTGTCAGGCTTAATACACAAGAGAAAACAAACAGCATGACGAAAAGTAGCAGCATGCCTGAAGTACGGCGCAAAATGTGGTCTGTTTTTTGTACCGCTTCTTGACCATAGCGTTGGTGCTGCGCCATCGAGAAAGCAGAAATGGCAGGGCTGTGGTTAAAAGCAAAGACAAGCACAGGAATACTGATCCAAAGCGTTTTGGTAAAATCACCGACGCTTGGCATTTCCATAAGCGCAGAGCCGTTCCAGCTTGGTAGCAGGTAAAGCGACATAAACGCTAAAATACCAACCAGCGGGTAGACCAGAAACTGCGTCGCTTTTAGCATCAAGCGCTCACCGGCTAGCATCACTGAAGTCATACCTAAGATCAGCAAAATAGAAAGCAGCCAGCGTGGCAGACTTTCCATGCCCAGTTGGTTTACCATAAATGAATCAACGGTATTGGTGATCCCAACGCCATAGATCAAAACGATAGGGTAAATTGCGAAGAAATAGAGCAAAGTGATAAGCTTTCCGGCATTCGCGCCAAAATGCTCTTCAACCACTTCGGTAATATCGCAGCCGGGGGACTTTGATGATAAAACAAAACGTGCAAGGCCACGGTGAGAAAAATAGGTCATCGGGCCAACAATAAGAGTTAATGCGACGAGTGGCCAAAAGCCGTTTGCGCCTGCATTAATGGGTAAAAACAGTATACCAGCTCCGACTGCAGTGCCAAAAAGTGACAACATCCATGTAGTATCGAAAGACGACCAGCGAGGTTGAACAACATTTTCCTGAGTATTTATTTGCATAAAGAGCCTGTTTGGACAGAAAAGGTATTTCATTATGCAAAAAAAAACAAAAAGAACAAAGACAGCCTTCTCATTTACGGAAAATAATAACCATTTTTTATGTTTTATACCCAATCAACCTGAAGATGCTTGAGGCAATAGTTGAAAATTGTCATTGATCCGAGATGCTAAACGGCTACCAATATCCGGCAGTGTTTCCTTGAAAAATTTTGTCAGCGCAGCCCTAAAACAATACTTATCT
>JBOFRL010000090.1:0-5355 GCA_051650965.1 Vibrionaceae bacterium
GAGTTTATGAAGCAAGATGTGACGGCTTACATGAAATATTACAACTTGGAGCGGCTGCATTCTGCTAATGACGATCTGTCTCCGGTAGAGTTTGAGAATTCTCAAGTAAAAGTGTCCAGTTTGAGTTGACCAGTACAATGTGCGCGGAGCAATGTTGTGCGCGCGCGCCTTTGTGCAGGCCAATCTGGGGCAGCCTTATGGCCGTATCATCAATATCGCGTCGACGCGTTGGCAGCAAAATGAGGCGGGATGGGATGCGTACGGCGCGTCCAAAGGTGCGCTGGTCGCGTTTACGCAGTCGCTTGCCATTTCGCTGGCTGAATACCCGATCACGGTCAACGCCATCAGTCCCGGCTGGATCCAAGCAGAGGATTATCACACGCTTACCGAGGAGGATCACCGCCAGCACCCCAGTGGCCGAGTTGGGCGTCCCGATGATATCACTCGCGCGTGCCTTTTTTTAGCCGATCCTAACAACGATTTTATCAATGGAGCCAATTTGGTGATCGATGGCGGGATGAGCAAGAAAATGATCTACCACACGTCGGCTTCTTTTTGGCAAGAGTAGCGCTAATGGCGGCCGCGTTTAGCTGTTAGACAGCAATGGCTACGCGGCGCGCAAGGTGGTAGCAATGGGCCAGCTATTAGCTAGCCCCAACAATTACCTAGCCAATTGTTACGTATTAATTATTGGTGGCCAGCGGATAACAGCTCTGGCTCAACAACCAAAGTACGCACTCCATGCGCATAGTCTTCATTAAATGCATTGTTGTTCAGCCAGCTCACCACGGAGGCGATATTGGTTTTGACAACTTTTGGCCGCACGCTCCAAGTCACTTGTAAGCGCGAACCGTTTTCATTATAGGCGGGACCTGTCGTTGAGCCGGCATAAGTAATTGGTGTGCCAGTGTTATTTGGAATGTTGAGCGCTTGATAATAGCCATTTTTAAGGCCAAATTCCGTTAGTTTGATAAAGTCAGCCGCGCTGGCGTCGTTTACTAAAACATAAACTTGCGTTTCAACACGAAACTGCGGATTAACGATAGATCCTGATAAACAAGCGCTCAAGGTGGGGCCTGGTTCAACCTGTGCGGTTGAGTAAACGTAATGAACCTCGATGGTGTCGCCTGATTGGATTTTGAAGTCGTTATCAAATGGTGTAAGTTCTTGTGCGCTTAGCTTTTTATTGTATTTATACCCATTGCCAAGACCTGCATGCTCGGTAAATTCCCCGCCTTTGTGCTCAGCATTTTTATGAAAATGAATATTACATAAGTTCATTTTTGACGCGTCTGGCGCGATTGAAAAATGGCGCTTATTTTTCCCGTTGAGATCATCAATGTCGCGTGGCGATTGAGGGCCAAACCCTTGATCCATCGTATTTTTAGCGAGAGCCTCGCGCTGTTTGTGCAGTTCATTATCATGGGTGGTTTTGGCGATAGCAAAGGATGTAAAGCAGGCAATAAAAACAGATGTGGCAAGCAAGTGTCTTTTCATGTGGGATCCTTTTACATAATTTACACAACGATGCCATAGACGGGCAGGCGCGGGGAAAGCTCCCTCGTTAATACTGTTTTACAGCGCCTAAAGCTGGTGTCAGCTTTGAGTGAAAACAGCGTAACGCTTTGGCCATGCACCCAAAAATGACGATGAGTGATGCAATTCGATGGTAAATTTTTTTAAGCTGAAAATGCTTGTGAATTTATGTGAAATTGCAGGTGCATATTTCCGTGGCGCGAGGATTTATCTTTTTGATTTAACATCAATTGCATTGAGTGAGCGTGCTGTTTTGCGCGGCGGCCGCGAGCAAAAATAGCCTGTTTAAAAAAATCTGCCTGAGCGGACTGTTTGCTAGTGCAATATCGCCGCAAATTTAGCGCTGGCTTGAAGTGAGCAGCCAGCGCAAGCTTCAAACTATCACAAAACGTCAGCGGTAAGCTGCCGCTCATTCATCTTCATCATCCGGCTCTAACTCGAGAGTCGGGATCAATTGCTCAAAGATCTGCTGTAGCTCATCGCGATTAGCCAGCAGATCTTGCAGCGTATAGCTGTCCATCACCGCTAAAAATGCCTCCATCGCCTTTTTTAGCGCATTTTTGAGCAGGCAAGATGAGACGATGTGGCAGGCGGGCGAGTTGCAGTCGATGCCGTCGAGATTGCCCTCGAGCGACCTGATCACCTGTCCGATATTGATGTCTGCCGGCTCGCAATTGATGCGAATGCCGCCATTTTTACCGCGCTGCGATTGCAAATAGCCGAGTTTCACCAGCTGATTGACAACCTTCACCATGTGATTGCGCGAAACGCCATACAAGGCCGACACCTTAGCAACGCTCGACAGCTCCCCTTGCGGCAGGGTGGCCAAATAGAGCAGCGCTCTCAATCCAAAATCTGTGTAACTGGTTAGTCTCATACAATCCAATCAGCATAATAAAAAAATAGAGTATTGATCAAAATCAAATAAACATCTAGGATGCCACTTATTAAATAACATTTCAGATGTCTAATTAGAACGAGGCCACCATGTTAGATCAAACTACTATTGCTGTCATTAAAAGCACCATTCCTCTGCTCGAGTCGGCAGGTCCTGCGCTGACTCAGCATTTTTATCAGCGCATGTTTAGCCACAACCCTGAGCTTAAAGATGTTTTCAACCTTGCGCACCAACACAGCGGCGGCCAGCCGGTTGCGCTATTTAATGCCATCGCTGCTTACGCCAAAAATATCGACAATTTGGGCGCGCTGGCTGGCGCTGTTGAGCGCATTGCGCATAAACATACCGGATTTTTGATCAAACCGGAACAATATGCCATTGTCGGCGGACATCTTTTAGCCACGCTCAAAGAGCTTGGTGGCAGCGCCGTCACCGACGAAGTGCTGGATGCGTGGGGTAAGGCCTATGGTTTTCTTGCAGATATTTTTATCGGGCGCGAAAAAGAAATTTACCAAGAGCACGCCACCCAAGATGGCGGCTGGCAGGGAACGCGCAGCTTCATCATCAAAGAGAAGCGAGTTGAAAGTGAACTTATCACCTCTTTTTTGCTGACGCCAGAAGATGGCAAGCCGGTGCTACTTTTTAAACCGGGCCAATACCTTAGCATCAAGCTGGTTCATCCTAAACTGGAATATCAGGAGATCCGCCAATATTCTCTTTCTGACGCGCCTAATGGCCGCGATTATCGGATTAGCGTTAAACGTGAGCCGCAGGGGCAAGTTTCTAACCTGCTACACGACCACCTGCAAGTGGGCGACAAAATCGAGGTGATGCCTCCGACTGGCGATTTCTTCTTGACCGCTGACAACCACACGCCAGTGGTGCTGCTTTCTGCTGGCGTGGGCGTGACGCCGATGATGAGCATGCTTAACCAGCTGCTACAACGCGGCCATCAGGCGAAGATCAGCTGGCTGCATGCCTGTGAGCAAGGGCGCGTTCACGCTTTTCGAGAAGATATCCAGCACAAATCGCGCCAGCACGATAACTTGAGCAGCCGCGTGTGGTACCGCGAGCCTGAAGCTTGTGATGTGCAGGGAGAAGATCACGACTTTTCTGGCACGATGCTGCTGGCAACCGTGAAAGAGTGCATTGCGCCACAGGCCCATTACTATTTTTGTGGTCCGTTCGGTTTTATGCAGGAGATCAAGCGTCAGCTGCTTGAGCTAGGGGTTCCGGCCAGCCAGCTTCATTACGAAGTGTTTGGCCCTCATCAAGACTTGTAAATCGCGACAGAGCTTGGTTGCCTATAATTGACCCCGCAGCGGCAAGCGCTGCGGGTTTTTGCATTTACGGCTGAGACTGCGCCTTATAACTCCAGCTGCTCCCCAAGCTCTACCACTCGATTAATGGGAATTTTGAAAAAGTCCGTTGCTTTTAGCGAGTTACGATTCATCCAGATAAAAAGCTCTTCTCGCCAGCGCGCCATGCCTGGCAGGTCGGTGCTGATCAGTGTTTCGCGTGACAGGAAAAAAGAAGTCTCGCTCAGTGACACAACAACATCATTTTCCGCGCAAAATTTTAGCACCTCAATAATGTTGGGCGTCTCTTTATAGCCATAAAACGCGGTCACCTGCCAAAAAGAGTGGCCGATGGCTTTGATCTGCACCCTTTCTTCGCGGCTCACGCGCGGTTTTTCTTGGGTGCGCAGCGTCAAAAAAATCACTCTTTGATGCAACACCTTGTTGTTCTGGTCTAATTCCATCGGACACTTAATTTTGAGAAAGTAGGGTCAATAAATTAAGAGGTCGATATGAGTCTGAAGAAATCACATAAAAGTTACCCGCAGGCATTCAAAGACGAAGCCGTCTTAATGGTGCTAGAGCAGGGCTACAGCATTGCTGAGGCAGCAAAGTCTCTTGGGGTTAGTACAAGCCAGCTTTATAAGTGGAAGGAAAAATACCAAGCATTACAACAAGGTATTGCCTTAGAAGAGTCTGAGCGTGATGAGTTAAAGCGATTACGTAAAGAAAACAAAGAGTTACGCATGGAGAAAGAAATTCTAAAAAAGGCAAGCGCCTTCTTTGCGAGAGAAATGAAGTAAAATTTCGTTTCATCAAACGGCAATCCAACCGATTTCCCGTAGCACTGTTATGTCGAGTAATGAGTATAAGTAAATCAGGCTATTACGATTGGCATAAACGCCCTGCAAACGTGATAAGCCTTGAGACGCTGGAACTTTATCGCCTTATTAGACAGCTATTTAAGCAAAGTCGAGGCAGCTTAGGGAATCGTGAAATGGTGAAGAAATTGCGCAAAGAAGGCTACCAGGTTGGTCGCTATCTCGTTCGTAAAATTATGCATCGCCTTCAACTCAAAGCAACCCAGCGACGCGCTTACAAGGTGACTACGCGGCGAAAACACTCAGATGCAGTGGCTGATAACCTGTTGAACATGAACTTTGATCCCGTCGCGGCTGATCAGGTCTGGGCGGGTGATGTGACGTATTTAAAGACGGGTGAGGGTTGGATGTATTTGGCGGTGGTGATGGATTTGTATTCACGCCGGATTGTGGGTTGGCACATAGACGAACGCATGACTACAGATTTGATATCTAAGGCATTAATCAAAGCTTGCAACCTGCGACAACCGGCCAAAGGATTGGTATTCCACAGTGACCGAGGCTCGCAATACACCAGTAAGCAATTCGGCAGGCTGCTATCGAACTATGGGATCCGAGCCAGCATGGGTGATGTGGGCGCGTGTTGGGACAATGCCGTTGTTGAGCGGTTTTTTGGCAGCTTAAAACACGATTGGATTTTTAAAGTTAATCAACCAACTAGGGAGTTTATGAAGCAAGATGTGACGGCTTACATGAAATATTACAACTTGGAGCGGCTGCATTCTGCTAATGACGATCTGTC
>JBOFRL010000091.1:0-57136 GCA_051650965.1 Vibrionaceae bacterium
CCGCCGAAAAAGGCGCCAAGCGTGTACTGGGCATACATCAATCTTGGTAAACTTGCAGGATGGTATGACTCAAAGCGCAATGGTCGTGTTGGATGGGAGCGGCTATGGGAAGGATGGTTTTTATTGCAAACCATCCTTGTTGCAAACCATCCTTGAGGGTTACCTGTTGGCCAAGTCTCTTGATCTATGAAATGTGATCAAGAGACAGGCTTAATGCGAGGTTTTTTTATGGGAAAAAAACGGCGGTGCAAAAGGAGCAATTTTGGCAAATTAAAAAAATGTCATTTTTTTTCCTTGGTAATCTCATGAGCAAAAAGTTCGCATTTTGTGCATAAGTTAACCAGCTTTTGCGTCATATTTTACCCACAAAATCTGTGGATAACTGTGTTAATCATGGCTTGCAGACTGGCTGCAAGCCACTGTCAAGCGGCTTGCAATAGACTTTGTTAAAAAGGAGAGGTTTTGTCCATTTATTTCAAAGAGAAACGAGTTGCAGGTTTTATTTTGCAGGTCATTTCAAATAGTTTTTTGCGGTAAATGTAAATCGCTAAGCGGCGTTTAAAATGAAGTATTAAATGGATCACTTACGCGGTGAGAGCTCTCTCGCAGCAGCGATTGCGCATTATTTTTGTTGATATTTTTATCAGGTGTGGACAAAAAATGCATTCTATCGGTTTAGGCTTCCGCAAAAATGTAGCGCTATTGAATATGGCCGCGCGAATGATTTTCGTAAATGGTGTTTGAATTTCTTGGCAACAGCCGGCTGCCTTTTTACAAGAATGAGCAAAAGGCGGCGCGCAACCGCGAGAGCTTACGTTTAGCGTGTATTGCGCTTAGTAAAAAGCGGGCGAGGCCCGCTATAAAACAGAAATGAAGATGTGCCGCATTAGGCGCGCTTAATTTGCCGCTACTGTTGCATTTGCCAGTAGATACTCAGCTCACCGCTGGCCTGCAGGCTTTGCTGCATGGCATTAAACAGCGCGGTCTGTTTGCGCTGCAGCCATTTTTGCGCCTGCGTCAACTCTTCTTCATTTTCAATAAGATGGAGCTGTGGCTCAATAAGTTCAAGCTCGCGCAGCTTATCTATTCCGAGCAATAAATCCTGCCAAGAGCGGCTAAAATGCTCGCTTTTCCCCTCTTCAAACAGCGACGCGAAGGCGAGGTTGGTGTGTAAAAAGCGGTCGAGCGCCGCTTGCAGCACAAGATAGTCTTTATGATCAATGAGATCCGTTAAAGCAAGCGCCTGCCACTGCAGCCAAATGAGGGAAAGCTGCTCATTTGCAAAGCGCGGCAACGGCTGCTCAAGGGCATCGATGGTGGCAGGCTCCGCCGTCTGCCGCCACTGACGGTTGATCAGCCACTCGTTAAGGCGCAGCAGCAGCTGGCAGTAGCGCGGCGCGCTGAGCTGCGCGCTGAGCGTCTCGTAAGCGGGCAGCTGCTCCTCAGCTTGCGACAATTTCGCCAGCAGCAGTTTTTGCGCATTCACGGTGCGTAAAAAATAGCCTTTATCTTGCGTAAGCCGTCTTAGGAGCTTGGCGTCATGCACCCACAACAAAGAGCTTTCAAGCCATTGTAATTCTTGATAAAGCTCATGGCTGGGTGGCAGCAAAATCGCAGTTTCAAAGATCTGCAAAGTACAAAGCAGCGCGCGCACCGCGTGGGACAGCTCGATCAGCGCGTCGAGCTCCTTGCTTTCGATGTAGCGCTGCTCATGAAAGAGCCAGTGGCTTAGCGTCTGCTCCATCATTTTGACGAAGGCTTGCTCGGCCGTGTTCGACTTATCTAGCGTGGTAAACAGCGTTGACTGGCGCGGCGGCAAAAATCCGCTTGCCATCTGATAGCCCAAAGCGGCCTTACTGCTGTTACTAAGCCGGATCCCGCCGTGCGCGGCAAATGCGCGCGCGACTTCAAAAACAGCGCTGATCTCACCTTCTTTAAGCTCGATCTCTATCTCGCAAATTGGGTGCGTTGTGCTATTAGGGACGCTCACTTCGCCCACATCAAACGCAAGCTCGACCAAACTGCCGTTGCTAAGCTCAAGCAGCCACTGCTGGCGCTTAAAATTGGTTGTAAATAGCGGCTGCAGCGACTGGCAAAGCTCTTTGAGATCAAAGTCTTGCGGGAAAAGCGCTGTGGGAAGCTGAGCAAAATCTGGCTGTGCGGCCTCTATTTTTGTTTCAAATTCATCGCGTTGATGTAGCCCCGCGCTTACTTTGCCCGCGCTTTTTACCGTTTGATAATACTCGTTGCCAATTTTGCGCACGCGAAAACCGATGCCGTTTTGGCGCAATGTGAGCTGCGGCGTATCATAATAGGTGTTAAAAATTTGCCATTCATTGTGCTGCTGAATGTGGTATTGACTCAGGATGTGAGCCATTTTTTCGCCAATGTGGGTTGAAACAAAAAATTTCAACTCAATTTCAGTTTCCATGGGCTGCCTTATCAAAAAAATAATCAAAATCGTATGAATTGATTTTGGGGTAACCGATTATATCTATTGGTGTTTGTCGTTTTACTTGTCGCTACATTTATAATTTTTATCATAAAAAAACGAAAAAAAGGCAAGTAAGTGGTAACTTTTCCCAGTTTATGCACTATTTACATGTTATATAACATAATAAAATGAAAACGGAGCGAGAAAATCGCTGTGGTATAATTGGCTTGAGCATTTTACGCAAGAGTACGTGACTTCTTGTGAAAACAACTGAAAAAACAACAGGTAAAACTATTATGGCAAGTGTAGGTCTTTTTTTTGGCAGTGATACAGGCAACACTGAAGCGGTTGCAAAACTGATAGAAGCGAAGCTCGGTGAGCTTGTGCACGTACAAGATATTGCCAAAAGTACTCGCCAAGATCTTGAAAATTTTGACCTTTTAATTTTAGGGATCCCGACTTGGTATTACGGTGAGTCGCAATGTGATTGGGATGATTTCTATCCAGAGTTTGAGCAGATTGATTTTTCTAACAAATTAGTCGCTATTTTTGGCTGTGGCGACCAAGAAGATTATGCTGAATATTTTTGTGATGCGATGGGCACAATCCGTGACATCGTGCAGCGTAAAGGCGGCACAATTATTGGCCATTGGCCAACTGCGGGCTACGAGTTTGAGGCGTCTAAGGCATTGATCGACGAGAACCATTTTGTTGGCCTGTGCATCGATGAAGATCGCCAGCCTGAGCTGACGCAGACGCGCGTTGATCAGTGGGTTGCGCAAATTTACAGTGAAATGTCGCTTGCTTCACTGCAAGGGTAAATAAAAAAAGCGCCGTTTGGCGCTTTTTTAAATCTCTATTAGACGTTGAAGCGAAAATGAACCACGTCGCCATCTTTGACGATGTATTCTTTGCCTTCTAGACGCCATTTGCCCGCTTCTTTCGCGCCGGATTCACCGCCGTGATTGATGAAATCATCGTAGCCGATGACTTCTGCGCGAATAAAGCCGCGCTCAAAGTCGGTGTGAATTTTGCCCGCCGCTTGTGGAGCGGTCGCGCCGACGGGGATTGTCCACGCGCGCACTTCTTTAACGCCGGCAGTAAAATAGGTATGCAGATCAAGAAGCTGGTAACCTGCGCGAATAACGCGGTGCAGGCCAGGCTCATTAAGCCCCATCTCTTCTAAAAAGATCTGCGCCTCTTCAGCGCTAAGCTCAGCAAGCTCGCCTTCAATTTGTGCGCAAACTGCAACCACCGTCGCCCCTTCTTTTTGCGCAATTGCTTGTACTTGCTCAAGATACGGGTTGTTGGTGAAACCGCTGTCATTGACGTTAGCAATGTACATGGTTGGTTTCATTGTCAAAAAGTTAAGGTAGCGGATCGCCTCAAGCTCTTCTTTGCTAAGAGAGACGGTGCGCAGCATGATCCCTTGTAGCAGCGCAGGGCGCAGCTTTTCTAACACGCTGATGATAAGCTTGGCATCACGCTCGCCGCCTTTCGCCTTTTTCGCCTGCGCTTGCAGCGCGCGCTCGAGCACTTCAAGATCAGAAAGCGCAAGCTCGGTGTTGATAACATCAATATCAGACGCCGGATCGACTTTGCCGTCGACGTGAATGATGTTGTCATTGTCAAAGCAGCGTACAACATGGCCGATGGCGTCCGTTTCGCGAATGTTGGCTAAAAATTTGTTGCCAAGCCCTTCACCGGTAGATGCGCCCGCGACAAGTCCTGCGATATCCACGAACTCCATTGTGGTCGGCAAAATTCGCTGCGGATTAACGATTTTGGCTAGCGCTTCAAGGCGCAGATCTGGCACTGGCACCACGCCGGTATTTGGCTCGATGGTACAAAAAGGAAAATTGGCCGCTTCAATATTTGATTTGGTCAGTGCGTTAAACAGTGTTGATTTTCCAACATTGGGCAAGCCCACAATTCCACATTTAAAACCCATAAGTTGCTCACTGGTTGCTAAAAATTATTGCGCCTTAAACGAGTGCAGGCGAGTTTGCGCTTTGGCAAGATCTTGCGAAAGCAAAAGAGTGATACAGCGCGCGGCTTCGTCCACGGCTTGCTCTATCAGTGCGTGTTCTTTAGGCGGCGCTTTGGCAAGCACAAAATTGGCCACTTGCTCTTTGTGACCAGGATGGCCAATGCCGATGCGCAGCCGGTAAAAACCATTTTGGTTGGCCAGCTTGTTGATGATGTCGCGCAGGCCGTTGTGCCCGCCGTGACCGCCGCCAAGCTTAAATTTGGCCGTGCCGGGCGCTAAATCGAGATCGTCATGCACCACCATGATCTGCTCAGGTAGCAGCTGAAAAAAAGTGGCCATCGGCGCGACAGATTGTCCGGATAAATTCATAAAGGTTTGCGGGATCAAAAGACGCAGCTCATTGTCACCAATAGCGATTTTTGCCGTCAGGCCACGGTATTTTTTCTCTTCTTTTAATACCACATTGTGTTCACGCGCCAGCTGCTCAATGACCCAAGCACCGGCGTTATGGCGGGTATTGGCGTAGCTTGGGCCTGGATTTGCCAGCCCGACCAGCAGGCGAATTTGGTTGCTCACAGCGCTCCCTTTGTTCGATTGTGCTTTTTTTGTATTGCGGATAAAAATCAGCAAAAAGCGGTAATTTGCCAAGATAATGGATGAAAGCCGCACATGTTAGCACTGTTGATTGGTAATTTGAATGCAACGTTAAAGCAAAATCGCCCGTTGCCGCGCTGCTATGTGCAGTTTTCTATTGCGTTTGTTCAATAGGAAACAGAAAATGCTAGTGCATTGCTTATATCAATGATCCTATTGATGCAAAGAGTAACATTACGTTGAGTGAGGGTCGTACAATGAAAATAATAACAAAAGCTCTGATGCTGGCTTCGATAGTGACAGTACCAAGTGTATTCGCCAAAGAAGGGATGTTTAGCTACCCCTACATGGGCATAGGTTTGAGTACGATCAGTTACAATAGCCAAAGCAGCAACGCTATCAGTCCTGATTGGGATGGCAATGTGAATGGTTTTTATTTTATTGCCGGCCTTCCTATTAACCATTATGTTGATATTGAAGGGCGTTATGGCTCGGGTTTTACCGAAGACAATTACGTCTTTGCCGGCAATAGCGTAAACGTCGATTTAGCGCGCTACTACGGCCTGTACGGCAAGTTCAAATTGCGTCTGCTCAACACATTAACGCCGTATGCCACGCTGGGCTACACGTGGGGCTCGCTGCAAGTGAATTCGCCGCTGGGCAGTGGGGAGATCAAAGAGTCGGGCTTCTCGTATGGCGCCGGCGTGCAGGTTAACATCTTGCCGGTGGACGTGAGCCTTGAGTACATGCAATTTTTGAGCAAAAACCGACTTTCGCTGTCGGGCTTTAATTTAAGCTTTAGCAAAAAGTTTTAAATTATTGAACAAAAATGCAGGGCTACGGCCCTGTTTTTATTTGCGCGCCAATAAATATTTGCTGACGAAAAAGCGCGTTTTAGTCACTTTTTGTGTGCTTTTTTTAAGTTGTCTTAGATATTTTTGACCTGCCATAGCTTACCCCTTTGTTTTTGTACTAGTTTTTATCTAGGCAAGATCTTTAGGGTGAAGATATGACACAACCACAACGTTTGCAAAAAGTGATTGGCCACGCATTTATTGTCAAACCTGACGGAGAAATTTTTCCTGCGCAAAAAGAGATGGTGCTGGTCGTTGGCGATCTCGTCTCTGTGATAGAAAGTAAAAATGCTTGGTTGGTGTTTGAAAATGGCGAGCAGCTCGATGTGCTGGATGGCGCTTTTTTGATCACCAGCGCCGGCGCGCAGCGTCTTAACACCAGCCGCGATCTTGAGCAGATAGAAGCATTTTTACTTTATATCAATAGTGCCAAGGCGGGGCCAAAAGCGGCAATCAACATCACTGAATATGTGCAGCAAGGGCTTACGACCAAGCAGGCCAAAGTGTTTGTCACTAACCGCTATGCGACATTTTTTGAAGATCAGTTGATAGCTAAACATCCGCCGGCTGCAAAGGCTGAGCAACCTGCTGAGGCCGCGCCTTTGTCTGAGATTGCCCCTGAGCAAGTGCAAACGCCGACGCCGGAGCAAGCTGCAGAGTCTGACATTTTACCGCAAGAAAGCGCTGCGCATTTAGAGCCAGAGCCATACACTGCTCAAGCCGTTGAAGCTGATGCGCCGCTAGCAGCTTTGCCATTGCTTGAGGATATTCAAGAGCAAGAGCAAGAGCAAGAGCAAGAGCAAGAGCCGGCTGGTGGCGTGCAAGCCGAGACTGAGCTAGAGGCGTCTGCAGAGCCGTACATTTTAGCTGAGCGGGAAGCTCCTCAAGAGCTGCGCGATGAAACTGTTGCAGAAGAGGCGAAAAGCATCGCTCACGAGCAAGCTTTAACCACACTTGAAGAAGCGGCAGAAAAAGTTACAGAAGACGTTGTTGCAGAAGAAACAGCAGATGAAGTTGAAGCTGTAGTAGAGGCTGCAGAAGCAATTGCAGAAGGCGTTGAAGTTGTAGCAGAAGGTGCAGAAGAGACAGCAGAAGCGGTCGTAGAAGGCGCAGTCCAAGAAACTGCGCAAGAGGCCACTGCGCAGTCTGACGCCCAGCCTGATCCCCAGCCACAAAAGGACGACGATGAATTTGTTTTTTCGTTTTCCCTTCCTGAATATCCGGCCGGTTTTAAGCCCGCAGAGTCAACGTTGCCTGAAAGCGCGCCGTCGACTCACTTAGATGGCGTCGCGCCGCATGAGCAAAGTGAACAAGCTCACGGGGAAGAGGCGCAAGAGAGTGAATTTGCGGATGAAATTTTTACGCCCGCCGAGCAAACTGAGCTCGTCGAACAGGTCGAACAGGTCGAACAGGTCGAACAAGTTGAGCAAGCTGCAGCAATTGCACAAATCGAACCTGAGCAGACAGAGGATGCGCTAGAGGCGAAAATTGTCGCGCCAAGCAAAGACGTGGCTGCGAAAGAGCCGCTTAGCGATGATCGCATAACCTATTCTGCAAAAATCGCTGAGCTAAACGCAGTCATGGAAATTTCAGCGCAAGAGCTTGCTGAGGCTGGCGAACAATCGAATCTTGAGGCTACGCAGACTGCTGCGTCGCCGATGCCTACGGACGCTTCTTTAGTAACAGAAAGCGCATCATTGGCGTTAGAAAACGCTTCGCCTGCGCGTCCGCATGTGTCGTTTTCTGCCTCTTTGATCCCGCGCCGAAAATTTGTTGCGCTAAGCGGCGCAAAAGAAAACCATCAGCAAGCAGAGGTCACCAAAAGTGTGCCTGCAGAGCTGCCTGCGGCGAACACGTCTCAAAGTGAGCAAAAGCCTGCTGAGGTTATCATCGCAGAGCCTGCCGCCGTTCAAAGCGCTGCGCCAGAGCTTGCTGAAAAACCTGCACTCGACGCAGAGTCAGAAATTTTGACGTTGCCGCCGCAAGAAGCTGTAAAGCTGCCTGAAGAGCAGCCTGAAACGTCTGAAACAGCTCTAGCAATGCAAGAGACGAGTGCCGAACCGCCTTTAACTGAGGCTGCGCCGGTAAAAGCGCTTTTTGCTAAAGATCAGCTTGATCCAAATGTGGCGCTTTACCGCGTCGCTGGATTTTCTCCGCTGCAAGATGTTTTGGATCTGACTCTTTTTAACATCTTGATCAAAGAGGAGTTAACCCAGCATGTGCTATTGTGCGACGACGAGCAAGGCGTGGCCAATTTGCTGATAAGCTCAACTGGTCAGGGACTGATTGATAAACAAGTGGTGTTAGAAGATTGGAGCGTTGCCGATCTTGCCAGCGTGCTGCGAGTTGCAAACAGTCAGCCCGCGCACGATGAAGCGCAGCTGAGTCAGTTGCTGGTCAATAAAATGGTGCTTTCGTCGACTTTAGTTTTTAGCTAGCGTCTATTGTTAGTAAAAAGCAACGAGTTGGCTAAGGCTCGTTGCTTTTTTTTATTAACAGCGCACGTTTGCTTAGTTGCTAAACATGGCTGAAATGGACTCTTCGTTGCTGATGCGGCGGATGGCTTCAGCAAGCATGCCAGAAAGGCTTAGCTGCGAGACTTTACCTGTAGCAAGCATTCTTTCATTTAGCGGGATGGAGTCGGTAACGACAATTTGATCAATCACTGACTCGAGCACATTTTCTACCGCATCGCCAGAGAAAACCGCATGCGTGGCGTAGGCAAAGACGCGTTTTGCGCCGCGATTTTTCAGCGCTTCGGCTGCTTTGCATAGGGTGCCAGCGGTGTCGATCATGTCATCAACAATGATGCAATCTCTACCTTCAACATCACCGATCAGGTTCATCACCTGCGACACGTTAGCACGCGGGCGACGTTTGTCGATGATTGCGATTTCGGTGTCGTCGAGCAGCTTGGCTGTAGCGCGCGCACGCACCACGCCGCCAAGATCTGGCGAAACCACCACGGGCGACTCTAAATTACGCGCCAGCATATCTTTGAGAAGTACAGGCGTACCAAAAATATTATCTACCGGAACGTCAAAAAATCCTTGGATCTGCTCTGCGTGCAGATCAACGGTCAACACGCGATCGACGCCAACGTTCGAGAGAAAGTCGGCGATCACTTTGGCTGTGATCGGCACTCGCGCAGAGCGCACGCGGCGATCTTGGCGCGCATAGCCAAAATAAGGGATCACAGCGGTGATGCGACCTGCCGAAGCGCGGCGTAGCGCGTCAATCATTACCACCAATTCCATTAAATTGTCGTTAGATGGCGCGCAAGTAGACTGGATCACAAACGTATCGCTGCCGCGCACGTTTTCGTTGATCTGTACGCACACTTCGCCATCAGAGAAGCGCCCTACAGTGGCGTCTCCTAGCGACATGTAAAGACGGTTGGCGATGCGTTGGGCAAGGATAGGCGTGGCATTTCCAGCAAAAAGCTTCATATCAGGCACGGTTAAAAGCCTCAGGAGTTATTCATAATTAAGAGTAAGTGCGATCAACGCTATGCGCTGTAAGCGCGCGATAGAGCGGTGACTGATCGACACCAAGAGCAACAAAGCCGGTAAGCCAATCGGGCAGTTTTTCCAAGACGGATCGAGCAGAGGCTTCATTTTCAAATTCGCTGAAAATACAAGCGCCTGTTCCGGTCAATCTTGCTGGCGCGTATTCTAGCAGCCACAAAAGCGCCCTTTCAACCTCTGGAAACAATTGACGCACAATTGTTTCGCAATCGTTTTCGTAATTTTGTTCAAGCAGCGCCGCCAAAGTGCGCTCTGGCGAGTTGCGTTTCAATTGCGGATGGCGAAAAACGGTCACTGTTGACACTGAAACGGGCGGTTTGATCACAAGATACCATTTGGGCGCGAGGTCGACGGGCGTTAGCAGCTCACCGACGCCTTGCGCAAAAGCGGCGTGGCCGTGGATAAAAATGGGCACATCCGCGCCAAGTTGTAGCCCCAGCTGCGCCAGCTGCGCTTGTGGCACGTTGAGCTGCCAAAGTCGATTGAGCGCCACCAGCGTGGTCGCAGCATTGGACGAGCCGCCGCCAAGCCCTGCGCCAAGCGGCAAAATTTTGTTCACCTCGATGTGCGCGCCAAGGCGGCAGCCGGTCGCCGATTTTAACAGCTTAGCGGCGCGATAGATAAGGTTTTGCTGCAATGGCACGTCTGGCAGCTCAGGTGCGACCGTAATGCTGTCTTGCTGCGTTGTGGTGATAGTCAGCGTATCGCTATGATCGAGAAACAAAAAAAGCGTCTGCAGGTTGTGGTAGCCGTCAGGGCGCTGGCCTGTGATATACAAAAAAAGATTCAATTTTGCTGGCGCGGGCCAGCAAGTGGTTGACTTGGTTTGCATTAGCGTATCACTTCCCATTTAGCAATGATAAGGTCAACGCGCTGGCTATCTTTAGTCATCTGGATAGCTTCTGGCAGCGCCACATCGCCTTTTTGCATAAAGCCTAAGTATTTGACTTGCCAGCCGCGTTTTTGCTGCGGCGCGCGGTACTGCGACAGCTGGCTAAGCTGGTCGTTTTCGTCAAGCACGAAGCCATTTTGCGCAGAAGGAAGCCCTTTGAGCCAGCCTATCATCTGCTCAAGCGGCAAATTGATGCCAACCAGTTTTCTCAGCAGCTTATTGGCGTCATCGCCTTTAAATTTTTTCCCTTCTTCGCTGATCACGGTGATCACGCCATCTTTGGCATCGAGTTTGAGCAGCGAGGTTCCAAGAAAGCTGGTCAGGCGCAGCGAGTAGTCATCGCCTTTTTGTTCCCAGTTAAAATTGGCGCCAAGACGCTGCGACTTGCTGCGAAAGGCCATTTTCCCTTGCAAGCGAAAGTTGCGCAGTGCTTCTAATTTTACCTGTTGGGCTAGCCATACAGAGCTTATAACCGCTTGTTTTGGTTTATTATCTGGTGGGGCGCTGCAGCCGAGGATACCAATTGCGAGCAATAAGTAGGCAGCACATAAACGTCGCATAAAATTTCCTTTTAAAATCAAATGCAAAAAGACAAAAAGGGGATTTGGCTATTAGTGTGGCCAGCCCACAAACAGAAATTGTTGGTCTTCGCAGCAAAGATTTGAGTATACCTTTGGTTACTTGTGGTTGTGAAATAGAATGTGCAAGGCGATAAGCTGCTCTTTTGCAAACGGTTTCGCAAGTGACCGCGCGAGAGCTAACTTCTGCTTTTATTCACCCTTGGCTTGCAGTAAAATGCGGAACTCTTTTAATTAGGTGCAATCGTTGTCTATGACTTTGCTCGTTCTTGGGATCAATCATAAAACTGCAACGATTGACGTGCGTGAAAAGGTCGTTTTCTCAAACGATCAGGGGCAGATCGCCATTGACCACTTGCTGCAGCTGCAGTTAGTGCAAAGCGTGGTGATTTTGTCGACATGCAACCGCACCGAGCTTTATTGCGAAATTTCATCTCAAGCGGATGCGCCGCTGCTACTTGAGTGGCTGGCCGATTTTCACCAGCTCTCTCACTCGCAACTGTCTGGTTTTGTTTATTTTTATTTTGAAGAGCAGGCTGTGCGCCATTTAATGCAGGTTGTGTGCGGCCTTGACTCGTTGGTGCTCGGCGAGCCGCAGATCTTTGGTCAGGTGAAGCAAGCATACAGCCAGTCGCTTGCGAAAAAGGCGGTGAGTGGCGCGCTTGATCGCTTATTTCAAAAGAGTTTTTCCGTTGCCAAACAGGTGCGCACTCAAACGGCGATTGGCGCAAACGCCGTCTCGGTCGCTTACGCTGCGTGCATGCTGGCCAGAACACAATTCACCTCTTTGCACGATGCGACCGTACTTTTAGTGGGCGCGGGCGCAACGACCGAGCTTGTCGCTAAACACCTGTGTCAGCAGCATTGCAAGCAGCTAATTGTGGCGAGCCGCTCTAAAGATCGCGCGCAGCACTTTGCGACGCAATTTAACGCGCAGCTGATCATGCTAGAGGAAATTCCATCCTTCTTGGCGCAGGCTGATCTTGTGATCAGCAGCACGGCTTCGCCATTGCCGCTCATCGGAAAAGGGATGGTCGAACAAGCGCTTAAAGCTAAAAGAGCCCATCCCTTATTGCTGATAGATATCGCTATTCCACGCGATATTGAACCGCAAATCAAAGAGTTGGATGGCGTTTTGCTGTACGCGCTTGACGATCTGCACCATATCGTAGAGCACAATATCGAGCAGCGTAAAGCGGGCGCGCAGCTAGCAAAAGTGATGATTGACAAAGCGTGCGACAATTTTATGCGCTGGCTGTGCTCGCAGGACGCGACAGTGAGCATTAAGCAATACCGCGCGCAGTCAGAGCAGATAAAAAATGTGTTATTGAACAAAGGACTCACTGCGATTGCGCATGGCAAATCGGCTGACGCCGTACTTATCGAACTTTGCCATAAATTAACCAACAAGTTACTTCATTCCCCCACGCAAGCTTTGCAAGTCGCGGCACAACAGAGTGATGATCGTCTGCTTGCACTGCTGCGTGAAAGTTTGGATCTTGAAAAAACTACAAATTAATCATTGACTTATGAAACCATCTATTCTTGCCAAATTAGAAGCGCTGGCTGAGCGCTATGAAGAAGTTCAGCATTTATTAAGCGACGCGACCACACTGAGCGATCAGGACCGATTCCGCTCTTTATCAAAAGAATACAGTCAGTTAGAAGAGGTTATCGCCTGTTTTAACGGCTACAAGCAAGCGCAAGAAGATTTAACGAGCGCCCTTGAAATGGCGCAAGACGATGACGCGGAGCTGCGCGAGCTTGCGCAGGATGAGATCAAAGCGGCCAAGTTGAGCATCGAAGAGGCGAGCGCTAAGCTGCAGCTGTTGTTGTTGCCTAAAGATCCTAACGATGAACGCAGCTGCTTTTTGGAAATTCGTGCTGGCGCGGGCGGTGACGAAGCGGCGATTTTTGCCGGCGATCTGTTTCGCATGTACAGCCGTTTTGCTGAGGCGCGCGGCTGGCGGGTCGAGACTATCAGCGTCAACCACGGCGAGCATGGCGGCTACAAAGAGATGATCGCGCGCGTGAACGGCGAAGGCGCGTATGGCGTGCTCAAATTTGAGTCGGGCGGCCACCGCGTGCAGCGCGTCCCAGCTACCGAGTCGCAAGGGCGCGTGCACACTTCAGCGTGTACCGTGGCGATTTTGCCTGAAATTCCCGAGGCGGAAATTCCAGAAATTAACCCCTCTGATCTAAAAATCGACACCTTCCGCTCATCGGGCGCAGGCGGTCAGCACGTTAACACCACCGATTCTGCGATCCGGATTACCCACTTGCCAACCGGCACCGTAGTTGAGTGCCAAGACGAGCGCTCGCAGCATAAAAATAAGGCCAAAGCGATGGCGGTACTGGCCGCGCGTCTTATCAAAGCGGAAGAGGAAAAACGCGCCGCTGAGCACGCGAGTACGCGGCGAAACCTGCTTGGTAGCGGCGATCGCTCCGACCGGATCCGTACGTACAACTATTCGCAGGGGCGCGTTTCTGATCACCGCATCAACTTGACCGTTTACCGCTTAGACGATGTGTTAAATGGCGATCTTGCGATGCTGATTGACCCGATAAATCAAGAACATCAAGCCGATTTGTTGGCCTCGCTGGCTGAGTCTGCTTAAACGATGACAACGGTTGAAACAGCGTTGCACCAAGCGGTGCAGCGCTTAGCCTGCTGTAGCCAAACCGCGCATTTAGACGCCCGCCTGTTGCTCTCGCATCTGCTTAAAAAACCGGACAGTTTTCTTTATACTTGGCCTGAAACGCCGCTTGATGACGCGCAGATTGCGCAATTTGAAACGCTGCTTGCCAGACGTGAACAAGGCGAGCCGGTTGCCTATTTGCTTGGCTATCGCGATTTTTGGACGCTGCAACTGCACGTGGCGCCGTGCACCTTGATCCCGCGCCCTGAAACTGAACTGCTAGTGGAGCTGGCGCTCGAGCTGCTGCCACACACGGCGTGCCGCGCGCTGGATCTAGGGACGGGTACTGGCGCGATAGCGCTTGCGCTGGCCAGTGAACGTGCGGACGTTGAGGTATTAGGAGTCGATTTTGCGCCTGATGCGGTCGCGCTTGCGAAAAAAAACCAAGAAAAACATGCAATTACTAATGCGCGTTTTTTGCAAAGTGACTGGTTTAGCAATATTGGCGACGCACGCTTTGCGCTGATCGTCAGCAATCCTCCGTACATTGATGGCCACGATCCGCATTTAGGGCAAGGCGATGTGCGCTTTGAACCGCGCAGTGCGCTGGTGGCTGATGACCATGGACTTGCGGATCTGCGAAAAATTGCGCAGGAGAGTGTGAAATATCTTGAAATATCAGGCTGGTTGCTGGTTGAGCACGGCTGCTCTCAAGGCGCTGCGGTGCGCGATATTTTCGCCGCCGCCGGATTTGAAAAAATCGCTACCAAGCTTGATCTCAGTGGGCTTGAGCGCGTTACGTTAGGTTGTTTTTGCCCAAAAGTGAGGTAGGCAAAATGTATCTGGTATTAAAAAATAGCCATCTCTTACTGGCAAGTTTGAGCGTGGGGCTGTTTGTTGTGCGCTTTTTATCACAGCAGCTTGGCGGTAAAATGGGCGCGCAGCCTGCAGTACGCCGCACAGTGCATATCATCGACGGTTTGTTTTTGCTCAGTGGCGTGGCATTGATGCTTGCTGGGGCAGTAAATCCATTCTCCCAAGAGGGAAATTGGCTGCTGCAAAAACTGTTGTGCGTAGTTTGCTACATTGCGCTGGGCTACATGGCGATGCATTACAACATCAAAAATGAGCAAAGCGTGTTGGATCCTCTGCGCCGCGCCCACATCGCTCGTACAGGTGCATTATTTCGCTGGTTCTCTTTTATCGGCGCATTAGGCTGGATCTACTTGGCCGTGCTGCAAGCTGCGACGAAAACGTCCTATTTTTAGAGGTCAACATGATTGCATTTACAGATCGTGAATTAGATGAAATATCACTATTAGAAGGCGCCTTAGCGCTCAATACGGCGATCAAGCCAAACACGCCCACCGACGCCATTCGCGCCCAGCTTGAGCTGATGGCCAGTGAAGCTGAGCTGCGTCTTGCCGGTGTGACCGACGTCGAGCAGCGTCTGCAGGGGCTATTGCAGCTTTTTTATAAAGAGTGGGGATTTAAAGGCGATTTTGATGAGTATTTTGACTCGCAAAATACCTTTGTGGAAGACGTCATTACGCGCCGCAAAGGGATCCCTGTCAGCCTTGGCGCGCTGCTGCTCTTTTTTGCCCAGCGCTTGCTGCTGCCAGTCAAAGCGGTTGGCTTTCCGACGCAGCTGATCTTGCGCATCGACTGGCCGCACCGCCGCCGTGAATACCTTGATCCTTTCAATGGCGAAATCGTGTCAACTCACGTGCTACACGGCTGGCTGATCGGCCGCGAAGGCTCGCTGGCGCAGCTGTTGCCCGAGCACACCCGCCAAACCGACAACGCCACGCTCATTCGGCGCTGGCTGACGGTGATGAAAAGCGCCTTTTTGCGCGAAGAAAATTACCTGCTTGCGCTGCGCTGCAGTGCGATGGCGCTCAGCTTTGACCCGAACGATCCGCATGAAATTCGCGATAGAGGCTATATTTTTCAGCAGCTTAATTGTGGCTGGGTGGCGGCTGACGACTATCAATATTTCATCGACCAGTGCCCCGACGACCCTGCAGTCGATTTGCTTAAAGCGCAGGTGCAAGTGCTTGGTGACGCGGTACCCGTTTTTCACTAGTTGATTGATTTATATTGAAGCTTGCGCGATTGGTCTTGGCCAAAAGAACAATAAAAACGTGAACTGGCTAAAAGATCGAAGCGCTTTTTCACAGAATAGAAAAATAGTTGATTAACATCAGCCAGTTAAAAATTTCAAAGCCAATTGTTGATTAAGATCCTCTTAGTGAACGGGCTTGTGACCCTAGGACAGGTGAGATGACGCAAAAGAAAGTACCCATCGGCGATATTTTGGTTGCCAACGATAATCCTTTTGTTTTATTTGGCGGCATGAATGTGCTTGAGTCTTACGACATGGCGATGCGCGTGTGTGAGCAGTATGTGCAGCTGACGCAAAAACTGGGGATCCCTTATGTGTTTAAAGCCTCGTTTGACAAAGCTAATCGCTCGTCAATTCACTCCTACCGCGGCCCTGGTCTTGATGAGGGAATGCGGATTTTTTCTGCGCTAAAACAAGCGTTTGGTGTAAAAATCATCACCGATGTGCATGAAGCGTGGCAAGCGCAGCCGGTCTCGGAAGTGGTGGATGTCATTCAGCTACCTGCGTTTTTGGCGCGCCAGACTGACTTGGTGCATGCGATGGCCAAAACCAATGCGGTGATCAACGTTAAAAAGCCGCAGTTCATGAGCCCCGATCAAGTAGGCAATATCGTTGATAAATTTGCAGAATGCGGCAACGATAAAGTGATCTTGTGTGAGCGTGGCAGCTGCCACGGTTACGATAATTTGGTGGTTGATATGCTTGGGTTTGGCGTGATGAAAAAGATGAGCCAAGGCAGTCCTATCATTTTTGATGTGACGCATGCGCTGCAGATGCGCGAAGCGGGCGGCGCGCAATCTGGCGGACGGCGCGCGCAAACGGTGGAGCTGGCGAAAGCAGGGCTTGCAACCAAAATTGCGGGACTTTTCATCGAAGCGCATCCCGATCCAAAAACGGCCAAATGCGACGGCCCGTCGGCGTTCCCGCTGGCGCAGCTTGAGCCATTCTTAAGTCAAATGAAGCAGCTTGACGATTTAATCAAAAGTTTTGCTGAGATTGAAATCGCTTAAGGTTTACAGAACATCCGTGATAAGTGGCGCGACGAAAATCGCGCCTTTTTTATGCTTACAGCGCCGGCGGATTTTTCTTGTTTTGACAATAGGTTAAATAGAGCATGATCAAAAAAGTGGTGGCGAGGCAAAAGAGCAAATAGGGGATAAATGAGCCGGCGTGCAGCAGTATGTAACCTGCGACAATCGGGCCGGTAATTGAGCCAACACTATAACTTATCTGCATTAATTCGGTGGCGGAGACAATTTTGGTACTGTCTAACTCTTTGCACGCCAAAGTGATGGCGATGGGGTAGATGGCAAAAACCGCCGCGCCCAGCAAAAACAGGCCAAGCAGAGTAAGCGCGAAGGTGCTGGTCGCTGTTTTTATGATCAAAATAGCAATCAGTCCGCAAAAACTGCACGCCGCCATGAGCTGGCGTTTTTCTATGCGTGCGTTAAATTTGCTGATCAGCGGCTGGATCAGCATCGCGCCTAAGATCACCACCGCCATCATGGTGCCAACTTGCTGCTCGGTGAAAAATTTGCTCAGCTCAAGTGGCAGCAGGCCGTAAATGGCGCCGATCAAAAGCCCAGACGTGGTGCAGCCGATGTAAGCGGCCGCCGGTATATTTTTGAATTCATTAAACTTGATACGCGAGTGGGCCAGCTCCGGCGGTTCGCTTTTGCGAAATAGCAGCGCGGGAAAAATGGATAAAAAGATCATTGCGGCCGCGATCAGTAGCGGCGTTTTCCCTTGCACGCCAACGAGCGAGATCCCAAATTGTCCCAGCGACGAGCCGCCATACAGCGCCGCCATGTACAGGCCAAGACGTTTCGCGCGCGCCTGCTCATTGTCGGCGATCAAAAGCCAAGACTCGATGGCGACAAAGACGCCTGCAATCGCTATCCCAGAAACTAAGCGGCCGATCAGCCATACGCTGGGGACGGTAAAAAACGCCATCGCACAAATTGAGATCACGACCGCCAGTAAAAATAGAGAGAGCGCGTAGCGGTGCTTTAGGTAGCTGACAATGCGCGCGCTGATGGTCGAGCCGATGAGCAGTCCTGCATAAAAAACGCTCGCCAGCCAAGCGGCAAGGCCATTGGGCATCGCGTGCTCTTTGAGCGCAAGTGGCAGCAGGCTCATGACAAAACCTGATGCGATAGCAAAGAGGCCCAAGGTGAAAAATACTGGGATCGGCATTGGCGATGGCGTAGAAATATTGGCTTGCAAAATAGACTCTCAGTATCGGTAAAGTAATGCGCTGATTTGATTATTCTTTAGCTTTGGTGGAAGGTAAAGCTCTTTAGCAAGTTTGTGATTGATTTTTTTGTTTTGCTGACAGCGGTTAAAATAGCGGTGTAAAGAATGTGCTAAATGCGGCGGCGTGAGTGTGAGGTGAGGCGGGAAAAACATAACAAGGCTGAAATTACAGCCTTGTAAAGCGATGCTAAGAAATAACGCGTTTATTCATCACAATGCTTCATGAGAAGTAGATTGAAAATCTGAGCAGACTTTCCCATCTTCTTCCACAAGTCCTAATTCCATGCAGGCTTCATCAAAACTTAGCCCTAGGTGGCAGCAAAGTATGTCGATAGCAACGCGATAATTTTCCTTATCAGCCATGTTAACTCCTTTAACGGGTGCGGTGTTACGCAATATTAGGTTTGATTAACTGTATGAGAGCATTAAAAAAATGACAATTAGACATTGGGGGAAGAGAGAACAAATTGGAACTTTTGTGACACTTGTATCAAAAAAAAGCCCTGTATAAACAGGGCCTTTGCATTTAGTTTTTGGCATTCTCAATCAGATGCGGCTCAGCCTGCACATTAAAGAAAATGGCATAAAACAGCGGGATCACCACCAGCGTTAGGATAGTTGCGAACAGCAATCCGAACATGATGGTGACGGCCATACTTTTAAAGAATGGATCGACAAGGAGCGGTGCGACACCCAAAATGGTGGTCAGCGCGCCAAGTAGCACGGGTTTTGCGCGACTTAACGCCGCGTCAATGATGGCAAAATAAGGCACTTTACCCTCTTTGATCTCCGCATCTGCCTGATCTACAAGCACAATCGCATTTTTAACCATCATGCCAATCAAGCTTAAAAAGCCCAAGATCGCCATAAATTCAAAAGGCGTTTGGAAAATGATAAGACCAATTGCCACCCCGATGATTGCCAGCGGCGCAGTCAGCCAGATCACCAGTGGCTGGCGCAGCGCGTTGAACATGAAGATCACCGCCAAAATCATCGCCGCAAAACCGTAAGGCGCTGAAATAGCTAGGCCTTCATTAGCATCACGCGACGCTTTGTGCTCGCCGTACCACGTGAGCTTGTAGCCGGCAGGCAGCTTCATCGCTTCAATCGCAGGCCTGATGATATTAAATGCATCAGAGGTGAGCACATTTGGCGCAGGATCTGCCTGCACCAAAATGGTGGGCATGCGGTTAATGCGGCGCAGCATCGCATCTTCATACACGAGGTTGACCGACTCTATCAGCTGGCTCACTTGAACGTGGCTGTTGGTTTTCGGGCTAAAGACTTCGGTATTTTCCACTGCGCGTTGGTGAGCTCGCTCGTTTTCAGGCGCACGCACCACAATCGGAATGAGATCATCCCCTTCGCGATAAGTGGCGACGGTGCGTCCGGAAAGCGTCTGCGCAATCGCACTGTTGATCTCTTGGCTGGTTAAGCCGAAAAATTGCGCTTGCTGCTCAGAGTAGATCGGGCGCAGTACCGGCATTTGTTGGCGCCAGTCATCTTGAATAGCGATAAGCTCAGGCTTGCTTTGCATGATCTTTTTCGCTTGCTCGGCGAGATCGCGCAGCACTTTGCTGTCTGGGCCGCTAAAGCCGGCTTCTATCTTCTTGCCGCCCCCACGTCCTAGCATGAATTTCCACACTTTAATTGAAGCTTGTGGATATTTGGCGCTAATTTCATTTTGCAGCTCATTGACCAACACCGAAATCTTATTGTAATCATCGACTTCGATAAGGAGCTGGCCATAGCTACTGTTGCGCGGCTCAGGCACGTACGAAAGCATAAAGCGCAGCGCGCCGCCGCCAATAAAGCTGGCAATGTTCGTCACATCTGGCTTCGCCCGTACATCTTGCTCAACCTGCGCTACGACGCTTTCTGTCAGCTTAATGTCAGAGCCTTGTGGTAAAAAGATATCTAACACAAACTGCGGACGTTGCGATTCTGGCATGAAGCCTGGCGGGATAAATTTAAAGCCCCAAAATGCAGCAATTAACATGCTTACGAGCAAAATTACGCTAAATTTGCGAGATTTAAGTACCCACGTGAGCACGGCGCGGTAGCCGTTAAGCATGGCGCTGGGTTTGCTTTCTTTTTGATCAGCCTTCACTTTTAAGTAGTCGTGGCACAAAAGTGGTGTCACGGTGACCGCAAGTAGCCAGCTTAAAAACATCGAGTACAAAATTACCCAAAAGAGCGAGCCTGCGTATTCGCCCATGTCAGTTGGCGATAAGCCGATGGCGCTAAAGGCAAAAATGCCGACCACCGTACCACCGAGCAGCGGCCATTGCGTGCTGCTGACGATGTCAGAAACGATAGTGGCGCGATCTTCATCAGGATTTTTTTGCAGACGCACTAACACGCCGTCGGTCACCACAATCGCGTTATCCACCAGCATGCCAAGCGCGATGATCAGCGCGCCGAGCGAAATACGCTGCATGGCGATGCTGTCAAACAGCATGATGCACAGCGTGCCGGCCACCGTGAGCAGCAAAACAAAGCCGATGATGACCCCAGAGCGCACGCCCATAAAGATCAGCAGTACGATAAACACAATCGCGACTGCCGCAATCAAGTTATCGACGAAGTTTGCTACCGATGCGCGCACTGAGTCAGACTGCATCGAAACCGGATGAAGCTCCATGCCGATAGGGCGCTGATCTTCAAGCTCTGCTAAGCGCGCTTTTACCGCGTCGCCCATGTCAACCACGTTGCCGCCGTTGACGTTAGAAACGCCAAAGCCGACCGCGCGTTTGCCATTAAAGCGCATCAACATGGTCGAAGGCTCTTGATAGCCGCGTGTGATGGTCGCGATGTCGCCAAGTTTAACTAAGGTGTTGTTTTTCCCGAGCGCAATTTGCAAATTTTGCAGATCGCGTGTGCTGCGAATGTTCGGGCTTGGCAGGACTGGAATGCGCATGGTGTTTGCGTCAACGCTGCCAGATTGCACGACAAGGTTTTGTTTTTGCAGGGTATTAAAGACGGCTTCTGCAGAAACGCCAAAGCGATTGAGCGACTCGCTAGAGATCTCAACGAAAATGGTCTCTTGTTTTTCAGCTAGCGTTTCAGTTTTGGCAACGCCCGGCACGAGCACGATTTCGCGGCGAATTTTGTCGACGTAATCTTGCAGCTCTTTATCGGTATAGCCTTCACCGGTTACCGCGTAAAAAAGCGCGTAAACGTCTGAAAAGTCATCATTAACGATAGGCGCGCCGGCTCCCGATGGCAGCTTGCGCTGTGCGTCGGCCACTTTGCGGCGCAGCTTATCCCAAACTTGCTGCAGCTCGTTGGCGGACTTGGCAAATTCGAGTTTGATCTCAACGGTAACTTCCGACATCCCTTGTTTTGAGACCGATTTTACCTCTTTAAGCTCTTGTAATGATTGCACCGCGCCTTCAATGACATCGGTAATTTCATCGGAAACTTCTTGCGCGGTTGCGCCAGGGTAGGGCGTGTTGATCACCGCTTGACGGATCACAAACTCGGGATCTTCAAAGCGGCCTAATTTGAGATAACTAAGGTAGCCTCCCAGCAGCGTGAGCGCTATCAGCACCCAGACGCTGGTGCGCTTAGCTAAGGTATAGCGAGCGATATCCATGATTAATTACTCTCATTGGTAGCGAGACGAGGTTCAACTTGCATGCCTTCTTGTACACTTTGCGCACCGGCAATGATCACTTTTTCTCCAATATTTACGCCTTGTCTAACTTCGACGCGGCTATTTTGCAAATTGCCAAGCGTGATGTAGCGCTGGCGAGCTTTGTTGTCTTGATCCAACACCCACACAAACTGCTTGCCTTGATTGTCAGGGATAATGGCTGTCAGCGGCAGTGAAAATTGTCCGCCGTTTGCCGCAGTCGCATCGCCGTCTTGCACGGGAATAACTTTAGCGACCATTCCAGGGAAAACGCGCACGCCTTCAAGCGAGGTGATCCCGAGTACAACCGAGTAGGTTTGCGAAGTTGGGTCGGGCTCTGTGGCGTAAGTGCGCAGTTTTAATGGCAATTTTTTATCAGGAATGCCGGAAAGCTCAGCGTACGCGCTTTGCGAGCCGCTTTCACTGAGGATCAATTTGTGCGGGACATTGATAACGATTTCTAAATCGTTGAGATCTTGCACGGTCAAAATGGTTGAATTGGCTGCAACTTGGGAAAAGTTGTCTGCAATAATTCGGCCGATGATGCCGTCAAAAGGCGCGGTTAGGTTGGTGTGATCGAGTTGCAGCTGCGCGTCTTTCACTTTGTTTGCGGCAAGTTTAAAGCGCGTTTCGACTTTATCGAGATCGCTTTTAGAAATTGCCTGCGTTCTTCGATAAATCGCTTGGGCGCGCTCAAATTCTGCTTTAGACTCGTTGAGCTCAAATTGTGCCGCGTTGAGCGCTGTGATCACGTCGCGCTGATCTAACTTGGCTAAAAGTTGCCCTTTTTTCACCATGCTGCCTTCTTTGACTAACAGCTCAGTCAGGCGGCCGCTGATCCTAAAGGCTAGATCGGCGCGATTAGCCGCTTGCACGATGCCGCTAAAGGTGAGCTCGGTGTTTGCTTGCGGGCGGATCACTTCAACTAAAGCTGGGCGCACAGGCGCGGCGGCCGCTTGCTCGGAAATGGCTTGTTTATCATTACACGCAGCCAAAAATAATGAAGAAAAAGCAATTGAAATCGCAAGGGTGCTTCGTCTTATCGAAGGCCAAGTGGGGTGCTGTGTAATCATATGTTTCTCCAAATGATCGAATTTCTAACTTACTAAAAGTAAAGGCTTATCGTCAGTACAGGGCGATTAAAATTTAAAGCTAACCAAACAACTCATTCTAAATATTTCACAAATGTAGCGCTATCTTTTTTGATATTTAACTGCGCGCGCAAATTTATTTACATTTTATTAATTGTGGAGAAAGTGAACAGATGTGAAGCTGTTGAATATGCGCCGCGGTCAAGTCGGTCTAGATAAAAATTAAATTAAAACAAATAGATATAAAAAATGTGATTTTTTTTAGATCAATTCACTTTCAAATAGTTCTCTGCTAAGAGCAAAATTGGCTTGTTTTTTGGGCAATTTAAATCGGATAAAAACCGTTAATACACTTTTTATCTTTTAAATAAATCGCTTTGTAAAATAACAAAATCGAATTTCTTATTAATTCTGCAAAGGAAGAGGGCCGTGCAATGTAATAAAAACACAATAAATGTGTGAGTAAAAAATAAATGTTTCTCGCACTTAAATAAGCAATTGAGCGCAAAAATTGTAATAGAACAAAACGCATTAAAAAATTTGCATGCAGTAAATAGTCGGTTATTGGATTACATGATCATGATAAACAAACAAGAAATTTTAAAGGATAATGCTAATAAAAGTGATGAAAATTTGATGAGCAAGGAAAATAAACGTCCAGAAATAAGGATAAATGACACCATTTTAGGGGCCAAGATGAATAAAGTTGTAACGAGTAAAAGAACCGTTTCTGCCGTAGAAGAATTTATTAAGCAAAAAGAAAGTGTAACGAAAATTTACATGGTGCTGACTTTTATTGTGGCCTTTTCTATTTTTATTTTCGCCGCTTCCGTTAATCAAGACGTTTTTAAATTGGAAAGAGAGACGTCGGCAGTATTAAACCAAGCGATTAATGCGACGGTGTTATTGGTGATCCCATTTTTGCTCGGCGCGATTGGCGGTTTAACCTGCATTTTGCTCAGCGAGCTACGTGTTGATGCTAAAGGAACCTTGAGCATTTCGGCGGGTCTGATGGCGGTTTTTTCTTGGATTGCCATCAAAAGCGAATTTTTTCTCGCGATAGTTTCACCGTCTTCTGATATTCGGGCGACAGTTGCGGCGATGGAAACAGTCGGTTCAACCGGTTTTTATTCATCGGCGTTGGTCGCTATTTTAGTGGGTATTTTTACAACTAACCTGTATTTATCTGTGAATCGCCGCGTTGAATTTCAATTAGCGAAACTGCTTAAAGAAGGCACGGAAAATAATAAAGATCAACAAGCATAAGATGATTGGTTAAATTTAAAATAAAAAATACATTGCGTGATATTTATCTTTTATTTAAGTGATCACCAATTTTCTTATTCAACAAAATCATTGCGATTTTTATTAATGACGCGAAACAATAGATAAAAAAAAGAGCCGTAAGGCTCTTTTTTGTTTTATCGCGTAGATATTAATTGTTGTTTGGCTTAGCCGCGAGCGCGCTCGCATGGCTGGTCGCAAAATCACTGCCAGCTTGCTTGGCTGCAGATTTTGTTAACTTAAAGCTTGCAACTGGCGCCGGAACAAAGGCTTCAACTGGCGCGGTAGCCGCAGCTTTTGCAACCGGAGAAGAGGCGATTTCCATCAGCGAGCGGGCAAGCAGAGTGCGTTTTAGCGTACGCGCATGTTGCTCAGCTTTCGCTTTCTTTTTCGGCTCAGCAGGTGGCGCAACATCGCACGCTTTAGCAAGCGGCGCGACAACTGGCTGCGCTTCTTGGCTTTCTGTTTCAGCTTTCGCAGAATCTGCATTTGCGGCGCTCTCTACACGAGGCTCAACATGGGCTGACTTTTCCTCAACGCGGATTTGCTGCGCCTTTTCTTGCGCGCTTTTTGGCTTGGCGTGAGTTGGCTGAGTTTGGCTTTCACTCGCTGCAGCTGGCTGCGCTTCGCTTTTAGCAAAACAGGTGACAATTTTACCCATTGCAAGCTCAGGTAAAGCGACGCCAGAGCGCTGCGGGTATTGTGCAGGCTTTTGCTGGATTGCCATTCCTGACTCGATAAGATCAAGCGCTTCAAGTGCTTGCTCAGGCTGGTTTTCGCTGTTTTGCGGCTGGCGCTCGCGAACATTGCGGCGACGTTGACCACTGGCACGCAGGTGACGCGGCGAGCGGCGGTTGCGGCGGCGCTGTTCATCGGTAGCCGGAGTTGCAGCATCGTTGTCAAGCTCTGTGCGCTCATTAGCCATCGTGATGAGATCATCGCTTAGCTGCTCATGCCATGGGCTTGGCGTAGTGTGCGGCAAGTAGATTGGCTCATAGCTATTGTCGCTGCTAAGCAAACCTTCGTTGTCGAAAAGGCTTGGCTTCGCTTTGGCAAACTCATCCTCTTTCACGCTGCTATGCGCAAGCTCAGTGGCGCGTGGATGGCTTGGTTTTGCAAGCATGGCAGAGGTGCTGTGCTGCTCGCTAGTAAGGCGCACACTTTTGTCGAGTTTGCGGCGCTGGCGCTTTTGCTTAACAACTTGTTGCTCGGCGCGCTCCACTTTTTCATCCTGCTGGATAACTTGTGGCTCTTTAGCGACGGCAACTTTGCCTTTCGCTTCAGTTTTACGTGGCGATTTTTTGTTGCCGTTATTACGACTGCTTTTTTCTTCGAACCACTCGTCGTTTTGTACTGGACGTGCATTGCGCTCGCGGTTGTCTTGACGTGGTGCACGCTCTTCATTGTTGCTGTTGCGTGAGCGATTGCCGCGGCGCGGTTTTTCTTGATTGCGCGGCGCATGGTTGGTCGCAACAGGTTGCTTAGGCACAACAACAGGCTGCGCGGCAGGCGCTTTGCTTTTAAAGAAATTGGTGATCCCAGAGAAGAAAGCGAGAATTTTCTCAAGCAGCGTTGCAGGCTTTGGAATGCTGTTTGCGATCATGGTTGGGATCGAGGTTTCGGCATTTTGTAGCGCAGGCTGCTCACGCTTGCGCTGAGGGCGCTCGCTTGGCGATTCTTCTTTGCTTTCAACTTCTTTCATGTTGGTCAAACGTTCTGCAAGCTGATAAGAGAGTCCATTTTGCTCTTCACCTTCGCGCAGACGCACAACTTCAAAATGCGGCGTTTCCATTTTCGGATCAGGGACAATGATCACCCGCACCTTGTGGAAATTTTCTATATATAAGACAGACTTACGTTTTTCGTTGAGCAAGTAAGCGGCGATGGCTACCGGCACTACCGCCATGATTTGTGACGATTTTTCTTTAAGTGCTTCTTCTTCAATGAGGCGCAAAATTGACAGTGATAGCGACTCGTTATCGCGGATCACGCCGGTCCCTGTGCAGCGCGGGCAGATGTGGTGGCTCGCTTCCGCTAAAGAGGGGCTTAGGCGCTGGCGCGACATCTCGAGCAGGCCAAAACGTGAAATGCGGCCAATTTGCACACGGGCGCGGTCAACGCGTACTGCATCGCGCAGACGATTTTCCACTTCGCGCTGATGGCGTGCTGGCGTCATATCAATAAAATCAATGACAATCAGGCCACCTAAGTCGCGCAGGCGCAACTGACGAGCGATTTCATCGGCCGCTTCCAAGTTAGTTTGAAAAGCGGTCTCTTCAATGTCCGAGCCTTTAGTGGCGCGCGCGGAGTTAATGTCGATAGAGGTGAGCGCTTCGGTAGGGTCGATGACGATTGAGCCGCCAGAAGGCAGGCGAACTTCGCGCTGGAAAGCCGATTCTATTTGGCTTTCAATCTGATAGTGGCTAAAGAGCGGCACATCGCCGTCGTACAATTTGATGCGGTTGATAAAATCAGGACGCGTCGCCTTAATGCGCTCGCGTGCTTGTTGGTAAGCGCTTTCGCTGTCGATGAGCACTTCGCCAATGTCGCGGCGCAGATAGTCGCGAAAGGCGCGTGCGATAACGTCGCTCTCTTGGTGGATCAAAAATGGCGCCGATTTGGTTTTTGCGGCAGCTTGCACGCGCTCCCAATGCGACAACAGGTAACTTAAGTCCCACTCCAGCTCTTCGGCAGATTTGCCAACGCCTGCGGTGCGCACGATAAGTCCCATGCCTTGTGGCAGCGCAAGACCTGACATCGCTTCTTTAAGTTGCGTGCGCTCGTCGCCTTCGATGCGGCGTGAAATGCCGCCAGCGCGTGGATTATTTGGCATTAAAACCAAGTAGCTGCCGGCGAGTGAGATAAACGTGGTCAGCGCTGCGCCTTTGTTGCCGCGCTCTTCTTTGTCAACCTGCACGACCACTTCTTGGCCTTCGCGCAGCACGTCTTTGATATTCGGACGGCCGTAAAATTGATAATTTTCAGGGAAATATTCGCGTGCTACTTCTTTTAATGGTAAAAAGCCGTGTCTGTCAGAGCCGTAATCAACAAACGCGGCTTCTAGGCTTGGCTCGACGCGGGTGATGCGTCCTTTGTAAATGTTGGCTTTTTTGGATTCAAATCCTGCGCTTTCAATATCTAGATCGTAGAGGCGTTGACCGTCAACCAGTGCAACGCGAAGTTCTTCTTTTTGTGTTGCATTTATAAGCATTCTTTTCATAAGCAAGTGGATCTCTAAATTTAGTTGTTTTTAGCTGTCAGATGCAGAGTCAACGTATAATATCGCCGGTCCCAAGTTTTTGATTGCGGCCTCACGGCTGGAAAGTTGGGGGGTACTTTGGAGGCATAATTTTGTCACTCAAGCGCCGACTCTGTGTCGTGTTGCAGGCTGTCAAGAGTGAGTAATATTTTAATTACGCTGCGGATGCCATTTTTCGCGGTGTATTATTTATTATTCATTGAAACTACAAGCAAACAGAACGTTATTTTTTCATGTCTTATGCTAACTGCTGCATGAGGCCGGATCTTGAAAAATGCAAAAGACAATCAACAAGATAACGGCTTACTCTACCAAGCTTGTTACAGTTGTAGTCAAGCAAGTAGAACATCGTAAAAATTAGTATATAGCTTGATCGCGTAACGATCGCGTAAATCAAAATGAATTGCAGATTTTGACGTTACACATCAACTATATCAGGGAGCCATTTAGGCAGCAAATTAGTTTATTAGAATATAGAATTGCATCACTATGAACAAAGAACAAGATCAAGGCAAAAGCGCTGTACAGTTGGTTGAAATAGCTGAAGATATTGCCGGTCAGCGCATAGATAACTATCTGCTCAATTTCCTAAAAGGTGTCCCAAAAAGTGTGATTTATCGCTTGCTGCGCAAAGGCGAGCTCAGAGTGAACAAAAAACGCACAAAACCCGAGTACAAGCTGCAGGCGCATGACTGCATTCGTATTCCGCCGCTACATTTGCCAAAAATAGAAAAAGCGCCGCTGCCAAGCACGCAGCTTGCAAAAGTTTCTCAGTTAAAACAATCAATTGTTTATGAGGATGAGCACTTGCTTGCGCTCAACAAACCCTCTGGCATGGCGGTGCATGGCGGCAGCGGCCTCTCTTTTGGCGCGATAGAAGCGTTGCGTGCGCTTTTTCCTGAGGCGCGTTTTTTAGAGCTGGTGCACCGCATCGACCGCGACACTTCGGGATTGCTGTTGATCGCTAAAAAGCGTTCGGCGCTGCGTCATCTGCAAGCGCAATTTCGTGAAAAAACAATTAAAAAGCAATATGTTGCCTTGGTGAAAGGCCACTGGCCGCCTTCACTTCGCAAAGTTGATGCGCCGCTGCTCAAAAACGCCACCAACAGCATTGTGCACGTCAGCGAGGCGGGTAAGCGCTCCATTACACATTTCACGTTGCTCGAGCAATTTGCCGAAGCCAGTTTGATCAAGGCTTCGCCCATCACCGGCCGCACGCACCAGATCCGCGTGCATGCGCTGCATGCAGGGCACCCGCTCGCGCAAGATAGCCGTTATGGCGACAGCGCTTTTGATGAAAAAATGCAGCGGTGCGGGCTTAACCGTTTGTTTTTGCATGCGCAGCAGTTAAGTTTTGTGCATCCGGCGCGCGAAGAGAGCATGACTATCAACGCGCCACTTGATGACGCCTTGCAAACGGTGCTGCATAAGCTGCGTCAAATGCATTAAATTGCTGTAAGTGCTGAATTTACATCTGGTTAATGTGCACTTTGTCATTTTTTTAGGTGCAATCAGGCAATAACACCAATAGAATACGCAGCGGCAAATCGAGATCGTAGAATAAATTTTTTTGACTCAGGTGAGATTGGAGGCTAGAATTCGCGCCCTATGCAAAAGGTAAAATTGCCGTTAACGGTTGATCCCATCAAAAGCGCGCAAAAGCGGCTTGATTACAACGGTCTGTTTGTAAAAGAGCGGCTTGAACGACTGTCTGAGTTTGCAGCAAAGCCTGTGAGCGATGCACAGGTCACGCTTTCCTTCGGTGTGGACGCGCAAGGCCTGAAAGTGATCCATGGGCAAGCAAAAGTTGATCTACTCCTTGAGTGCCAACGCTGCTGGGGATCTTTCTCACACAGCTGCGCAGTAACGTTTGTTTACAGTCCTGTCTTTAATGACGCACAGGCTGATAACTTGCCGCAAGCTTATGAGCCTGTCTACGTTGATGAAAATGGTGAGATTAATTTGCTGCAGCTGGTTGAAGATGAATTTATTTTAGCTTTGCCGCAAGTAGCATTACACGATCTGGCAGATTGTAAAATTGGTACAGACGAGCATGTGTTTGGCGAGATCCCGCTTGAAGAGGAACGTCCAAATCCATTTGCCGTTTTAAAAAATTTAGAGCAAAACAACAAGGAGTAGGGCGATGGCCGTACAACAAAACCGTAAAACTCGTTCACGTCGAGGCATGCGTCGCTCGCACGATGCGCTAGGCACTGTAGCACTTTCTGTAGATGCATCTTCAGGTGAAACTCATCTGCGTCACCATGTGAGCGCGGATGGATTCTACCGTGGTCGCAAGGTGATCAATAAGTAAGGTTATCTTTTGACGAGTCTATCCATTGCAGTTGATGCGATGGGAGGGGACTTCGGCCCTCAAGTCACAGTGCCTGCCTGCGTGCGGGCACTGTTGTTTTATCCATCGCTAAAAATCATTCTTACGGGCGACGAAGCGCTAATTCAGGCGCAGCTTGCTTCGCTACCTCCCTTTGACCACTCTCGACTCACCATTTTGCACACCTCGCGCAGCATTGATAACTCAATGGTGCCAAGTAAAGCGCTCTACTCTAGCGCTGGCACGTCGATGCGCGTTGCGATTGAGCAGGTCGCGCAACATACTGCGGCCGCTTGCGTCAGCGCAGGCAATACCGGCGCTTTGATGGCGCTGTCGCGCGTTTTGCTCAAGCTTTTGCCAGGCATCGACAAACCGGCGTTGATCTCCAACATTCCCACCCACGATAATGGCGTAAGCTGGCTGCTAGATTTAGGCGCAAATGTGACCGCTAGCGGCGAAGTTTTGCTGCAATTTGCTACCATGGGTGCGGTGCTGGCTGAGCTGCAGCTTGGCCGGCCGGCGAAAGTGGCGCTGCTGAATATGGGCGAAGAGGCGATCAAAGGCAATGAGGCGGTGAAAACGTGCGCGTTGCTGTTAAAGGACTCCACGCAAATTGAGTATATCGGCTATTTAGAAGGCGACAGTTTGTATCGCGGCAAGGCGGATGTGATTGTGTGCGACGGCTTTGTTGGAAACACTTGCTTAAAAGCCAGCGAAGGAGTGGCGCGGCTGTTTTTATCGCACCTAAAACGAGATCTTGCTGGGAGCTTTTTTAAACGGGTGTTGGCGAAGTGGCTTTTTGCTGGTTTATTTAAGCGGCTAAATGCACTTGATCCTGATCAATATAATGGTGCCAGCTTGCTGGGTTTGCAGGGCATTGTGATGAAAAGCCATGGCAGTGCTGACGAAAACGCATTCTTTAATGCGATTGGTCAAGCGATCCACGAGGCTGAGCGCAATTTACCAAAAAAAATCTGTGACCGATTGGAAGCAGTGTTACGCGAGAGGCACTATTAATCCTCATGTTTAGTAAAATTTTAGGGACCGGCAGCTACTTGCCAGCCCAGATCCGCACTAATGCGGATCTTGAAAAAATGGTTGATACCAGCGATGAATGGATTGTGGCGCGCACAGGTATTCAAGAGCGGCGCATAGCCACTTGCGATGAAACTGTCGCCCAAATGGGCTATCAGGCTGGCGCATCAGCGATTGCCATGGCTGGGATAGATAAAAATGAGCTAGGACTTATCATTGTTGCAACCACCAGTGGCGAGCGCGCTTTTCCTGCCGCAGCTTGCGAAGTGCAACAAAAACTTGAGATCAGCGGCTGCCCCGCGTTTGATGTCGCTGCTGCGTGTTCAGGATTTGTCTATGCGCTTAGCATTGCTGATCAATACATTAAAAGTGGCGCGGTCAAATACGCGCTGGTGATCGGCGCTGATCGCTTATCGCACAGCTGCGACCCAGAAGATCGCAGTACGGTCATTTTGTTTGGCGATGGCGCGGGCGCCGTGGTACTTGGCGCAAGTCGCGAGCCTGGCATTTTATCGACCCACCTGCACGCTGATGGCAAATACGGTCAGCTACTGACGCTCAATTACCCTACGCGCACACAAAATGAGGCGCAAAGTCAGGATCACTGGCTGACCATGCAGGGTAATGACGTGTTTAAAGTGGCGGTGACTGAACTTGCCAATAGTGTGCAAGAAGCGCTGCAGCTTAACGGCGTTTCCAAACAAGAGCTTGACTGGCTGATCCCGCATCAGGCCAATTTGCGCATCATTAAAGCGACCGCCAAAAAATTGGATATGCCAATGGAAAAAGTGGTGGTCACGTTGGATAAACACGGCAACACGTCGGCAGCCTCTGTGCCAACCGCGCTCGATGAAGCGGTGCGCGATGGGCGAATTCAGCGTGGGCAGACGATTTTGCTTGAAGCTTTTGGTGGCGGATTTGCTTGGGGCTCGGCGTTAGTTATTTTTTAATTAGGAATGAAAAGTTATGTCTCATTTTGCAGTGGTATTTCCTGGCCAAGGTTCGCAATCAGTTGGCATGCTTGCAGAGCTGGCTGAAAAATACAGTGTTGTAAAACAAACATTTGCGTCAGCGTCGAGCGTACTTGGCTACGATTTGTGGCAACTGGTGCAGCAAGGCCCAGACAGCGCACTCAATCAAACCATGCGCACGCAGCCAGCGCTGCTGACCGCGTCGGTCGCAATCTGGCGCGTATGGCAAGAGATCGGCGGCGCGCAGCCGGCATTTTTGGCCGGCCACAGCCTTGGCGAATATTCAGCGCTTGTTTGCGCGGGCGTGCTCGACTTTGAGCAAGCGGTCAAATTGGTTGAGCTGCGTGGCCAGCTGATGCAAGAAGCGGTGCCAGAAGGCACGGGCGCGATGTCTGCTATCATCGGCCTTGATAATGACGCGATCAAAGACGCTTGTCAGCGTGCTTGCGAAGGACAAATTGTCGCGCCGGTGAATTTTAATTCGCCTGGACAAGTTGTGATAGCAGGCCACAAAGAGGCCGTGCTGCGTGCTAACGTGCTTTGTAAAGAAGCGGGCGCGAAGCGTGCTTTGCCGCTGCCTGTGTCTGTGCCATCACACTGCTTGTTGATGAAGCCTGCCGCGGATAAATTGGCGCTTGAGCTTGAAAAACTGACGTTTGCAGAGCCGAAAATCGCGGTTGTGAACAACTGTGATGTCAAAATGGAGCAAACCGCGCAAGCTATCAAAGATGCGTTGGTGCGCCAGCTTTATAGCCCTGTGCGCTGGAGTGAATGTGTGCAGCTGCTTGCAAGACGCGATGTCACACAAGTGATTGAAATGGGCCCAGGCAAAGTGCTGACAGGCTTAGCACCACGCATCGTCAAAGAGCTGCAAGCTTGTGCGGTCAATGATGACTCTTCTTTGCAAGCGGCGTTAGCGCAGGTTTGCGTGGCTGCACAGTAAATTTTTCGCTGCATTAAATGAGAGAGAAAATTATGGATTTAAGCAATAAAGTGGCGCTTGTCACCGGCGCAAGCCGCGGTATTGGTCGTGAAATCGCTCAGCTTTTAGCGCAGCGCGGTGCAACGGTGTTAGGTACAGCGACCTCTGAGTCTGGCGCGGCCGCCATCAGCGACTATTTGGCCGGTAGCGGCAAAGGTTACGCGCTGAATGTGACCAATTCACAAGAAGTTGAAACGGTGCTTGCGGCCATTAAAGCTGAATACGGCGCGATTGATATTTTGGTCAACAATGCCGGCATTACGCGCGATAACTTATTGATGCGTATGAAAGATGAAGAGTGGTCGGACATTATTGATACCAACTTAAGCTCAATCTATCGCCTGTCAAAAGCGGTGCTGCGCGACATGATGAAAAAACGCACCGGCCGTATTATCAATATTGGCTCGATTGTGGGCACAATGGGCAATGCGGGTCAAACCAACTACGCTGCGGCAAAAGCCGGTGTGATTGGTTTTAGCAAAGCGCTGGCGCGCGAAGTGGCGTCGCGTGGGATCACGGTTAACACGGTTGCGCCTGGTTTTATTGAAACTGACATGACCAAAGCGCTTAATGACGAGCAGCGCCGCGCAACATTGGCGCAAGTTCCTGCCGGCCGTCTTGGCTCACCGCGCGAAATTGCGGCGACAGTAGCATTTTTGGCATCAGACGATGCAGCATACATTACGGGCGAAACGTTGCATGTCAACGGTGGCATGTATATGATATAGCGCCCGTCGTGGCCTCTACTTTTGTATAAAGAGAGAATATTAGATCGGCGTCGCGGTTTGACCACCTTGCAAGGTGTTGCAAGTTTTGCGATTTTGAATAAACTACTGTGAGTATCGCATCTGCGAATTATTTAAGGACTAGAACTAATATGAGTAACATTGAAGAGCGTGTTAAGAAAATCATCGTTGAGCAACTAGGTGTAGCTGAAGCAGAAGTTAAAAACGAAGCTTCTTTTGTTGATGACCTTGGCGCAGATTCATTAGACACGGTTGAACTTGTGATGGCATTGGAAGAAGAGTTCGATACCGATATTCCAGATGAAGAAGCAGAAAAAATCACAACGGTTCAAGCTGCGATTGACTATGTAGTTAAAGCGACTGCGTAAGTACTGCCCTTTATATTGCGATCAGGCGGCCTTTAGGTCGCCTGATCTATTTATACGCTCCGTTAACAAGATAACCATTGCGCCTCTCTCTACCTCTGCTGACACTTCGCTAAGTTCGCTTTCGCTCAAATTCGGATGGTTTTTTCTGGTTAAATATTCATTTCTTGTTTGCAGCTGTCAGCCGTTTCTATGGTCTGACTCTCATCGAGTGACAAGCAAAAAATGGATTGGCACAAAATAAGTGGTGAGTATGACGACTTTCATCAATGCAGCGCAAACGGCTACGCTCGCCATTGCCGACCGCGCTGTGCAGTACGGCGATGGTGTTTTTACCACCATGTTGGTGAAATATGGCAAAATTTGTTTGCAAGAGGCGCACTTTGCGCGGCTTAAGCGTGACTGCGCGCTGCTGAGCATTTTGGGTGTGAACTGGGAACTTCTTGCAAAAAAGCTCAAGGCGCTGGCGCAATCGCAGCAAGATCTGCCACAAAGTGTGATAAAAGTGATCATCAGTCGCGGCTGTGGCGGGCGCGGCTACAGTCCGCTTGGTTGCAGTGCGCCGACCGTTATATTGACACAAGCCGCCTACCCTTCGCATTATCTTGCTTGGCAGCAGCGCGGCATTGAGCTAACGCTGCTTAAGCTGCGGCTGGGGCTTTCCCCTTTGGCTGGGATCAAGCATCTCAACCGCCTCGAGCAGGTGCTGCTAAAAAAAGAGTTGGCAGAAATTGGCGATCAAGAAGAGGGAATTGTGTGCCGATTGGACGGCTTTGTTGTCGAAACAACGGTGGCCAATCTTTTTTGGCTCAAAGGAGGAGTGCTTTTTACTCCGACTCTTGATCTCGCTGGGATCAAGGGAGTGCAGCGCGAGCAGGTGATCAAAGCGGCTTTGGAGATAGGATGCGGCGTACAAGAAGTGCTGGTAAGACCGGACGCTTTGCTCAGCGCCGACGCTCTCTTTATTTGTAATGCGCTGATGGAGCTCGTTCCTGTGCGTAAGCTGCAAGCCACTACATGGAGTGATTTTTCTTTTTGTCAAAAATTAAGGATGAGATCAGGTGCGTAAGAAATTAAAGATTGCATTACAGCTGAGCGTCATCGCAGCCATTGCGGCGACGGGATGGGCTGGATTGCAGGTACAATCTTTTATCAATAGTCCCATAAAGTTAACGCAAGCGACGTTTATCACGGTACCCGAAGGGACCAACTACAACTTATTGACCCGCAAATTGGCCAAAGAGGGTATTTTGGAGGCGACGCTTTGGTCGCGCCTTGCTGGCCGCATTATTCCGCAGCTACAACAGCTTAAAGCGGGGACTTATCGCGTGCAGCCCAATATTTTGGTGTGGGAGCTGTTTGAGCAGCTGCGCTCGGGCAAAGAGCATCAGTTTTCGATAACTTTTATTGAAGGCAGCACGTTTTCGCAGTGGCGCACCTTAATGGCAAGCGCGCCCTACCTTAAGCAGACGCTCGATGGCGAGGCGGAAGCGGCGATCGCGCAATTGCTCGGTTTTGACTCGCAGCACGCCGAAGGGCGCTTTTTGCCAGAAACCTACCACTATGTGGCGGGCGAGTCTGATCTTTCGATTTTAAGGCGCGCGGCGCGAGCGCTTGATAACAGCTTGCAAAAAATTTGGGCGCACCGTGATCCGTCGCTGCCGATAAGCTCGCCTTATGAGCTGTTGATCCTCGCCTCGATTGTGGAAAAAGAGACCGCCATTGCGCACGAGCGCGGCAAAGTGGCGTCGGTTTTTGTCAATCGCCTGCGCAAAAAAATGCGCTTACAGACTGATCCGACAGTCATTTATGGCATGGGCGATGCGTATGCCGGTAATATCCGTAAAAAGGATCTGCAAACATTTACCCCTTATAACACTTATATGATCCCCGCACTGCCTCCAACGCCGATTGCCATGCCGAGCGTCGCGTCGATTCAGGCTGCGGCAAAACCTGAGGCAACGCCGTACCACTATTTTGTGGCTGATGGCAAAGGTGGACACGTATTTAGCGCAACGCTGACCGAGCATAATCGGGCGGTGGCGGCGTATTTAAAAGAGCTCAGAAGTAAAGAGAAATAATGCTATGGCGCAAGGTAAGTTTATTGTAATTGAGGGATTAGAAGGGGCCGGCAAATCAACTGCCGTGCAGGTTGTGCTGGATGCGCTTAAAGCGCGTGGCCTGCTAGCCATTACCACGCGCGAGCCGGGCGGTACGCCGCTGGCTGAAAAAATGCGCGAGCTCATTAAGCAGGTTCACCCCGATGAACCGCTCACCGACATGGCAGAGCTTTTTTTGCTGTATGCGGCGCGCGTGCAGCTGGTGGAAAATGTGATAAAGCCGGCGCTGGCGCGCGGTGAGTGGGTGGTGGGCGACCGTCACGATCTCTCGACGCAGGCCTACCAAGGCGGCGGTCGCGGCTTTTCTGCCGAGCGGTTAGCAAAGCTGCGCGACATGGCGCTGGGCGATTTTCACCCTGATCTTATTTTGTACATGGACATCGATGCGGCGCGCGGCTTAGAGCGTGCGCGCACACGCGGCGCGTTAGACAGGATAGAGCAGCAGCAGATTGATTTTTTTGAGCGGGCACGTTGCCGCTACCGCGAATTGGTTGCAAAAGAGCCACGCGCGGTGACGATTGACGCAAGTCCCTCGGTCGATAAAGTGGCGGCGCAGTTGACGCAGGAGCTAGAAAAGTGGTTCAAGCAGCACGCAAACTAGGGCAAATTTACCCTTGGCAAGAGCCGACGTGGCAAGCGTGGCAGCCGCTGGTGCAGCAAAAACGTCTGCATCACGCTTTGTTGTATTGCGCGCCGGCCGGCAGCGGCGAGCTTGCGCTGCTGCAGCGATTAAGCCAAGCGCTCTTGTGTCAGCACGAAGGGGAGACGCCTTGTCACGCGTGTCACAGCTGTAAGCTTTTTGCTGCAGGCGCTCATCCGGACTTTCACCATGTCGCGCCTAAAGAGGCGGGCAAGTCGCTCGGCATTGATCTTATTCGAGAATGTAACGAAAAAGTGCTGCAGTCATCACAGCTTGGCGGGCGACGGGTGATCCTCATCGAGCCTTGCGAGCAGATGGGGGAAGCTGCGGCGAACGCGCTGCTAAAGACGCTTGAAGAGCCGCCGTCCGGCTGCCATTTTATTTTGCTGAGCCATTCGCTTGAAGCGATGCTGGCGACGGTGGTCAGTCGCTGCTACGTGTATAAAGCGCCGGAGCCCGCGCCTGAGCTTGTGCAGCAGTGGCTTAGCAACGAGCTTGGACAAGAGGCTTCCTTGCAAAGTGTGCGCTTATGCAGCGGCGCGCCGTTGCTGGCCAAAACCTTTATTGAGCAGCAAGCGCCGCTCCATTTTGAGCTGGTGCAGGCGTTTGTCACTTTTGCGGCGCAGCGCCAAGGACTGTTTACTGTCACTGAGCTGATGCAAAAAAATGAAGAGCAAGCGCTCAATTGGCTCGCCTTGCTGCTGATTGACGCGGTAAAAATGCAAAACGGCTTGACGCAAGAGGTGGCGCATTGCCAAAGTCTTGCCCTGCTGCAACAATTGGCGCACCTGCCCAAAGGGCTGCTGCTTGCGCAGTGGCGCGCGCTGTTGCTGCTAAAGAAAAAATTGACCAAGCAAAGCGGGTTAAATCGCGAGCTGCTCCTGAGCGAGTGGCTGGCGCAGTTTCATTTTTAAACGAGGTTTGTTGTGTTTGTAGACTCGCATTGCCATTTAGATAAATTAGATTACAACGCGCTGCACACAGATGTAGCAAGCGTGGTGGCCAAAGCCAAAGCGCGCGGCGTTGAGCACATTTTGTGCGTTGGCGTTACGCTGGAGAGTTTTTTGCCGATGCACGGCTTAATTGCGCCGTTTGAGAGCGTGTTTGCGACCTGCGGCGTGCATCCGCTTGATTTATCAGGGCCAATTGACGTTGCACGGCTTGAGCAGTACGCCAGCATGCCAAAAGTGGTAGCGCTTGGCGAAACCGGTCTTGATTATTATTACGACGATAAAAGTAAATCGGCGCAGCAGCAAGCGTTTGCTCAGCACATTGCGGTGGCGAAAAAACTCAATAAGCCGCTGATTGTGCACACGCGTATGGCAAAACACGATACGCTGGCGCTGCTTAAAAGCGAAGACGCGCAGCAAGTGGGCGGCGTTTTGCACTGTTTTACTGAAGATCTGGCGATGGCAAAAGCGGCCATCGATTTGGGTTTTTATATTTCCATTTCTGGGATCGTCACTTTTAACAAGGCGGCCGAGCTTAAAGAGGTGGTCAAAGCGCTGCCACTGGAGCGCTTGCTGCTTGAAACCGACTCGCCTTATCTTGCGCCAGTGCCGTACCGCGGTAAAGAGAATCAGCCGGCTTATGTCAAAGAAGTGGCTGATTACATTGGCGTTTTAAAGGGTATGAGCGGTGAGCAGGTCGGGCAAATCACGACCGATAATTTCTTTAACCTGTTTCGCTTTGCTTCTCGCGTCGCCGGTTAAATCTGCGCGCTAGCAGCTAACACCACAGACACGTAAAGTACAAAAAATATTCAGTGCGCTGGCATTTTGCCGCGCATTTTTTGACTTTGTGAACTTGGTGCAATTGTCTAATTTTTATCGAGTAACTGATTTGCACAAGCCGGAGAAAATATTAAGTTAGAAGATTTACCTGATTCTGTGTGATCTCGATATTATTTTGTCAACAAGACATTCCTCTTTGGTAGCATCCTGACGGCGTACAAACTATAGTAGCGTTGTAGCTGATCTAGAATATTCAACTAGTTAGGAGCATTTTATGTTTAAAGATCTTTTTGCAAATATGCAAAAAGTGGGAAAGTCGCTGATGCTTCCAGTATCAGTTTTGCCAGTAGCCGGTATTTTACTGGGCGTTGGTGCGGCTAATTTTAGCTTTTTCCCTGAAGTTGTTTCGCATTTGATGGAACAAGCCGGTGGCTCTGTATTTGGCCAAATGCCATTGCTGTTCGCTGTGGGCGTTGCGCTTGGCTTTACCAATAACGATGGTGTAGCAGGACTTTCTGCAATTGTCGGTTACGGCATCATGGCAGCAGTACTTGGTGTAATGGGCGATGTAATGGGCGCTGGCAAAATCGACACAGGTGTCCTTGGTGGCATTTTGTCAGGTGGCGTAGCAGCTTGGGCATTTAACCGTTTCTACCGCATCCAACTTCCTGATTACTTAGGATTTTTTGCCGGTAAGCGTGCTGTGCCAATCATCACAGGGTTTTTGACCATTGCTCTTGGCGTATTGCTTTCTTTCATTTGGCCACCTATTGGCGCAATGATCAAAAGCTTTTCTAACTGGGCGGCGTATCAAAACCCAGAGCTTGCTTTTGGTATCTACGGCTTTGTTGAGCGCTCACTGATCCCATTTGGTCTACACCACATCTGGAACGTACCGTTCTTCTACGAAGCGGGTAGCTGTGTGACTAGCGCGGGTAAAGAAGCGCACGGTATCATGACTTGCTTCTTGACTGCTAACGCTGAAACGCGTGCAGCAGCGGGCGGCTTTGGTCAGTTAGCCGGTGGTTACCTGTTCAAAATGTTTGGTCTTCCAGCAGCAGCGTTTGCAATCGCACATGCAGCAAAACCTGAAAACCGCGCCAAAGTGCTTGGGATCATGGCTTCTGCAGCGTTGACGTCGTTCTTGACGGGGATCACTGAGCCTATCGAGTTCTCATTCCTCTTCATCGCGCCAGTTCTGTATGCAATCCACGCTGTGCTTGCAGGTATTGCTTATGTGCTGACTAACGCCCTTGGCGTTGTGCATGGGCACACTTTCTCAAACGGCTTCATTGACTTCGTGGTGCAATCACCAAACGCTTCAAAAATGATCCTGTTGGTTGGACTTGGTCTGATCTACGCGGTTGTTTATTATGTGGTGTTTACTGTTGTGATCCGTACTTTGGATCTAAAAACGCCAGGCCGTGAAGATGAAAGCAACAGCGATGCTGAGGCGATCTCAGGCTCTGAGATGGCAAAAGAACTCGTTGCAGCTTTTGGCGGCAAAGATAACATTGCAGGGTTAGATGCTTGTATTACACGTTTGCGCGTAGCTGTGAACGACGTACAACAAGTTGACCAGAAAAAACTCAAAGAGTTAGGCGCTGCAGGTGTTGTTGTTGCTGGTAAAGGAGTGCAAGCTATCTTTGGTACTAAGTCAGACAACTTGAAAACTGACATGGACCAATGGATCCGCAATAGCTAATATCGCCGTTACAATTTTAGATCAGCTAAAGGCCAGCATTTGCTGGCCTTTTTGCGTTCGCCGTTTACAAAAATTGGCGGATGATTTCATAGACCTTTTGCGGCTGCTCAGCGTGCAGCCAGTGGCTGGTGTTGGCAACGATGTGCGCTTTGGCATTGGGAAACTGGCGCAAGATGGCGCCTTGATACGCGCTTTGCAGGTAATCGGAGTTGGCGGCTTTGATAAAAAGCACCGGCCCCGCAAATTGGCTATGTGGCGCCGGCTGCCAGTCTAAAATTTGTGGATAGCAGCGGCTTAAATTGTGCAAGTCAAAGCGCCAGTCATACGAGCCGTCAGGCTGCTGGTGCAATGATTTTAATAGAAATTGGCGAATGCTAAGCGGCACCTTTTGTTTAGCAAAGTGCGGGTCGGCCTGCGCCCGTGAGGTGATACGCGCGCGCTGCACGTCATGCAGTGCTGCAAAAATGGCATTATGGTGGTGAGTGCGGTAGACCACCGGCGCCATGTCGAGCGCGACCACTTTTTCCACCAATTGCGGCGATTGCAGCGCCAGCATCATCGCCGCTTTCCCGCCCATTGAGTGACCCACCACGTGCAATTTGTCGACCTTGAGCTGCTTTTCGATAAACGTGGCCAGATGGCGCGCTTGCGCGTTATAACTCATGTCGTCCGTTTTGAACGACTGGCCATGGTTGGGCAAATCGACCTGATAGACTAAAAAATGGTCGCTGAGTTTTTTGGCCAGCAGATTGAGATTCTCTTTTGCGCCAAACAGACCGTGCAGTAACAGAAGCGGCGGTCCATCGCCCGAAGTTGTGTAGTGTAAAATCATGGATGTTTTTCTCTATTCACTGCTTTTTCGTAGAGTATACCGGCTTATCTGGTATAATCTCCCGCAAATTGGTTAAAAGGATCGACGAGCCTAGCATGAAGATAATTGAAATTGATGACGACTTATACCGCTATATTGCCAGCCAAACTCAGCATATTGGTGAAGAAAATGCGTCAGATATCTTACGCAGGCTGCTTTTAGTCCCAAAGTCTACCTCATCCTTGTCGCAAGGCGCACTTGACGCTGAGAATACAAAATTATCACAGCTTGCGCATGCCACGCCTTTAACGGTGCTTACACCTGATCGGCAGCTCGATGTATTGCTGCAAACGCCAGAATTTTTGCGCCATAAAAGTACCGTGAGCCGTTTTATGCTCGTGCTTGCTAAATTGTATCAAATCGATAGTCGCTCCTTTTCGCAGGCGGCTTTGCTAAAAGGGCGCAAGCGCGTCTATTTTGCCGATAATGAGCAAGATCTGCTCGCGAATGGTAGAACGACCAAGCCGCGCCTGATCCCTCACACGCCATATTGGGTGATCACCAACACCAATACCGGACGTAAGCGGCAAATTATTGAGCAAGTGATGTACAAAATGGGCTTTAGCGACGCAGAAGCAGCACGCGTCAGCAGTGCTATCAGCCGCGAAAAGTGACAAGTACGCGCAGTTTGCAGCGCGCTGGCGGGCAAAAAACGTTGCCATTTTGCGCCGCCGCTGTAAACAGCGAGCACTGTAGTCTGTTTTTGCTTAAATGAGCATGTTTTAGTTTGATGAGAAGAGGACAAAAATGGTTGCAACGCGTGCAGGCCAAGTGGCATTAATGCAAGATCTTGAGAACATTCCTCGTTTAGTGGCAAATTATTTCCAGCTGCAACCCGAGCCGACCAATCCCGCGCACCGCGTGGAATTTGGCACTTCAGGCCATCGCGGCAGTGCGAATAACTGCACTTTTAATCAGGCACACATTTTAGCCATCACGCAAGCGATTGTTGAGCTGCGTAAAAAAAATGGCGTCACCGGCCCGCTGTTTGTCGGCAAAGACACGCACGCGCTGTCGGAGCCTGCTTTTTGCTCGGTGATTGAAGTGCTGATAGCCAATGGCGTGCAGGTGAAAGTTCAAAAAGATCAAGGTTATACACCAACGCCGGCTGTCTCATTTGCCATTTTGACCCACAACGCTTGTCATGACGCTAAAGCGGACGGCATCGTGATCACGCCGTCGCACAACCCGCCGTGTGATGGCGGGATCAAATACAATCCTGCGCATGGCGGTCCGGCTGAAGATCTCATCACTAAAGCGATTGAGTCGCGCGCGAATGAGCTGTTAGCGGCGCAATTAGCCGGCGTGAAACGCGTTGATTTTACAGCAGCTTTGCAAAGCGACGCGCTGCAAGAAGAAGATTTTGTGCAGCCTTACGTGCAGCAGCTTGAGCAAGTTATTGATATTAAAGCTATTCAAAATGCGAAGCTCAAAATTGCGGTGGATCCGCTGGGCGGCGCAGGTATCGCTTATTGGCAAGCGATCGCAAAGTTCTATCAGCTTGATATTACGCTGGTAAATGAAAAAATTGACCCTGCATTTGCCTTTATGACGCTGGATAAAGATGGCCTTATTCGCATGGACTGCTCGTCGCCGTACGCGATGGCAGGGCTACTTGCGCATAAAGACCGTTATGATTTGGCGCTGGGCAACGATCCCGATTTTGACCGCCACGGCATTGTCACGCCAGAAGGTTTAATGAATCCAAACCACTACTTAGCGGTGTGCGTGGATTATCTGTATCGCCATCGTCCGCTGTGGAAAAAAGAGCTCGGGATCGGCAAAACGCTGGTTTCTAGCGCTTTGCTTGACAAAGTGGCGGCGAAACTTGAGCGCACGTTGTGCGAAGTGCCGGTCGGCTTTAAATGGTTTGTGGACGGCCTGTTCCAAGGGACGCTCGGCTTTGGCGGCGAAGAGAGTGCGGGAGCGTCGTTTTTGCGCTTTGATGGCACGCCGTGGTCAACGGATAAAGATGGCATTTTGCTTTGCTTGCTTGCCGCTGAGATCACAGCCGTGACGGGGAAAAATCCGCAGCAATATTATCAAGCGCTTGAGCAAGAGTTTGGCCAAAGTTTTTACTCGCGTCTGCAAGCGCCGGCAAACAGCGCGCAAAAAGCGCTGCTGGGCAAACTTTCGCCATCGATGGTTAGCGCGGCAACCTTAGCCGGTGACGCGATTGTCGTCAAATTAACGCACGCGCCCGGCAACAATAAAGCCATCGGCGGGCTTAAAGTGGTCAGCGAATTTGGCTGGTTTGCCGCTCGCCCGTCTGGCACGGAAAACGTGTACAAAATTTATTGCGAAAGCTTTAAAAGTGAAGCGCATTTACGTCAGATAGAGCAAGAAGCTCAACAAATTGTTAACAGTTTGTTTGCTAATGCAAATTAAGTGACCAGCGGTTTGAATGAGAAAGGTGTGTAATGGATAATTTGCAGCTAGAGGCGACGCTCAACGCTTTTTTAATGGCGCAGTCTATCAAAGATTACTGCCCGAACGGTTTGCAGGTGCAAGGCCGTCAGCAGGTGCAAAAAGTGGTGACGGGTGTGTCGGCGTGCCAAGCGCTGCTTGACGCGGCGTGCGACCTGCAGGCGGATGCGATTTTGGTGCACCACGGCTATTTTTGGAACGGCGAGTCGCCGGTGCTGCGTGGTATGAAATACAAAAGGATCAAAACGTTACTTGATAACGAGATAAATTTGTACGCTTACCATTTGCCGCTCGACATGCATGCCACTGTCGGCAATAACGTGCAACTGGCTAATTTGCTTGATATTCGGTTGCAAGGCGGCATGCAAGGTGAAGTGGGTTCGTCCATCGCGTTGTGGGGCGAGCTTGCAACCCCTTGTAGCGCGCGCGATTTTGCCGCCAAAATTGAGCAGTGCCTTGGGCGAAAGCCGCTGACGATTGAAGCGGGCACGCATCTTATCAAACGAATTGGCTGGTGCTCAGGTGCGGCGCAAGATCAAATTGAGCTTGCCGCGCAGTTGCAGCTGGACGCGTATTTGTCTGGCGAAATTTCTGAGCGCACCACCTTTTTGGCGCAAGAGCAAAATGTGCACTATTTTGCCGCCGGCCACCACGCTACAGAGCGCGCGGGGGTCAAGGCGCTGGGCGAATGGCTGCAAACTCAGCATGGGCTAGATGTGACATTTGTCGATATCGATAATCCGGTCTAAAGCTGTGCGCGACACAAAAAAAAGCTGCCGCAGATGCGGCAGTTTTTTTATACGGTGAATTTTTATTTTCGCTGTTCGCGTGCGACAAATTCTCTTTCGGTGTAACCGGTATAAAGCTGGCGCGGCCGCCCGATGCGGTGCTGCGGATCGCCAAGCATCTCTTGCCAATGCGCAATCCAGCCCACCGTGCGCGACACGGCAAAAATAACCGTAAACATCGAGACGGGAATGCCGATGGCTTTTAGGATGATCCCAGAGTAAAAGTCGATGTTGGGATAGAGTTTTTTCTTGGTAAAGTACGGATCTGAAAGCGCAATTCGCTCAAGCTCCATCGCTACATCCAAAAGTGGATCTTGAATATTAAGCTCTTTTAACACGTCATGGCACGCTTGGCGCATCACCGTCGCGCGCGGATCGTAGTTTTTGTAGACGCGGTGGCCAAATCCCATCAGGCGGAATGAGTCATAAGGATCTTTGGCGCGCTCAATGTAGCTTGGAATACGGTCGACGGTGCCGATTTCTTCAAGCATGCGCAGTGACGCTTCGTTAGCGCCGCCATGTGCCGGTCCCCATAGTGAAGCAATCCCCGCGGCGATGCAAGCAAAGGGGTTGGCGCCCGATGAGCCCGCTAAACGTACTGTAGAGGTTGACGCGTTTTGCTCGTGATCGGCGTGTAAGATGAAGATCTTATCAAGCGCATCAGCCACCACCGGATTTACCTCGAATTTTTCACAAGGCGTAGAAAACATCATGTGTAAAAAGTTTTCAGCGTAGCTTAAGTCGTTGCGCGGATAGGCAAAAGGCTGGCCGATGGAATATTTATAACACATGGCAGCAAGCGTTGGCATTTTAGAAAGCAAGCGGAACGCGGCTATTTCGCGGTGCGATTCGTTATTAATGTCTAACGAGTCGTGATAAAACGCGGCCAGCGCGCCAACTACGCCAACCATCACCGCCATCGGGTGCGAGTCGCGGCGAAAGCCATGAAAGAAGCTGGCAATTTGCTCGTGGACCATGGTATGGCGCGACACGATGTGTACAAATTTTTGATATTGCTCTTGGGTCGGCGTCTCACCGTAAAGCAGGATGTAGCACACTTCGAGGTAGTCGGCATTATTGGCAAGTTTGTCAATAGGATAGCCGCGGTAGAGTAAGATCCCCTTATCACCATCAATATAAGTGATCTTGGACTCACAGGACGCCGTGGCCATAAAGCCTGGGTCGTAAGTGAAATAGCCTAGAGTGCTCAGCCCTTTGATTTCGAGCACCGCGGGGCCGATGGTTCCTGTTTTTATGGGGAGCTCAAGAGAGGGTTGTCCGTCAATTTGTAGAGTTGCTTTTTGTTCTGCCATGGGCATTTTCCTCTATATATTGTTACCGGATAGGGATGGATTTTTTTTGTAACCTACGTTAATTAAGGTAGCTCCTAAATGCAATTTGCATGTCAATCAGTATGCTGAAACTAGCGCTTAACTGCTAATTTGTAAAAGGGTAATTTTAAGCAGATCAAAGAATTAAATTTTTTACGACTTTTAAAAAATGCGAGAAAAGTAAAATTTTTGCTAGACGTTTATACACAAATCTTATAAATTGCGCGCAGGTCTTTCAGGAGCTATTAAAATGAAAAAAATTATTGCAGCTTTATTTGCTATTGCAATGAGCACGTCTGCTGTAGCAGGTATCGTTGACGGTACTATGACTAAGGTTCGTGTATCTGAGCAAGGTAACAAATACCGTTTTGAGTCACGTGTTCCTAACTTAAGCTTCATCGTTCGCAAATCAGAAGTTGCGAAAGGTATGTTAAAAGTTGGTAAAGAGCGCGGCATCGCTGAGCTTGAAATCAATGGTCTTATCGTTGATCAAGATCGCAAAGTTGGCGTGACTTTAGATCGCCGTGGTGATGGCTTAGAAATCAAGTCACCAAAACACACCATGTTTGTAACAGAAAAAGAATTAAGAAAAGGCGGCGTTATCAAGTGATTTAACTTGACCGCTTAAAAAAGGCTGTAAGCAATGCTTACGGCCTTTTTTATTTTAAATTCATCGCATTAACGTTGCGCGCTTAATGCGAATGGCAAAAATCGAGACGGCGCGCTAAGCGTTGTGGCGAAACGCTGCCTTGTTCAAACGCGATTTGGCCGTTTAATACTGTCATATGAATGCGCGAGCGGAAACGGTAGCCGTTAAAGGGTGACCAGCCGCACTTGTACAAAATATTGTCAGGGGTGATGAGCTGCGAATTGTCTAGGTCGACTAGCACCAGATCGGCAAAATAACCTTCACGCAGAAAACCGCGTTCGCTGATCTGATAGCGCAGCGCCGGCGCATGCGCCGTTTTTTGTACGATGAGCGGCAAACTAAACACCGTATCGTGATAAAACTCAAGCGCGGCTTGCAGTGCGTGCTGCACAAGCGGCAGGCCAGAAGGGGCGCTAAAATAGCTGTTTTGTTTTTCTTGCCACGTGTGCGGCGCGTGGTCGGTCGCAATAACGTCGATCACGCCATCAAGCACCGCTTGGATCAGCGCTTGCTGATGTGATTTTTCTTTGATCGCGGGATTGCATTTGATCTGGCTGCCAAGGCGCGCGTAGTCGTCGCGATTAAAAAACAGGTGATGAATGCACGCTTCTGCGGTGATCTGCTTTTTGGCAAGCTCGGCGAGCGTGGTCGCTTTGGTAAATAAAGCGAGCTCCTCTTCAGTGCTAAGGTGCAGCACATGCAGGCGCGTGCCGTGTTTTTGGGCAAGCTTAACCGCTGATTGCGATGATTTTAAGCAGGCGGCGGCGCTGCGAATGCTGGCGTGCTCATGCATCGGCACCTGCTCGCCGTATTGCGCGCGAAAAAGCGCTTCTTGCTGCGCGATCGTGGGCGTATCTTCGCAGTGGGTGGCTAAAAGGTGCGGGCAGTTGGCGAAAATGGCTTCGAGCGCTTTTTCATCATCAACGAGCATGTTACCGGTGGATGAGCCCATGAAGATCTTGATCCCGCAGGCCGCATTGGGCCCAAGTTGTTTGATTTCGTCGAGATTATCGTTGGTCGCGCCCAGATAAAAGGCGTAGTTAGCAAAACTGTTTTGCGCCGCTAAGGCATATTTTTGCTCGAGCGCCGCGCGCGTCGTGGTTGGCGGAGAAACATTCGGCATCTCCATGTAGCTGGTAATGCCGCCCGCGAGCGCCGCTTTTGATTCTGTGGCGATTTCGCCTTTGTGCGTTAGCCCTGGCTCTCGAAAATGCACTTGATCATCTATCATGCCCGGCAGAAGATAATATTTTTCTGCGTCAATGATCTGCGCGTCTTGTGGCGCGCTGATAGACGGGGCGATCTGCGCGATGCGGCCATCTTTCACCAGCAGATCAGAGCGAAATTGTTCCCCTTCATTGACAAGGATCGGATTTTTAAAAAGTAAAGTCGTCATCATTATGCAATTGTAGTGAGTGGTCTCCCATTCTATCGCAAACGATTGCTATCTGCAGTCTTTGTTTGGGTTATCGGGCAGTTAGTGTATGCTGAATAAAAAATATTTTAAGGAGAAGGTTATGGCTGAAGATACCATTTTTGGCAAAATTATTCGTAAAGAGATCGCGACCGAGCTGCTTTACCAAGATGAATTGGTGACGGCTTTTCGCGATATTACGCCGCGCGCGCCAACGCACATTTTAATTGTGCCGAACAAGCTGATCGCGACGGTGAACGACGTGACGGCTGAAGATGAACAAGCGCTGGGGCGACTTTTTGTGGTGGCGAGCAAGCTTGCGGCGCAAGAGGGGATCGCGCAGGACGGCTATCGCCTGATTGTCAATTGTAACCGCCATGCGGGGCAAGAGGTATACCATTTGCATATGCATTTGCTGGGGGGCCGTCCGCTAGGCGGGATTTTGCCGACGCCGCGTGAACCTGCGGTATAAGGCTGGCATTTGTCTTTACACTTTGGGCTTTTAGGATAAAAAATGCATATTTTCAAAAAGATAGGGTTAAGTTGCACGCTAGCAGCTATATTAGCTTTGACAAGCTGCGCTCAGACTGAGCCTCGCATTAGCATCAATCAGACACAAAAAATCATTTTTGCTAACTCTGAATTAGAGCAAACCATTGTGGTTAATGATCTGCAGCTGAGCGAGAAAGGCGGCGCGCTTTTCCTTGGATTTGTGATCCAAAATAACAGCGCTCAACATCAAGATTTGCAATACCGTCTTGATTGGTATGATGAGCAAGGTCTTGAAATTAATGTAAAAAAGATCGGTTGGCAAGCTTTATCTTTAGACGCTAAAGAGCGAAAAAGGCTCGCTGAACAAGCCACTAGCGCTAAAGCAAAAGATTTTCGCATATCGATTCGTGCTCTTAAAAAATAAAGGAAAAATAGATGTTTAAGTTAGGTTGTCTGCTGTTAGGATTGACAGTATTAATCACCGGGTGTGCGCCACAAGTGGTGTCTATCGAAGTTAGAGATGAGCCGCCAAAAAAAACAGCGCCGGTTGTCAAACCAAGTACCAGTACACCTAATGTTGTTGTGACGCCTTTACCGCCCGCGCCGCTTGAAAACGAAAATGATCTGCGCTCAAGCGCGCGCACTATGATTGAAAAAATGGTCAAAGACAGTGCAAACGCGCCATTACTGAGCAAAACCCCTGTCATCGTGCTTGAGCCGGTAAAAAACAATACCGCTGAGCAAATTGATGTTGCGGGGATCACGAAAACCATCAACACCGCGCTGGTAAAATCAGGAAAATTTAAATTCGTTGATTTAGCGCGCGTCGAAGGGGTACGTGCTCAGCTCAATTTGAGCAGTAATGATGCGTTGGTCAACCCTGAAACCGCCATTCAATTTGGCAAAATGGTTGGCGCGCAATACATGTTTTACGGGGATGTTTCACAAGAAACGCCGCTGACAAACACCGCCGGCTCCTCTTATCTGCTTCATTTGCGTTTGATGGAGCTCAATTCTGGCTTGATTGAATGGTCAGATGAATCGGTGGTGAAGAATAAGTAGCACTTGGGTTATTTTTATATAAAACAAGCTGCTAGATTTTAAGAAAAGGAATGCAAGGTGCTGTAAGTTGTGCTGCTATTGACGCGTAACTTGAGCGATATTTTGAGTGTAAACAAGAATGTAGGTGATCCTTATGATTTTATATTTACATGGTTTTGATTCTACAAGTCCAGGTAATCATGAAAAGATTGTTCAGCTGCAATTTATTGATCCTGATGTGCGTTTCATCAACTACAGCACATTGCATCCTAAACATGACATGCAGCATCTTTTAAAAGAGGTCAGCAAGCAGCTGACGCTTTCGGATGATAAAAATCCGCTGATCTGCGGCGTGGGACTTGGCGGCTTTTGGGCTGAAAGAATTGGTTTTTTGAATAATATCAAGCAGGTAATTTTTAACCCGAACTTATTTCCACAGGAAAATATGGTTGGGCTAATTGACCGACCTGAAGAGTATGAAGATATCGCAAGCAAGTGCGTTAATAAGTTTCGCGAAAAAAATCGCGACCGCTGCTTGGTGGTGTTGTCGCGCAATAACGAAAAACTCGACAACGCGCGCAGCTACGAATTGTTGTCGCCTTTTTACCCTGTGATTTGGGATGAAGTGCAAACGCATAAATTTAAAAGCATTACGGCGCACCTCAAAGCCATGAAAGAATTTAAGCAAGTGACCCATACTGTGTCGTGACAGCACGGTGCAAGCATTGAAAAAGTGATGCTGCACAACTGCTTACCTAAGGGCTGCGCAGCAAAAAAGTTTTATGGACAGATGAAATAGGACGTTTAAATTGTTAAAAATTGTTGTGGTTGGCGGTGGCGCTGGGGGCCTTGGTTTAGCCACTAAACTGGGGCAAAAGTGGGGCAAAAAACAAAAAGCCAAAATCACCTTGATCGATAAAAATACCAGCCATTTGTGGAAACCCTTGCTGCATGAGCTGGCAACCGGCGCGCTCGATGACGGCGTTGAGGCGGTGAGTTATCGGGTTCATGCGAAAAACAACGACTTTGATTTTCAGCTGGGCGAGCTTTGTGATATTGACAGACAAAACAAGCGCATAACACTCGCGGCGCTGCGTGAGCCAACCAGCGGCGCGCTATTGGTCGGCGAGCGCTATGTTGATTACGATCTGCTGGTGCTGGCGGTCGGATCTATTTCAAATGACTTTGGTGTGCCTGGCGTGAGTGAAAACTGTATGTTTTTGGACTCTGCGCCACAGGCGAGCCTGTTTCGCAAAGTCCTTAATGAACAATTGCTTAAGCTTGATGCGGGTGCAGAGCAGTCACAGGTAAAAATTGCCATTGTCGGCGCGGGCGCAACTGGCGTAGAGCTTGCTGCGGAGCTTTATCATACCATTGAAGTGGTTAAAGATTATGGCTTGACGCACCTTGATAGCTCGCGCCTTGAAGTGCAACTTATCGAGGCGGGCGAGCGCATTTTGCCGGCATTATCGGAAGACGTTGCCTCGCTGGTGATGGAAAAATTACACAAAATTGGCGTGCGTGTGTTAACCAAAACGCAAGTTGTTGAAGCTGCAAATGATGGCTATATCACCAAGGCGGGCGATAAAATTGAGGCCGATCTTATGGTGTGGGCGGCTGGGATCAAAGTGGCGGATCATTTTAAAAATATCGCCGGACTTGAAACCAATAAAATCAATCAGTTGATTGTAAAACCCACGCTGCAAACCTCGCTTGACGATGCGATTTTTGTGATCGGCGATAGCGCGGCTTGTCCGCAGCCAAATGGGAAAAATGTGCCGCCGCGCGCGCAGTCGGCGCATCAAATGGCGCAGCACTGTTACAAAAATATTTTGGCTTGGCAGGCGCAGCGCGAGCTAAAACCTTATCTTTATCACGATCATGGCACCTTTGTTTCGCTCAGCTCGTATTCGACGATTGGCAATTTGCTCAATGGGTTAAGCAAAAATCCTATTCTTATTGACGGCAAATTTGCCCGCGCTGCTTATCTATCGCTGTACCGCTTGCATCAAGCGTCGTTGTACGGTTGGGGAAAAACGCTGCTGCTGATCTTGCTCTCAAGGCTTAATCGCTTGATCAAGCCATCGATGAAATTGTACTAAAAATGGCGCTGCCCCAGCAGGTGTGCTTGCACACTTTTTGGGGCGACTTTTATGCGACCGTTTTTTTGGTAGCGGCGCGATTTCTTGGTTTTAGATCGCTTGGGATCAAGCTGTAAAGCAGGCCGTCGCTCACTTGTCCATTAAACATCAAGCGGTTACGCGCGATACACTCTAAATGTGCACCTAAACGCTCGGCGATGCTGCGGCTAGCTTTGTTTTGTGGATTGATGACAATTTCAAGGCGGGTGATGTTGAGTTTGTCAAAGGCAAATTTCGCCATAATTTCAGCCGCTTCAAGGCCGTAACCTTTGCGCTGAAACTTTGAGGTGAGCCAGTAACCAAAATTGCCTAAATTCGCAACTCTATCAATGCTGTACACGCACACCGCGCCCATAAGCTCATGCGTTTCATTGTCAAAAATGCCAAGCTCGTAGCGGTTGTCGGTCGACCAATTTTGCCGGCTGTTGCTGATCCAAACTCTCGCATCAGTTTCGCTAAAATCTTTATGGCTCCAGTCGAGCCAGATGCCAATCGTATCGGCGCCAAGGCTTATCGCATCTTTGAGTGGAATGATGTCGTGGCGGTTGAGCGAGCGAAGATAAATGCGTTCGGTGCTTAATTCTAAATTTGTCTTCATTACGGATACTCAAAATTCTAAAGAGATCTGGTTATAGTTTAAAATATCTGTTTTTTTATCACTGCGTTATAAGGGAGAATTTTATTATTTGCAGATGAAAATACCGCTTAGCAAAGAGAACATAAAAGTTTAATTTTTCCATGAGAGATAGTAATCCATTTTGGATAATACTCAGCGTTGAAAAAAGTGAATTTTTATGAATCATTTTTGCAAAATAAAAATAATGATAAATAATATTAATTTTGATCAATAATTCGCTGCCATATTATTCGTTTTTTTATTGTTTATTGCCGTGCTTTAAAAAAGCATGTGGCGTGGCTTTAAGTAAAGACAAGCCTGATAACTCATTAATGTTATAGATTTTTTTTTGCAAATAATAAAAAGAGACTAAAAACAAAATAAGGGAAGTGGCTTTTATGTCAAAATTATTGGCGAATAAAAAATAGATGTACCAATAAATAGTAAAGGGAATTAAAAGCGGTGTAAATAAAAAACCCAGCAGAGCTGGGATTATTTTATTTATTCTGCACGGCGCACGTTAATTATTAATCCAAGGTATGGATGATCTAAATAATGAATTTCGCCACTGCGCATGCGACGTTTTTCTTGAAAAGGATAAGCTTGCAAAAAATATTCGGTGCTACCCATAGCCGGCTGCATTTGCGCGTACGCGCCGCTGTCGTCAGACTGCACTACCGGTGGCGTGATGGTCTGTGCTGCCTTTTTGAAAAGCGCCAGATCGGTCTCTAAAAATAGGTAGTGCTGTACATACAATCGAATGTAACCGTCTAACTCATAAGGACTTATTTCTGAGTTAGCGGCACTTAAGCGCTCGCCCGCCGTCACGCGAATTTTTGGCATGCTGTTTCTACCGTTGTCGTTTTGCCGCCAGCCCACATGCAGCAGCGGCTGATAGCGGCTGCTATTGGCAAGTTTTTGATAATGCTCGGTCAACATTAGCTGACTTTTGCTCAGTTTTTTGATGCTGTAGCGTGCAAGTCCTTCATCGTTATACAAATTGACAACATTGCTCATGTTGATCGGCTTCACCTGCGTCGGCCACTGCTCTTGCCCACTCGCTGGCGCAGATTTGTGCTTAAAAACAATAAGTTCAACATCAAACCAGCGCGCGGCGTGAGAGGGAAAACTGATAATACAAAAAAGAATAATGAGTAAATTTTTCACGGCAAAGCTCCATTGATCACATAGCCGATAAATTATTAGAAAAATCAGTTAGTAGATTTTGAATAAATTGGATCCGTTCCTGCTTGTCCGTAAAGGCGACCGTAATTTTCAGCTTGGTTGGCCCTTCAAGTTGGTAACGGCTGGGATCCGATTGTAATAAACTGACCAAAAAAGCAGGATCAATTTTTGCTTGAGGTGAAAATTCTATCACGGTACTTTTTTCGTTTCCTTCGATTTTTTTGATCCCGACTGCTGCGGCTGTGATCCTAAGCTGTTGCATGATAAGCAGATTTTTCGTCGCCTCGGGCAAAAGTCCAAAGCGGTCGATAAGCTCAACTTTGATTTCGCTAAGAAGATCAGGCTGCTGGCAATTGGCAATTTGTTTGTACATGCCAAGGCGCGTATTGACGTCAGGAATGTAAGTCTCGGGCAACAGCGCCGGAATGCGCAGCTCAATTTCAGTCTGCTTACGCAGCAGATCATCCCACGCTGGCGTTTTGCCTTCTTTTAGCGACGCAACCGCCTGCTCTAACATCTCCATGTATAAAGAGAAGCCAACTGACTGAATTTGCCCACTTTGCTCCTCGCCAAGCAGCTCGCCAGCGCCGCGGATCTCAAGATCGTGCGTCGCAAGCGTAAAGCCTGCGCCGAGATCTTCAAGCGACGCGATCGCTTCAAGGCGCTTGAGCGCATCTTTGGTCATGAGCTTGGCGTGAGGCGTGAGCAGATAAGCGTACGCCTGATGGTAAGAGCGGCCAACGCGGCCACGCAGCTGATGGAGCTGCGCAAGGCCGAGCATATCAGCGCGGTCAATGATAATGGTGTTGGCGCTGGGCACGTCGATGCCGGTTTCGATGATGGTGGTACAGACCAGCACATTGAAATGTTGATGATAAAAATCAGACATCACGCGCTCAAGCTCGCGCTCACGCATCTGGCCGTGCGCGACAGTGATGCGCGCTTCCGGCAGCAGCAGTTGCAGCTGCTCGGCGGTTTTGGCGATTGTCGCGACATCGTTGTGCAAAAAGTAAGCTTGTCCGCCGCGCATAATTTCGCGCAGCACCGCTTCGCGGATCAGCGCATCTTCGCGCTCGCGCACAAAAGTTTTGATGGCAAGGCGGCGCGCCGGCGGCGTAGCAATGATCGAAAGATCGCGCATGCCGCTCATCGCCATATTGAGCGTGCGCGGGATGGGCGTTGCGGTCAGGGTTAAAATGTCAATGTTGGCGCGCAGCGCCTTGACTTGCTCTTTTTGCCGCACGCCAAAGCGGTGCTCTTCATCGACAATGAGTAGACCTAACTCTTTGAAAATAATGTTACTTTGCAAAAGCTTATGCGTGCCGATCACGATATCGACCTTGCCATTGGCGCACTCTTCTAAAATGGCCTTTTGCTCTTTTGCCGATTTAAAACGGGATAACACTTCGATTTTGATGGGAAAATTGGCGAAACGGTCGCGAAAATTCTCAAAATGTTGCTGCGCCAACAGCGTGGTCGGGACTAACACCGCGACTTGCTTGCTGTTATTGACTGCTAAAAACGCAGCGCGCATGGCCACTTCTGTTTTGCCAAAACCGACATCGCCGCACACGAGCCTGTCCATCGCAACTGGCTGACACATATCGGAAAGCACAGCGTTGATGGCATTAAGCTGATCTTCGGTCTCCTCAAAAGGAAAACCGCTACAAAAATCAACGTAAGCTTCTCGGTCATGAACAAAAGCAAACCCCGGCTTAACGGCGCGTTTGGCGTAAATGTTGAGCAGCTCGGCCGCGACGTCGCGCACCTTTTCGGCCGCTTTTTTGCGCGATTTTTCCCAAGCATCGTTGCCAAGTCTGTGCAGCGGCGCGTTTTCATCGCTGCAGCCGGTGTAGCGATTGATCAGATGCAGCGCAGAAACAGGGACATACAACTTAGCGCCTTGCTGATATTCGAGCGTCATGTATTCCGCTTCAATACCGCCGGCGCTGAGCGTCTGCAGGCCAAGATAGCGGCCAACGCCATGCTCGAGATGCACGACCGGCTGACCGACGCGCAGCTCGGCCAAATTGGCAATGATATTATCAGGTTGCGACGCATCTTTTTTATGGCTGCGACGGCGGATCTGCAGTACGCGCTCGCCGAGCAGGTTGCTTTCGCAGATCAGCGCAAACGAGGGCGCGTGGCACAAAAATCCGCCCGCGGCTGGGCCAACAATCAAACAAGTTGTGTGTGGCGAGTGCAAAGCCTCGCTGAAAGAGTCGCACAATGTCGGGCGAATTTGAATGCGCGCGAGCAGCTCAAGCATCGCTTCGCGCCGGCCTTGACTCTCCACGCAAAAAATCAGTTTTGCTGGTGACGGCGCGTGTGCGTCGCTACGATTTGGCGCAGTCAAAGTGTCATAAAACTGTTTTAAAGCGCTAAGCGGCTGTTTTAATTTATGATCGACTGTTAACGGCGGCAGCGGGCTTAAATTGGCGTTGTGGTGCCCTTCGGCGACAGTTTTGGCCGTTGTGCTGGTTAACAGTTTGACGCGCGGATAGTTTTTAAATGCGCTAAATAGCGCGTCGGTGCCTAGCCACAGCTCATTTGGCGCAAGCAGCGGGCGATTGGGATCGACGTTGCGCGACTCAAAACGTTGCTGCGTATCGCTAAGAAACTGCTTGGCGCTCGCTTCAATGTCGCCTTGCAAGATCAGCAGCGTATTGCTTGGCAGATAATCAAACAGTGTTTGCGTTTCATCATGCAGCAGCGGCAGCCAATATTCGATGCCCGCCGGCCACGTTTTTTGGCTTACTTGCTGGTAAATTGAGCCAGAATCGCGCTTCGCGGGAAAACGTTCGCGCCAGCGCGTGCGAAAGCGCTCAATTGCGCTGTCGTCGGTGGGAAATTCGTGCGCCGGCAAGAGCTTAATTTGTGGAATGGCCTGTTTTGAGCGCTGCGTATCGGGAGAAAATTCTCGGATACTGTCGATTTCATCGTCAAAAAAATCAATGCGATAAGGGGTGTTGCTGCCCATGGGGAAGAGATCCAAAATGGACCCTCGACAGGCAAATTCACCGTGCAAAAACACTTGCTCAACATGCCGGTATCCGGCGTCAATGAGCTTGCCGCGCAGCTGCTCGAGCGACAAATGGTCGCCTTTTTGCAGTAGCAAGGCGTGTTGCAGCAAAAAATTTTGCGGCGGCAGCCTTTGCAGCAGCGTGCTCACCGACACTATCAGCACGCCTTGTTTTTTATGCGCGAGCGTATACAAACAGGCCAGCCGCTCAGAGATAATGTCTTGATGCGGCGAAAAATTATCGTACGGCAGCGTTTCGCGGTCGGCAAAAATTTCACAAGCGAATTGGCTAAATTGGCTGATCTCAGGTTGCAAACGCAGCGCCGTTTGGTTGTCGGGTACGACCAATAAAATCGGGCAGGGCTGCTCTGCGAGCTGTGCAACGCTGATGCTAAGGCTTGTGCCGAGCAAGTTGCCAAGCACGCGGGTATCAGCGGCTTTTTGCGGCGGTTTAAAATCAAAAAGAGAAATGTCGTTCATGGTGCTCATTAGGGCCGAGGTTGTTTTTTAGCTTGCGAACGCAGACGAAGTAACTTTTGCTGATGATACAGTGCTGCGCGAATTAACACATCTTTATCTTCTTCTTGCAGCAAAACATAGTGCAACTCACTCAGAAATTGGTCATTTTTACTTTTGCTGCTATCAACCTGTGCATAGCAGTAAATTGCGCAAGCAGGATTGTCCAAAAAGAGATGAATTTTAACATAACTGTTCGTTTTAAATGGCTTTTTACTTAACACCGTCAGTTTGCTGGCGCCAAAACTCTCGGTATAGAAGCTCTGCTCTGCGATTGTTGTGCGATTGAGCAAAAAACCGAGCAGCAAATTGATCTTGTCATTTTGGATTTGCAGCAGCTGCGACAGCGTTTGATGCTCATTATGAAGCTTACCAAGTTCGCTTTGCACTTTAATATCTAAAAGTGAACATTGGCTAGCAATTTGAAATTCTGCGGGAATTTCGTGGATGAACTCTTCGTGGGTGGGCAACTGTTTGCCAGCGGCGAGCGGCTCGATGTTAACCCGCAGCTCAGCTTTTACTGAAAAGTAATCGTCATTGTTCATAAAAAATCCTTTGCAAATGAAATAGTTTGGTTTGAGTTTATACTTGAAATGCTATCTGACTTGTTTGAAAGCTGTGTTTCTGGGAGAGCCGCTAGATTAAGTACGCAAAAAGCGCACAACTCTGCCTTTCATTCCGATTTTTTTTATAAAATCGCTTACGTTGTAAAAGAACCCCCCTGTGTCAGGATAGTTGTCGCCTCAGTTTTTCGTACTATTGAACAGGGGGCGGAAGTTAGGTTTGAGTGAGACATTATCCTGAAGCGCACAAAAAAGCAGTCGTTAGTAAGTTGATGAAAAGCGGTTTATCAT
>JBOFRL010000092.1:0-1040 GCA_051650965.1 Vibrionaceae bacterium
GCCACGTGGCATGCCACAAATCGAAGTTATTTTTGACTTGGATGCGGATGGTATTCTGCACGTTTCAGCCAAAGATAAACAAACCGGCAAAGAGCAGAAGATCACTATCCAAGCTTCTGGTGGTCTGAGCGATGCTGAAATCGAAAAAATGGTTCAAGAAGCGGAAGCCAACAAAGAAGCGGACAAAATGTTCGAAGAGTTAGCGACTGCGCGTAACCAAGCTGACCAGATGATCCACGCAACGCGTAAGCAGATCACTGAAGCAGGTGAAGCTTTGCCTGCAGATGATAAAGCCAAGATTGAAGCGGCGATCGGTGAGCTGGAAACTGCGAAAAAAGGCGAAGACAAAGCAGAAATCGATGCCAAAGTACAAGCTTTGATGGCAGCGGCACAGAAGCTGATGGAAATTGCCCAACAACAAGCTCAAGCCCAAGGTGGCAACGCGGGTCAGTCTTCAGCGCCAGAAGATGACGTGGTTGACGCTGAGTTTGAAGAAGTGAACGACGATAAGAAATAATGACGTGCTTTCGCACCCTGAGTGGGTGCGGATTCACTGACTCTTATTGAACTTTATCGCGGGCGTTTGAGGCAACTCTTACGCCCGTCTGTTTAATGAGTGTCGCTACAGATAAAGGCATCAGATCTCCCTTATCTATATCGATACCCACCGAGCGGCGTAGCCGCTGACAGTAATAAATTGGTGACTGAGAACATGTCAAAACGTGATTTTTACGAAGTACTAGGCGTAGGCCGTGGCGCCTCCGAGCGTGATATTAAAAAGGCCTATAAACGCCTTGCGATGAAATACCACCCGGACCGTAACTCGGGTGATGCCGGTGCGGCGGAAAAGTTTAAAGAAGTGAAAGAAGCGTATGAAATTCTGACCGATGGTCAGAAGAAAGCCGCTTATGATCAATATGGCCATGCGGCGTTTGAACAAGGCGCTGGTGGTTTTGGCGGTGGTGGCGGCGGCGCTGATTTTGGCGATATTTTTGGTGACGTCTTTGGTGATATCTTTGGTGGCGGTCGCCGTGGTGGCG
>JBOFRL010000093.1:0-7470 GCA_051650965.1 Vibrionaceae bacterium
GGCAAGAGCAATGAATCCAAATCGCTGGTCCAAAGAAGCTAGAAACTGGGATCGTGTTGGCGATGTGGAGCTAAATCCGGAGAAGAAAAAAGAGGCAGCTTAATAGCTCAGGCGACAACTACCTTGAAAAACGCCGGAACCTATAATTTCTAATAGATAAAAATATGCGGCGAAAAACAGCGAGTTGTATCGCCGCTCTTTTTTTGTATCACAGTTACATTCGTCTAAAGATTGAGAAACAAAAAAAGTGAAAAAATCAATTGATTAGCTAATGATCCATCAGGGACAGAGGAATTTTGTCGCCTGTCACTTTCGGTTTTTGAAAATATTTTTTATTGATCCGCACGCCTTAGCAAATTTTACCGTTTGCTAGGGCTACGCAATTGTTATTAAAAGGGCTTGCTATGAAAACAGTGCAAATTGACAGTCTCGACGGACTTAAGATTGCCGGTTTTACGATAACGGTAAAGTTGCCAAGTGGTGAAGTACAAACCATTGAAAATGGCGTGACTTTATTGCTCAAGGGGGAACTTAGCCTTGTAGATAGCGGCGGCAAGCCCATTTCGACGGCGGACGTTTTAGCCAACGTCAACTTAAACGCGGGCGCAAGCGTCATTGTCCCCGAGCTTATTAGCAATGCTCAAGAGAGCAACGAAGCTGAAAAAGATGTGCAGCTGCAGATGGCTAAAGCGGAGCAAGAGCAGCTTGAGAAAAAGCTCGAGGAGCTGAAAAAATTAAAAGAAGAGCTGGAGAAAAAGCAAAAAGAGCTCGAAGAGAAAAATAAAGGCGAGGACGAAAAGAGCGAAGAAGAGCTCAAGCAGCAACAAGAGCAGAGTGAGCAGCTTCAGCAGCTTGTTGACGAGCTGAATGCGACGCTTGCCGAGCAGATGGCCAAAGATATTGCCGGTGAGCAGGCAGTGCAAACCGCGCTGCAGCAGGCGCAAAAAATGCAGCAGGAGCTTTCCTCGTCAGAGCCATCAAGCAGTAAAAAGGGTAAATATGATGAGGCGCCCTCTTTTAACAGTAAAAGTGGTTCATCCACCGCTGCGCCGCCGGAAGAAGAGCAAGAAGACAAGAAAGATCTGTTTGTAGAGGTTTCGCTGGCGTCGTCGTCGGACAGTGGTGAAAAAGACGACTTTATAACCAAACACACCAAGCCGACTTTTGACATTGCAACGACGGAAGGGGCGAAAATTACGCTCATTATCAACGGCGTTGAATATGAAGCGGTCGCCGACAGTAGCGGCAAAGCTATCATCCAAACCTCCGAGGAGCTGCCCGACGGCGAATACAGTATCACGGTCAAAGTGGTTGATAGCGCAGGAAATGAAGCCACCACCGTGAACCAGCTCGTGGTCGACACCACGCCGCCGGAAGCTGAATTTAAACTCGAATCGGACACTGGCACGAATACAGAAGATGGGATCACCAACGTCAACAAGCCGACGTTTACCGGCAAGGTCAGCGGCGATCCTGTTGAATTGTATATAAAAATTGGCTCGCAAACCTATTCGCTCGATGCGAAAAATGGCGAATTTAGTTTTACCCTCCCGACAAAATTGCTGGACGGTAAATATGACGTCAGCTTGATTGCTGTCGACGTGGCGGGCAACGAATCGATTGTAAAACATACCATTACTATCGATACCGAAAATAGTTTTGATGTGTCGCTGCAAGGCTCGTCGGATTCGGGCGGCAAAGGCGACTGGCTCACCAACGTCACTAAGCCGTCGTTCGTTTTTGAACATGAGCCGGGCTCAAAAATTCAGATCGTGATCAACGGCGTGATCCACGAGGTGCCGCCACAGGATGGCACCTCGACCATTTTTCAGCTGCCCGTTGATTTAGCTGAAGGAATTAACAACGTTAAGTTTATTTGCGTTGACGCTGCAGGTAACCGCAGCGTGGTCGAGCAGCAAATTGTGATTGACACTAAAGCGCCAAGCTTTGAATTTACAGGATTAACCACCGATTCAAACAGCGGCGTTAATACTGACAACATTACTGCGAATAATCAGCCGACGCTTCAAGGCAAGGCTGAGCCTGGCTCTACTGTTTACTTAGTCATTGATAATATTACTTATTCTGTGGAAGTTGCTAGCAACGGGCGCTGGACACTCACCGTGCCGAATGCCTTAGCGGATGGCGATTACGAAATTACCGCGTGGGCGGAGGATCTGGCCGGCAACCGCTCGCCGATCGAGACCTCGTCGATTGTCATCGATACCGTTGGCCCGACCATTTCAGGCGGACTTGATGACAGCTCTGACAGCGGCGAGTCGGCCACCGACAATGTTACCAACGCCGAAGATCTCATTTTTAGCGGTCAAACCGAGCCTAATTCGGAAGTCATTTTCCGCATCGACACCTTAGGCCTCGTGTTAAAAACGGTCGCCGATGAGTTTGGTAATTTTACCTTTACCGTTACTGGCGTGCCGTCGGGCGAATTTAATTATGTGATCACTGCAGTGGATGCGGCGGGCAACGAAAGCGCTAAACCTGTGTTTGGCAAGGTTGAGGTCGACCGCGAAATTGATGATTTTTCTGCAAAACTCGATGAGGGCCCCGTGCAAGGGCCTGAAAGTATTGACAATATCACCAACGACAACACGCCAACCTTTAAGGGCACCGGCGAGCCTGGGTCGAAGGTGACGCTGTCCATCGTCGACAATAGCGGCAAAGTGGTGAGCAATTACGGGCCGGTGTTGGTCAATGCGCAGGGGGAATGGTCGTTTACCTTGCCAAAAAGCCTTGGCGATGGTTCTTATAGTATTAAGTTTAATAACAGCGACTTAGCTGGCAACAGCCTCTCGCAACAGCTTGACGTGACTATCGATACGCAGATTTCGCTGACGGCAAATCTGGCGAAAAGTTCTGATTCTGGCGACAGCGACAGCGATGAGATCACCAACGTGTCGCGCCCGCAATTTTCAGGCACGGCCGATCCTGGCTCAAAAATCACCGTCACATTAAAAAACGCGACAACTGGCGAAGAAATTGTTTTAAAAACAGTGGCTAACAGCGCTGGCGATTGGAATGTTGGCGTTTCGCTTGCTGACGCAATCACAACCCAAGGCATGTGGAACTGGTCGGTTAATGCTGTGGACGTAGCGGGTAATACCGCTCAGCCGGTCAATGGCCAATTCTTGTTTGACAGCGTTGCGCCCACGGTGGATGTGGAGCTGGCCTCTAAAACTGGCTCTGATCCTAGCTACACCAATGATAATACGTTGGATTTGACCATTCGCACTGAGCCTGGCGCTAAAGTTGTTGTTATGGTGTATCGGGTGGAAAATGGCGCATTGCTGCCAACGCCAGTGCACAGCACGGAGCCGCCGCTCTCTTCGGGTGGGTCGGGCCAGCTTAATTACCGCGTCCCTGAGCTTGGGGACGGCCAGTATGTTTACCAAGTGTTAGTGACAGACGTTGCGGGCAACACCTATCAAACGCAAGAGATGTCTATCAACATTGATACCGCGCCGCCAAGCCTTGGCAGCGTGTCACTCAGCGAAGCTTCTGATTCAAACGTTGCCGGCGACAACATCACCAATAAAAATCAGCTCGTTTTCACCGGCCAAGGCGCTGAAATTGGCGCAAAAATTCACGTTACGGTGGTGAATAAAACCACTGGTGAAACGGTCAGCTTAACGAATAGCTCCTTCACCGTTGAGGGGGACAAATGGACCTTCTCGCTGCCAAAAGAGCTCGCCGACGGGCAGTACAGCATCACGTTTACGGCGCAAGATAAGGCCGGTAACTTTTCCCCCGCTCAAGAGATAAATGTCACCATCGACACGGTTCCTCCTGTTATCGGCAGCGTGACGCTTGACGCGGCAAGCGATTCGGGCGCAAGTCAGGACGACTTCATCACCAATAAAAGTGAACCGACTTTTATCGGCTCAGCGCAGCTTGGCGATGTGATCACCGTGGCTATCTATCGCGGCGGCACGCTAGTGAGCACGCAATCGGTGGTGGTGACGAACGCCGATGGCCGCTGGCAAGTGCAGATGCCCAATTTATCGGACGGCAATTATCACTGGACGATCACGGCAAAAGACGTTGCGGGCAATGAGACCAAATTAGATGGCGCTGATCAGCAGCTGACGATTGATACGACTTATCAAGGTGGGAGCGCGCAGCTGAGCGTCGAGTCAAACTCTGGCGCAACCACGGACAACATCACCAAAGAGCAAAACATCTCGCTATCGGGCAAAGGGGAAGTTGGCTCAACGGTTGTGCTTAAATCGCTGATCGGCCCGACAGGCACCGCGCTTGATATCACCAGCGCAACATCGGTGCTCATCGACAGCAACGGCAACTGGTCGCTGCAAGTGCCGACGCTCGCCTCGGGCGATGGCCAGTACACGTGGACGGTTGAACTCACCGATATCGCCGGTAACAGCACGCAACTATCCGGCAAAGTGGTGCTTGATACTGGAACGAGCATTGACGCGACGCTTGAGTCTGACAATGGCCTGTTTGCTAACGACGGCGTTACCAACGACAAATCGCCAACATTTTCAGGCACCGGCGAAGTTGGCGGAACGGTGCGCCTGCTGATCACCGACTCGAGTGGTCAGCAAGTTAAACCGGTACCGACTGTCATTGTGGCGGGTGACGGCACATGGCGTTTGACGCTGCCCGATCAGCTTAAAGATGGCAACTACACGTGGCGCGCAGAAATCCAAGATATTGCCGGAAACACGCAGTCAACACTGGAGCGGACGCTGACTGTCGACTCGACAGCGCCGATCGTGCTCAACTGCAGCTTAGAGACCGGCAGCGCATTTTTGGCCGATCCTCCAGAGGTTAATGCCTCGGAGCTGTCGTTTTCGGGAAAAGTGAGTGAAGCGAAAGGGATTGTCACTGTTCACATTTACGCCGTCAATAATGGCGTGGTGAGCGGAACGCCGCTGATGAGCTCGGTGAAAGTGACAGCCGATGAGTTCGGTAATTTTAGGGTCACGCTGTCGCAAGAGATCCCAGAAGGTGAATACCGCTGGGCGATTGAAGCGAGTGACATTGCCGGCAATGGCTCTTTGAGTGAGCAGCATGCGATCATCATCGACCGCACGCCGCCGGCCATTAGCGACGCGGTGCTCGATGCCGAGAGCGACACCAGTATCAATCCGGGTGAGAACTACTCGTCCGACACTACGCCGTCGTTTAGCGGTAAAGGCGAGCCGGGCGCGCATGTCACCATTGAAATTTTTGATAAATTTGGGAATGCGGTGACGGTCGCGCCAGAATTTGTGGTGGTCGACGCGAATGGCAACTGGCAGTTTGTGCTGTCAAATGAGCTGCCTGATGGCGATTATACGTGGATCGCGAGCGCCCTTGATGCGGCCGGCAATAAAAACAGCTCGCCGCCGCAGGAGCTGCACATCGACACCACGCCGCCGGTCATTACTGAAGCTGGAATTGAACAGAGTAGCGACACGGGCGCGAGCGATTCGGACAGTATCACCAACGATAATACAGTGATATTTAAGGGTGTTGCGGAGAAGGGCAACGTCATCGAGCTGAAAATTTTTAACGCTGACTCGCCCGATTCGCCCGCATTCACTTTTACTGTGACGGTCAGCGCGAGCGATGGCTCATTCTCCATCGACACTTCAGCGCTTCCCGACGGCACTTACTATTGGCAGATGGTGGCGACCGACGCCGCCGGCAACCTCAGCTCCACCGTGCAAGGACAGGCGCCACTGATTGTCGATACCGCGATCTCTGAGTTTAGCGCCGGACTTGACGCGGGCAGCGACAGCGGCGAAGCGTCCGACGACGCCATCACCAACCAAAACTCGGCGCAGCTGAGCGGCAAAGGCGAGCCTGGCGCGACCGTTACGCTTAATTCTCTAACCAATTCAACCACTGGCGAAAGCGTCGCGGTCGGCAATTTAACCGCGACGGTGGATGAAAATGGCAACTGGCAGCTGCAGCTGCCCACACTGCCTGCAGACGGCGTTTACAGCTGGTCGGTGACTATCACCGACATTGCCGGTAACAGCCAGACGTTGACGGGTAGCTTCACCCTCGACACCACCATCGATTTCACCGGCGGGCTTGATACCAGCTCGGATTCGGGCGAAAGCAGCAGCGACCTTGTAACCAATCAGGCTGAGCCAAAATTTAGCGGCAGCGGCACCGACGGCGACACCATCACGGTCGAGCTCACCGGCCCTGACGGTTATTCGCAGACTCTGACCACCACGGTGCAAAATGGCGTGTGGCAGATTGATTTCGCCGATTTAGCTAAACTGGTCGCCGATGGCAATTACAGCTGGGTGATCACTGCCACCGACGTCGCCGGCAACAGCAAAGAGTTGACCGGAAATTTCACTTTCGACACCACGCCGCTCGACATCGACGCTAAACTGCTTTCCGACAGCGGTTTCGACAGCGCCGACAACGTTACCAACAGCGACACGCTGCAAATTCAGGTCAACGTCAACGACACGGCGAGCAGCGTACGTTTGGTGCTGTGGCCGGCCGGCGGCGACCAGAATTCGCCTGCGTTTGAGCAGACTCTTAACTTTAGCGGCAGCAACCAATATTCGTTCGATATTCCAGGGCTCGACGAGGGCGAGTACCAATATTGCGTGATCGCCACGGATATTGCCGGTAACGTTAGCGAACTGCCGCCAGTTACCATTATTATCGACCGTACACCGCCGGCCATTAGCGACGCGCAGCTTGACGCTGAAAGCGACACCAGCCTTGTTCCTGGGGAAAACTACTCGTCCGACACCACGCCGTCGTTTAGCGGCAAAAGTGAGCCGGGTGCGCGCGTGACCATTGAAATCTTTGATAAAGATGGCAATCGGGTCGAGGTGCAGCCGGAATTTGTCGTCGCCGATGCGAACGGCAACTGGCAGTTTGTCTTGTCGAGCGAGCTTGCCGATGGCGATTACACGTGGCTGGCCAGCGCGCTCGATTCTGCGGGCAATAAAAATAGATCACAGCCGCAAGAGTTGCACATCGACACCACGCCGCCGGTGATCACCGAGGCTGGCATCGAGCAAAGCAGCGACACCGGCGCGAGCGATTCGGACAGTATCACCAACGATAATACAGTGACATTTAAGGGCGTTGCTGAGAAGGGCAACGTCATCGAGCTGAAAATTTTCAACGCTGACTCCCCCGATTCACCTGCCTTTACTTTTACCGTCACAGTCAGCGCCTCTGATGGCTCATTCTCCATCGACACCTCTGCGCTACCCGACGGCACGTATTACTGGCAAATGGTGGCAACCGACGCCGCCGGCAACCTCAGCGACGCGGTGAAAGGCGAAGCGCCGCTGATTGTTGATACCGCGATTTCCGATTTTAGCGCGGGGCTTGACGCCGGCAGCGACAGCGGCGAAGCGTCCGATGACGCCATCACCAACCAAAATTCGGCGCAGCTCAGCGGCAAGGGTGAGCCCGGCGCGACCGTCACGCTCAATTCGTTAACCAATTCAACCACCGGCG
>JBOFRL010000094.1:0-2066 GCA_051650965.1 Vibrionaceae bacterium
CCCGATACTGTCACACCTATAAACAGAATATTTTTGCCTAACATTCAATGCATTAATTCATGCTAATTAAGAGCGTCACCAATTGCCGCGTTGCCGGATGCTGCGAAGAACAAGCAGCCAGGCTGCCACTTAGACAGTGATTAAGATCACGCGCTCCTGCAAAATATAGCAAGCGAGGAGTTACTCTATGTTACCGAGTAATGTAAACAATACAAAAAGCGCATCGAATAACAGCCAGATTTCAAACTCGTCGTCTATTCCATCGCCGTCGCGACCTGAAGGAATGCCGCGCATTGCAAGAGTTAATAGCTTCACGCGCGATGGCAACTCTACGCCACAAACTGTGCCTCTCGTGCAAGTAGAGGTGGCCGCTAGCGCTGAGCGAACGCCTTGGGAGGGTGTTTGTTCAAGGGAAGAATATTTACGACTTCTGCTGCAAGATTTTTGTTTCGCCGACGAGACCAATACTAGCTGCGCCAGTTTAGAGCCTGGCCTGCGCTGTTATGAGGCAAGTGCAGACGGCGCTTGCATGTTCCGCTCATTTTTCGCAGCGTTAACACGCAATTGTGCGTGGCTTTCAGTCCAGAGCGTCTCGCGCCAGCAGTTGGTGCAGGCATTAAATCAAAGCGGATTAGCCAGCAGCGTTCGCATGGCAATAGCGAAAACGTTGCAGCTAGCGCTAACCGCCACTCATGCAGAAAACGTTGCAGATCACCCATTGCTTGCCTTTGGCTTTGATGCTGACGGACTTCAAATCATTGGTGGACTATTAGCGTCTCTCGCCAATTTAGAAGGAGCAGAAGGGCTATATCAAGCAACCATTGCGCGAGGCCAATTTTCGTTATGGCGCACAGATGCGATACGCAGCTATCTAGAGTCTGCTGCGCCAGAGGCAATCGCACTCTTAAGTGAAGAGCAGATAAATGCCTTAGCTGAATATCTGGCCAACTTTATCGCGCAATGTGTTATCGAACAGCTCGACATCCCAATCCAAACCAATCTTCCCGTTCATCTGCGGGCAGACGGTTTGCACTATAATTTGGTCGCACCTGCAGACTTTTTTCAACCCCATTATCAGGGAGATGGCGCAGAGTTTCCCCTAGTTGCAGAGGAAGCCCTTGCCGCATTAAACCGAATTGTGCCACCTCGACCAGAGCCGGAACGCCCCACTCACCAACGACTAATAGCACATCGGGTTGAGAATGAAGGCTCCTCTTATCCACTGTTTCGCTTGTTGCTTGCAGGGATCACGCAAGACGAATTTTGGCTTTCGGCAGCATGTACAACAGAGCTGCTGCAAGATGTGGTCACGCAGCTCGACTGGACGACAGGGCAACAGCAGGCCGCTACAGATGTTGTTGCGTCACTTGCCGCATCAAGCGCGACAAAAGAGCAACTGCAAAAGTTGGGTTTTTTAGAACATGAACAAGAAGAGCTGCTCGGGCTATTGACCACATTACACAACTCTGAATTTGATTTTGAGCTGTGGGCGGAAAGCGGCCTTAATCAGTCTATTTGGGAATGCGAAGCATTGCGCCAGCAATTGCTTAAAGATTTAAGTGACACTGAACGGCAGCGGCTACACAGAATATTTGATATTCGCTTTGACAATTTCGTTAATTGGGTTGGCACTCTCATTGAGCAGCAATTTTTAAATGGGATCGGCGCTGTTTATGATCAGCCAAATCGCGTGCATATAAATATCCAAAATAAACAACCTCACCTGAGCGCGCCAGAAGATTTTTTTTCTGCAGATCTGGATTCGCCGCGCAGCAATCACCTGTTATCACATTGCTCGAAAGAGCGCCATGAGCAGCTCGTTGCAGCTTTGAAGGCGATAAGCAGCCCTTCTTCCGACCCGTGGATAGCGGGTTTAAACGAGCGCTGGGGGGCTCAGCAAGAAGAAAATGAGCAGTGCGATGGGGAAAATCCACCTGAAGATGATGATTGGGATGACTGGTTTACAAAAGACCATACGAAAAGTTATAAAGAATTCGTCAAAAAAATCAGTGGCTTTGATCCAGAAGAAGAAATGCGCAACAGCTCAGACAGGCCACTCATTTCGC
>JBOFRL010000095.1:0-16358 GCA_051650965.1 Vibrionaceae bacterium
CCTCTTGTTGTGGCTGGGCACTAAAGGTAGAATTATTCATGGCGTATCACCTCTGTTGATTGAGATTCTTGCGGAAATCAATCAGCAGGATACGCCACCTTCCCTAAAGCCTCCATACACCAGAAATAACAATAACTCCTTAATTTTCATAACGTTTGATAGCACCTGCCTAAAGATTTGTTCATCGGAGTGATAAATAACCGCTTGTTTTTTCGATGAATGCGGCGTCTAAAGCGGCAGAAGCGAGATCTTGCTTCACAAACATATCAAAAACCGATTAATTTTTCTTTTGTTGCTATGATTTTTGTATCAAATGCAGTGCTGTGTGTGTATATTAATGCACATACGAGACATTTGTGTGAATGTTTTGTTCATCACTGACCCACTTCAGTGATATGTTTCTGCTTGCATAGGCAGGTAGGAATGGTGACCTCTTCTACACGTCGTTTAACTTTTATTTGACCATGAGTAAAGGTTATTTTGCCAGCCATGTGCTGGCATTTTTTATTGGTCGGATAAAGTAAATTTGCGGCAAAGTAACTCAAAAATGCGCTATTTTTCAGCGAGTTGCTCTCTTAAAAACCGTTAAGGCGCCAGCCGTGAGATCTGCCAGTCGTCATTTTGACCTTTTTCATATAAAAAGCGATCGTGCAAACGATGTTGCCCGCCTTGCCAAAACTCAATCGCGCTCGGTACAACGCGAAAGCCTCCCCAAAAAGTCGGGAGCGGAACTTCACCTTGCATAAACTGCTGCTTTAGCTCGAAAAATTTGCTTTCAAGCATGGCTCGCCCCGAAATGCGCTCACTCTGCTTGCTCGCCCATGCCGCGAGTTGGCTCTCTTTTGGACGCGACAAAAAATATTTCATCACTTCCATTTTGGATAGAGGCTGCGCTAACCCTATGATCTGCACCTGCCTGTCGAGTGCATGCCAAGGAAAATGTAAGCAGATCTTAGGGTTATTGCTGAGCTGCTTGGCCTTGTTACTCCCTAAATTGGTGTAAAAAACAAAGCCTTTTTCATCAAATTGTTTAAGTAAAACAATACGCTGCGAAGGTTGGCCGCTTGAGTCGACGGTTGCAACGGTCATGGCGGTTGGGTCGCTCAGTTTGGCGTCGACAGCTTGTTGTAGCCACAATTCAAACAGCGTCAGAGGGCTTGTCGGAAGCTGGCTGCGGCGAAGCCCACTTTGAGTGTATTCGCGGCGCAGAGAAGAGAGATCCATGGTAACTCCTTGGTTGTATGCTTTATTTTGCGCTTGAAGCAGGTGAAGCTCAATCGAAATCCGCGAAAATTGTACCGGAAATTTTGCTGCTTTCGGGAATTGTTGTGATAGGTGTATCGCGTAAATAGAGGTTACCTTTTACCGTTAGTCTCGCAGGTAATTCTTTGATTTTACTGCCTGTAAGGTAAAGGTTGCCATTGACCGTCAAATTTTTCGGCAGGTTTTCTAATGGAGTAAAAGCGAGGCTCAAATCGCCATTCACTTTTAAACTGCTCGGCAGCTTCGTAATGGGCGTGCTCGTCAAATCAATATAACCACCGATTTTAATTGAAGGAAGGCTTTTTAGCTGGCTGTGCGATGCCAGTAGCGGACCACCGATGGTGAGCGAGTCTGGCAGCGTAGTAATTTTACTGGCCGTAATATCAAGAGCACCTTTAACTTTCAATAGCTTAGGAAGAGTGGTCAGTGGGCTGTGGCTTAAGCGTAAATTGCCGTAATTATCGATGTAGCCGTGCAATTTAACTTGCTCTTGCAGGCTCAGCTGCTTTTTTGCCGCAGCTTGCGTAGTGAGCGGTAGCAAAACGGAGATCAGCAGCAAACTAATTAGCTTTAACTGGTTGTTATGCATAAAAAAATAGCAGTGGCGACGGCGCTGCAGATTTTTTTTAGCGGTCACTTGCTGTCGATGCTTCGCAGTACCATTGTGCATTGCCGTCCTCACTTTGCGCTGATTAAAAGCGCGTAATCATTTCACCTTTTAAAAGTAGGCAATTTGCTAAGTTTTTTGGCAAAAATTGAACTGTCGCGATGATAAATTTTTATCAAGCTTGGCAGGCTGGGGATGGATTTGAACAAAGGCGCAAATTTTGCGCCTTTGTATGTGTGGTTAACGCTGAGATTTTATTGTGTTTAAGTGCTTTAAAAAATCCGCGGCTTGTAAAAAACCGCTTATGCGCGCGCCTTCTACCCACTCGCCATTTTCATTCCAAAAATCAATAGTAGGTAATCCAAGGACTTGCATCTCCTCGAGTAGCGCAACGTCATCCGCATCATTCTTGGTTACATCGGCTTGCAGCAGGACAAATTGCTGCATTGCGCGCGCCACCTGCGGATCGCTAAAAATATCGCGTTCAAACTGTTTGCAAGCGACGCACCAGTCGGCATAAAAATCAAGCAGCACCGGCTTTTGAGCCTGCTTGGCTTTGATAAGCTCGTGGCGCAGCTCTTGTGTGGTTTTAAACTGTATAAATTGTGGTTTTTCAATCAGAAAACTGTTTTTATCTTGCAGGCGATCGTAGCAAAACAGAATGCTCACCGTGATCCCAACGCTGACAAACAGGCCGAGCGCGCTTTTGATTTTTCCCGCAGGCAACTGATTTTTAAGATGATACAGCCAGCCAAGCATGGCAAGCAGCCACATTAGCCAAAGCAGTGTGCTGGTTTGCGTTGCCAGCATTCGCTCGAGTAAAAACAGCGGCACAGCTAACAGAATGAAACCAAACACAATTTTAATATTGTTCATCCAGTTGCCGGCTTTAGGCAGCAGTTTATTGCCAAACATGGCCGCAACGATGAGTGGGATCCCCATGCCGATCGCAAGCGCGTACAAGGTCACCATACCGGTGAGCAGGTCGCCGCTTTGCGCCACATAAAGCAGGGCGCCAGAAAGCGGCGCCGTGGTGCAAGGCGAGCAGACCAGCCCCGAGATGGCGCCCATGATAAAGACGCCGCCGCTGTTGCCACCGTTTTGCTGGTTGCTAAGGCTTGCAAGTTTGGTTTGCAGCTTGCTTGGCAGTTGCAGCGAAAAAACGCCAAACATCGCCAGCGCCAGAATGATGAACAGCGCGCTTAAACTCATCAGCACGTAAGGGTGCTGCAAGGCGGCTTGAAATTGCAGCCCAGCGATGGCGACCACAAGGCCTAGCCCTGTGTAAGTCAGCGCCATTCCTTGGACATACATCATTGATAAATAAAACGTTTCCTTGTGGCTACGCTTACCTTGGCCAAGAACGATCCCCGTTAAAATCGGGTACATCGGCAGCACGCAAGGCGTGAACGCAAGGCCGATGCCAAAGGCTAAAAACAGCAGTGGTTGCCACCAATTTTGCGCTAGCGAGGTGACATTTTGGCTGTTTGGCAAGCGCGATTCATTGTTTTTGGTGAGAATTTCATTTGCTAATTGCTTATTTTCACTAGCATTTTCTGGATCGCTAGCTGTTGTGCTTGGCGCAGTTGCTGACGTCGAATTTTCGTCACGATCAAGCACTTCGCTGGCAGCGGCGCTCTCTTGCATCTGCGCATGGATTGCTTTGGTCAGCGGCACGCTGAGCGTGTGCGGCGGATAACAGTAGCCATCTTGCGCGCAGCCCTGATAAGTGATGCTGATGGTCGCGTCAGGCTCGCTGGCGATAATCGGCACGCTAAGTGAAAAATTGTTGCGGTAAATCTGCGTGTTACCAAAAAAGGCGTCTTCATAGATCTCGCCTTGAGGAAGCGAAAACTCGCCAATTTTTGCACTGCTGCTGGTGATGGTAAATTTGTCGCGGTAGAGGTAGTAGCGCGGCGCGATTTGCCACTCTAAAACTAACTGATTGTCTTGCTGATGAAAATTAAACTCGAACGCCTGTGCGACCGGTAAAAAACGGTTTTGCGTAGCAAAAGCCGCTTGATTGCTAGAAAAAGGATTGCTGTTTGGCAGCGACGGCTGCTGTGAAAACGGCGTGTTTGCTAGCGGCTCGCTACCGCTTTCGTCTGCAAACGACGCGCTGCAAAAAAGGACGGCAAGCAGTGCGCCGGTGTAAAAACGCTTTCCTTGCAATCGCGTAAATTGGCCAAAATTGGCGAAGTTTGCTAGTAATTTGCTCATAGTTGCGCCAAAAAAGTGAGAAAAGAGAGCATAACTCTCAGAATATATGATCGTTGCACGCTATTTTGCCTTAGCTTACGTTAGAGGTAAAAAGCGGCGTTTTCCAATCTAGTCTATTGATCAAAATCTGTTTTTAGAGTTGGCTTGCGCGCCTTTGCTGAAAAGGCGCGGCTATGGTGAACTTTATTGCACTGCTGGAGAAAAAACTATTATTTTTCTTTAGCAAAGCCAAGCACTTGCATTTCACAGCGCGTGCAGTCAAAACGCAGTCGAAATTGATCGCTGCCAATTTGCAGCAAAAGCGGCTCAGCTTTAATGTCCGGCACGTGATCTGGGCAGAGATTTTGCGCGTAGCGGATGCAATGCTTGGTGGTCATTAAGATCAGCTCGCCATTTTGCTGATCCGCTTCAACGGCGCGCGCGATATTTTCGACGCCATGGTCGCGGAAAAATTTTTCGGCAGCGTCATTGAGCACGTTGCCAAGGTAGTTGAGGCGGCGCGCAGGGTAGACGACATCGGTGGCGGCGGCGCGTCGCTCTGGCCGCTGGTAACTTTGCAGGCGCGCTTGCTCTAGCAGTGCGACGGCGTCGCGGCGTAGCGCATTTAACGTTGACGCTGCAATGAAAAGCGGCGAGGTAAGCTCAATCTGCACTTTTTTCGCATAGAAATGCGTGCTGCCGAGCTTAGTAAGCTGATCATAGGTGGCTTGCCACGCGCGCTCTTGGTTGGTGGCGGCGACTTTTTCACAAACGATGGCTGCGCAAACGCGAACATTTTGCTCATCGATGAGCTCAAGCTGCAAGCCGTCGGCCTGCTCGCGCAGCGTAATATTTATGCCGATCAGGCGCTTTGCACTCTCTTTTTCTAAAAGCTGGCTAAATGCTTGATCGTGATTGCGATAAATCAACGTGCCGACTTTAAGCGCGCGGTTTGCTTCGTGCAGTTGCAGCGTTGTGCCGGTCGCCTTGTTGATGCGCGTACCGCTGAGCTTGTTTTTGTTATCAAAAAAGCTCAGCCCATCGCCATTGTTAAAATCGACAGCTGCCAACGCGCTAATTTCAATACGATCTTTATCAATTCTGCTGACTTTACCCACCGGTTCGCCGATAAATTTCGGACTAAGAGGCGAATCGATGTTGGGCCTTCTGCCGTGCAAAAAATAGTCTGTTTGGCCGCGGTTAAAGCTCTTTTTCGGATCAGGCGTAAAGGTGTAGTGGCAGCGTCCGGCGGAAGACTTCGTGAGATCTGGGCGCTGCTCTAAAATGGCGTCAAGTTTTTGTCGATACCACGCGGTGACATTCTTAACATAATCAAGGCTTTTTAAGCGTCCCTCGATTTTAAAGCTGCGAATGCCAGCGTCGATGAGGGAGTGCAAGTTGGCGCTTTGATCCATGTCTTTGAGCGATAACAGGTGCGCATTGTCGACCAGCGTTTCGCCTTTAGCGGTCTGCAGCGAACAGGGCAGGCGGCACAGCTGCGCACATTCGCCGCGATTGGCGCTGCGGCCGGTGCGCGCGTAGCTGATATTGCATTGCCCGCTGTACGAGACGCAAAGCGCGCCGTGGATGAAAAACTCAAGCTGCACCTCGGGGCAGGTCTTGTCACGAATAGCGCGAATTTGCTGCAGGCTTAGCTCGCGCGCCAGCACCACTTGTGAGAAGCCAACGTCTTGTAAAAATTTAACTTTTTCTGGCGTACGGTTATCCGTTTGCGTGCTTGCGTGTAGCGCAATGGGCGGCAAATCAAGCTGCAAAAGCCCAAGATCTTGAATTATCAGCGCATCTGCGCCAGCGGTATAGAGTTGGTGCGCGAGAGTTTGCGCCGCCTGTAATTCGTTGTCATAAAGAAGCGTGTTGAGTGCGACGAAAACCTGCGCGCCAAATTGGTGAGCATATTGCGCAAGTTTTTCAATATCTTGCAGGCTATTTCCTGCAGCGCTGCGCGCGCCAAACGAGGGGCCGCCGATATAAACGGCGTCGGCGCCATGCTTGATGGCTTGCATTCCAAACTCAAGATTTTTGGCTGGCGCAAGCAGTTCGATGCGCGAAAGTTGGCGATTTGGCATAGAAAAAAAGATCACAGCAACAATAATGGCGCTACTCTAGACTGCAGGCTTGGCTTTGTCTAGCAAGGACAATGCGCAAAAAATAGCGCGATCTTGTGCGGGTAAAAGAGGGCGGCGTCTTACTTATGAAAGATGCGCAACTTTTTGTGGGTTATGGGCGGTAAATATTTCAGTTTTTAAAATGTGGATAAATTTTAACCAACCTATTAGGCTAAAGAAGTTCGCTGCAGTTTGTGATAACAGATATCACGCCTGTAAGTTTGCAAGAAATGGTAAAAATTTAAAAACTTTTTTATAAACGACTCGTGATTTGGCACCTTGAATAAAAAAAAAGCAAAAATCGCTTTTTTTTCTTGTCAGATGGGGGGAGTAATTGCACAATGCGCCTCCATTTGCAAGCAAGCGTTTTAGCTGTGCAATGTGACTTTATTACCCGGCATATTTTGGTTGTAATGTGTCGATTTGTTTTGGAAAAGTGTGTGAAGTTGTTTTTTAGCAATCTTCAGCCATTTTTGCAGGAAATAACATGCTAAATTTTGATGTTTTCCTGTCGGACCTCTCCGGCAACCGCCATCTTGGCCTCTCTGCTTTGCAAACTTGTTTATCGGCGTTATACAGCAATAACAACGCTGATAATTCTTCTCCGATGGAGGGCAGGTAATGAATAATCAATCAGTTGGATTAAAAAAGAGCCTAAAATTGTGGCACGTCGTCATTATGGGACTTGCGTATTTAACCCCAATGGCCGTGTTTGACACTTTTGGTATCGTAACTGAGATCACTGATGGTCATGTTCCGACAGCTTATGCATTTGCTTTGCTTGGAATGCTGTTTACTGCGCTAAGCTATGGCCACCTGGTAAGAAAATTCCCTTCAGCTGGCTCCGCTTATACCTATGTGCAAAAGGTGTTTCACCCTTACGCTGGGTTTATGGTGGGTTGGGCGTCACTTTTGGACTATTTGTTCATGCCGATGCTTAATATTTTGCTGGCGAAAATCTACCTCGACGCGATGTTTCCTACGCTGGATTCATGGATGTACATTGTCCCGCTCGTGGCACTGATGACTTTCTTAAACCTTCGTGGTATCAAGATGGTTGCACGCCTTAACAGCATCATCGTAATGGCGCAGTTTTGCATTATTATCGCGTTTATCGCGATGATCGGCTGGGATATTTACACCAGCGAGGGTTTGCAGGCAATGGTGAGTAGTCGCCCATTGTTCTCAAGTACAACCGAAATTTCACCAATGTTGATGGGGGCTTCTGTTCTCTGTTTCTCATTTTTGGGATTTGACGGGATCAGCACTTTGTCTGAAGAGACAAAAGATCCAGGTAAAGTGATCCCAAAAGCAATCGTGATGACAGCGCTGATTGGTGGCGTGATTTTTGTCAGCACTTCTTACTTCTTACAGCTCCGTTTTCCAGATACTTCAGGCTTCGAAAAAGTAGACGAAGTGTTGCCTGAAATTGCTCTGTATGTGGGTAACAGACTTTTCCAATCAGTTGTACTGGTATTAACAACTGCTGCGGTGCTTGCGTCAGGCCTTGCTGCGCACGCCGGTGTATCTCGCCTGTTATACGTAATGGGACGCGATCAAGCTTTGCCACAACAGTTCTTTGGTTATGTTCATCCAAAATGGCAAACCCCAACGTTTAACGTGTTGTTGACTGGTTGTCTTTCACTTTTAGCGTTATTTGTCGATTTAGAAATTGCGTTAGCCCTGATCAACTTCGGTGCGCTAGTTGCCTTTACCTTTGTTAACTTGTCGGTAATTGGCCACTTTTACATTAAGTTAGGTCTTAACAGGTCGATCAAACACACTATCTACTACTTGTTGTTCCCTGTGTTTGGCGCACTCTGTATTGGGTCGCTATGGATAAACCTTGACCCTGCTTCTCTTGAGCTTGGTCTTGCTTGGGCTGCGATTGGTGCTCTTTACCTCTTCTTGCGTTTGACGGTATTTCGCGTTCCGTTGATCGAAAAAGAGCCAATAGAAGTCACTTCACAAGTCTAATTGCGCAAAAAAGTAAATAAAAAGGAGCCGAGTGGCTCCTTTTTTAATTGCTCAAGCAAGGGGCATTACAGAAGAATGCCGCCCACAACAAACCCAAGGATCACCGAGGTTGCGATAGTTGCAACGCCTGGAACAAAGAAGGGATGGTTGAATACCAAGTTACCAATGCGCGTAGAGCCTGTGTCATCCATCTCAACCGCAGCAAGTAGCGTTGGGTAGGTTGGAAGTACAAACAACGCACTTACCGCAGCAAATGAAGCAATCGTAGTCAAAGGAGCGACGCCAATTGCAAGCGCTGCAGGCATCAGTGCCACAGTGGTTGCGCCTTGTGAGTAAAGCAGCATCGACGCGAAAAACAGCACCAGCGCTAGCATCCAAGGATGATCGCTCAGTAGACCGCCCGCGACTTCTTTAATGCCGTCGACGTGGCCATTAACGAAAGTCGAACCAAGCCAAGCTACGCCAAGCACACAGATACAAGCCGTCATACCCGCACGAAACGTTGGCGCGGTAGAGATCTTGGTTGCATCGATTTTAGTGATCCAAACGATCAGCGCCGCCGCCGCAAGCATACAGCTCATGATGGCTTCGTTACGGCCAAGCGTTGGGTTTTCAATCAAACCAACAGAGCTTGAAATCGCCGCCGCGTACAACACAACGATCATGATCGCGCCAAGGAAAATCATCGTGGCAGTTTTTGCTGTAGGCAAAATTTCGCGTTTGGTGCTGCCTTGTAGCTTGATCATGCCGTTTTTGAGGCGCTCTTGGTAGATAGGATCGTCTTTTAGCTCACAGCCCATGAAGTTTGCGACGAATGCGCCAACCATGCACGCAGCAAAAGTCGTTGGGATACAGATAGCTAGCAGCGTGAGGTAATCAACGTCGTACTTATCAAGCATGCCAGAAAAAGAGACCACAGCCGCTGAAATTGGCGACGCAGTGATAGCCACTTGCGAGGCAATAACGGCGATTGACAGTGGACGTGATGGGCGGATCCCTTGCTCTTTAGCCACTTCTGCGATCACAGGCAGTGTTGAGAACGCGGTGTGACCGGTTCCTGCCATCATGGTCATCAAGTAAGTCACAATCGGAGCATAAAAAGTGATCTGCTTAGGATTCTTACGCAGAAAATTTTCTGCTTTTTCCACCAGCCAATCCATACCACCAGCCACTTGCATTGCAGCAATGGCAGTAATTACTGACATGATGATCAAAATTACATCGATAGGGATGTAGCTTTGCTTTGTTGGCATACCTAACAGCAGCGACAGCGTAATAACTCCCGCGCCGCCCGCAAGTCCTATGCCAATGCCACCGATCCGAGCGCCTAAATAAATAAAGGCGAGGACAACAAAAAGCTCTAAGGCGATCATAATAACTCCAAAGGAAGGATAAAATATTTAGCTAATTGATTTTAGAGGAAATTTTACTAATTAGGTGCGATAAATTGCACGTTTTCCTGCATAAAAAAAGCTTGGGTTTTATGCCAAGCTTTTTTATAGGCAAAAACTGTTACTTAAACTTCTTACCTTTGTACTGAGGATTCATCAGATTTTCGAACGATAGGATGTCGTCAAGCTGCTCTTCAGTAAGCAATTTGCGCTCAAGAACCACGTCACGCACGCTGCGGCCAGTCTTAGCACAGATCTTACCAACGATGTCACCTTCGTGGTGGCCGATGAACGGATCCAAGTAAGTTACCAAACCGATTGAATTCATTACAAAGTTTTCACAAACTTCTTTGTTAACGGTGATGCCTTTGATGCACTTGTCGCCAAGGTTGATACACGCGTTAGTCAAAATGTGAATAGATTCAAACATCGCTTGGCCAATCACTGGCTCCATCACGTTCAGCTGTAGCTGGCCGGCTTCTGCAGCAAGTGTTACAGTCAAATCGTTGCCGATAACTTTAAAGCAAACTTGGTTCACCACTTCTGGGATCACAGGGTTTACTTTTGCTGGCATGATAGAAGAGCCGGCTTGCATTTCTGGCAGGTTGATTTCGTTTAGACCAGCGCGTGGGCCTGAAGACAGCAGGCGCAAGTCATTACAAATTTTAGACAATTTAACTGCAAGGCGTTTTAGCGCGCTGTGCACCATGACGTAGGCGCCGCAGTCAGAAGTCGCTTCGATGAGGTCTTCTGATGGTGTGCAGTTAAAGCCTGTGATTTCAGCAAGGCGTTGTACCGCAAGTGGCTGGTAGCCTTCTACCGCGTTAAGGCCTGTACCAATCGCAGTAGCACCGAGGTTCACTTCTAAAAGCAGCTCTGCGGTGTACTTGATGTTTTTGATCTCTTCTTTTAGCAACACAGCGAATGCGCGAAACTCTTGCGCAACGCTCATTGGCACAGCGTCTTGTAGCTGGGTACGACCCATTTTCAAGATGCCTTTGTTAGCGTTTGCTAAGTTGATGAAATCAGTCTCTAAGTATTTGATCGCATCAAGCAGTTTTAAAATGCTGCTGTAAACGGCGATACGAAAACCTGTTGGGTAGGCGCAGTTCGTTGACTGGCTTTTGTTCACATGGTCGATTGGGTTGATGGTTTTGTATTCGCCTTTTGGCTTGCCCATCAGCTCAAGAGCAACGTTAGCAATCACTTCGTTGGTGTTCATGTTTACAGAAGTGCCGGCGCCGCCTTGGTAAACGTCAGACGGGAATTGATCCATGCACTTGCCAGTGGTCAAAATCAGATCACACGCTTTGACAATGTACTCGCCAATTTCTTGTGGAATAGCGCCAAGCTCACTGTTAGCCATTGCTGCAGCTTTTTTAGTGAAGACCATGCCGCGGATAAATTCTGGCACATCAGAAATGGTGTCGTTAGAAATATTGAAGTTTTCTACTGCGCGCAGAGTATGGATGCCATAATACGCATCCCCAGGAATTTGGCGCTCGCCAAGCAGGTCTACTTCGGTGCGTGCTGCACTGTTTTTCATATCTGTCATAGTGTTTTCCTAAAAATAGCTGGTACCATTGAAAAAAAATTAATGTAAAGCAGACAAAAAAATTGGTTTGTATCCAAGATCATCAACAGAAAAACGAAGCCGTTCTAATAAGATAAATCGAGGATTGCTTAGTATGGTCACTATTTTACTTGCAAATAGTGCAAGGCGTGCGATTTAGATCAACTTTTTTTGCTAATTTCGTGGTTGCGAGGCGTTTTTGCTGTAAAAAGAGAGTGATTTGTTTAATTTATGTACAAGTGTGCGGCTAAAAAAGACGCAAGCCATCGGTGTGATGTTGTGGAGTTATAAGATTGCGTATTTTATTTGTGTTGTTAATAACGCTTCTGGCAATTGAGATTGGTATTTTTATTGAGGTTGGCGAGCAGCTTGGCGTGGTAACTACCTTGCTGATGGTGCTGACTACGGCGATTGTTGGACTCTCTTTGGTGCGAAGTCAGGGGATCCAAGCGCTACTGGTTGCGCAGCAGCGTCTGCAGCAAGGCTTGCTGCCTGTAGAGCAGGTGGTGGAGGGGGCGCTACTGGCGCTTGCCGGAGTTTTGCTTTTTATCCCAGGATTTTTTTCTGACGTTTTAGGCGCGTTATTGCTGCTGCCTTGGGTGCGTCATTACTTTGCTACACGCTTAAAAAGTAAGGTGAAAATGCATGAGCCTGCCGCGCAGTGGCGCAGCCCTAACAATTCGCCGATAGGCAACACGTTTGAAGGCGAATTTGAGCGCAAGGCGGCTAATGACGACGTAAAAGAGCTAAAAGACGACGACAAAAAATAACAGCCTTAAGCACTAAAAGAAAAGCTAGCGAATGCTAGCTTTTTTGTTGAGCGGTTTTATCTTAGTTTTAACAAACGGTTAGCTCTTGTCCTTTTCGCTCTGCTCTTGGCTTGGTGCCGGCTTGGTATTTTCTGCCTGCACAGGCTGCACCGCTGAACTTAGCTCAGCTTCGCCCTCTTTTCGTCCTTGGCCGTGCTGATCGTCATCTTTACTTTCACGCACGCCATGCGTCTGTTTCCAATCTTTCCAGCGTTCATGCGCGAGGCGTTGCATGCTCGAGGTAGTGTCGGCCTCATCGATGATCTCTTTGCCCGTCAAATGCTCAAAAATATCTTCGATGGTGATGATCCCTTGCACGTCGCCGTATTCATCGACGATGAGCGCAAGCTGCGCGCGTTTTTGCAACAGGCGGTCAAACACCTTTGGCACCGACGTGGAGCTGTGCACCACCGGCAGCAGACGCATCACCGAGCCGAGCGTTTTTTCACCTTGATTACGTTGGATCGCAGAGAAAAGCTCTAGTCTGTGCACAAAGCCGATGATGTTATCGCGTTGATTGGTATAGACCAGCGGGCGCGAGAACGGCGTGTTATTATGCTGCTGCAAAAATTGCTCGATAGTCATGTTGGCATCGACTCGAAACAAAACCGTACGCGGCGTCATCAATTTGGTCACCGGAACATCGCGCAGGCTCAGCAGGTTAGTCAGCATGGTTGACTCGTCGTCGGCAAGCTCGCCGCTCTCTTTGGCCAGCAGCGCAATCGCAGAAAGTTCGTCGCGCATTTTCGGCTCTTGCTTGCCTTGTGAAAGGCGTTTGGTAAATTGCTCAGACATCCAGACAAAAGGACCGAGCAAAATTATCATCCAGTTGAGCAAAGAGGCCGAAAACGGCGCCAGTGTGCGCCAGTAGGTTGCGCCAATGGTTTTGGGCATAATTTCTGAAAGAAACAAGATAGCTAGCGTTAAAACGCCGGAAAAGACGCCAAGCCACGCATCGCCGAAGACTTTTGCCGCTTGCGCGCCAGATGCCGCCGCGCCGACGGTGTGCGCAATGGTGTTTAGGGTCAAAATCGAAGCGAGAGGTTTGTCGATATCGTTTTTCAATAGCGCCAGTTTGGCGGCCTTAGGGTGTTGCTGCTGGCGCAATTGTGCCAGATAGCTGGGTGTAAGGCTCAGTAAAACCGCCTCGAGAATAGAACAAACAAAAGAAATGCCAATGGCAATTGTTACATAAATAAATAGCAGGATCATCGTATTCCTAGCCGTAAAATGAAAGGGTTTGAGCTTACTAACAGACAATACATCAAGTCTTAATTAGGAAAAAACAAGAGTCAACCTTTAAATGCGAATGAAATTTTGTGAGAATACACCCAGTTTGTGGTGAAATACAGCGCAGATGACTGATTGCAGCAACACAAACCTTTGCTAGTTTGACTTGTTTTATTTAGAGTTGAGTTGCTTTAAAAAACTTCACAAGGGAAAACCTACATGAACAAAACTAATTTGATTGATCTGATCGCAGAAAATGCAGATTTATCGAAAGTGCAAGCTAAGGCTGCGTTAGAAGCCATGCTGATGGGAATTGAACGTGCGTTAAAAGACGGAGATCAAGTGCAACTGATTGGTTTTGGTACTTTTAAAGTAAACCACCGCTCAGCTCGTACTGGACGTAACCCACAAACGGGTAAAGAGATCCAAATCGCGGCAAGCAACGTACCTGCGTTTGTTGCCGGAAAAGCACTAAAAGAAGCAGTAAACTAAAAAATGATCCGCCAAAGCGTCAAAGTTTTGGCGGTCTTTCTTGGGTAACGCCTTCTTTTTTGAAAAAAATCATTTTTTTTGCCAATTTTTTATTTGCGACGGAACCGCCAAAAACGCGCGCCACATTCGCGATAAAAAAATATGGACTGCCTAAGTTTCTCTTACGCAGCCCAATGATTTACGCTTAATCGTTGCGACAAAAATGTCTGCAATATTAGACGATTGCCAGCAGCTCTACATCAAAGATCAACGCAGAGTAAGGTGCAATCGCTTCACCGGCGCCACGCTCGCCGTAGGCAAGCTCATGCGGAATATACAGACGCCATTTTGAGCCAACAGGCATCAATTGTAGCGCTTCTACCCAGCCTTTAATTACTGCTGTCACGCCAAATTGTGCTGGCTGACCACGCTCAACAGAGCTATCAAAAACCTGACCATCAATCAACGTACCGTGATAATGAACGCTTACTGTGTCTTTGCTCGTTGGAATTTTACCAGAACCTTGCGTCAAAACTTCATACTGCAAGCCTGAGCCGGTTGTTTTCACTTCGCTGCGCTTAGCGTTTTCTTGCAAAAATTTCGCACCAGCTGCACCGGCCTTTTTGCCTTGCTCAAGACGCTGCTGCTCAGCTTGATCGTGCAGCTCACGCAGGGCGTGATTGATGTCGTCTACCGCGATTGCAGGCGCAAGTCCTTGTAATGCATGCGCAATTCCAACAGCGATGGCGTCAACTTGTAAATTCTGCAGACGGCTAGCGGCAAGCTGTTGTCCCATTTGTAAGCCAATGCCATAACTGGCTTTTTGTTCTACAGTATCAAATTGATATGCGCTCATTTTCTCTCTTCCTAGTAAAAACGGTTGTGCAGCATAGCAGTTTTGTCAAAAGCGTGACAAATATTGTGCATTCAGTAAGATGGGCATTCGTAGGCATTAAGGTGTAATGTATTCTTTAATGCGATAAAACCTCCGCATCCATAAAGTTTGTTTATCTATACTGACTTTATTGTTTGAGGCTAACTCAATGAATGGCAAAGACTATGACACAAGCACAAAAACTAAATAAAAATAGTCCATTTCCCGAACACTGGTCTAAAAAAAGCCAAGCTGTTCCAAGACGAGCGCAAAATAATATTTTCTCTGCCGCGCAGCGAAATGTCTTCTCTTTGTGGAATGCGCTGCCGTATTGGCACCGAATGATCATTGCAATGCTGTCAGTTTTTCTGCTGGCGGTACTTATTTTTCCTGCTGATAAAGAGCAAAACAGCGAGCTTGAGCAAGCCAGCAATGCGCCTGTTGAAGTGCTCGCTTTAACGCCGCACGACACGTCGTCCACCCAAACGAGCAGAATGGTTTCTGTCGCCGACAGAGAGCCGGTGGTTGATGAGGTGGTGATTGCGAGCGAGCCTGAGCCTACGCCGCAAGAGTTTGCTATTCAGGAGAAGCTGGTGGCGCCTGTGGTGCAAAAGCCAGTCGTTGTTGCACAAAAGCCTGTTGTGGTGGAAAGACAACCTGCAGAGCCGGTTGTGGTCGCTAAAACGCCAGCGCCTGTGGTGCCTGCTGAAAAAAATATTGCCTATCAAGAAGTTGAACGCGTTGAGCGCTTTGAACGTGCCGAGCGCAGCGAGCCTGTTGAGCGCGTGCCGGCGCCAGAATGGGTGGAATATCAGGTGCAGCAGGGCGATACCTTGTCAAATCTGTTCCGCGTTTTGCAGCTGTCGCTGGTTGAGCTTTACGCTATCGTTGCGATTGAAGGCGATGACAAACCGCTAAGCCAAATTCGTCCAAATCAATATCTTGGCGTGAAAGTGGATCTTAACGGTAAGTTGCAAGCGCTGCGCGTGAGAGGCGCTAGACAGCCGATTTTGTTCGTGCGCAACGCCGACGGCAAATTTGTGCGTACGCAGCTTAAAGCTGCTAGCTAAAACGGCGCTGCATGTTCACATGCTCAATACCATCGTCTAAATATTTCTCTGAAATTTCAATGAATTGATGTTTAGCATAGAAATGTCGTAGATGGTATTGAGCGCTAATTGTGATGGTCTGCTCACCGTAAAGTTGTTGCGCCTTATCCAGCGCTGTGCGCATCAGCGCGTGCCCAAGCTGTAAGTTTCGATATTGCGCATCAACCACCACGCGCCCAATACTGATTTGTGCAAATTTCACGCCTTCCGGTAAAATTCTCGCATAAGCGGCCAACTTGCCTTGATCCATCCCTAAAATGTGCACGGTCTGCGGATGGGTATCATGTTGATCTAATTCAGGATAAGCGCAGCATTGCTCTACAACAAACACATCGGTACGCAATTTAAGTAGCGTGTACAGCTGCGCATTCGTGAGTTCATCAAAGCGTCGAAATTGCCAATCGATTGCGTCAGCACTGGCTTGAGGTCTCTTCGTCATTCTCTTTTCATCCAATTTTTAACGGCCAGTTTAGCGAGAAAAGGGCTAAAAGTCAGTTTTGCGTCGCAACGGGCTAAAAGTTTACGAATTGTTTTAAACCGAAAGGTTTTGAATTGCGCTGTCAAATGAATTTTTATCATTTGCCATGTGAACCACGGCAAGATCATTATAAATAAATTGAACTTTTGGCCAAAGTGGTGATCAGATCGTCAATTGACGAATCACTTATTGGTTACCGCGATGAGCCAAACTTTTTTGCAACACTTTGCTTACATTTCTGATCCGCGTAT
>JBOFRL010000096.1:0-1291 GCA_051650965.1 Vibrionaceae bacterium
CAAGATTGCGCTGACTCAAAAGCGATCGCTCAAGTTGGTACTATCTCTGCAAACTCTGACGAGTCAATCGGCCAAATCATTGCCACTGCAATGGAAAAAGTCGGTAAAGAGGGCGTGATCACCGTTGAAGAAGGTCAAGCACTGGAAAACGAACTGGACGTAGTAGAAGGTATGCAGTTCGACCGTGGCTACCTGTCTCCATACTTCATCAACAAGCCTGAAACTGGCAGCGTTGAATTAGATCACCCATTCGTACTGTTAGTCGATAAGAAAATCTCCAACATTCGCGAACTGTTACCAATCCTTGAAGGTCTGGCAAAAACCGGTAAGCCATTACTGATCGTTGCCGAAGACGTTGAAGGCGAAGCCTTAGCAACGCTCGTTGTTAACAACATGCGCGGTATCGTGAAAGTGGCAGCGGTTAAAGCTCCAGGCTTTGGTGACCGTCGTAAAGCCATGCTGCAAGACGTAGCGATTTTAACTGGCGGTACTGTTATCGCTGAAGAAATCGGCCTAGAGCTTGAAAAAGCAACCCTAGAAGATTTAGGTACTGCTAAGCGTGTTGTGATCACTAAAGACAACACCACCATCATCGATGGTAACGGTGAACAAGCGCAAATCGAAGCGCGCGTAAGCCAAATCAAGCAACAAATCGAAGAATCAACTTCAGACTACGACAAAGAAAAACTGCAAGAGCGTATGGCTAAATTAGCTGGCGGTGTTGCGGTAATCAAAGTCGGTGCTGCGACCGAAGTTGAAATGAAAGAGAAAAAAGCTCGCGTAGAAGACGCGCTGCACGCAACCCGTGCTGCGGTTGAAGAAGGCGTGGTACCTGGCGGCGGTGTAGCGCTGGTACGTGTTGCCTCTAAGATTGCTGACGTTGAAGTGGCTAACGAAGACCAAAAACACGGTGTGGTTATCGCCCTACGTGCAATGGAAGCGCCACTGCGTCAAATCGCGACCAACGCAGGCGAAGAAGCCTCAGTTGTAGCTAACAACGTGAAAAACGGCAGCGGTAACTACGGTTACAACGCGGGCAACGACACCTACGGTGACATGTTAGAAATGGGTATCCTTGACCCAACTAAAGTGACCCGTAGCGCACTGCAATTCGCAGCGTCTATTGCAGGCCTGATGATCACCACCGAAGCAATGGTAGCTGAGCTGCCAAAAGCTGATGCGCCAGATATGGGCGGAATGGGTGGGATGGGCGGAATGGGCGGCATGATGTAATTTTTGCTGGTTTAAATCGGTGATTACGGCGTTGCTGCTCGCTCACATACACACAACG
>JBOFRL010000097.1:0-68218 GCA_051650965.1 Vibrionaceae bacterium
GATACGCGGATCAGAAATGTAAGCAAAGTGTTGCAAAAAAGTTTGGCTCATCGCGGTAACCAATAAGTGATTCGTCAATTGACGATCTGATCACCACTTTGGCCAAAAGTTCAATTTATTTATAATGATCTTGCCGTGAGGATTGTATTCCAGCAACTAAAACAATGCTATATTCGCTAGCATTGGATAATTAATAAACAATTGTTTATCGCTTGCTTTAAATGGGACTTGTTGTAAAAAAACTCATTTAAGCAAAACATTAGTGCAAAAAATGATGTTGATCGGCAATGTGCTTTTTAGTTGTTAATGTAGCTTTGAAAATGGTCGCAAGAAACTTTTCAGTACGCGTGGTTTTGGATACTGTAGAGTATACGGCCAGATTTTGGCGCATAAGTATAAAAAATTAGGGTAATAGGGTAAGTTAATATGTCAGATATTCCTTCTTCTGTAGATGTGATCGTAAGTGCTGAGACAGCTGCACAAGCATCGGTTTCTGTATGGCCGTATGTTTTAGGCGTGCTCGTGGTGATTGCGATCGCGTGTTATTTTGGTTACAAAAAATTAAATCGCCCCAGCGTGCTGATCAAGCAGATCCGCAAAAAGAATCTAAAAGCCCTTGAAAAACAAGGGGTTGAAAGCAATGAGGCGCTAGCGGATCTGGATCGTCTATTAACCTCGGTTGAGCGCTATGCGACGCAAAAATCATTGACCGGTACGCAAACTTTACGTTTTTTAGCGCCGCTTAACGATAAAGATCGCATCAAAACGGCCAAAGATATGTATAACGCGTTGTATAAAATCGCGTTGGATGTTGAAGATCAGCGTCTTGCTGCAGAGTTTAAATCTCGCGGCGCCAATGTAAAGGCCAGTTCGCGCTTGATGACAGGGCTTTTAAAACGCGCAGGCGTGTAAGCTTTTTGCCAGTCAATAAAAAAGTGCAGCGGATGCTGCACTTTTTGTTTTAGGGCGCTTAGCTTTTGCATTTTTGCCTTACAAAATGCGCATGCCTTCTTTCGCGCCAGCGTGTGGCTCAAGTAGCCAAATATCGCTGCCGCCAGGGCCTGCCGCGAGTACCATCGCTTCAGATACGCCAAATTTCATCTTTCTTGGCTGCAAGTTGGCAACAATCACGGTGTATTTTCCAATAAGATCAGATGGCTGGTAAGCGCTGCGGATCCCTGAAAACACTTGCCGCGTTTCATTGCCTAAGTCGACCTGCAATTTTAATAATTTATCTGACTTTTCAACGACTTCACACGCGATGATTTTTGCTACGCGCAGATCCACCTTGGCAAAATCATTAAATTCAATTGCTGGCGCGATAGGCTCAAAATCGCTGGTTTGAGGCTGTGACTCGGCCTGTGTCGCGATAGGCGCCATTTCTGCTTTAGAAGCCTCAACCATAGCGGTGGTTTGATCCGCGGTAATGCGGGTAAACAGCGAGTTAAATGAATTGAGCTCGTGCGAGATCAGTGGCGTTTTAATATTTTCAAAATCAACGACTTGATTCAAAAATTGCTCACTGCGCTGCGCCAGTTTTGGCATGACCGGCTTCAAATAGCACAGCAAAACGCGATACAGGTTAATGCCCATTGAGCAGATGGCGTGCAATTTTGCTTCTTCGCCCTCTTGTTTTGCTACAACCCACGGCGCTTGCTCGTCGATATATTGGTTAGCTAGATCAGCAAGTTGCATTATTTTGCGGATAGCTTGGCCAAATTCGCGCTGCTCGTAGTAGTTTGCGACAACTGTCGCGGCGTCCACAAACTGTTGATAAAGCTTGGGATCGGCGCACGTTGGGCTAAGTTTATTGGCAAAACGCTTTTGCAAGAAACCGGCATTGCGCGAGGCAAGGTTGACCAGCTTGTTGACCACGTCGGCGTTGACGCGCTGCACAAAGTCGTCGAGATTAAGGTCGAGATCATCGATGCGGCTGTTGAGTTTTGCGGCATAATAGTAGCGCAGGCACTCTGGGTCGAGGTGCTCAAGGTAGGTGCTTGCCTTGATAAATGTCCCTTTCGATTTAGACATTTTTGCACCATTAACAGTCACATAGCCGTGGACAAACACTTTGCTCGGCTTTCTAAATCCTGCGCCCTCAAGCATTGCCGGCCAAAATAGGCTGTGAAAATAGACAATGTCTTTGCCTATAAAGTGGTACAGCTCAGCTTGGCTATCTTTCTTCCAATATTCGTCAAAGTCGATGCTGGGATTTTTGTCGCAGTAGTTTTTAAACGATCCCATGTAGCCAATTGGCGCATCGAGCCAAACGTAGAAGAATTTGTCTTTTTCATCAGGAATTTCAAAGCCAAAGTAGGGGGCGTCGCGCGAAATGTCCCATTGCTGCAGGCCGCTCGCTAGCCACTCTTTCATTTTGTTGGCGGTTTCATCTTGCAGCGTGCCGCTGGCTATCCAGTTTGTCAGCATCGACTCAAATTGCGGCAGGTCGAAAAAGAAGTGCACGGACTCTTTTAACACTGGCGTCGCGCCGCTGACGGCCGATTTGGGCTCGATAAGCTCGGTTGGGCTGTAAGTTTCGCCGCAAGTGTCGCAGTTGTCGCCGTATTGATCAGGCGCTTTACATTTTGGGCAGGTGCCTTTGACAAAACGGTCGGGCAAAAACATCTGCTTTTGCGGATCAAACAGCTGCGAAATGGTGCGGTTTTTAATGTAGCCGCTTGATTTTAATTGGTTATAAATGAATGTCGCCAGTGCTTTATTTTCAGGGCTGTGCGTGCTGTGATAGTTATCAAAACTGATATCAAATCGTGCAAAATCATGCTCATGCTCGGCTTGAATGGCGGCGATCATCGCTTCTGGCTCAATCCCCATCTGCTGCGCTTTGAGCATGATCGGCGTGCCGTGCGCATCGTCAGCGCAGATAAAATGGACGGTGTTTCCCTGTAGGCGCTGGTAGCGCACCCAAATGTCAGCTTGAATATGCTCTAACATGTGGCCGAGGTGAATGGAGCCATTGGCGTAGGGAAGTGCGCAAGTAACTAATATTTGCCGAGAATTTGCCGTTGTCATAAATAAAATCACAATTTAAAGGCGGAAAAATGTGGGAAAATTTTACCTGATCGCTGCAAACTTGTCATACTTTGTGCGGCTTGTTACTCGCTGATTTGCCCCTTTCATTGATAAATCAGATATTTTTATGGCACGTAGCCGGCTAACTCCTTATAATTCGCGGCGTTTATTTTTTGGCTGTCTTGGGAACTATTATGAGTGACGATCAGCGATGTGTGATCATCGGTATTGCCGGCGCATCTGCTTCAGGAAAAAGTCTATTAGCACGAACCATATATAATGAGCTAAGGGCTAAAGTGGGTGATCATCAAATCGATGTGATCACTGAAGATTGCTATTACCATGATCAAAGTCATTTGAGTATGGAAGAGCGCGTTAAAACCAACTACGACCATCCGCAAGCGCTCGACCATGATCTTTTGTGTCAGCACCTTGAAGAGCTGATTGCCGGACGCGCCGTGAATGTACCGCAGTACAGCTACTCTGAGCACACACGCATGGCGCAAACGACCTATCTGACGCCAAAAAGGGTGATCATTTTAGAGGGAATTTTGCTCTTGAATGACCCGCGCCTGCGCAAGCTAATGCACGCCTCGATTTTCATGGATACGCCGCTTGATATCTGCTTGATGCGCCGTATGCAGCGCGATATTTTAGAGCGCGGCCGCTCGCTTGAGTCCGTGATCGAGCAGTATCAAAAAACCGTGCGCCCGATGTTCATGCAGTTCATTGAACCTTCTAAGCAGTACGCCGATATTATCGTACCGCGCGGCGGCAAAAATCGCATCGCTATCGATGTGTTAAAAGCGCATATTTCGCGACTTTTAAAAGGTTGATCGTTTCAACCATTTGTTTTCTATATAAATCGTGCGTTATGGATGACGCTCCTTTCATTTTACTGCGCGTAAACCGCTTTTAACGTACGGTTTAAGCTGTAATATCAGAAAAAATCCGCTACTCTTGCAATTTGTTCAAACAATTACGGAGGCGGATATGTTAAAAAAATTCGCTTATTTGTTATTGATCATGATGTCGCTGGTTTTCGCAGTGGTTGCCGGCGTACTGTATTGGATCGATCCAAATGACTTTAAACCACTTATAACTCAAGAAGTTAAAAAGCAGCTGGGACGTGATCTTGTGATCGGCGGCGATATTGGCTGGACCTTTTGGCCAACGCTTGGTCTTTCGGTCGAGCAAGTGTCGCTCAATAACCCAGAAGGATTTTTGGAGCCTGCGCTGCTAAGCGTTGGGCAAGCTAAATTGCAGGTCGCAGTGCGTCCGCTGCTGCGCCAGCAGCTCGATGTTGAGCAGATAAGTTTGCATGGCGCGCGCATTTTTGTGCAGACGCTCGCCGATGGACGCACTAACCTCGATGGCCTTGGCAAAGCTAAAGAGGCCGCAGAGCCGGCAGCTGCGGCAAATACGTCGCCAGCATCATCCGCAGGACAAGCGCCACAAGTTGAGCCAAATACCCCCGCCCAAAGCAGCGCACAGCCTGCTAGCGCGCCACAAGAAAAAGGTGACGCCAAGCCTTGGAAGCTGCGCATTGGTGAAATCGATATCCAAAACGCCAGCGTAGTCATTCGTGATGACAAGGACGGTCAGCTAACGCAATTGACTGATTTTGATTTTAATTTGGCGCAATTCGCGCTTGATGAGTGGAGCAACATTAATTTTGCGCTCAGCGCGTTGCAAAATAATTTAAGTGTGACGGCGCAGGGCCGCGGCCAGTTAAGGCTTGCCGCCGATCCGCAGCGCTCTGAGCTGCAGGGGTTGACCCTTTCGGCGAAGGCGACAGATCCGACTCAAAACATCGCGTTAGAGTTGGGAACTATTGCCATCGACCAGTTTGCGCTCGCAAAACCTGCAAAAGTGACCTTGACGGCCAAGGGCGATTTTTCTGCGGTAAAAATGGATACCAACGCCAATTTCACTTTGCAGATTGATGAGCTGATGAAAAACGTCGCGCTGCGGGCGCTGCACGTCACAAGCAACATGAGCGGCGCTAAAGTGCCGGGCAACGCGCTGACTGTTACGCTTGATAGCGATATTGCGTTTGATGTTGAGCAAAAGAAATTGGATGTGACGCAATTTACGCTCGCGGCTGAGCAGACGAAGTTGAGCGGCAAAGCGTCGGTGCTGCTGGCGCAAAAGCCAGCCATCGCTTTTGTGATCAATAGTGACGAGCTAGATCTTGATCCTTGGCTGAAAAAACTCAGCGAGCTTACTGCGGCACAAAGTGGCGCGGCACCGGCTCAAACCAGCCAAACCGCAGCAGTGCCTGCGCAAAGTAGCGCGCCAGCGGGCGATACAGCGCCAAATCAAGCGCAAACCAGCTCGCAAACTGCTGCGGCGCCAAAAGTGGCCTCTGAGCAAGAGCCTGATCTGAGCGCGTTAAGAGCAGTGGATGTCGCAGGCTCCTTAAATATCAAAAAGCTGATTGCGCACAACGTTAAAGTCTCTGATCTGAAATTTGCCTTTGGCATAAAAAATGATCGCGCCAAAATTGACGAGCTGACCGCCAAACTTTACGGCGGCACGCTTGTAGCGCACGCGCAGCTCGATCTTGACAAGCAGCCGGTCACTTACAAAGTCAGCAAAAAGTTAAATGATGTGATGATTGAGCCGCTCATTTTTGATCTTAGTCAGCAAAAAATTCTTGCCGGAAAGGGCAGCATTAACGTTGATCTTAAAGGCGCGGGTCTTTCTCAGCAAAAATTGCTCTCGGGGCTGCTTGGCGACATCGAGTTAAAGCTCGCCGATGGCGCAATTTATGGGATCAACATTGTTGAGGTGCTCAAAGAGGCCAAAGCTGCGCTTAAAGGGGAGACGGTGGCTAAATCGCAGGCGGAGCCGAAAACCGAGTTTAGCGATCTCTATGGCAAATTTAAGCTCGAAAAAGGGGTGGCACGTACAAACGATCTCCACTTTAATTCGCCGCTGCTGCGCATCAAAAGCCAAGGTGAAACCAATCTTATTACCCAAGAGATGAATTTTCGCGTCAGCAGCACCGTGGTTGATTTGAGTAAGCAAGATCTTAATGAGCTCAAAGGGCTGACTATCCCTGTTGTGGTGGATGGCAACTGGTTTAAGCCGCGCTACCGGCTTGATCTTAAAGCGCTATTGACCAACAACCGTGCGATCACGGAGAAAATTCGCGATCAGGCGCAAAAAGGTATCGATAAGCTTTTTGGCGACAACAAGAAAAATGAAGAGATCAAAAAAGCGACCAGCGATCTGTTAAATAATTTGTTTAACTGATTTTTGCTCTCGGTGAAAAAGCATGCCTCGGCATGCTTTTTTTATGTTGAAAATCGCGGAAGCGTTTTGTTTTACCAATCAATGCCTTGTCTTGCCTTAATTTGCGCATCAAAAGCGTGTTTGACGTTGCGCACTTCGCTGACGGTGTCCGCCATCTCCAGCAGCGTGCGATGGGCGGCGCGGCCGGTGATGATCACCGATTGCGTCGCGGGGCGCTGCGTTAAGCTTTGCACCACATCCTCAAGCTCCAGATAGCCGTAGGTGATCATGTAGGTGAGCTCATCGAGCAGCACCACATCAACGGTCGGGTCACTTAGCACCGTTTTACACTGCTGCCACACTTGCTGCGCCGCCAGCGTGTCACTCGCTTTATCCTGCGTCTCCCACGTAAAGCCGGTGTTCATGACAAAAAAAGTGACGCCATGCGCCTGCAGCAAATTGCGTTCGCCGCACGGCCAATCGCCTTTAATAAACTGTGCGACCGCGCAGCGCTGCCCGTGGCCACAGGCGCGCGCAATCATGCCGAATGCGGAGGAGCTTTTGCCTTTGCCGTTGCCGGTTAAGACCAACAGTAGCCCTTTTTCGATGTGGGCCTGCTTGATCTGAGCGTCGACGTGCGCTTTTAGTTTTTGTTGTCGTTCCTTATGGTTATCTCTCATTTTCGGCTCGATGTAAAAAATGTAATAAAAAAGCAGCCGGCTGGCTGCTCTTAAGGGGATTGTAAGCTTACTCAGGGCTGGCAAGCTCTGGCGCTGGCGTTACCGGCTGGCGCTGGTGGCTAGCAAAGCCGCGTAGCCCCACAACGTGCACATGCTCTTTATCATTCAAGATCTTACGCACCAGTTTATAGGTCGTGCCTTGCTCCGGACTGATATTCTCAGGCGCGGCGATCAAAAGTTGCATGTCCAGTCTATCGCAAAGCTCAAACAAGGTCGCGATGGATTTGCTATCAAGGCGCGCAGCTTCGTCCAAGAACAATAAGCGGCACGGCACAAGATCGCTGGCACGCAGGCGGCGCGACTCTTCTTCCCAGCTTTGCACAACCATGAGCAAAATCGCCTGTCCGGTACCAATCGCCTCGCCGGTCGAAAGCGCGCCCGATTCGGCTTGCAGCCAACCATCGGCACCGCGATTCACCTCAATGCCAAGCTCAAGATAGTTGCGATAATCAAGCAGCTCCTCGCCAAACGCCTGCGCCGAGCGCTGTCCTAGCTCGATGTGCGGGTTTAGACGTTGGAAGAGTTTGGCCATCGCCTGTGAGAACGACAAACGCTGATCGCCAAACAGATCTTGATGTTGCTCGGCTTGCTCGCACAGTCCCATAAGCAGGCTTGCGTGCGTTTCGCGAATTTGCGTGGTGAGACGCACGCCTTTTACTTGTCCAAACAAGATGTTAGACAAACCTTGGTTGAGCTGACGGATGCGGTTTTGCTCGCGCTGAATGGTTTTGCGAATGATATTGGCCACCGAGTCTGAGCTTATCGCCAGCTTTTTCTCGCGTGACGTGAGCTCTTCGGTCAAACGCGCCAGCTCCACTTCCATCTCTTCGATGGCTTCGATCGGATCGTCAGTGCGAATGATGTCTTGGCGGATCCGCTCGCGCAGGTGCTGGTAAACGGCCACGTAAAAGAGCACTTTGCACTCAGGTTTGGCCAGATCTTCGGACGCGCGCAGCGCATCGCGCAGCGTTTCGTTATCTGCCACAACTTGGCGCAGCGTGCCGAGCGATTTGTCCGACAGCGAGCGCAGCTCGTTGCTTGAAAGGTAAGTCATTTCACGGCGCGTAAGCTGTTTAGCGACGCCATTTTGCTTCGCGATGCTCAGCACATCGACCCAGCCTGCTTTTGACTGCACCACAAATTTACGCAGATCAAGGTACTCTTTGCGCCCTTTTTTGAGCTGCTTGATGGCCGTTTTAAGCTCAATTTCGGTGGTCGCAAGCGCTTTTTCTAGCGTCTTGCTGCGCTCACGTAGCGTGGTAAGCTCTTGATAAAGTCGTGATTTTTTCTCGTTGGCTTCGTGGAGTGTATCGTTATCGACATGAATTTTTAACTCGTTAAATTCACGCAAAAACTCTTGCAGCGTCTCTTGCTTGGCTTGATAGGTGCTTTTAAGCGCGGCAAGCTGCTGCTGATCGTGGTTGTGACGCGCGCGTAGCGTTTTGAGCTGCTCACGGCCTTGGTCACGCGCTTTTTCGGCAACCATCAATTTGGCATTAAGCTGCTGATCTAGCTGGCTGCTTTGCGCCAAAATCGTTTGCGCATCGTGGTAGGTGAAATGGTGCGCGCGTAGCGTCAGTTCATTTAGGGCAAATTGCTGATGCTTAAACTGCTGCATCTGCGCGTCAGCTTGTTGATATTCTTGCTCAATGCCGGCGAAAAGCTCAGGGTCGGCGTCAAGGCTTGGCAGCACCCGCTCAAGCTCGGTAAGCGCCGTTTGGTGCTGCTGCAAAAATTGCTTAGCGTGCTCAAGCTCTTGCATGCGCGCCTTGATCTGCGCCTGCTTGTGCTCAAGCTCGGTATCTTCAAGTACTTCAATCAGATGCTCAAGTTTACCCAGCAGTTGCAGCGCACTTTTGCAGCGCTCAATTTGGCTTGCCGCTTGCGCGTGCAGCTCTTGCTGCTGGCGACTTTCGCGTGTGAGCTGTGTTTGCTGATCGCGCAAATTTTTGAGCTGCAGCTCGGGATCTTCAACAAAAGCTATCTGCAAGTGGTGCGAGAAAAAGTGGTTGAAGCGCTGCGTTAAACGCTGCAAGCGCTGCACGTCAAATGCGGCCTGCGCGTAGCTCTCTTGCACGGCTTCACGCTGCTCGCGTAGCGCTACTAAGCGGTGCTCGCGCGCCGCACGGCCAAAAATCGCCACTTTCGGGAAACGCGAGTAACGCAGCTGACGGTCGCTGATCTTTACGCACACCGCATTTTCAAGCTCGGTAACGTTAAACACGCTCTCATCAAAGCTGTCGGCGTCGCCTTCGATGAGGTAGAGATCGTCTGGGCAGTCGTCTAATGTCAGCAGATTATCTTGCGCTGCTTTGAGATCTGGCACAACGATAGCGTGGCGCGCAGGGCCGTACAACGCGGAGAAATAAGGCGCGTCGCTAAGCGCAATTTCGTCATAAATTTCAGAAAGTAGCGTGCCACCGAGCGTGTCGGCGAGCGCTTGCAATTTTGGATCTTCATTGCCGCCTGGCTGGGCTAACTGATTGATCTCTTTCTCAAGTTGATTTTTTTGCGCCGCCAATTTGTCACGCAAGCTGAGCGTTACGCGCGTATTTTCGGCGGTCTCTTGCATCGCGTCGATGACGCTTTGCTGATCGGTGAGCGAAAGTTGCGACTGCTCGCTTAATAACTCAAGCGCATGTTGAGCGGTGCTCCATGCTGGCGAAATCGACTCTAACTGCTTGATCTCTTCCGCTAATTGCTGCAGGCCGCGGCGCTGCTCGCTCACCGTTTCATGCTGTGATTGCAGCTGCTGCTGCGCTTCTTCAAACAGTAAAGTCTGTTTTTCTTGCTCAGCGTGCACGTCAAGCACGGTTGCGATCGACGTTTTAAACTGCTGCTGATATTGCGCAGTAAGCTGTTTTGCTTGAGAAAATTGCTGCAATTGGCGCTCAAGGTAGCGGTGCTGGCCATGAAGATCGCCGCTGTTTTTTATGAGCTGCTGATATTGCAAACCTTGCTGGATCAGCTGCTGCGCTTGGCTGTAAGCCTGCTCGCGTGGCGTGTGCGGCGCAATGCTTTGCACGAAAGCAAAACCGCGCTCAAACTGCTTGCTCGCGCTGCGCGAAAGATCGAGGCGGTGTTTAAGCTGCAGCAGCGTGTTGGTTTTGCTCTCAACGACAGCGTTTAATGCCTCAAGCTGCGCTTTAGCGCTGTGCTCATCGACATCGCTTTGCAAAAGCTCACGCGCTTTATCACGCGCTTGAATGGCCTGCTGATATTGCAAAGCGCGCGTCTGCTGGGTGTTGAGCGCTTGCTGATAGTCGGCGAGCTGCGACTTTAAGCTGTCGACCTCTTCTTCGCTAAGTAGCGTTTGCTCTTCCGTCTCTTGCAGCGCTTGATGGCTCTCTTCAAAAACAAAGGTTTGCTCTTCTAAGCGGCCAACCAGCTCTTGCAGATCGTCTTGATAACGGTCAATTTTTTCCTGCTGACGCACAGCCGTTTGCACGATTTGCAGGTGATCGCAAGCGGCCTGATAAATCGCCTCGGCGTGCAGGTGATCGCTGCCAAGCGTGCTGTTTTCATCCGTGAGCTGCTCAAACTGGCACTGCAGATTTTCCACCGCCGTTTGCGCGCTGTGCTGCTCGCCTCTTAGGCTAAGTACTTGTTTTACTTTGCTGCGTCGCTCGTTGGCGTGGCGCATAAAATCGGCCGCGACATATTGCGTCGCCTGCGTGATCAGCTGCTTGAACAAGTCGCGATCTTGCTGAGTGATGCGAATGGCCTCAAGCGTCATGCGGTTTTCTTTCAGCGCCATCTCCATGTCTTGGAAGGCTTTTTTCACGCCGCTATTTTGTGGCAAGAGATAATCGCGCAGCGATTTGGTAATGGCACTGGAAATACCGCCGTATAGCGAAGCTTCAATGAGGCGATAAAACTTGCTGCGATCGGCTTGATTGCGCAGTTTTTTTGGCAGCACGCCTTGCTCGAACATGAATGAGTGGTAGTCGCTCACCGAGCTAAAGGTTTTAAACTGCACATCGTCATAGCGCGCAGCGGCTTCTTTGACTTGGCTTAGCTGGCGTACGCGCACTTGCGTCGCGCTGGTCCGCTCAAGCAAAATTTCACTCGGATCAAGCGTGACCGGCAGATTTTGGATCACAAAGGTTTTGATCTCGACCTTTTTGTCGCGTCCGGCAATTTGCTGCAGATGCACGCCAAACAGCAGGTGCTGCTGGCGCGAGTTAATGACGCGAATAGCCGAGTAGCAGCTGCCAGGCTTAAGTTTGCCGTGTAGCCCTTTGTCCCTAGAGGCGCTTGAGCTGCCCGCTTCTGTGGTGTTACGAAAATGGAGCAAGCTTTGGTCGGGAATGAGCGCGGTGATAAGCGCTGCCATAGTGGTTGATTTACCCGCGCCGTTGCCGCCTGAAAGCGTCGTGACCAGCTCATCGAGCTCAAAAGTGCGAGCAAAAAATCCATTCCAGTTGATCATGGAAAGGGCGTGAAATTTACCGCGCGGATTCATAGTAATTCCTCGTTGTACTGTGACGCAGCGCTAGGCGTAGTCTCGCCTAATTCAGCGCTTTTATTTGATGGAGTGTCGGTTTCGTTAAATAGCGAGCCTTGCGTTGGCGGCTCAGGGTGGAGCACGATTTCACCGTCGCGAATGAGGCGCAGCTGCGCTTGGCGCGGATCGTCATTGGTGCGCACGTCGGCGCCAAAACGAAAACAGGCTTGGTTGATGCAAAATTTGCCGCTGTCACCAATTGGCGTGAGCATGCCTAGCTTGCGCAGGCGGCGCAGCGAGGTTTTGACTTTATCAAACAGTTTTTCATGATCAAGATCAGAGCCGCTCGCGCGCAAATTCACAAGTCTTAGCAGCTTGCTTTTATCGGCCAGTGTGACCAGCTCGTCAAACAGCTCTTGCGCGGTAAAAAGCCCTTCTTGCGCGAGGCGCTCTGGACTTAAGTATAAGAAACACAACACTTTCCCTACCAGCATGTCGAGCTCAGATAGCACGCTGCGATGGAGAATGGAGGTCGAGCGCGGGCGCAGGTAGAAAAAGTTTTCTGGCGCGCGCACAAGCTCGGCTTGATAGCGGCTGTAAAACTGTTGCAGCGGCCTTTCAAACTCGCTTAAAAAAGCGTAGTGGTCGAGATCCTCATTGCCGATATGGCGGCCTGAGCGCAATAAATTGTCCACTTCAGGAAAACAGCGATCCGCAATCGCCTGAGCCAGCTTTTCTGAGATCAGATTTTCAGTATTTGTCGATGACATTAGATTGTACCTTTGCTCCAAACTGGTTGATTTGCGTCCATTCTGGCGTGATTGCGTGCAGATCCGCTTGGGAGAAGCCGAGACGAACCGCTTGATCAATGATCAGGCGAGCAAGCTCAAAGTGCGCCGAACGCGGGTGGTCGATAAGATAGTCTTGTAATATATGGGCGATGTTAATGCTACCTTGCTGTTTGTAGCCTTGCAGCAGAGTCTGAATTTGGTCGGCAAGCTCAGTATCGGCTTGGCCAACCGATTCAAACTCAATCGCTTCAGGCAGCTCGCCTATCACCTGATCGTCGCGTAGCGTCAGGCTTTCGTCGCGCATTTCCACTAAGCGATCGGCGTCGGCGATAGTCAAATACCAAGGCGCATCCAAATATTCGCTGATCGACTGGCGCAGGCGCAGGCTAAAGGCGCGGTTTTTGTCCATGTCGATGGCGTTACGAATAAATTTGTGCACGTGCTTGTCAAAGCCAATCCACAAGTCGATGGTCTGCTGTCCCCAGTTGATCAGGCGATCAAGCTTGTTTTGCAGCTTGACGACAATGACGTCAACGAAGGCGAGATCTTCGCGATTGGCGGTAAACTCTTGAATGTTAAGGAGCTGCGTTTGTAGCTGGTCGCCGGCGGATTGCAGCGTGTCTTGCAGCTCGCGCAAAATGTTCGAGGTTTCGTTAAGCAGCAATTCGCAGTTGGCGATGGATTTTTGCCAATCTTGGCTAAGCAGCGCGGCGATATCTTCTTTGATCTGTTGCTGCTGCTCATCCATCACGCGCTGGCTTAAGTCGATATTTTCAAAGGTCTCTGCCACCGAATATTTCAAAATGCCATAGACATTTTTGCGCCAAAATTGCACGTCGCCGTCTTGCGTCGCGGCGGTGAGCGCTTTGTTGATCTCGCTTGCGACCATGGCAAGCTGAATTGAGAGTTTTAGCGCGCAGTGTTCGCGCTGGCGCGAGTAACTGTCGCTGATGGCAATCGCTAGCGAGGTGAGGCGATAAATGGTAATGCCATCAGTCAGTTCGCTGTTAAAACGGTTTAAAAGGCGGCTTGCCACAAAATCGTTGATGGCGTTGTTGGCGCGCACCGTGAGCGTTTCGCCGCTTTGATCAAACTCGTCGCTCACAATGCGAAAAGCGTCGACCAGCTCAGCTTCAGTAAGCTCATCTTCAATGCGCTCTTGGCTTAACGCGGCGACGCAAAGCAAGAAGGCGAGCCGGTCTGGGGGAAGATTTAAAAAGAGATCTTGCTTTTTTACCCAACCGACGAGCTCTGGCAGCGTCTGAGTAAGTTCGGTCATGGGGGATCCTATTTTGTTGAGTTATGACAGTCTGTGGATGTGCGCCGCGCGTTATGCCTCACGGCGTCTCGCCCAAACGTGAATGTAGCGGCCAAGCGAAACGAAAGGCTCTTGCCGGCACAATTGTTGCTCCATCGCGATAACTTGTTCAAAAGTATGCTCACCTAAGCGAGTCGTTTGCATGTAATCATGGAATGTGCGTACTCCACTTTTACCTAGAATTTCAAAGCCGCATTCGCTGATCCATTGGTAAACGTGTTCAGGCAGAAAACTTTGAGGTGGTTGCAACTTAAATCGCTCACAGTGAGGCATTCCTTGCTCAATATGCGTCAGGTTGCCACAGACTAAATTTTTGAATAATAAGCCATTTTGATTGTAGAACATCACAGACGCAATACCGCCGCGTCGAACTTGTGACAATACTTCCTGTAACCCCTGTTTTGGCTCGGACAGCCACTCTAAAACTGCGTGAAAAAGGAGCAGATCGCAGGGCGGCAAATTGAGCGCTGGCAAATTTTGTACCGGCGAGTGAATAAATTGAAATCGATCCAATAGGTTGGCGGCTGATATTTGCTCTCTTGCGTTTTGTAGCATATTTTGTGAAATGTCACATAACGTTATATTGTGTCCGTTTGCAGCAAGTGCTTGAGAAAGTGGTGCTTGGCCACCACCGGCATCGAGGATCTGCAAAGGAGCAGGAGAATTTAACTGTGTGACTATGGTCTGTAGATCTTGTAACAAAATTGCTTGGCGAATAGCGCCTTTCCCAGAACCGTAAATATTTTTAGAAAATTTATGGGAAATATCGTCAAAATTTCTATCGGCACTCATTGTAAGTCCATTATTATTGCTAGCAAAATCACCCATTTTCGCATAAGAAACAGCCTAATGCAGAAGGCTTTTGTATTAAATGCTTTTTGTTTGATTACTATTCGGACGACTTCATGTTGGAATTTAAAAAAATACTTGCGACGTTACTCATGCCGCTTCCCGCTCTATTGATCATTGGATTTTTAGGGCTTTTTTTGATCTGGTTTAGTGGCCGTAAAAATATAGGCGCGACGTTGGTGTCGCTGGCCTTTTTTGGCATTTTACTGACATCTTTTCAGCCTGTAACATCAACCTTGCTCATGAACTTAGAGCGCCAGCACAGTCCCTTTTTTCCAAGTGATAAACCTGTTGATTTTGTAATGGTTTTGGGCGATAGCCACATTTTAGATGATGGACTGCCCACAACCTCAGAGCTGTCGCGCGCCGCGTTGACGCGCTTGATAGAGGGGATCCGCATTCACTTTATGTACCCTTCGTCCAAGCTTATTTTGTTTGGCAAAGACAGCAGCACGGCGGGACACGATCCAAGCCATGCGCGGATGTTGGCGCGCGTTGCCGTTTCGATGGATGTGGACAAAAACAGCATTTTGCTGCTGGAAGAAGCGCCTGATCTTCGCCAAGCGACGCGTTTTGTCAAACCTATCGTGGGCAATAAAAATTTGGTACTCGTTACGTCGGCGAGCAACATGGCACGTGCGCAAAGCGAGTTTGAAAAGGCGGGGATCACGGTGGAGCCTGCGCCGACCGACTTTTTAGCGCAAGATCTTAAGCAAGCGCCGCTAAAATACACGCCGCGCGCGCAATATTTAGAGCAGTTTGAAAAGTATTGGGGCGAGCAGCTGCGTCAGTGGTGGCAAGCGCTGCGCTCAAAATAAGGCGTTAGCTTTTAAGTGACAATAAAAAAAGCCGCATCATGCGGCTCTTTTTTTATTTGCGTTTTAGAAATTGGCAATCGCGGTGCGCCATTTGCTCCACTCAGGCTTTGGCTCGTTATGCAGCAAAAAGTGCTGATTTGAGCGAACCCGTGGGCGCAGCGTTGGCGTCTCTGGCGTTGCAAAAGCGATCCCGCCGCGAATGATGCTGTCGACCGTGCCGGCTTTGACATCTGCGCCGCTTAGGCCAAGTTTGACGTTCACGCCCGACTGGTTCCAAAACACAGTGTTTTCTCGCACTAAGTGTTTGTATTCATCAGCAATTTTTATGTTGATCAACACGCGATCGGCAAATTTGCCCAGCGACGTTTTCGTCACCGCGCCAACTTCAAAATCACGGAACAAGATAGGCGTGCCAACGCTGATAGAGTTGCGCGCTTCGCTTTCTAGCACCAAAGAGAGGCCGTTAGAAAACTCTTCAGAGTTGTGCAGCGTAAACTGATGACGCAGCTCACCTTTTCCTGGCGTGACCGAAATGTAAGCGCCGAGTAACGAGTCAAGATTTTTGGTCTGCGTCAGGCTTAACGTCGGCGAAGCCAGCCAAAAATAGCTCGATTTTTTAGCGATGTTGTTGGCAAATTGCGAGTAGATTTTTGCGTCAATCATCACGCCTGCGCGGTTAAACGCCGGTGACAGCGCGGTCACTTCGCCCACTTTGATCCCTTGGAAGCGAATGTCGCTGCCAACAGAGAGGCCGCTCGCGTGCTCAGCGGTGAAATTGATAGCAAGTCCTTGATTTTGCGCTTCGGTTAAGCTGCTGTACAAAATCCAGTTGCCATTCTTTTTGTTGGTAACGCCTGGAACATTGCCAAAAGAGATCCCGCCAATCACCATCGATTTTAAAGAGCCCGTTTGGATATTGACGCCCGCAAGGCTTGCGCGAATATCAATGCCCGATTGATCCCAGAAAACGGTTTGGTTGGTGAGCAGGTGCGCGTAGCGGTTTTCGATTAACAGCTTGATCCTTAAGTAGTCTTTTTCAAGCGAGAATTGAGAAACTTTACCCACAGTGACGTTTTTGTACAGTACCGGACTGCCTTCTGAAATCGACGGCAAAGTTTGCGCAATCAAATCCACTTGTTTGTAGCTCGGCTTGCCGCTGTTGGTCTGCTTGGCCTGAGATTCTGAATCAAAAAGATGGTATTGATGCCCCGCTTTGGCGTTGCCGGCGCTGGTAAAGCTTATCGCGCTTTGCATAAGCTGTGCGACCGCTGGCACATTGAACTCCACGCCTTCGCTGCTAATTTGCCCCGAGATGCCGCCTGAGCGGAAAAAGCGCGACTCGCTTTTGACCAGATGACGGTATTGCGGGTAGATGATCACATCGATAAACAGTTGATTTACATCAAGAGAGGTGTCGTAGACAAAGCCCACTTCCACGCCGCGATAGACAATCTGCGTGCTCTCGCTGATCCCCGATAAATCTTCTGCAGTCAGGCGCAGCTTGAGCGCGCTCGGATCATCAGCAAACTGCTGCTTTTTGGTTTTTGCGACAAAATAGTTGCACGGCTCGCCTTCGCCAGGCTCAATCGACAAGGTGTTGCCAAGGAAAATGTTGGAGACATTTTTCGCGCCCGCTAAAGAGAGAACCGGCTCTTCAATGGTGAATTGGCTGTCGTCCTTCAAAAGCCAGCCCATGCTCGGGTCGATATTGGCCGTCGCGGTGATGGAGTTGCTTTTTTTGTCTTGGGTAATGCCGCTGAGGCGACCAATTTCTAGCCCTTGGTAGAGGATCGCCGCACGGTTATCTTTAATGCCATGATTTTTTGGCAGATCAAGTGTGATGGCGATGCCGCGCTCAGCTTCATTGATCGACGAATACAAGGCAAATTTGGTTTTGTTAGCGATGCTGTTGCCTTCGGCGGGCGAGTCGAAGGTGACGCCGCCGGCGATGATGCTGGCCAAGTTTTCGATATCGACATTGATGCCGCCAAGGCCAAGATTGGCTTTAACGCCGCTCACGTTCCAAAAGCGCGAGGTGTCTTTGACGAGATCGGCGTATTTTTTCTGGATCTGCACGGAAAGCAAAACATGCTGCTTATCTTCGCTCAGCTCGTAGTTAAAAATTTCACCGACTTGGATTTTTTTGTAGTAAACCCCTGAGCCAATGTTGAGCGACCTTAAGTCGTCTGAAGAAAGGTACAAGAAGAGGTTATCTTGCTCAGGCTCGGCGTTGGGCGCTTCGGGCATCGCGACAAATGTCGACGACATTTCGCTCGACTCGCCAGGCTTGACCACCAAGTAGTTGCCGCTCACCAGCGTATCAAGACCGCTGATCCCAGTGAGTGACGCTTTTGGCCTCACCACCCAGAACATCGTATCTCGGCTCAATAAATGGGTCGCCTGTGGGAAAATTTCGGCCTCGGCTATCACGCCGTCGAGCGAATCGTCCAGCGTCACTTTGCGAATGACACCGATATCGAGTCCTTGATAGCGAATGGCGGTGCGGTTGACCTCAATGCCTTGCGCGTCTCGCAGCTGAATGGTGATGCGCTCGCCAGTTTCGCTAAACGAGCGGTAACCGAGCCACGCCGCCAGCGCGAGGGCTATCAGCGTAAATAGCCACAGGGGCGAAATGGTACTTTTTTTAATATGGGTGTTAGGGATCTCTTCGTGAGTCATGATATTACTGCGCTCTCGTTATTTTCGTGTTGATTTGTCTATGGTATTTGGCAAGTTTGGACTGCTCTGCGCTATCCCAGATCAGCCGAGGATCTAAACTTTCCGCCGCTAGCATGGTGAAAACGACGACCAAACTAAAGGCGGTCGCGCCAGGCCCTGGGGAAAATCCCAGCAAATTGTCTCGGTCAAGCAGGGTCATAATAATGGTGATCACACAAATATCGACCATCGACCATTTGCCAATGAAATGAACCCAGTGATATAGCTTACTGCGAAAGCGAAATCCGCGGTCGCGCCGAAAATGGATGCACAGTAAGATGTATGTTAAGCCAATGATTTTTGCAATCGGGATGACGATACTGGCCAAAAAGATGATGATTGCCACGCTGTACATGCCGGCTTTCACCATCGCCGCGACGCCGGACAAGATAGTATCTTCAAAGCGGCGACCGTTGGTCAATAAAATTGAAATCGGCAGCATGTTCGCGGGAAAAATGAAAAAGATCGCAAGCGACATCAAATACCACGTTTTTTGCAAGCTGCCGCTTTTACGCGTTGCGAGGCGGTGCGTGCAGCGCGCGCAGTGCGAAGCGTGGGTTTGCGTAAACGAGCAGTGCTCGCAGGTGATAATTTGCGTCAGATCTTGCCAAGAGCCGCGCATGGCGTAGCCAAGGTTAGGCTCAAGGCGGTCCCAATAGCGCTCAATACACATGCGCGATAATAAAATCGTAAGCGCAATGTGCAATAAAACGAAGCAGATCAAGCCGTAACCTGGCTCTATGTCGGTGTAGTCAATGATTTTGTAGCCGGCGATCGCAAGGCTTATCAAAAACACATCGAGCATCACCCAGTTTTGCAACTTTTTAAGCGCGCTGGTGGCGAGCAGCAGCCACTTACGCTTTTTACGGTAAACTGCCCAGTTAGCAAGCAAAATCGCCAGCAGATAGAGCAGCGGCGCGACGATGGTGCAGATAACTAGCAAAATGGCGACAAAGGGAAATGAGGCGAACAGCGCCTTCGAGCCGCTAAAAACAGACGTCTGCAACTCAACGCCGAGTAAATTTATGGTTAACAGCGCTGAGTTTAGCGCCGGAATAAAGAGCAGTAGCGCAGCGACGGTAAGCGCTAATTCTCCCGAAAACAGCAAAGCATCATGCTTGCCAACTTTGGAGTGGCAGCAAGGGCAGCGGGCGCTGTGACGGGATCTTAGCACCATATTTTGCTGCAAGAGGGCGTCACAGCTATGACAGCGGTAAATGCGCATACAAACCTCATTCGGCTGTGCCGTGGTAAAAAATGGCTGCTAGTATAAGCAAGTTGTTAAAAGCGGTCACGTTTAGTCGAAGTTTCTTTAAGCGCAAGCTTTCTCGACAAATGGCCGTAATGCCATTTTATGACAACTTTATTGCGTCAATTATTTGTCTTTTTTATTATTTTTTGCAGTGTCTATGTCTGTTAATTGCCATGATAGTCGCACTGCATTTAAGCTAATTTACCATTTTTCCGCGATTCCAGCTCAACTTTTACTTGATATAAGCCTTTTTGCATAAAAGCAAAAGAACAGGCCAACGCAACGCCCATTGAACAAGGCAGACAACTACGCACATCAAACATTTTTTATAAAAATAAGCTGAAATTTCGCTTTGTTGTGGTTTTTCATTGCAAGCTATCTATAATAGCCGCCTTAGTAAACGTGGAATTTTCACTCTGTATTTGTGCTTAAAAAGATCTATTTTAGATAATTTATCGGGTAAATCATTATAAAAGTCGATAACAGAGCGAAATCAATGCCAGTTAGTGAAACGGTGTGATGCACCAGAGCAGTACTTTTTAAAAGTTAGGCGTGCTTTTAATGACAGGAATAAAAATGGAACACCAAGAAGTTGACAATCAAGAAGTGAAAAATGTGCAGGCTGCGGTAGTGGCAGAAGAAAACGGCGCAGAGAAGCTTAAAACTGGTAAGCAAATCATCGAGTTTTTAGCAGAACGTTTCCCTCTTTGCTTTACGCTAGAAGGCGAAGCGAAACCGCTGAAAATCGGTATTTTTAAAGATCTTACTCAACGGCTAGCTGACTGCGATCAATTGAGCAAAACTCAATTGCGTGCTTCACTGCGCCTTTATACATCCTCTTGGCGTTACTTGCATGGGATGCGAGAAAATGCTCAGCGCATTGATTTGGATGGTAATTTTTGCGGTGAGTTGGAACTTGAGCACGTTGAGCATGCCAAACTTGCTTTAGCGCAAAGCAAAGAGCGCTTTTCACAAAAGCGTAAGCAAAATAACAGCAAATTGTCTGCTGAAAATGAGCAACTCCCTAAAAAAACAAATAAAATTCGAACAAATGCAGGAAAATCTAAACCATTAGCGCAAAAAAATACTAAGCTGACAGCAACGCCTAAATCACCCGCAGCGGTATTGAAGGCTGAGGAAATCATCGTAGGCAAAAATGTCAATATCAATATGGGCAGTGGCAATATGTCAGCTACGATTGTTGAAATAAATAAGGATGATGTCCGTGTTCGTTTGACCAATGGATTGACCATGGTTGTAAAAATGGAGCACCTTCGTCCGTGAGGAGAGTGCTTAAGGCATGATTTATCGGATCCGCTTTTGTGTCGCTGCTTTGAGCCTTGCGCTGGCAGCTTCTTCGGTAGCGCTTGAGGCAAAATACGCCATCGCTGATTTACCTAATCTGGCCTCGGAGCCTCAGCATAAAATTGCTAGCCAACGCATTGCCCGTCGTTTTGAGACTTCCCACTATAAGGTGTTTGAACTTAACGACGCTTTTTCTAGCAAAATATTCGATAGATATATCAATATCTTAGATTATAATAAACTCTTTTTTACCAAAAACGACATCGCGGCCTTAAGCAAATATCGCAGCGTACTTGATGATCAGCTGCGTGCGGGCGATACCGCTGCCGCGTACGCAATTTTTTCGCAGTCAATGCGCAAGCGTTTTTTGCGCTATCAGTACGCTTTATCTTTGCTGGATAATGAAATTTCATTCACGGAAGATGAGTACATTATTTTAGACCGCAGCAAGCTCGATTGGGCTGTCAACGAAATTCAGCTCGATGAGCTATGGCGTCAGCGTGTGAAAAGCGATGCGTTGAATTTAAAATTGTCGGGAAAAAAATGGTCTGACATTAAAACAACGCTCGCAAAACGCTACAACACTGCGCTTAAGCATTTAGTGCAAACCAACAGCGAAGATGCGTTTCAGGTTTATCTGAACGCCTTTGCCCGCGAAATCGACCCGCACACCAGCTATTTGTCCCCGCGTACGGCTGAGCAATTTCAATCTGAAATGAATTTGTCGCTCGAAGGGATTGGCGCGGTGCTGCAAGCCGAAGACGACTACACCGTACTGCGCTCGCTTGTGGCTGGCGGTCCTGCGGCAAAAACCAAAAAGCTCGCGCCGGGCGATCGCATTGTCGGCGTGGCGCAAAAGGGCGGCAAAATGGTTGACGTGGTTGGCTGGCGTCTTGATGACGTGGTGCAGCTGATCAAAGGGCCTAAAGGCAGCGAAGTGCTGCTTGAGATCTTGCCTGAAGGTGCTAAAGCCAAAAGTTACGTGATCTCGCTGGTGCGCGATAAAATTCGCCTCGAAGATCTCGCGGTAAAATCTGAGATCATTGAATCGGATGGCAAAAAAATTGGTGTGCTGAGTGTGCCAAGTTTTTATGTCGGCCTGACCGAAAACGCTAAGTCGGAGCTTGCGAAGTTGCAAAAAGAGAAGATCGCAGGACTTGTGGTTGATCTGCGTAACAATGGCGGCGGCTCGCTTGCCGAAGCTTCGTCGCTCACCGGACTCTTTATCGCGAGCGGGCCGGTTGTGCAAGTGCGCGACAGCTACGGGCGCGTAAAAGTGAACAGCGATAACGACGGTTTGGTCTCTTACGCTGGGCCTTTGACGGTGCTGATCAATCGTTACTCGGCGTCAGCGTCGGAAATTTTTGCAGCCGCGCTGCAAGATTATGGCCGCGCACTGGTAGTGGGTGAGCAGTCGTTTGGTAAGGGAACCGTGCAGCAGCACCGCTCGCTAAACCACATTTACGATCTGTTTAGCCAGCCGCTCGGACACGTGCAGTACACCATTCAAAAGTTTTATCGTATCAACGGCGGCAGCACGCAGCACAAAGGCGTTTTGCCTGATCTTACGTTGCCATCAACGGCAGACATGAGTGAAGTGGGTGAAAGCATTGAAGATAATGCGCTGCCTTGGGACAGTATTGCCAAGGTCAATTATCTTGCTTTAGGCAATTTTGCGCCGCTGCTACCGCGACTTTCTGCCTTGCATAGCGCGCGGATCAAAAATGATATGGAATTTGGTTTTGTTACCGCTGATCTTGCGCAGTACAAAGCTAAAAAACGTGGCAACCGCTTATCATTGAATGAAAACAAGCGCTTAGAAGAGCAAGAGGCGGACGACAAAAAACGTCTGCAGCGGATCAATGATCGCCAGCGCGCGCTTGGCAAAAAGCCATTCGCCAAGCTTGAAGATCTGCCCAAAGATCACGAAGAGCCTGATCCGTATTTAACGGAGACGGCGGCCATTACTGCTGATCTGGTGAAAATGCTCACTAATTAAAGCGAGCAAAAATTAAATGGGCAAACAAAAAAAAGAGCGAGTTTAACTCGCTCTTTTTTGTTGTGTTTATCGCGAGATCAGCCGCACTTAGAGTCGCCGCAGTTCAGGCAAGTTTGACAGCCGTCTTTGATCACCACCGATTTTTGATGGCATTTGTTGCAAAGCACAGCGTGAACGGGGAAGCCGCTCTCTTGGCTTGCTGGCGTGGCTTTTTTCTCATCCGCCGCTACCGCTTTTTTGCTAATAACTTGCTGCAGAATACCTTCTTTAGGCTCAAGCATGCCAATTTCAAGTAGATGTTGCTCGATCACGTTGCCAATTTCGGCGATCAGCGATGGCACATACTTGCCTTTGTTCCAGTAGCCGCCGCGCGGATCAAATACCGAGCGCAGCTCTTCAACCAAAAATGTGCAGTCGCCACCTTTACGAAATACTGCCGAGATAATGCGCGTTAAAGCGACAATCCATTGATAATGCTCAAGACTTTTGCTGTTAATGAAGATTTCAAACGGGCGACGCAGCTCATTTTCTGTGCCTTCATTTAGCACTACATCGTTGATTGTTATAAACAAAGAGTGCTCAGAGACATGCTCTGGCGTTTTGAGCTTGTAAGTGGTGCCAAGCAGTTTTTCTGGACGCGGCATCTCTTCGTGCATCGTCTCGATGGAGATCTCAGGTGCTGAAACCGTCTCGGCTTGCTGTGCCGCGCTTTTTATCTGATAACCGACAATTTTTGCTGGTATTTTTCTAGTCATGATCAATTCTTTTTTTAATGAGTGGTAAATGGGCTCAAAACTTGCCGTAATAGCCTTCTTTTAAGGCATCAAATAGATTGGCTGCGGTATGGAATTCGCCGTCATATTCTAGCAATTCGTTGCCTTTTGCTTCAAAAATGGTGCCATCTTCTAAAGTGAATTGGTAAACCGTGTTTTCTAAATCGCTCTCTTTCACCAAAACGCCTTGGAAAGCCTCAGGATTAAAACGAAACGTGGTGCATCCTTTTAGCCCTTGCTCATAAGCGTACATGTAGATGTTTTTGAACGCATCAAAATCAAATTCTGTAGGAATATTAATTGTTTTCGATATTGATGAGTCGATCCAGCGCTGCGCCGCCGCCTGCACGTTGACGTGTTGCTCAGGCGTGATGTCGTCAGAGGTGATGAAATAATCCGGCAGCTTTTTCTCAGGATCGTCGCTGTAAGGCATCGCCTGCGCGTTGATAAGCTCGCGATAAGCTAGCAGCTCAAAGCTAAAGACGTCCATGCTCTCTTTTGATTTTTTGCCCGCCTTAATGACGTTGCGCGAATAGTGGTGGGCAAAACTTGGCTCAATACCGTTGCTGGCATTGTTGGCGAGCGACAAAGCGATGGTCCCCGTCGGCGCAATTGAGCTGTGGTGCGTAAAACGCGCGCCGTGCTTGAGCAGCGCTTTGATCAGATCGGGGCGAATTTCGCCTAATTGGCGCATGTAGTGGCTGTATTTGGTGTGCAGCACTTTACCTTTGACAACGTCGCCTTCTTTAAGGCCATCTTTACGCATTTGTGGACGTTGGCGCAGCATTTTACGTGTGACCGTAAAGTCTTGCTCAAGCACCGGCGCGCAGCCTTTTTCTTTCGCTAATTCAACAGCTTGCTCCCAGCCGGTGATCGCCATTTCTTGCGAAACCTGCTCGGTAAAGGCAACCGATGCGGCGCTGCCGTATTTGACGCCCAGCATCGTCAGCGTTGAGCCAAGCCCTAAAAAGCCCATGCCGTGGCGGCGCTTGTTTTTGATCTCTTGCTGCTGTTTTTCCAGTGGTAACTGGCTGATCTCTACAACGTTATCGAGCATGCGCGTGAAAATGGCGACCACTTTGCGATAAGCTTCCCAGTCAAATTGCGCTTGCGGCGTGAACGGGTCGCGCACGAATTTGGTCAAATTCACCGAGCCGAGCAGGCAAGCGCCATAAGGCGGCAACGGCTGCTCGCCGCACGGGTTGGTGGTGCGGATAGATTCGCAAAACCAGTTGTTATTCATGTTGTTAACTTTATCAATCAAGATAAAGCCAGGCTCGGCAAACTCGTAAGTCGAGCGCATGATGGTGTCCCAAATGGTGCGCGCTGGCAGGGTGCGGTAAATTTTGCACGCCACTTGCCCTTGCTCATTTTCCACCAGATCTTGATGCGTCGGCCAATCTGCCCACACGATGTCGCTTGCGTTATTGAGATCGAGGTTGTCTTGCGTCGCCTCTTTTTGCGTGATAGGGAAGATCAGCGGCCAATCGCTGTTGAGCTGCACCGCTTTGATAAATTCGTCGGTGATCAGCAGCGACAAGTTAAATTGGCGCAGGCGGCCGTTTTCGCGTTTGGCGCGAATAAAATCAAGGATATCGGGATGGCGGATGTCCATGGTGCCCATTTGCGCGCCGCGTCGTCCACCAGCAGATGAAACGGTAAAACACATTTTGTCGTAGATATCCATGAACGACAGCGGCCCAGAGGTGTAAGAGCCTGCGCCGCAGACAAACGCACCGCTTGGGCGCAAGGTCGAAAAGTCATAACCGATGCCGCAGCCCGCTTTAAGGGTCAGTCCCGCTTCGTGTACCTTGGCCAAAATATCATCCATCGAATCTTCAATGGTACCGCTTACCGTGCAGTTGATGGTTGATGTTGAAGGCTTATGCTCAAACGCGCCCGCGTTCGAGGTGATGCGGCCAGCAGGGATCGCGCCGTGACGCAGCGCCCACAAAAATTCGCGGTACCATTTTTCATTCTCTTTAGGCTCTAAGTCGCTCAGCGCCTTAGCAACGCGCATTAAAGTTTCATCAGGCGTTGTATCGATAGCTTCTCCTTGCTTGTTTTTTAAACGATATTTACTGTCCCAGATCTCTAAAGAGGTCTCTTGCAAAGGCAAAGAGAGTGTGTTGGTAGCGGCGCATTCAAAAGTGGGTTTAGCTGCGGTCATTAGTACTTTTTACCTTAAAATTGTTTTGAATAAACGACATAAAAGTGGTGCAAATTGCTATTTTAGCAATACTTTATGGCAAAAGTCATGAGATATTATGTTTTGTAAAATTGTAATTTGAGTAACAGACGGCGATTGCATACATTTTGTGGTTTTGTTTTTTATTGGCGAGGGTTGGCACAATATAAGGGGTTTGCTGTTTTTGCAATGGTGCGGCGCAAAATTTTTTTGTTGCAGAAAAGTGATGAAAAAACGCTTGAAAAATCGTTTTTATGTTGTGATTTTGTTGCTCTTGTTTGTTTTTTGTTCCGTAGTGGGTTGCGCAGGCTTTTTTGCTTGTCGAGGATACTGGAAAAAATAAAAATTTAAAGTTTTTTTGCAAAAAAAACGAACCGTAATCTTAAAAAATATTATGCAACAGCTTGTTTGCTAAGCGGTAAAAAAAGAGCGCAATGAACGCGCGCATTGTAGCGCGCTCGCGCCTTAAGCGTGACTTTTTTGCCATTTTTCTGCCGCAAAAATCCATTCGCTTTGTCAATGATTGCAACGAATAAAAAATAATTAAAAACAATATATTATATGCAAAATAAAGCGATTTAGATGTTTAAGGTGCGGTGTATAATGCTCGCCGCGTCTTTTCCCTTTTTCATTTAGCAAGCTGGGAGCGGCGCTGCCAACTATCTCATAAACGTAAAGCAAAGGTCGAGGATGATAGAGACAATACCCACTTATGAAGCGATGATGCCTGTAGTGCTCAATGTGCTCGCCGATGGTCAGCCAAAATCAATCAGGCAAGTTTACAGTGAAGTTGCTATTTCTTTTGGTTTTAGCGAAGAGCAGCTTAACTTAATGGTCTCTAGCGGCAAACAAAGTTATGTCGAAAATCGTATCGGCTGGGCTAAAACTTATTTGGTCAAGGCGGGGCTGATCCATCAGCCAAGGCGCGCCGTGTGTCAACTGACAAAAGCAGGCGCACTGGCACTGGCCAGCAAACAGGTGATAAATAACAGCTACTTAAGGCAATTTGCGACCTTTGATGATTTTACTAGCACGCATCCAAGCAGCAAAGCTGTTTCTGTTGATCAAACAAGCTCCATGAACTCGCTCTTGCAAACGCATTGTGAAAATACCCAAACCCCAACTGAGATGATCGCCAGCGCTTTTCACGAACTCAACGTCGCGCTTGCTGACGAATTGATAGAGTTAATTCATACCTTATCACCACGCTTTTTTGAGCAGCTGGTGGTCGATTTGATGCTTGCGATGGGCTACGGCGGCCGGCAAAAGGACGCGGGGCAAGCCACGCAGTACAGCAGCGATGGCGGCATTGATGGCATCATTAAAGAGGATAAACTCGGGCTTGAGTCTATCTACCTGCAAGCGAAGCGCTACCGCGATAAAACCATCGGCCGGCCGGAAATTCAAGCCTTTGCCGGCGCGCTCGACATGCACCACGCACGCAAAGGGGTGTTCATTACCACCTCAACCTTTAGCAAAGACGCCCACCATTACGTAAGCCGCATTGAAAAACGTATCGTGCTGATTGACGGCAGCGAGCTTGCCGCGCTGATGATTGCGCACGACGTCGGCGTCAGCACCCGCACGCGCTATGCGGTTAAGGCGATAGATTCTGATTATTTTTTAGATGAGTAAGCGTCAAAAGTTACAGGTGCAAAAGCGCGCGGCAATTTTTTAGCCAGTACGCGGCGAAATCAGTTCGCTTGCAAAGAAAAACCGCCAGCACGGGCGGTTTTCTTGTTTATGCGCCAAGTGGCTCATCCACCAAGCTTTTGCTTTGCCAACGTTTGCTGCGCCAGCGCCACAGCATCGCCATCGCGCGCACCCACTCGTCGCAGGCGATAGCAATCCACACGCCAACGAGGCCATGTCCTTGATCAATACCTAAAAAATAGGAGAGCGGCACCGCAATCCCCCACATGGAGATCAGCGCCATCAGCAAAGGAAAGCGGGCGTCGCCAGCCGCGCGCAGGGCGTTGATCACCACCAAATTAAAGGTGCGGCCGGGCTCTAAGATCAAGCTTATCAAAAACAGCTGCGCCACTTGCTCGATGATCTCTGCGTCGTCAGTCATGAGGCCGATGATGTGACGCCCGTTGAGCGCGGCAAACACAGTGATCACCACCGTCACCACCACGCCAAGCTTGAGGCTGCGCATCAGCTGGCTGTAGGCGGCGTCAAACTGGCGCGCGCCGACCAGATGGCCGACCACGATCTCGTTGCCAAGGCCGATAGAAAAGCCAAACAGCATGATAAATAAGCAGATCTGAAAGAAATAGGATTGGCTGGCGAGCGTTTTGTCGCCAAGCAGCGCCACAAAAGCGGTGATGGTCATAAACTGCAGCATCCACGCGATATTTTCCCCCGCCGCGGGCAGGCCGATGTGCAGCACTTTTTTGAGCATCGGGCGCTCAATGCGCACAAATTTAGTCCACGACAAAGTGAGCTGCGTCTTTTTCGCCACCAGCAAACCGAGCAGCACAACGCCTATCAGCCGTCCGGTGATGGTGCTGATAGCCACGCCTTCTACGCCAAGCTTTGGCAGGCCAAACCAGCCAAACAGCAGCAGCAAATTGCCAGCAAAAGTGATGAGGTTAATGATCAAGGTGACATACATCGCCTCTTTGGTGTGGCCGTGCGCGCGCAGCGTCGCCGCAAGGCAGAGCGCAGCCGCTTCTGGCAGCAGGCAGATGCCGATAATTTGCAGATAAAGCGTCCCTTCACCAAGCAAATGCGCGGGCAGATTCATCAAATCTAAGATCACCGGCGCGCCGCCAATGATGGCCACTGCGGCAAAGAGTCCGACCAACAAATTAAAGCTGATGGCAGTGTAAGTGACACGCTGCGCGCGCGGCGCATCGCCAGCGCCAAGGTACTGGGTGATCACAACGCTTGTGCCGATACTGACAAAACTAAACAGCGAAATCGCCAGATCAAACACTTGGTTGCCAACCGCGAGCGCTGCCACGCTTTGATAAGAGACAAGGCCGATCATAAAAGTGTTGAGCGCGCCGGTTAAAAAGTGCAGCGCAAGATCGCAAAATAGCGGCCATGTCAGGCTAAACAGCCCTTTTGAGCCAAGTGAGGAAGTGGCTTTCATCGTAAACCTAAAAGTTAAAAAAGTGTTATTTAACTTTATGTTATACATGCTTTCAAGTTTTGCTTGGTGAGAAAAACAAGGCTGCGACGGCTGTGCTTATGTATGGTGAAAAGCATTCGCTAAGACGTTTTGCGCGTTGAGTTTTATGGCGCACGCACATAGAATGCATGCACTTTTGCGACAAGGGCAATTATGATGAATGCAAGTGTATATCTGGCGAAGGGGCGAGAGAAGTCGCTGCTGCGCCGGCATCCGTGGATTTTTTCTAAGGCGATAGCGCGCGTTGTCGGCAAGCCTGTGAGCGGAGAAAGTGTAGAAGTTTTTAGCCACGAAGGTGCGTGGCTGGCGCGCGCGGCGTGGTCGGAAACGTCGCAGATCCGTGCGCGCGTGTGGACTTTTGCGCAAGATGAAGCGGTTGACGCTGACTTTTTTGTGCGCCGCCTACAATACGCGGCGGCCGCGCGTGCTGAGCTGCCAAGCTTGCAAAATTGCACCGGTTTTCGCTTGTGCGCCGCCGAATCCGACGGTTTGCCAGGCCTCGTCATTGACAGCTACGCCAATTATTTGGTTTGCCAATTTTTAAGCGCTGGCGCGCACTATCAGCGCGAGCTGATCATTGCTGCACTTCGCCAGCTTTTCCCTGAGCAAGCCATTTATGAGCGCTCTGATGTTGCTGTACGTAAAAAGGAAGGACTAGATGAAACGACGGGTGTTATTGCTGGGGAGGCGCCGCCTGCGCAGGTTTGTATTACTGAAAACGACGGAGTAAAAATCTTAGTCGACATTGCGCACGGACATAAAACCGGTTTTTATCTGGATCAACGCGACAATCGGCGCATTGCGGCAAATTATGTGCGCGGCAAACGCGTACTGAACTGCTTTTGCTACACCGGCGGCTTTGGCGTGTATGCGCTCAAGGGCGGCGCGCGCGAGGTGATCAATGTCGATTTGTCACAGCCAGCGCTTGATATCGCTAAGCAAAACGTGGAGTTAAATGGCCTTGATCTTAGCAAGGCACAATTTATTCGCCACGACGTGTTTAAACTGCTGCGCCAATATCAGGCCAGCGGCGAAAAGTTTGACGTGATTGTGCTTGACCCGCCTAAGTTTGCAGAAAGCAAAGCGCAGGTGCCAGGGGCTTGCCGCGGCTACAAAGATATCAACCGCTTAGCGTTTGAGCTGCTCGCGCCAGGTGGCAGACTGCTGACGTTTTCTTGCTCGGGACTGATGGAGCCAAGTCTGTTTCAAAAAATCGTGGCAGACGCTGCGCTTGATGCTGGGCGCGACGCGCAGATCATCGAGCAGCTGGCGCAGGCAAGCGATCACGTGGTAGCAACGTTTTACCCTGAAGGCTTGTATTTAAAAGGGTTAGTGGTGCAGGTGCGTTGATCTCGCCTTGCCAATTCCTTAAGAAAAAAGCTCATCATTGATGAGCTTTTGTTTTTATTAACCTTGCGCGGTTAAGCTTTTTGTTTAGTTTTCTTCAAGATAGGTGTAGCCGTTGATCCCAGACTCAAGCTCGGCCAAAAACTGCAGCTGCAGCTGCGGCTCGATGTTGCTCGCCTGCATTTGCACTTTGTAGCGCGCCAGCAGCTCTTTAGGATCAAAGCGCACGTATTCAAGCATATCGGCAACGGTGTCGCCCTCGCCAAGCTGCTTCCAGCTGATCTCGCCATCTTTGATCAGCACTTCAACACTCGCGGTATCGCCAAACAGGTTGTGCATATTGCCGAGCGTCTCTTGATAGGCGCCAACTAAGAAAAAGCCGATCAGCGGCGGATCTTCTGGGTCGTAAGGGGCAAGCGGCATGGTGCTTGCGATCCCGTCGCCATCGATGTAGCTTTCAATTGCGCCATCGGAGTCGCAAGTGATGTCGAGCAGCACGGCGCGGCGCGTTGGCGGCTCGTGCAGGCGCTCAAGCGGCAACACAGGGAAAAGCTGATTGATCCCCCACGCATCCGGCAAGGATTGGAACAGCGAGAAATTGAGATACAGCTTATCGGCCAAACGCTCTTGCAATTCGTCGATGATCACGCGCTGCGCGCGGTGGTTAGGGTTGAGCTGCTCGCTGATCTTTAAGCACAAAGCCAGATGCAGCTGCTCGGCATACGCGCGCTGCTTAAGATCTAACAGGCCGACGGTGTACTGGGTGTGCACTTCCGCTAAATCAAACTGACTTTCGTGCAGCCAAGCGCGCAGCGAATATTTCTCGGTCGGATGGCACAATTCCTGCCACGTTTCCCACATGCTGTGCAAAATGCGCGGTGCGTCGGGGCTTGGCGGCGGCGGGTTGCTTGGCTCGTAGCGCTCAACGCCGATAACGTTGGTTACCAAAACGGCGTGGTGCGCGGTGGTGGCGCGGCCCGATTCGCTGATGATGAGCGGGTGCGGCAGATTGTGCTCGCGGCACGCTTGGCCGATCCCCCAAACAACAGTGGAGGCGTATTCGCTGAGGCTGTAGTTGACTGAGCAGTCCGACTGGGTGTGGTTGCCGTCGTAGTCGATGCCAAGGCCGCCGCCGACATCAAAGCAGCTGATCTGCACGCCAAGTTTGTGCAGCTCGACATAAAAGCGCGCACTTTCACGCACGCCGGTGGCGATGTCGCGAATATTGCTCAGCTGCGAGCCAAGGTGAAAATGCAGCAGCTGCAGGCTGTCGAGGCTGTCAACGGCGCGCAGCTCATCCACCAGCTGCAACACTTGCTCCGCTGAAAGGCCAAATTTGGACTTTTCACCGCCCGAGGACTGCCATTTGCCACTCCCTTGCGAGGCCAGACGCGCGCGCACGCCAAGGCGCGGTTTGACATTAAGCAGACGCGCTTCTTCCAAAACGATGGCAATTTCTGAAAGCTTTTCAATCACTAAATAAACTTTGTGACCGAGCTTTTCCCCGATCAGCGCGGTGCGAATGTATTCGCGATCCTTGTAGCCGTTGCAGACAATCAGACTTTGCGCTTGATTGGCGTAGCCGAGCACCGTCATCAGCTCAGCTTTTGAGCCAGCCTCAAGCCCGAGCGGCTGCCCTGCTTGCAAGAGCGATTCGACAACGCGGCGCTGCTGGTTCACTTTGATTGGATAAACAAGCATGTACTTGTTTTCATAGCCAAAATTTTCACAGGCGCTGGCGAAGGCGTTGTTGATCAGGCTTAAGCGGTGCTGCAAAATTTGAGAAAAACTAAACAAAATCGGCATTTGCGTGCCTTGAGCTTGGATCTCGCGCGCAAGCTTAGCCAGATTGATCTGCGTAGGCCGCTGCGGATCAGGGCAGACTGTCACATCGCCATTAGCGTCAACATCAAAATAGCCAACGCCCCATTGCGCGACATTGTAGGTATTTAAAGCTTGCGGGATAGCGGAAGCCGACATGGTATTTTTCCTTCTTGTGATAGCGCTAGTAGTCAGGCAACGATGAGAATTTGGGCATAATTTACTTTAAGTTGAACTATTTTTGCACGCGAAACTATTTACAGCTAGCAACAAAATAGAAGTTTAGCCATGTAGTTGTGGCGAAAATTGCTTTATGCTGCGCAAAGGTTGCCCGTTAACCAGAAAGTGCCAGATCTTTTGTGAAAAATGTTGCATTATTTAGCTGCGTGAAATTTCATTTTTGTGTTGTGTCCAGTTATGCTTGAAGTAACCCACATGAGGAATATCGTATGGCAAAAATTATTCATCAGACAGACCAGCAACAATTTATCTGTGTTGAAGAGGGGTTAGAGGCGAAGCTGCGTTACCGTCAGCTGGACGAAACGACCATTGACGCGTTTAGCACTTTTGTGCCGCCCGAGCTGCGCTCGCAAGGCATAGCGGATCAGCTGGCCAGCGCGCTGTTTGAGTGGTGCAATCAGCAAGGCTATCGCATTTACCCAAGCTGTCGTTATATCGAAAAATGGTTGCAGCGCAACTCTAACCGCTAGCGTTTTACCTTCCTTTTGCCTTTTCCTTTTGCATAGCGCCGCTTGTGGCGCTTTTTTTATACGGCGATGCGCTTTTTTTTGTAACGGCTCTCTCCTTTTAATAAAATTTTCCGCGTACAAAGAAAACCAGCTTGAAACTCACTTGTAAACGTTTACACTTGTGGTGTAGATCACGGAACATTCCGTCTCGCTCTTGGTAAACTAACCCAAAGTCTGCAATAGACGCTCTTATTTGCAACGGTTAAGGATTGAAAATGAAAGTATTAGTAACTGGCGGAATGGGCTACATCGGCAGCCACACGTGCTTGCAGATGATTGCCGCGGGCATTGAACCTATCATCATTGATAATTTGAGCAATGCAAAGCCTGAAGTATTGGCGCGCATTGAAGCGCTGTGCGGCAAAAAGCCGGCCTTTTACCAAGGCGACATTCGCGATGAAGCGTTTTTGGATTCTGTTTTTGCACAAGAAAAAGAGTGCCGCGCGGTGATCCACTTTGCCGGCCTTAAAGCGGTTGGTGAGTCGGTAAGCAAACCGCTTGAATATTATGACAATAACGTCAACGGCTCGCTGGTGCTGGCGCGCTGCATGCAAAAAGCTGGCGTAAAAACGCTCATTTTTAGTTCATCAGCGACAGTGTACGGCGACCCAAAACAGGTGCCTATCACCGAAGAGTCGCCAACTGGCGGCACAACCAACCCTTACGGTACCAGCAAATTGATGGTCGAGCAGTGTCTGACTGATCTGGTGACGGCCGACCCAAGCTGGAGCGTGACCTTGCTGCGCTACTTTAACCCTGTCGGCGCGCATCCGTCCGGCACCATGGGGGAAGACCCAAAAGGGATCCCCAACAATTTAATGCCGTTTATCGCTCAAGTGGCGGTGGGGCGACGCAAAGAGCTTTCTGTGTACGGCGACGACTACCCGACGCCTGACGGCACTGGCGTGCGCGATTATATCCACGTGATGGATCTTGCCGATGGCCATATCGCCGCCTTGCAAAAAATGAGCGATGTCAAAGGGTTACACGTATTTAACCTTGGCACGGGCAAAGGCAGCAGCGTGCTTGAGATGGTCAAAGCTTTCAGCGACGCATGTGGCAAGCCGGTTCCGTATCAGATCTGCGCGCGCCGCAGCGGCGATATTGCGCAGTGCTGGGCAAGCACTGACAAAGCGCAGCGCGTTTTGGGCTGGAAAGCGCAGCGCACCATCAGCGAAATGACGCAGGACACTTGGCGCTGGCAATCAAAGAACCCAGAAGGTTACTGAAATAGTGTGTTTTGATTGCAACCCATTGCTTTACAAATCAATTTTTAAATTTTAATTATTAGTCATAAGAGACGACGCATGCCACAGTTTGCATTTGATCCGACAGAACATCCGCACCGCCGCTATAACCCATTGACTGGGCAGTGGATTTTGGTTTCTCCGCACCGAGCCAAGCGTCCGTGGAGTGGCCAAGCCGAGCCTGCTGAAACGAAAAGCTTGCCAAGCTACGAAGCAGAATGCTTTTTGTGCCCGCGCAACACGCGTGTATCTGGTGATGTAAACCCTGATTATTCAGGTACTTATGTCTTTACCAACGATTTTGCCGCGCTCACGGTGGAAACGCCTGATGCGCCGCGCAGTGACAGCGCGCTGTTTAAAACGCAAGCCGCGCGTGGCTTAAGCCGTGTGATCTGTTTTTCGCCTGATCACAGCCAGACTTTGCCGCAGCTAAAGCTTGCGCAAATTCGCGGCGTGATCGACACCTGGAATGAACAAATTAATGAGCTCGGGCAGCAGTACCCTTGGGTTCAGGTGTTTGAAAATAAAGGCGAAATGATGGGCTGCTCGCAGCCGCATCCGCACGGGCAAATTTGGGCTAACAGTTTTTTGCCCAACGAAATTGAGCGCAAAGACAAAAATTTACTTGAGTATTATCAAAAGCATGGCAGCAATTTGCTGGTCGACTACGCAGCCGCTGAGCTTAAAGATGGCAGCCGCATCGTGGTTGAAACGCCGCACTGGCTGGCCGTTGTTCCTTACTGGGCGGCGTGGCCGTTTGAAACTATGCTGCTGCCAAAACGCCATGTGCGCCGCATGGACGAGCTGACACAAGAGGAGCGCGACTGCCTCGCGGTGGCGCTTAAAAAGCTCACTAGCCGCTATGACAACCTTTTCCAGTGCGCCTTCCCGTATTCGATGGGCTGGCATTATGCGCCATTTTTTGCCGCGCAAGGAAGAGAGCACGCTGGCCGCAATATCGACCATTGGCAGCTGCACGCGCTCTTTTATCCGCCGCTACTGCGCAGCGCGACTATCCGCAAATTTATGGTTGGCTTTGAAATGCTGGCAGAAAGTCAGCGCGATCTCACCGCTGAGCAAGCCGCTGCAAGGCTGCGCGAAGTGAGTGATGTGCACTATAAAGAAGCCAAGTAACAGCTTATTTTTTTGATTTAATTAATTTTTTGGAAAAAGCCATGACCCATTTAAGCCAAAGTGTAAAAACAGTATTTATTGAGCAGCTCGGTTACATGCCAAGCCACATTTTGCAAGCGCCAGGGCGCGTCAACTTGATCGGTGAACACACTGATTATAATGACGGTTTTGTTCTGCCTTGCGCGATTGATTACATGACTGTGGTTGCAGCGGCGAAGCGCTCTGACAACGTGGTGCGCGTTGTTGCGGTTGATTACAACAATGCGCAAGATGAGTTTTCGCTTGATGAAAAAATCACTTTCGTTGCAGCGCAAGACAAAATGTGGGCCAACTACATTCGCGGCGTGGTGAGCGTGCTGCAGGCAAATGGCGCCCGTTTGAGCGGCGTTGATTTGGTGGTGAGCGGTAACGTGCCGCAGGGCGCGGGGCTTAGCTCGTCGGCGGCGCTTGAAGTTGTGATCGGTCAAACCTTTAACACCTTGTGCAACCTTGGTTTGTCGCAGGCGAAGATTGCATTGATCGGCCAGCAGGCGGAAAACGAGTTTGTCGGCTGCAACTGCGGCATTATGGATCAGATGATTTCGGCGGTAGCCAAAGAGAGCCACGCTATGCTGCTTGATTGCCGCTCGCTGGAAACCACGCTGGTGAGCATGCCGCAAAATATGGCGGTGATGATCATTAACTCCAACAAAAAGCGCGGCCTTGTCGACAGCGAATACAACACGCGCCGTCAGCAGTGCGAAACCGCGGCGAAAGCCTTTGGCGTCAAAGCGTTGCGCGATGTGACTTTGGCTGAGTTTACGCAAAAGCAAAACCTGCTTGATGCAACGGTCGCAAAGCGCGCGCGCCATGTGATCACCGAAAATGAGCGTACACTGGCTGCGGCAGACGCGCTGCGCGGCGGCGATCTGGCGGCAATGGGGCAGCTGATGGCGCAATCTCACGCGTCCATGCGCGATGATTTTGCTATCACCGTCAGTGAAATTGACACGTTGGTGGAGATAGTCAAATCCGTGATCGGCGAGCAAGGCGGCGTGCGCATGACGGGCGGCGGCTTTGGCGGCTGCGTGGTGGCGCTGATGCCACCTGCGCTGGTTGAGCCAGTGAAAGCGGCGATTGCGCAGCAATATCAGGCAAAGACCGGTCTAAAAGAGACCATCTACGTCTGCAAAGCGCAAAATGGCGCCGGTGTGTTGGAGCTCTTGTAATGCAGCAGTTTGCGCATTTTTCCCCGTTAGAGCAGGCGATGACGCAAACGCCTGCGCTGGACGGTTTGCCGGCAAAAATCATCCACTTGCACAACGCAAGTGGCATGACGGTTTCGCTGATGGATATTGGCGCGACGTGGCTAAGCTGCAATTTACCGGCTTACGGCGCGCGGCGTGAGGTGCTGTTGCGCTCGCCTAACATGCTTGAACACCAACGCCAAGGCGCCTATTTTGGCGCCACGGTGGGGCGTGTTGCCAACCGTATCGCGCGCGCCAGTTTTGAGCTCAATGGGGGCCGCTTTGCGCTCAATGCGAACGAGGGCGAAAAGTGTCTGCACGGCGGAAAAGTCGGTTTTGATAAGCGCCGCTGGCACATTGAGTCGGCTTCAGCGCAGCGCGCAGTTTTTTCGCTCGCTTCAGTGGATGGCGATCAGGGCTTTCCTGGCAATTTGCAGGTGCGCGTCAGCTTTGAGCTCGACGACAATAACCAAGTCACGGTGCGCTATGAAGCGCACTGCGATGCCGATTGTCCGGTTAATCTGACCAACCACGCTTACTTTAATTTAAGCGGCGAAGCTTGCGCCAGCGATCCTCAAAGCAATGCACTTGCGCATCAGCTGCAAATTTGCGCAAGTCACTATTTGCCTGTGGACGCGCAGATGTTGCCGGTTGGCACCATGCAGCCGGTTGCGGGCAGCAGCTTTGACTTTACGTCGCGCCAGCGTATTGGCGCAAGAATTGCCGATCCGGCCGTGCAGCAATTTGCTCAAGGCTATGATCACAGCTTCGTGCTTGATGGCGATAAAACGGATGGCGAGCAGACGGCGCTGACGCTGCTCTGTCCTTTGCAGCAAGTGCGCCTTGAAATTGCCACCACAATGCCGGCGGTGCAGGTGTATAGCGGCAACTTTTTGTCTGGAAATAAAGGCTTGAGTTGTGAGTATGCGGATCACGCTGGCGTCGCGCTGGAGACGCAATTTTTCCCCAATGCGGTCAATGTGCCGGCTTGGAAGGCGCAAAGTGGATTGTTAAAAGCTGGACAAAAGTACGCTCATCACACCCGTTATCGCTTTTTTTTGGCAGCAACGTAGCAGATCCGGTTTATGTTTTACATCATTAGTTTCGTGAAATAACATAATGAAATAGAATACAAGCCACGTTAAATAGAACGCATTTTTATTGTGGCAAAAAATACTAAACAAGGCGCCCAGGAAACGGAAAGCCGAATTCACCAAGCAATAATCGATATTTTCATGACTCAAGGGTGGGAAGCTGTCACCTATGGAACTATCGCGAAAATGTTAAAATTGAGTCGCAGTGGTGTGCAGCGAGTTGTCCCCACGAAATATGAGATGGTGAAAGTTTTTCAAGGTGAAATATTAAGCTATGTATTAGCCAGTATTGACACAACGTCGTCTAAAACTATCGAAAGTTCGTGGCGCGCGGCGCTGCAAGATCGCAAATTTGCTAACTGCATTCGTTACTATGTGATGTCAGCTTTTGGCGACACTTTAAGTAAACAGCAGGCACAAGCGCATCTTGAGCAGCTTTATCAGCAAATGGGTAGCGACCAAGTTAAACAGCTACTTGGAGAGAGTGTAGACTTTTTTATTCGCGATATAGCGGCGTAAAAATTGTCCACCTTTTGTAGCAAAAAATAAAAAAGCCTCGTTGAGGCTTTTTTTATAGCGAAAGTGGCGAAAATTAAAAGATAAAGCGAGTAGAGAAGATCACGTGATCGCCGTAAACGTCATTGATCCGCGCTTGCATTCCTATAGAAAAAAGCTCTGTCGCATGAAAACGTCCAGAAACGCCGCCTAGCACGCTATTTTTGTGGCGAAAGTTAATGTGGCCCACTTCTGCGCCAAGCTCAAATTGTGGCCCTAGCCATTGACGCGCGCCAAGGATCACTTCTACGCCAAATTTGGTGTCACCGTTTAGATAGTCTGGCACGTCAACAACCGCGCGCATGCCGAACTCGCCGTAAATATCGGCCCAGTCATTGACTGGCGTGTGAAAGCCAAATAAAAGATTGCCATCTACGTCAGATTCAAAGCGGCTGTCTGCGCGCAGGCGGATGTGTGCGTTGGGATGAACAGAAAAACTTGCGCCTAATCCGTAAGTTACAGGGCTTGCGCCAATACGCGCTTCAAAATAGTCATAGCTAAAATTGCTAGAATTCAAAGACTTTTTATCGTCTTCCGCCACAGCGGCAAAAGAGAATAAACTGATGGTTGAGGCAACAAGTAATAATTTAGGCGTGTGCATAGGATCACAGCTCAGTCAGGGATAAGTTATTGTATTGTAGATAATTTAAAATCAACTCGGCACTGTTGTTTAATGAAAATTGCTGCATAACACGCATTATCGATTACTTGTTGACCATAATTGTTACGCAAGTAAAAACAGTGGTTGATTTCTATGCAAATATGGCGTCTTGTGAGTAAAAAAACGCCGCACATTATGTCAGTGTGATGATCTGCGGCGCAAATATAGCGCGCGGCAATGGCTCTTTTTGCAAAATTTGCACGCATTGCCAGTACTCTTGCCGCGTTAACTCACGCGCGCCAAGGCTGGCAAGGTGCGAAGTTAAAATCTGGCATTCAAACAGCTTACCGCCATTTTTTGCAAAGTGGTGTAAAAAGTACCACAGCGCCACTTTGGAGGCATTGGGCTTGAGCGAAAACATCGACTCACCACAAAAAAGCGCGCCTACTGCCACGCCGTACATGCCGCCGATAAGCTCCCCGTCTTGCCACACCTCAACGCTATGCGCATGATTTTTATGGTGTAAATCAGTATAAGCCGCGCGCATCTCTTCGGTGATCCACACTTGCTCAGCGCCGCGGTGCAAAGCGCAGTGGCGTATGATCTGAGCAAAACAGTGATTGATCGTAACGGTATAGTTTTGTTTTCGTTGAAATTTTTTTAAGCTGCGGCTGACATGAAATTGCTCAGGGATAAAAACCGCGCGCTGCGCCGGCGACCACCACAGGTAAGGCGAGTTTGCATCAAACCAAGGGAAGATCGCTTGGCGGTAAGCGGCGAGCAGCCGCGCACAGCTAAGATCGCCGCCAAATGCAAGCAGCCCATCGGGTGAGGTGCGCGCTAAGTTAAGCGGCGGAAATTGCTCAGGAAAAGCAGGATCAAGCTGTGGCAAGTAAAGGGTCACTTCTTTTCTCCATACACTTGATTGGCGTGATAAAAGCTCGCGTAGCGGCCGGCGTTTGCCATTAATGTGGCGTGACAGCCAAACTCAACGAGCTGGCCATTTTCGAGTACCAGCAAATTGTCCATCTGCTCAAGCAGCACCAAGCGGTGAGTGATGAGCAGCAGCGTTTTATTGTGTGCATGCTCAAGCAATAGCTGCAAAATGTGTTGCTCCGTCTCTTGATCGAGCCCCTCGGTTGGCTCATCGAGCAGCAAAAGCGGCGCGTCATACAAGATCGCGCGCGCAACGCCAATACGCCGCTGCTCTCCGCCCGAAAGCGGCCTTCCGCCATCACCAAGCCACTGCTCAAGGCCGTGCTTAGCAAGATGCGAAAGCCCAACCTTGTCAAGGATCGCGAGCAGCTCTTGCTCGCTCGCTGCAGGTTTGGCGAGACGCAAATTGTCTGCCAAGCTGCAATTTAAAATATCGACGCGCTGACTGACCACCGCTACCGCCGAGCGCAGCGCCCGCTCGCTGAATGCGTCGATGGGCTTTTCATCGAGGTAAATTTGCCCGCAACTTGGCGCAAATGCGCGCGTGATAAGCTTTAGCAGTGTCGATTTGCCTGAGCCCGTTTTGCCAAGAACGGCTAGCTTTTGGCCTTTTTCTAGCGAGAAGCTGATGTTGGCTAGCGCCGGCTGCACCGCATTGAGGTAGCTAAAGCTGACGTTGTCAAAATGCAGCGCACAGGTTTGTGGCGCGGCTGGTGTTTCATTGGCCGCTTGCGCAAAGCTGACCGCAGGCACCGCGTGTAAAATTTCGGTCAAGCGTTCGGCTGATTGTGTAGTCTGGCTTAAAAACTGAAACGCGCCCGCGAGCGGCAGCAGCAGTTCAAAACTTGCCATGGTCGCAAACACCACCATTGCCAATTTGGGATCGGCGATCTCACTGCCCACGCCATCTGCGCCAAACCACAGCATCGCGATAGTGCTAAAACCTGCGCAGGCGATCAGCAGGCCATTAGCAAATGCGCTGATCTGACTCATTTTTTGTTGCGCGGCGAGCAGAGCTTGCTCGTGCTGCTCAATTTTACTGCGGTAATGCGCGCTGGCAGCGAAAAGCTCAAGCTCCGCATGGCCTTGCAGCCAGTCGAGCAGCGCAACGCGCAGCTGCGATTTGGTTTGCGTCAGCGTTTTACCGTACGGTTTGCCAAGGTAAAAGAAAATCACGGGCAGCGCCAATAAGAACAGCAGCAAAATCGAGCCCAGCAGCATGCCAAGCTGCAGATCAAAGCAAGCGATAAACATGCTGCACAGGAGAATGGCGACAAATCCGGCCACCAGCGGGCTGATCAGGCGCAGATAAAGGTGATCCATCGCATCGACGTCGGCGGTGATGCGGTTGAGCAGATCGGCGTCGCGGATATTGGCGATTTTGCCAGGAATGAGCGGCGCGAGTTTGTCAAAAAAGAGCTGGCGCAGCGAGGTGAGGAGCTTAAACGTCGCGTCATGGCTGACAACGCGCTCCGTCCACCGTCCGCCGGTGCGCATCAGCGACAATCCGCGCACGGCCGCGGCTGGCAGCATATAGTTAAAATAGGTGGCCGCGCTTAAGGCGGTGACCGCCGACGCCGACAAAAACCAGCCAGACAACGTCAAAAGGCCAATGCTAGCCAAAAGCGTGAGCAGCGCGAGCAAAATGCCAAGGCCCAAAGGCGCGCAGTGCTTGCGGTAAAGCGCCCAAAAAGGTTGCAATGTCTTCATCAAAAAACCTCAGCAGGCAGAACGTTGTTGACCAAAACGCCTTGATGCAGATGCAAAATTTGATCGTAGGTGACGCTTGGGTCGAGTTTGTGGGTAATGAGCAGCATGGTGCGCCCTTGTGTAGCATGCTGCAAGCTGTGATTGATCTGCTGCTCGCTGGCCGCGTCAAGGCTGCTGGTGGGCTCGTCAAGCAGCCAGCATTGCCCGTTTTGCAGCAGTGCGCGCGCCAGAGCGATGCGCTGCGCTTGTCCAACCGACAGGCCCGAGGCGCGATCGCCAATCACATAATCAAGTCCGCTAGGCAATTTATTAATAAATTCATCGACATGCGAAAACAATAAAATGGGCGCCAGCTGCTGATCGGCGATCATCGGCGCGCCAAGTAAAATGTTTTCCCGCACAGTGCCATGAAAAAGCTGCGGATTTTGCCCAACCCAGCTGATCTGCTTGCGCCACGAAGAGAGCTCGCATTGCTTAAGCTCTACGCCATTAACAGTGAGGCTGCCTTGATAGGGCAAAAAGCCAAGTAACGCATTGAAAAGGCTCGTTTTGCCGCTGCCGCTGTGACCGATGATCGCCACATGTTCGCCGGCGTTAATGGTGAAATTAAGCGGCCCGACCAGCGGCGTGCCATCAGGGCTTAGCACAACTAATTCACGCGCCTCTAGCGTGATAGCGCCTGGTGCGAGCGAAATTTGTTCTAGCTCTGCTGTCGGCAACCCATTATTTTTTTTAAGTAAATCATCCGCTTGATTGAAAAAATCCACAAGCGCGACGGCCGCGCCAAGTGCCTGCGCTTTGGCGTGGTAAAACGTGCCAAGCTCGCGCAGCGGCTGATAAAACTCCGGCGCCAAAAGCAGCAGCAGCAGGCCGGTAAACAGCGTGATCGGCGCGCCGTAATGGCCAAAATTGAGCTCGCCTAAATAACTAAAGCCCAAATAAACCGCAGTGAGCGCGATGGAGAGCGAGGTAAAAAATTCCAAAATCGCCGATGAGAGAAACGCAAGGCGCAGCACTTCCATGGTATGGACGCGAAATGCCTGCGAGGCCTTTTCAAGTTTTTGGCTTTGCGCGCTCACTTGATCAAAAAGTCGAATAGTTTCCATCGCTTGCAGGCGGTTATAAAAAAAGGCCGACAAGCGTTGCAGCGCGCGTGCGTTACGCCGGTTGGCGTCGGCGGCGCCTTTGCCCACCAAGATCATAAACAGCGGCACAAGCGGCGCGGTCAGCACAAATATGAGTCCTACCGCCCAGTTAAGCGGGAAAACCACCAGCAAGATCAGCAGCGGCAGCAGTACGACGATGGCAAGCTGTGGCAGGTAGCGTGCAAAAAAATCGTGCAGCTGCTCAGCTTGTTCAAACAGCAAATTCGCCCAACTTCCAGCAGGCTTTCCCTGAATGGTGGCGCTGCCAAGTTGCTGCAGCCTATCGAGCAGCTGTTTGCGGATCTGCTGTCGCACCGCCTCGGCCGCTTTATACGCGACGATCTCTTTAAAAGTGCTGCACAGCGCGCGCAGGCAAATTGCGCCCGCTAGCAATAAAAAGGCGGGAATAAGCTGCTGTTTGTCGGTCTGCTCAATGATCAGCGCATGCAAAATGTGCGCAAGTAGCCCCGCTTGTGCCAGCAAAAAAAGGCCGGCGGCAAACGCGAGCAGCACACTTAAAGCGAGCCATTTTTTCCCAAGTTTGCTTTGGCTGCGAAGCCATGCATTGAGCGCACGTTGTTGCTTCTCCATCTGTGGCGTCCTGGATAGATGTAATTAAATGCTATGAAGGTAAAAATAGAGCTGCTGCAAAAACTTTTTTTGTCCTTGCCATAGAAAGCGTTTTCTATTCAACACGTTGTGATCAGGCGTGGCAAATTTTTTTAAACAAAAAGGGTAAGAAATTGCATGAAAAAAAGCAAAAAGCGGCCTTGATCGCCGCTTTGCAAAATTTTTTATTTTAAGAGCTCATCTAAGTAACGTTCAGCATCGAGCGCCGCCATGCAGCCTGTGCCCGCCGAGGTGATTGCCTGACGGTAGCTGTGATCCATGATGTCGCCTGCGGCAAAAACGCCAGCGACGCTGGTCTGGGTGGCGTTGCCGTTAAGGCCCGATTGCACCTGAATATAACCCTGATGCATCGCAAGCTGCTCGGCAAAAATGGCGCTGTTTGGCTTGTGGCCGATGGCGATGAAGACGCCTGATACGGCGACTTCCTTTTGCTCCGCGCTGTTGGTCGCGTTGAGGCGCACGCCCGTTACGCCAGCGTCGTCACCTAAGATCTCATCCACCACGCAGTCGGTGTGCAAAATGATGGTGCCGGCGTTTACTTTTTCCATCAAACGGTCGATGAGAATTTTTTCGGCGCGAAATTGTCCGCGGCGGTGCACGAGGTGCACGTGGCTTGCGATGTTGGCCAAATAGAGCGCCTCTTCAACGGCGGTGTTGCCGCCGCCAACAACGGCAACTTCTTGGTTTCTATAAAAAAATCCGTCGCAAGTGGCGCAAGCTGAAACGCCGCGGCCTTTAAATTTTTCTTCGCTGGGTAGCCCTAAATATTGCGCAGAGGCGCCGGTTGCAATGATCAGCGCATCACAGGTGTAAGTCCCTTCGTCGCCAACAAGGCGCAGCGGGCGCTCGTCAAGGTGCGCGGTGTGGATCTGGTCGAAAATGATTTCGGTATTAAAGCGCATGGCGTGAGCTTGCATCTGCTCCATCAGGGCGGGACCTGTGAGATCCGCCGACGCGCCCGGCCAATTTTCTATTTCTGTGGTGGTGGTGAGCTGGCCGCCAAGCTGCATGCCGGTGATCATAACCGGATTTAAGTTGGCTCGCGCCGCATAAACGGCTGCGGTATAGCCGGCAGGGCCTGATCCTAAGATCAGCAAACGGGCATGTTTTGGGCTGGACATTAAGTGCTCCTTGAAAAAAATAGAGCCGTGATTGTAGAAAAAACGCTCCAGTAATGAAAGTGTTAGTTGTATCGTTCTTTTTTGCGCAAGCCGGCTCGCTCCAAATTTTCGTATGCGGGAAGGGGAGATGTTTGCGATGGCCTTGTATTTAACGCTAGTATATCGCTTATTTGTTAATACCAGTGCATTTAAGTTGTTATCGCTTAAAGACGCAGTGTTTTTTAGTGAAAACGCGGTGCTTTTTGGTGAAAAGTAGTTAAAAGGAGCAATTCACTCATGACGCAGAGTAAACAAAAGCTGATGAAAGAGTTAGATAAAACTGACCGCAATATTTTGAATGAATTGCAAAAAGATGGCCGTTTGTCCAACGTTGAGCTGTCAAAACGGGTCGGACTTTCGCCAACGCCATGCCTTGAGCGCATGCGCCGTTTAGAGCGCCAAGGGTACATTTTAGGTTATACCGCGCAGCTCAACCCAAAGCTGCTCGATGCCTCTTTGCTGGTTTTTGTGGAAATCACTTTGCAAAGCGGTTTGCCTGGCGTTTTTGAGGAGTTTAATCAGGCAGTTAGCGAGCTTGATGCCATCCAAGAGTGTCATCTTGTTTCAGGCGATTTCGACTGCCTGTTAAAAGTGCGTGTTCCTGACATGTCAGGTTATCGAAAATTGTTGTCAGAGACGTTATTGCGCCTTCCTGGCGTCAATGACACACGAACCTATGTGGTAATGGAAGAGGTCAAGCAGACCACGCATTTGATCCTGAAATAAGCGTGGTGTTTGATCTAATTTAATCAGCAAAAGAACAGATAGTTGATCAGGTGACGATGAAGCATTCTTTACGACAAAACCCAAAACGGATTTCCTTAGTAAGTAAGCTCAATGGCAAGCAACGCTTGCAAGAGAGCGCTTTTATTATAGTGATGCTGCTGGCCATTTTTTTGACTGTGGCGCTTTTTAGCCACGATCCAAATGATCCTTCGTGGTCCCAAACCGCTTGGGATGGGCCGATGAAAAATGCAGCGGGCGGCGCAGGTGCGTGGGTCGCAGATAGCTTCTTTTTTACCTTTGGTTTGCAAGCCTACCCCTTGCCATTTTTGCTCGCTTTAGGCGGCTGGTTTGTTTTTCGCCGCGATAAGGAGCAAGAGCTTAATTATCATCTGCTTGGCGCAAAAATTTTAGGTGGCGTGGTGCTGCTGTTGACCAGCTGCGCGCTGGCGACGCTAAATTTTGACGATTTTGGCTATTTTGCCTCGGGCGGCGTGATTGGCGATGTGGTGGTCACAGTGGGGCTGCCGATGCTAAATCAGCTCGGCACCACGTTGGTGCTGCTCTTTTTCTGGGCGGCGGGCTTTACCTTGTTAACAGGGATCTCATGGCTGACCATTGCGGATGTGATCGGCGAGCTTGTGCTCAATTCGCTGGCTAAAGTGGTCAATTCGGTGCGCGGCGAGCGCTCGGTGATCATCTCGGCGACTGGCTACGAGCTTAACGGCAACACGCGCACGCACATTGACCCGCTGTTTGTCAGCTCAAGTGACGAGCTTGCGATTGCGCCGCCGCCGTACAAAATCGAAAAGCCGGAGTCGGCATTTCGCCGTATCTACAAAAGCTTGTTCCAGCGCGATCCTGATTTTTCGCGTTCGCTGCGCACTGAGCCAATTTTGTTTGCAGAATTAGACATTGCCGAAGGTCAGGCGGAAAATCACCATGCTGCCAGCCGCTTTGGTACGCCAGCCGCGCATGACGCGAGCGAAAGTGACATTTTGGCCGCTGCACAGCCAGAAACGCCATTGCCGCCGCAAGTCGTGCGTCAGCAAGAGACGCCCGCAAGCATTTTAAGCAGCGCTGACGAGGCGGATTTTGCTATCGACCCGCAAGACAGTATCTTATACAGCGACGTGGGCGACACCGCGCGCAAGGGCGAGAAAAGTTTTTATGCCGCCGGCAACGCCGCGCAAGAAGCGCTCCGCAATCAAATGGAGGAGCAAGTGCACACCGTTGCCGCGCCTTTCTCCAGCGAGCCTGCGGTTAGCGCACCAGCCATTAGCGCGCCGACCACTTTAGCGCCAGACGCCGATCCTTTGCTGGATAAAACGGTTTTTGATCTGGATGAGCCGGCCCTTGGCAGCGCGCTGAGCGCCGCTTGTGACGCAGAAACCGCCAGCAAACAGGCGCCCGCCTTTACGCTTTCGCATGAAATGGAGCAGTCGGTTGCCGCAGAAACTGAAATTTCAGTCGGCCAGCTGACAAAAGTGGACGCCGCGTTAGAGCATGAGCAGCCGTTTACAACCGTTGAGCCGCCCATTTTGGAAGAAATTTATGCCGCCGCGGCCAAAAGAGAGCCTGCGCTGCATCCTTTTTTGGTCAAAAATGAGCCCAACTTGCCAAAGCCGAGCGAGCCTTTCCCCACGCTTGATCTGCTTGAGCCTGCCAAAAGCAATGTGGAGCCGGTCGGTGACGATGTGCTGCAGCAAAAAGCGCGCACCATTGAGGAGCGTTTGGCGGAATACAAAATCAAAGTGACTGTCAAAGGCATTTATCCAGGTCCTGTGATCACCCGTTTTGAGCTTGAGCTTGCGCCTGGCGTAAAGGTGAGCCGGATCATGGGGTTATCTAAAGATATCGCGCGCTCGCTGGCAACAAGCTCGGTGCGCGTTGTCGACGCAATCCCTGGCAAGCCTTACATCGGCCTTGAGCTGCCTAATGCCAAGCGCGAAACGGTTTTTATGTCGCAAGTGGTTGGTAGCCAACGTTTTCAGTCTGCAAAATCACCGCTGTCGGTGGTGCTCGGCAAAGACATTTCTGGCGAAGCGATTGTGACCGATCTTGCCAAAGCGCCGCACATGCTGGTGGCTGGCACGACCGGCTCGGGCAAGTCTGTTGGCGTAAACTCTATGATTGTCAGCATGTTATATAAAGCGACTCCTGAAGAAGTGCGCTTTATTATGATCGACCCGAAAATGCTCGAGCTTTCGGTTTACGAAGGCATTCCGCACCTGCTTAGCGAGGTGGTCACTGACATGAAAGATGCCAGCAACGCGCTGCGCTGGTGTGTGGCGGAGATGGAGCGCCGTTACAAGCTAATGTCGATGCTTGGCGTGCGCAATATCGTTGGTTTTAATGACAAAATTAACGAAGCCGCCGCTGCCAATATGCCGATCCCTGATCCGATGTGGAATTCGAGCAGCAGCATGGATGAGCAGATCCCGATGCTGGAAAAATTGCCGTATATCGTTGTGATCATTGATGAATTTGCTGATCTGATGATGGTGGTGGGTAAAAAAGTGGAAGAGCTGATCGCGCGTTTAGCGCAAAAAGCGCGCGCGGCCGGCATTCACTTGGTTTTGGCAACGCAGCGCCCGTCGGTGGATGTGATCACGGGGCTTATCAAGGCCAACATTCCGACCCGCGTGGCGTTTACGGTTTCGACCAAAATCGACTCGCGCACCATTTTGGATCAGGGCGGCGCCGAATCGTTGCTGGGCATGGGCGATATGCTGTTTATTCCTAATGGCTCTAATCAGCCGGTGCGCGTGCATGGCGCGTTTGTTAGCGATGACGAAGTGCACCGCGTGGTAAGCAACTGGAAAGCGCGCGGCAAGCCTAATTACATTAAGGAAATTGTCAGCAGCGATCAGGGGCGCGACGGATTGTTGCCTGGGGAAATGCCGCTTGGTGGTGACGGCGATGAGCTCGATGTTTTGTTTGATCAAGCCGTTGAATTTGTTACCTCAACGCGTAAAGCATCTGTTTCTGCAGTGCAGCGCCGTTTCAAAATCGGGTACAATCGCGCCTCGCGCATTGTTGAGCAACTTGAGGTGAACGGCATTGTCAGCGCGCCAGGCCACAACGCCAATCGCGAGGTGCTCGCGCCACCTCCCATAGAGGCTTAATTTTTATAAAAAAACCAGTTTATGCTGCAGCAGCTTGGCAAGCTTAAGGAGTAAAAAAATGCGACTTAAGGTACACTGAGCTGCACAGCTTGATGAAGGATAAAATAAGATGAAACAGTGGGTGGTAGGTTTTGCTGCAATGATCAGCGTGGGTTATGCGTACGCCGCGCCCATCGCGCAGGAGCAGTTGAGTGCTCGTCTGGATAAAATTCGCTCTTTTAGCGCCTCTTTTGAGCAGGTTGTTACCGATCCTGAGCGCAGGGAGCTTAGCCGCGGCAAAGGCACCGTCGCGGTTAGCCGTCCTAACTTATTTCGCTGGCAAGTGGCGCGACCTGATGAAAACACGTTGGTGTCCGATGGCAAAACGCTTTGGCATTACGATCCGCTGCTAGAGCAGGTGAGCGCGATGTGGCTGAAAGACGCGACCGAGCAGACGCCGTTTGTGCTGTTAACGCGCAACGATCCTAAAGATTGGGTTAACTATCGCGTGTCGATGCAAGGCAACGCTTTTACGCTAAGGCCGATAAAATCGTCAAATACGCGTGAGTTTGTGGTTAACGTGCTGCCAAATGGGCAGATCACAAGCTTTTTTGTCGTCGAGCAGGATGGGCAAACTAGCCATTTCAACTTTAATAATTGGCAAGCAAAAGCGCTGGATCCGCGTCTGTTTCGCTTTGCCATTCCTAAAGGCGCAGAGTTTGACGATCAGCGTCAATAACGACTGTCACTCATCGATTTGAGGAGCTGCTGTGGATCTCTTTGCCTCTGATCCTGCCTACGATTTTCGTCCCCTTGCGGCGCGCATGCGCCCAACGTCGCTGGCGGAGTTTGTTGGGCAGTCGCATCTTTTAGCCCAAGGGCGCCCGCTTTACTGCGCGCTCGAAAGTGGCCATTTGCACTCCATGATCTTGTGGGGCGCGCCGGGCACGGGCAAAACCAGCCTTGCCGAGCTTGTGGCGCAGCAGGGAAAAGCGCACCTTGAACGTTTGTCAGCGGTTAATTCTGGCGCAAAAGAGATCCGCGATATTTTGCAACTGGCCTTGGCGCGCAAAGCGCAGGGCAAACGGACGGTGCTTTTCGTTGATGAAGTGCACCGTTTTAACAAGTCACAGCAAGATCTCTTTTTGCCTTACATCGAAGATGGCACGATCACCTTTATCGGTGCGACCACCGAAAATCCCTCTTTTGAGCTTAATCACGCACTTTTATCGCGCGCGCGCGTTTATAAATTGCAGCTGCTTGAAAGTGAAGAGATTGTAACGCTGCTTGAGCGGGCGCTGCGCGATCCGCTGCGGGGCGTTGGCGCTCAAGCCATTGATTTTCCGCAGCCACTTTGCCAAGCCTTGGCGCAATTTGTCGCGGGCGACGCGCGTCTGGCCTTAAATTATTTAGAATTGCTCTGCGATCAGGTTGTGCCTGCCGCCGATGGCACCAAACGCGTTAGCGCTGAAGATCTCGCGCAGGTGTTAGGCGAGAAAGTGGCGCGCTTCGACCATAAAGGCGACCAATGGTACGATTTGATTTCGGCCTTTCACAAATCTGTGCGTGGCAGCGCGCCTGACGCGGCGCTGTACTGGTACGCGCGCATTGTGAGCGCTGGCGGCGACCCGCTTTATGTGGCGAGACGGCTGGTCGCGATTGCCTCTGAAGATATCGGTCTTGCCGATCCAAAAGCGATGCAAGTGGCGCTCTCAGCATGGGACGCTTTTTTGCGTGTTGGCGCAGCCGAGGGCGAGCGCGCCATCGCGCAAGCGGTGATCTATTTAGCCTGCGCGCCTAAAAGTAACGCGACGTTGCTTGCGTGGGAAAAAGCGCTGCATGACGCGCGCACCTTTGCAGGAGAAGAGGTGCCGCTGCATCTGCGTAACGCACCGACGGCGCTGATGAAAGAGCTGGGATTTGGCAAGTCTTATCGCTACGCCCATGATGAGCCGCACGCTTATGCGGCGGGCGAGAACTATTTTCCGCCTGCGCTTACTGGGCAGCGCTACTATGAGCCCACATCCAGAGGACTTGAGAGCAAACTTGCCGAAAAATTGGCGTTTCTTTCGCGTCTTGATCAAGCTAGTGCGCAAAAACGCTAGTCAAAAGACGCACAAATAAGTATAAATTCAATCGGTTGTTATTTGTTATCTTTCACCAGAACGAATACCAACATTGGCTAAACACAGTTCAATGTGGGACGTTTTTAAATTTAATAGGATAGTTATGCTCGATTCAAAACTCGTGCGCGCGCAGCTTGAAGAGACCACGCAAATTTTGGCGAAACGCGGTTTTTCGCTGGATGCCACTTTGCTGCAAAACTTAGAAGAGCAGCGTAAGCAGCTGCAGGTGCAAACCGAGGAGCTGCAAGCTAAGCGCAATGGCAGCTCAAAATTGATTGGCCAGATGAAGGCAAAGGGCGAAGATGTCAGCACGCTTTTGCAAGAGATGGAGGGCGTTGGCGCCGAGCTTGAGCTTGCTAAAGAGCAGCTTAACCAGCTACAAACGCAGCTCAATACCATTTTGCAATCTGTTCCTAATTTGCCTCATGAGTCGGTGCCGGTTGGCAAAGATGAAAAAGACAACGTTGAAGTCAGCCGCTGGGGCGAGCCACGCCACTACGATTTTGCGGTGCGTGACCATGTGGACTTGGGCGAGCTTTGCGACGGCCTTGATTTTGCCAGCGCGGTAAAATTGTCAGGCTCACGTTTTGTGGTGATGAAGGGGCAAATCGCCCGTCTGCACCGCGCGATCGGCCAGTTCATGCTTGATCTGCATACCACAGAGCACCACTACACCGAGCATTATGTTCCGTACCTTGTTAACGCAGACAGCTTGTTTGGAACGGGTCAGCTGCCAAAATTTGGCGAAGATCTTTTCAACATGAAGCCTGCGACGCAAGAGAGCGTTGGCATGTCGCTGATCCCAACCTCAGAAGTGCCGCTGACCAACCTTGTGCGCGACACCATTTTGGATGAGGCGCAGCTGCCGCAGCGTTACACGGCGCACACGCCTTGTTTTCGCTCCGAAGCGGGCTCGTACGGTCGCGACACGCGCGGACTTATCCGCATGCATCAATTTGATAAAGTTGAATTAGTGCAAATTGTAAAGCCTGAAGAGTCAATGCAAGCGCTTGAAGAGCTCACTGGGCACGCGGAAAAAGTGTTGCAACTGCTTGAATTGCCTTATCGTAAAGTGGTGCTTTGCACCGGTGACATGGGCTTTAGCTCGATGAAGACGTATGATCTGGAAGTGTGGCTGCCTGCGCAAAACACGTACCGTGAGATTTCATCGTGCTCAAACATGGGCGATTTTCAGGCGCGCCGCATGCAAGCACGCTTCCGCCGTAAAGGCGCGAGCAAGCCAGAGCTGGTGCACACCTTAAATGGCTCAGGCCTTGCGGTTGGACGTACGCTGGTTGCGATTTTGGAAAATTACCAGCAAGCTGACGGCCGTATTGAAATTCCACAAGTTTTACGCAGCTACATGAGCGGCATGACGCACATCGGCTAAAGGTAAAAAAAGCAGCTTAATTAAGCTGCTTTTTTATTGCGTGTGATCAGTAAAAAAGAAGCATGAAAAAAGCCTCAACTTAAGTTGAGGCTTGAATTTGGTCGGTGAAGAGGGATTCGAACCCCCGACCCTCTGGTCCCAAACCAGATGCGCTACCAAACTGCGCTATTCACCGAAAATTGGGTTGCATGGGCATAAAAGCAATATGCGCTGCGTGTTTTTATAATACTATGCTTTTGTTATTTCACAAGAATTTTTTTTACAAAAGCACAAAAAACGCCAAACTTCGGCGCCTTTTGTATGAAAAACCGCCAATCAGCGCGGTTTGCTGCTGCGCGCATTTCTACGCAGCATCTTCAAATTTTCCATCGCCTTGTGATAAACGCTCCCTGGCTTAAAATGGCCATTACTATCGGGATCTGTGGCGCGGCAGCCGGTTAACAGTTCGATTGCTTCGCTCACATGGTCGATGGCGTAAATATGAAATTTTTTCCGGCTCACGGCATGGATAATATCTTTGCGCAGCATGAGGTTTTGCATGTTGGCGCGCGGAATGATCACAGCTTGGCTCGCCTTGGTGCCGGTGATCGTACAGACATCAAAAAAGCCCTCGATTTTTTCATTAACGCCGCCAATCGGTTGCACTTGGCCAAATTGATCCATAGAGCCGGTCAGCGCGAAATCTTGGCGCAGCGGCAAGCCGGTGATGGCTGAAATTACTGCGCAAAATTCGGCAATGGAGGCGCTATCGCCGTCCACCGCGCCGTATGACTGCTCGAAGGTCAATCGCGTGGTGAGCGGAATGTGCGCCTGTTTTCCCAGCATCGCAGAGAGATAAGCGGTTAAAATCATGACGCCTTTTGAGTGAATGTTGCCGCCAAGGCGCACGCTGCGCTCGATGTCGATAAGCTCGCCTTGGCCAAAAGAGGTGGTGGCCGTGATCCGGCTTGGCATGCCAAAGCTGTGCTCATGCGTGCTGATCACCGAGAGCGCGTTGACTTGTCCCACCGCTTTGCCGCGCGTTGTGACTAAGATGATATTGTTTTTCACATTATCGAGCAGATCGTCGCGGTAGCGGCTTAGGCGCATTTCACGGCATGCGAGCGCTTTTTCCACATGAGAGGCGCTGATCACGTTGGCGTGATTGAGCTTGGCCTGATAGTTCGACTCGCGCAGCAAATTGATGGTGTCTGCAGAATGCAGCGACAGGCGGTTTTGCGCTTCGGCTTTGCGCGCGCTGTATTCGATTATTCTGGCGATAGCGTTGGGCGCGCAGTGTAACAGATTGTTTTCATGGCAAATGCTGGAAATAAATTTGGCGAACTGAAATTCACTTTGCTCATCACGCGCCATCGTATCTTCAAAATCGGCTGTGACACGGAAAAGTTCACTAAATTCAGGATCATGCTCTTGCAGCAAATTGTAAGTGTGGTGATCGCCAAACAAAATGATCTTCACATCAAGCGGCATCGCTTCGGGCTCAAGAGAAATCGAGCTTGAGAAGGTGACCTCTTTTTCCAGTGCGTGCAGGTTGGTTTTGCCGCTTTGCAGCGCGCGTTTAAGGCCGTCCCAAACGAACGGCCGCTCGAGCACTTTTATCGCGTCGATGAGCAGAACGCCACCATTGGCGCGGTGGATGCTGCCAGGGCGGATCAGCGAAAAGTCGGTAAAAATGGTTCCTTTGACCGTGGTGTTTTCGATGTAGCCAAAAATGTTGTGGTAGCTGGGGTTTTCTTCGATCACGATTGGCGGCTGATCTGGCGTATTGCTGGCTAACACATTGATTTGATAGCGGCGTGGCAGTTTTTTATCCAGCGACGCGTAGGCGAGAGCGACTTGCTCCTCTTGCTCTTGCAAAAAAATATCAATGTTTTCAATGATATCTTCTTGTAGCAGCTTTAAGTATTTTTTGATGGTGCTCTGTTTTTGGTATTTGTCCAGCAGCGGAGCCATATGATATTGCAGCACTTCTTTGGTGATCTGCTCGTCGAGCTTTTGCTGCCTTTCGCTATATTGCTCCTCCCAACTGGCCAGATCGCGCACTAATTGGCGCAAGTTAACCTCAAGCTCGCTGATCGCTGTGGCAAACTTGGCCTGCGCTTTGGGTGGTAGCGCGTTAAAGCTTTCTTCTGTATGCGGTTTTTCGCCGTTAAGCGCGGTAAATTGGTATTCACCTTCGGTGGTGATCGCGAGCTGCAAATTGTGCTTAGCCGCTTCTTCGTGCAACACCTTAAGCGCGGTTTGCTGCTGGGTGCTGAGGCGATTTGTCAGCGCTTCAGCGCGCGAATAGTACATGTCGTTGTCGAAGGCCAGCGGAAATGCTTTGCCAAGCTTTAACATCAAGCCTTCGATTTCTTTTTGAAATTGCGTACCAAAGCCGGCCGGCAATTTTAAGAGGCTGGGGAAACGTTGATCTTGAAAATTATTGACATAACACCAGTCAAACAGCGCGCTGTCACTTTGCCAATGCTGGTTGAGGTAGCGCATCACCATCGTGCGTTTGCCAAGACCGTTGCAGCCGACAGCGTAGACGTTATAGCCGCGATCTTTAATCGACATCGCAAATTCAATCGCTTGTCTTGCGCGCTGCTGGCCGACAATCTCATCTAAGGGTTGTAAAAATTTGGTGGATGAGATCTCTAGCGTGGCTAACTTACTGGTTTTATACAGATTTTCATAAGACAGTTTGGTTATAGCCATAGCGGATCCTCGGTGTTATAACATTTTAATGTCAGTGTATCGCACCTTTAAGGATCCGCTTTTTTGTCTTTCACGCAATGCGGTTTATCACAAACTCTATGAATATTTTGAAAAAAATTTCGCGTACTGATCTTGCAAGTTTAAAAACGAAGATTTACCCCAAGTGAAGTCATGTACTGTTTTTCATCATAAAATTCAAGATTTGAATGCGTCACAAAGAGGCCGTTAAGTGAAATCAAAGACAAAGACGGGTGGCCAAAAAGCTCAGCAAATTCATAGGTTAAAAAGAGGCTGCTGCGCTGATCTTCGCGAGTTTTGCTAAAGATGGGGTGGGAGCCTTTGTAGTTTTGTTCGCTGTAAGCGCCGGTGATAAAGAATCGGTGGCGCCCTGCAAAATTGAAGTAAGTGAGTTTTGCGCCAACTTCATCAAATGCGAGCGCGTCACCTTTGGCATTGCTATTTGTGTAAAAAAGTGAAGGGGTTACGCCTAAGCCTTTGCCTAAAAATTGTTGAAAACTGACTCGCGCGTAAAAAGCGTCATAAGAGCGCGCTAATTGCCACTTTTGTGTTTCGTTTAAAGCTAGAAAAGCGCCGCTTTGCTCGTGCTCGATATCACTCGAAGCGTAGGCAACGTCAAAGGAAAGCGGTGTGTTGGCGATATTTTTTAATTGGATGCGGTACGCTTCTCCGTCTTGCTTGGTTTTCGTGCGCGGCGCGCCGGTGACGAAAGGATCAGACCAGACATTGGCTTTAAGTAAGGTCGGGAGGTATGAGAAGGAAATTTGCGTTTTCGAATCAAGCGTTAAGCGATAGCCTACTTCAAAGGCCAGCGATCCGACCGCGATATCTTCGCGCGTTGTTCCTAAAAAGATCTGATGCGCTCTTTGGTCGCCAAAATTAAATGCAAGTTTGCCAAGTCCACCTAAAATCGTTTGATGTTCTTGTTTTCCTTCACTATTAAGCGTGCTGAGCTGAGTCGTGTCATCAATCGAGCTTAAATTAGAGTTAGTGGTTATGTGCAGCGCTAATACCGCGATTTCACCTGTAATTGCTGATTTAGGCTCGGCGTTAGCTGATGACGCTTTTGCTGCTAAAGTAAAAATAAAAGGTAAACAAAGCAATGCGTTAAAAGAAAATTTCATCAAACTAGCCTCTTACTCTGGCCACGTAAATTTTATAGGCACTATTTAAGTGAACGGTTTAATAATATTTAAGGTAGGAAAGAGAAGTTAATAAGGCAATCAAGATCTTACAAATAATACGTGATAAGGAAAGGTTATGGATAGGATTTGCGCTAAAGCGGTTGTTTCAGGAAAAGTTCAGGGGGTTGGCTTTCGTTTTCAAACTGCGCATCGCGCTTTGCAGCTTGGCTTAACTGGCTACGCGAAAAATGAAGATAATGGCGAGGTAACAGTGCTGATCTGCGGTGAAAAGGCGCAAGTTAACGCGATGCTGGAATGGCTGACAAAGGGGCCAGCAAGTGCAACGGTGACTTCTTTGCGCCATGAGCTGCTAGAGTGGTATTTTGTGAAAGGTTTTGCGATCAAATAAAGCCAATTACTTTTTTTCTATAAACACCTAACAGGCTTTGGCAAACCGGCTAATTTGGCAGCTTGCTTGGCTGGTCCTTCTGGAAAAAGGGAAAAGAGAAAACTGCTGTTGCCTTTTTCTAGCCCCTTTTTCTCGCCATACAGCTTTACCAGCATCCGTAGCGGTGGCGAGGTGTTAAATTCTAAGTAAAACTCACGTATTAATAACAAAACGTCCCAATGATCTTGAGTTAGCTCAATTTTTTCTTGCTCAGCTAAAAAAAATGTCAGCGCTTCGCTCCAGTCTTGAGGATTTTTCAGGTAGCCGTCAGGATCAAGTGCGACCGATTTTCCGGCAATTTCTAGCGTCGTCATAGGAAAAACTCATTTAGCAAAAACAGCGCGAAGTAATAAAGATTTTTATTTTTCCTGTCAATAAAAAAGCGCCGCGAGGGCGCTTTTTTTAAAAGTGCAGCGTTAGTCGTTTCCGCCTAAAAAGCCCAGCAGTTGGAGCAGGCTTAAAAACAGGTTGTAGATAGAAACATAAAGTGAAATTGTCGCAGAAATGTAGTTAGTTTCACCGCCACGAATGATTGATTGTGTGGTGAGCAAAATGGCCGCGGTTGAGAACAAGACAAAAAGGCCGCTGAGTGCTAAAGAGAGCATCGGCATGTTTAAAAAGATATTCGCTACCGTTCCCACCAAAATAACGATAAATCCAGCCAGTAGCATGCCATTTAAGAACGAGAGATCACGCTTAGTGGTTAGCGCGTAGGCAGAGCACGCTAAAAAGGTCAGCGCGGTGCCGCCAAGTGCTGGCACGATTGCCCAGCCTAAGCCGGCGCTGATGTACATATTCAGGATGGGGCCTAAGGTGTAGCCAAGAAATCCCGTGAATAAAAAGGTGAATACCAGTCCAAGCGAGCTGTTACGATTTTTTTCGGTTAAAAAGAGCAGTCCATAAAAACCGGCGAGCATAACGATAAGCCCTGGCCGTGGCAACTCCATAGCCATTGAAATTGCAGCAATTGCGGATGACCAAAGCAGAGTTAGCGAAAGTAAAAAATAGGTATTTCTTAGAACCTTGTTGCTACTAAGTGCACTGTCGCGATGAGAACTTTGGGTAATAGTATGGATATCCATAGTGGTCTCTCAGTTATTAACTTGTTGAATTAATTAAGCAGCATATCTTGAGAATTTAGCCATGCTAAAAGCAACTGTATAAATTTCACATGCTGCTGATCAAGTAGTATGTATCAGCGCGTAGCAGAATAAAAGTTTTTTAAAAGTAAAAAGATATTTATTTTCTGTTAATTGAGAAAAATATTGTTATTGCGACTTTTAAATTTCTATAAAAAATTAATGTTTTTTTAAATTTCTAATTACTGATTTAACCCGTTGTTATTAGTGTTTTTTATTTAACGTCTTAATTCTGATAGTGAAAAAAAAGGAGTTAAACGTAAACTTAAGGAAATTCAATCTAGTGCAGAAACCATGGGCATTTAGGTTGATCGAAGAGTAAGAAGCCGTTAGTAGATTTCTTATGGTTGTTAGTGTGTTGTGTTTGTATTTCGTGAGTCGAATTTAGGTTGTTCGATTTTATTTGTACGTGTGAAAGAGTTATTTATCACTACCCACATAGTCAATTAATGCAATGGAGAAAAGTATGTTCTTATCAGCAAAAAAAATGAAAAAACAAGTCGGTATGACTTTATTAGAAGTCATTATCGTTCTGGGTATTATGGGGGTTATTGCGGCGGGCGTTGTCGTTCTCGCGCAACGTGCAATCGATAACCAAAATATCTCTAAATTAAGCCAGGCATTAAATACTATCCAAACTGGTCTTATTCAAACATATAGAGGCAAAGCGTCTTACCCTGCAGTGTCAACAGCAGCTGAAATTCAGCAACTAAGGGAAGCGTTGGTTTCAATGGGACGTGCATCTGATACTGACTTTTTAAACCCATTCACAGGTGACCCAATTGACGTGCTAACCACAGCTGTTAATGGCGTGCCAAATAAAGCTTTTGGTATTCGCGTTGGTAACTTGAGCCAAGAGCAATGCCGCTCTGTGATCACATCTGCAACGGATCTCTTTACGTTCATCCAAATCACAGCACCAGGCGGCACCATTGCACCAGATCAATATGTTGATGCAGTGGCAGATACCGGTATGAACATTATCAAATCTCCTACAGGTAATGGTCAGCAATTCGACGTAGCAAACCTAGAGCACATCACTAACTTATGTGGCGGCTCAACAGGTGCTAATGCGTTCTACGACGTGTATGTCGGCGGCCGATAATATCAATTAGTTATTGAGTAATTAGGTGAGACATGCTGCTAAAGCAACGGGGTGTAACGTTACTAGAAGCAATTCTCGCCGCGGGAATATTAGGTTGGGTGATGGCATATGCCGGAACCCAACTTATGAGATACGCGGAGAGCAGAGTGCTAGATAGTACGGCAAAGAGGATGGTTGAAGATCTGAAGTGGGCACGGGATTTTCTGGAAACGCAAAAGTTTCCGCTTACTCAACCAAATCCAACAGGAAATGCTTCTCAACTTGGACTGTTTTATCGTCACAATGTTGAGTATAAGTTTGATGGTCCAGTATTAGGGCCGCACGATAGATATTATGTTACCGATCAATTTTTGCCAATGAAACAAGAAAGTTGTCCAGAAGGTGGTGATCTTTCGCAATACCTTGAAAATGGATTACACATCGCTCCTTGCGGATATAACGGATTTAAAGGGTTGGTGAGTTTTACAGGTCTCTACGTTTATTTAAAAAAATATAACAATATTGCTATGCCAGATATAATATCATCGCCATTTTTTTTCGATACGTATTATATAATAAATGACATAAATTATTTCGATGACATGCTTTCAGTCGCAACAAGATTATCGAATGTAGAAAGAGAAGATGGTTTTAGAGTTTTTGATAAAAATATATATTTAGCTATTTATGATAAAAATGGACTCGGTCATATTCCTGATCAAGCAAGTTGGGTTTCATTAGAAACTGTATTAAGTAATGATTTAACGGTATTGCAAACATTTAAAACTGTAGCTGAAGCTGATACAGCCAGAAAAATCGGAATAGTAATAAGAACAAGACTCAATGAATCGAGCGTATATTTGAAAAGAGATGGCTCAATCACAATGGAAAAAGATAAGGCACTTTGTTGGTCAACAGAAAATAATAATTTAATGCCATGTATCTCGTCTTTTTCTTCTACTGATAGCCCTGAATTAGTGAATTCTATTGTTGTTGACGCACCTAATTTTTTATATGGAAAAGATGTGAAAAGATCGCCGCCAATTGTTGGTTATCACACCTTTTCAAATGGGAATGCGGTAAGGATCCCTCATATGAAGTGTCCATTTGATGACACAGGAAATATTAAAACAGTTGAAAAAATAGTAGCGATGCCTAGCTCTTTTTCAACTGGCTCTGAGAACAGCACAAATTTTACAGACCCAAGTAATATAGTGAGTAAAGGTACAAAAGGTGCAAATGGTAAACATGCTTTTACTGCAGGTTTGTCACTTGAATGGACTGATGATACAGATAAATCTGAATGGGTTGTTAAAGGTTCTGTTGCTATTGATTCTGCTTATTCTGAAGCAAACAATAATAGCTCAGTAATTAGAAATCCAAATTCGATATCATTTATTACGCTGCAATGGTGTGAGGGATAACAAATGGTTAGAGGTTTGCTATTATTGTTCTTTTTATTTATTACTGGCTGCTCAGCAGATATGTATGCCAGCAATAATAAAGATGAAGATGATTTTTTTGGAGTGTCTGAAGAGCCATTCGAATTAGAAGATAATTCAGCAACTATTGTGGATGATACTACTTATTCTGATGGCGTAAATACAATTCCAAAAATAGGCATCACAGAAGCAGAAAATAATTACGCTGCAGCGAATAGTGTTGAAGGCCTTCCTATACAAACAATAAGCTACACCCCTAATAAGCCTGCAGAAAGCTTTGTTTCACCCATGCCAGCAGAGGCGAGAGCAACATTAAAAGAAGATCCAGTAAAAATTTCTTACACACTTTCTTTAAAGAATGGCGATTCATTAAAAAGTAAACTCAATCTCTTCTTAAAGCAGTATGGCTATAAATTAATATGGAAGACTGAGTATGATGTATTTTTCGAAAATGAAGTTGTTTATTACAATGATTCATTTATTCCTTTATTGAAAAACATTGCATCAGATTTAATGGGCATGGGAATTGATGTCCACATGAATGTCTATGTTAAAAATAATGTTGTGCTGGTTTACTCAGTGAGAAATTAAAATGAAAAAAAACATAATTACAGCAGCGCTCATATTATCTTTGTCATCATGTTCATTTACGTCAAATACGCCTGAAGCAGATGAGAATTTAGATAAGATCATAGAGGATGGAATTTCTTCCTTAAATAAGAGGACGGATAATTTCAGTGTTTTTGATGGCTCTTACGTCACGGTTGAAAAGAATGTTACGCATTCTAAACATTATCGCGACCCAATAGATTTCTTTGGCGTCAAGCCAATGAATATCCATCAAACATTAGATATGTTGGAAAATTTATATAACAGACCATCCTATATCGCAGATATAAATAGCATCAAAGAAGAGTTGCGCGAACAAATTAATAAAGATGAAAAGCGAGTGGTATTTAAAGGAAACTTGGGTGACTTTTTAAATTACCTTGGCAAATTGTACGGCGTTACAATGACCTTGGATGAAAAAGACATCATCAAAGTTAACTTTTACACATCAAAAACTTATACCCTCGATCAATATCTTGATGGTAATAAAGCGTCAGCTGCGCTTTCCGTTGGTGGTGGTGAAGGGAACAGCGGCGGCTTGACAGCAAGTTCAGAAAGTAAAGTGGAATCAGACACTTGGAAAAAAGTGGAAAAATTCCTTGATGACGCAATCGGTGAAGATGGCCGCGCGACCATTTTAGAAGATTTTTCAATCGTTAAAGTGACGGCAAGGCCTTGGGTTATCGACGAACTCGATGAGCTATTCGATCGACTCAAAAAAGAAAGTCAAATGCAGGTTTCTGTTAAATATAGAATTATTGCAATTAGCAAAGAAAAAATAGATCAACTTGCGGCAAAATTTGGTATTAACAGAGTCGGTGATGATTACACCATTTTGACCGACATTGTTGACGCCATTTCATTAAGTCAAGTTGGCGGCGGCTTAGCAGGAACGCGTCGCTCAGTAGAAGGGCGGCTTGATGCGATAGTTAAAAGTATTTCACAAGAAACGATCAGCAAAGGGCAAATGGTCGGTTTACCTAACCGCATCATGCCAATAAATTTGACTACCACAACATCGTATATTCAAGAAATCACAAGAGAGCAAAACGATAATACCGGTAATATCAACCAGTCTACTAAAGCGGGCGAAATTACCACGGGATTGAGCATATTAATATTGCCAAAAGTTTTAGATGATGGCCGTATTCAATTAACATCCGGTTTTACTGAGAAGAAATTAGTTAAATTAAGTTCATTAGATGGCGTGCAATTACCGACTATCGATGAAACAGAAACATTATCCACTGTCACAATTGATTCTGGCAGCATCGAGATGATAGCCCTTTATACCGAAACCGCCAGAAATAATGAAAAAGGTATGCAGCTGCTTGGCGCCGGTATTGAAAAGAAAAAAGATGACAGAATGATAGCCGTATTAATTGGAGCCGACAGTTACAAATTATCTAGCTCAGTATCGAAAAGGGGCTAGCTATGTTTGATGAGTTTGTCTGGCTAATAAAAGGCGATGATTCTTATCGTAATTACCTAGCTAAAAAATGGCGTACGGTAATTAGTGTCAAAATGAAAAATGGGGATGTTTATTTTTGCTTGTCTAAAAATAAACAATTTGTTAGTGATGAAGAAAAAACAAAATTACTCGCCCCTATTTGTGTAAATAATGACGAGTATAAAGATTGCATTGTTGTTTTAGATGAAGACGAACAAGCAGGTTTTGTTTGGATACAGAAACGTTGTTTTTGTATAAGCAGAAAAATGATTGATGATTTTTCAAAATCAGAGCTAAGTTTTTTCTCTGGCAGAAAAGTAAATATTAAATCTGCTTCGAAGATGGTCTCTGAAAATGCAATTGTTGTTAAATCATCGTCATTTGTGACAATAGTGTTGCTGAATCTTTTTGCGGTACTCTTGTTTGCCGCTGGAGTTTATGTATGGTTGTTTTAGATAAGATCAGATTGCCATCTAAAGCGGTGATGATATATATAGTGATTTTTATAATATTCTCCATTGTTATTGCAACGGGTTATTTTTATAAAACACGTACTAGGACTGATGCCAGCGCACAATTGGCAAAACAAAAACAGATGAAAATAGATAACGATCGAGCGAGCTATACATCTGGAATAGATACAATATTGCAATCAAGTGATATAAAAGAATTAAAGAAAATGTATGGTCTTCTTTTGGGTGATTTTAAGTTCATGCAGGCTGCAGGTTGGAGAGCAAATGAAGCACTCTGCACTGTAAATTCATGCAACTTATCATTCAAAAAAATACCAAATAGGATGTTTGAGTATGTCGTTATAAAAAAGGGGGATAAAACTTATGAACCTATATTTAATGAAGAGCAAATGACTTTTCAAGACGTGATATTAGACATTAATTTAAAAGCAAATGAAGTTTATAAAGATAATATGGATAATGTGTCTGACTGCAAAAGTTTTATCTCAAAAACTTATCAGCTGAATAATCTGTTTCAGTCAGACTCGCAAAAGAAATTAACTTTAACAATGCCATCGTCTGTATTTTCGCTGAGCCAAACGTATGACTGGGCAAAATATGCAGAGATCAAAAAAGGAAATATGCTATTTAGTACGGATAATCTTCTTGCGATAGATTTTATAAATGATCAGTTCAGTGACCAAATCATCACCTATGACAGATTAGCCATGAGTGATAAGGGAATGAATATTTCATTGAGTTATTACTGTTTTTAAAGAGACTTATCATGAAATATAAAATATTTGCAGCATTACTGTTTTTTCCTATTACGATTTTATCTGCGAGTGATCTTGTAGAATATGAGCGCCATTACGAAGATCTTAATCGCCTGAAAAATACATTGGAAAAATTGGAGTTACAAAAAAAGATCAACGAAGTGCAAATGCAAATTGACAAAGATGCCTTTGCTAATTCGCCACAGCCAATTTTACCTGAAGGAGAATTTGGAAATGAAGTTTTTTCTCCCAAGGATCTCACGCTTCTTTATTTAATTGGCTCTGGAAAAAGTACTAAGGCGTTTGTACAGCACAAGGATAAAACCCTTTCATTTGCCAATGGCCAGAGTTACCAAGGATGGCTTGTGAAAATAGATGGGAAATCCGTAACTTTTTCAAAAGGCGGCAGTAGCGTTACATTATGAAAATATATGTGCTTGATTCCATAGAAAAAGTGTCATTCTTTCGGGACAGCAACCAGATTGTTGCTAGAGTCAATAGCATTTTGTATCAAGTTGTTGCTGAAAATCAGCTGCATCAATTATTGATGAATTACCAGCTATCCGATGAACGCAGTGGCGATGATTCTAACTTCATTGTGACGACCAATGAGCATTTCACTTTATTAGAAAATCAATTTCTAAAAAGGAATTCTGATGACGCGAACCCTAATCGCAGTTTGTCAGAAGAGCGCATTGTCAATGTGTTAGAAGAGGCGATAAAGCAAAAGGCCAGTGACGTTCATTTTATACGTGGTGATAGTACAGCGAGAATTAAGTTCCGTATTAACGGAAAAATGACAATAAACCAAGAGGTTATGGGGGCGGAGTGTGATGAGATGCTATTCGTTCTTTATAACGTAATGGCATCGACAAAAGAAACAACGTGGAACACAAAAACTCCGCAGGATGCGAACATTTTGCTTGATGTAAATCGCGTGGGTTACCGCTTCCGTTATGCGCACATGCCTATTTTTGGTGTTGGCGTAGGCGGAAGTGCGTATCACGCTGTTGTAAGGGTTATTTATCCAAACTTGGGTAAACAAGTGTGTACTGATCTTTCTACACTTGGCCTGCGCAAAATTGAAGAAAAAATTATCGACCGTATTCTTTCAAACCCATCGGGCTTGGTTGTTGTGTCGGGTGTAACCGGCTCGGGTAAGTCGACGTCACTGAAAAACTATATGGAATACCTGTTCTACACCAAATATCAAGAGACGGGCACCTTTTTGACGGTCGAAGATCCCGTGGAATACGTAATTGAAGGGGCGCAGCAAAGCTCTGTAACCAAATCTAAAGATGACGAAAATTTATTTGCCGTTGCCGTGCGCTCATCGATGCGCCGCGATCCCGATGTGTTGATGATCGGTGAAATTCGTGACCAAGATACAGGGCGCGCCTTAGCATCTGCTGTTGAGTCCGGCCACTTATGTTTAACCACTGTCCATGCGGGTAACTGCGTTGGTGTGCTGCAGCGCTTAAATGGCTTAGGTGTTGGCTTAGATAAATTATCAACACCGGGCTTTATTGTCGGTGTCATGAACCAAAAGCTGGTTCCCGTTATCTGTCCTGATTGCTCAGTTGAATTCACCAATGCCCACGGCCGTACTGTGAGGCATGAAGGCGATGGCTGCGAAACTTGCAAGCAAAAAGGAATTGTTGGAAGAAAGCTTGTCATTGAGCAGATGATACCGGATCTTGAAGTGCTAAAAATGGTATCAGAGCAGCAGTGGGTTGATATTTATGCATATAACAAGTCAAAAAGAAGCACTGAAGGGCTCGGTGAAGGGTTTTCTATAAAAGATAAAATTTACCATCTTTGCCTAGAAGGACTCGTTTGCAACAAATACTTTAACTCGTCATACGGTGAGATGGAGCTTGAAGATGAAAATATCGTTTTTTCAGTATATCAGTCAAAAGAATAGACTGATCCTCTATAACCTATTAGCCGACCTGCTCGGTGATGGGATTCCGCTTTATACCGCCCTGCAACTGGTTGAAAGTGAAGACGGCGAGCGCGTTTATGGCAAGCAGTTCATTCGCCAATTGCGCTTCATTCTAAGCAAGATGAAAGATTCGTCGTCGGTAACTGAAGTTTTATCAGAAGTTGTTCCTCCTCAAGATCTTACCGTTATCAATGCGGCAGAAAAATCAGGCCAGCTTTTAAATGGGCTGCGCATGCTTGTTAGCATGATAGAGAAAAATAATGAGCTGATGGTGCTGCTACGTAAAGCATTGGTTACGCCCATTATTTTATTGTTTGTCGTTTTGCTAGTTATTATGGGGTACTCTGTAAAAGTATTCCCGACGTTCATTGGCGTAATGCCGGTCAACAAATGGCCGGAAGTAACCAAAAATTTATACGGCTTTGGCGATTATCTTTATAACGGCGGTATGATCACTGTGGTGGTTGGTGCTGTCGTTTCAGTATTTGTCATCAGGCTGTCAATGCCTTTGATCAGCGGCAAAATAAGAAATTTATTGCTCGATAAGATCCCTCCCTACAACTACTACCGAGTTTTGCAGTTAGGTTTGTTTTTAAGAATGTTATCCACCTTGATGATGAATGGCATCCCAATGGTTGATGCGCTTAGCCTAATGAAACAGCGCGCTTCACCGTGGATGGGCTCGCACATTGATAAGTTTATCCACAACATGAAATCTGGCCGGAGCTATAAAGAATCGCTTGATACAGGATTTTTGACGCCTGAAATGCTGTTAACGGTAAGCGTTTATTCTGGAATGGACTCTTTTTCCGAAACAGTGAAAAAAATGGCAGAGAAGTGCGACGTTGAAATTGTTAAAGATATTGAAAAACTCAGTGGCCTTTTAAAAAACCTCTCGCTTATTTCACTGGCAGGATCAGTTATTTGGATCTTCACAGCGATTTTTAGCTTGGTTGATAAATTGGGCTCAGGTTTTTCCTAAGTTGCGTAATAAATTTTGAAGAACTTATTTTTTCACTTGATTAACAAAAAATATTTTGCGCTAATGGAAATGAATAAATTGGGCGCTTTTTTTATATCGTTTTTATTTAATTTTATTAAATTTTATTTTATTTTTCTCATTTTTTGTTAACGACTCTATTGATTTCTTAAAAGAAATAATCCGTTTAATAGAATTGAAAAACTTAATTGTTTTGTTACCGGTTCTATGAAATTGAGCAATTCAGGTGAACACTATTAAGCAGTTGATCATATCAGCGAATACTAGCTGCAAAGCAATTTTATAGTTAGGTGACAAGATGCAAACAAATTCTACAACAAATGCAACAATATCAGCATTGAGGAGCTTGCTAAGTGGTAATGCTAGCGCGCTGAATAGCTCTGTAAGCGCTCAGCCTTCATTCCAAATATTAGCTGTCAACTTAACTGCCGCGAGGCCGCAAACAAATGCAAATGTGCAGGAGCAGCAAACGTTAACTAGTGAGCTAAGCGCATTAGCGAATAGAGACGGGCGTTTTTCACATATTACAAATCTTATTCGCGCTGCGCTGCAGTCATACAGTTTAGCCAACAACCCCGCTACGTCAGATGCGGCCAGAGTAGCCTTGCAAAATAGGGCACAGCGAGCATTGGCGCAAGCACAAAGAGAGCTTGATGAAATCGAAGCCTCAGAGCAAGGCACTGCAGCACAGCCTACCCCAGCACGACGTACTTTACCGTCCCTTCCGCAAGGAGCGCAAGGGGGGGAGGCACCATCGCCACAAGGTGCTACGCAAACACCAATACCACATGCTGCGATCATTCCGCCTCTTCCTGTAAATCCAATAATAACAACACAGAGGACAGCAGATAATAGCGTTGTTAATCTCTATCATATCGCCCCACAAACGTTGCAATCCCTAGAGCAAAGAATGGAGCGAATTGTGAGACCACGACATTCTCCCGCCGCGCCACAGCAAGATGGAGCTCTTCAGGCAATTAGAGAACTGGCGTACGCTGCACAAAATCGGCAACCACTACCAGCGGATAGTTTGGACAATCCTTCGCAGCTTTTGCAATATTTGAGTTACTTAATTTCTTATGATTTGGCGGCGCTTCGCATAGATAACGAAAATCCTGCGGCATTATTACGCTCCGTAGTGAATGAAATAACGCAAAGTCCTTTAGGGATCAAGAGTGGCTTAAATCCACTGCAAATGGTCGCCTTACTGCTTAAAACGTTAAGAGAGCTTGCAACAACGCAGCAGGGGCGAGCTCCCTTGCAGCAACTTATGGCAAGCTTAAATGGATTAATACAGCGACCTATTCCTGCAATAACTCTGCTTCAAGAGCCACAATCTCCTTCATTATCAGCTCCAGTAAGATCAACTCTTAAGAGTGTAACGCTTGAGGAGCTGCTACTTTCAGCTTTTGATACTGCAGAAAATACCGCATATGCTGATTTTTGCGCATTGGCTAATTATGCTGAGCAAGCCTGTGGAAGTCGTTCAGTGCAAACTTCAAGAGACTATCTTAGCTATTATTTAGCCGGCGGTGACGATTCACACCTTAATGCTGTCATCGGGTCTGCATCTTCTTGTGTCTTAATGCAGTTACGTTATGTTATAGAGTGTTTTATACAAGGTTTTCATGCGATAGCTCCGGTGCAAGCTACAACTTTTTTCCCAGCTTTTGCTGCGCCGCAAGCCCCTGCGCCACTACCAGCGATACAACAGATACCAGCACAAACAGGTCAACCAACGGCGCCACCACCTTTGCCTGCTCGAACTGGAGTTCCACAAACAGGTCAACCAGCGGCGCCACCACTTTTGCAAGCTCAAACTGGAATTCCACAACCTGCTGATCAAGCGGCTGCTGCTTTGCCAGCTCAACCTGTTGCTAGCATAAATGCACGTTATCATCCTCTTGGTGAGTGGCGAACCGATTGGCCTGCAGACCAAACCAACCTTATTGCAACAACAACAACAAACTTAAGTAGCGTATTTTCGAGCACAGCTGCAACTGATCACATTTTTAATGTAATGCCCTCCGCGCAACAAACCGCTTTAGTGAGAGGCATGGAGCAAATTTTAAATACTAGGATAAATCCTATTGGTATGTTGAATGATCCCATGGAGCTCAAGGACCTCTTCTTTATAGATAGGCGGGCAGCCCAGGGAGGGCCATTTGTCGTTCAGGCAGGTTCGCAGCGAGTGATGACGCAGCTATATCATCTCTTATTGGCCACGCAGCAACTTGCGAGAGTTAATGGTGAGCAAGCGATCGTAGATGAAGTTGATGTGATCTTAAATACAAGGATCATGGGCAACTGGGCATTTCACGACGCCCCTCGTGGTGATTTGCTGTTTTCACATATTCTGCAAGATCCAGGTCATAATGGAGAGTTTTCTCTATATATTAAAGATTCTTTCACTGCAGAAGCTGATGAACAAGAAAGAGGCAGAAGTAATGTGCTTGCTTCTGTAAGTAATACCGTCCTTGCGGTTGCGCATGCAAGAGAAACGATCCGTGCTTTGATAGAGAGAATTTTGCATGGAACTGCGTAAGCGTCTAGCTAACCACACCTAGGATCGGTAAGTTACCTACTTGAAAATAGTGGCTTCATTTTGTTCTGGAGCAACTTATGGCAATTAAACGAACTCAGGCACAGTGGCAGCAGTTATTCGCGCAGCACGCTGCGTTTAGTGGCACAACCACCGAATTTTGTAAGCAAAACAATGTTTC